>CAZPGL010000074.1:0-2090 GCA_964586175.1 uncultured Microthrixaceae bacterium | reverse complement strand
AGGCGTCGCTGGCCACCGATTCGTGGCTCTCGGCGGCCTCCTTCCAGGAGACCACTCGGGTGCTGACCGAAGCGGCCATCGAGTCGAAGAGCGACCGTCTCGTCGGCCTGAAGGAGAACATCATCATCGGCAAGTTGGTGCCGGCCGGCACGGGCATGGAACAGCACCGCAACGTGGTGCCCCACGCCCCGGACTACAAGCCGATGGACTTCTACAGCTCGGCCGACGAGGAACAGGACCTCGCCGACTGGCTGGCCGGACAGATCGGCGACGAGGAGGGCGACCAGTTCGCCGGTGCCTACGAAGCCGACGTCATCGACCTGGCCGCCGGGCTGGGCGACGCCGAGCCGTCGGCCTGACCGGATGGCTCCGATGTCCCGGTCCCGGCGCGCGCTTGTGAGTCGGGAATTCCCGCCCGTAGACTTCGACGCTGGCCGCGGTCCGTCCCCGGCCGACCATCGTTTCCACCCAGTGTTTCCCGGTCCGGCGACGACGAGCGAGCATGTTCGTCGCCCGGCTCCGGCCCGTCAGACAATCGTTTCGAGGTAATTTCGTGCCCACCATCCAGCAGCTGGTCCGCAAGGGCCGCCAGTCGAAGCGCCGCAAGGAGGCCACGCCGGCGCTCAAGGGCGCGCCGCAGCGTCGCGGGGTGTGCACCCGTGTGTACACGACCACCCCGAAGAAGCCGAACTCGGCGTTGCGCAAGGTGGCCCGTGTGCGTCTGACCAGTGGCATCGAGGTCACCGCCTACATCCCCGGTGAGGGCCACAACCTCCAGGAGCACTCGATTGTGCTCGTCCGCGGCGGCCGGGTGAAGGACCTGCCCGGTGTCCGCTACAAGGTCATTCGCGGCACGCTCGATACCTCCGGGGTCAGCCAGCGCCGCCAGGCCCGCAGCCGTTACGGCGCCAAGAAGGAGGGCTGACCGTGCCGCGCAAAGGCCCAGCCGAACGTCGTGAACTGACCCCCGATCCGGTGTACCGGTCGACGGTGGTCACCCAGCTCGTGAACAAGGTGTTGCAGCGCGGCAAGCGCTCCACCGCTGAGCGCATCGTGTACGAGTCCCTGGCCACCGTAGAGGCCAAGACCGGCGCCGAGCCGGTCGCCACGTTGAAGCGGGCGCTTGAGAACGTGAAGCCCCAGCTCGAGGTGAAGAGCCGTCGGGTTGGTGGCGCCACCTACCAGGTTCCTGTCGAGGTGCGTCCCCGTCGGGCCAACACCCTCGCCGTCCGATGGCTGGTGACCTTCGCCCGGGCCCGCCGCGAGCGGACCATGGCCGAGCGTCTCGCCAACGAGATCATGGACGCCTCGAACGGCCTCGGTGCCTCGGTCAAGCGACGCGAGGACATGCACAAGATGGCCGAGTCGAACAAGGCCTTCGCCCACTACCGCTGGTAGGCCGGCCCCCTCGGGGCCTCCACCTGCCGCCAACCTGTCCGTCGCACGGTGCCGCGTCCTGCGGTGCCGGCCGGCCGGGTGCATTGTCCACCGAATCCCAGACGAACCCCAACGAGCACGAGCATGGCCAAGCGACACCCCCTCGACCGCACCCGCAACATCGGCATCATGGCCCACATCGACGCGGGCAAGACCACGACGACCGAGCGCATCCTCTACTACACCGGCGTCAACTACAAGATCGGTGAGGTCCACGACGGCGCCGCCACCATGGACTGGATGGAACAGGAGCAGGAGCGGGGGATCACCATCACCTCGGCGGCCACCAGCTGCTTCTGGAACGAGCACCGGATCAACATCATCGACACCCCGGGCCACGTGGACTTCACCGTCGAGGTGGAGCGTTCCCTGCGGGTGCTCGACGGTGCGGTCGCCGTGTTCGACGGCGTGGCCGGCGTGGAGCCCCAGACCGAGACGGTGTGGCGCCAGGCCGACAAGTACAACGTGCCCCGGATGTGCTTCATCAACAAGATGGACCGCACCGGCGCCGACTTCTATTACGTGCTGGGCACCATCCGGGAGCGCCTGGGCTGCAAGGCCGTCGTGCTGCAGTTCCCCGTCGGCGCCGAGTCCGACTTCGCCGGCATCATCGACCTGGTCGAGATGAACGCCCTCATCTGGCAGGGCGAGGA
>CAZPGL010000073.1:0-2149 GCA_964586175.1 uncultured Microthrixaceae bacterium | reverse complement strand
CGACGTCATCGGCGGCTACAACGAGTTCGTCGCCAACCAGCGCACCGGCACCGGCGACTGCACGTTCACCGCCGTGCAGTTCGACGGCAGCGACCCGTTCGAGATCATCCACGATGCCCTCCCGATCGCCGACGTGCCCGACCTCACCGGCGACGTCTACCAGGCCCGCGGCAACACCCCGTTGCTCGACGCCGTCGGCCGGCTCATCGAACACGTCGACGCCCGGGTGGCCACCCGCACGGCCAGCGGCGTCGGCGCCGAAGACCAGATCGTCGTCGTCTTCACCGACGGCTACGAGAACGCCAGCCACACCTGGACCCGCCAGCGACTCTTCGACGTCATCACCGACCGCAAGGCCGCCGGCTGGACCTTCGTGTTCATGGGCGCCAACCAGGACTCCTACCTCGAGGCCGGACAGCTCGGCTTCGACGGCACCAACATCCAGGACTACCGGGGCGACGGCCGGGGCACCCGGGCCGCATGGAAGTCGGTCGACCGGGCCATGCGCGAGTACCGCGACGCGGGCATGGACGAGCGGATGCGCCGCAAGGACGACTACTTCCAGCACGTCAAGGAAGCCGAAATGGACCACCGCACCCGGTGAGCGACCCGACGCCGATCTCCGGGATGCACCTGGCCGCCGACGGCAGCATCGGCCCCACCGACCGCTCCTACTGGGTGGTCGAGGGCCGCCTGGCCGCCGGCGCCTACCCGGGCCAGCCCGAACCGGTGCCCGACGGGGCCGTGCCGGGCGTGGTGACCCGGCTGCTCGACGCCGGCATCGACATGTTCGTCAACCTCACCGAGGACAACGACCCCCGGAGCGGCGACGGCTTCCTCACCTCGTACCAGCCGTTCCTCCGGGGCCGGGCCATCCTCGACCGCCACCCCATCGTCGACATGGACGTGCCGACCGACGAGCGGATGCACGAGATCCTCGGGACCATCGACGCCGCGCTGGCCGGTGGCCGAAACGTGTACGTGCACTGCTGGGGCGGGCTGGGCCGCACCGGCACCGTCATCGGCTGCTGGATGACCCACCGGGGTCTGGCCACCAGTGTCACCGCACAGGCCACCCTCGACCGGCTCCGGCTCGGCGACCGCGGTGCCGGCCACCGAGCCGCCCCCCAGACCGGCGCCCAACAGGCGATGATGAGGAGGTGGGGCGTCGGGTCGGTCCGCCACGACCCGCCCACACGTCGCGATGCCGTCGTCGGATGCCTGCTCGGCGGGGCCATCGGCGACGCCCTCGGCGCCGGCATCGAGTTCCACGACCTGGCGTCCATCGAGCATCTGTATGGCCCGGCCGGCGTCACCGACTTCGTGCCCGCCTACGGCCACGAGGCCCCCCTCACCGACGACACCCAGATGACCCTGTTCACCGCCGAAGGGCTGATCGAAGCGGCGGCCACCGGCGACGACCGGGTCGACAGCGTGTGGGTCGCCTACCAGCGGTGGTACCACACCCAGGGCGGCGACCTGCCCGCCGACACCGCCCCCGACCACGGGTTGCTGGCCGTCGCCGACCTGCACGCCCGCCGCGCCCCCGGCCACACCTGCTGTTCGGCCATCGACGCGGGAGAGCCCGGCACCATCGGCCACGCCATCAACGACTCGAAGGGCTGCGGCGGCGTCATGCGGGCCGCCCCGGCCGGGGTGGTCGCCGTCGACGACGCCGATGCCTACCGGCTGGGCTGTGACGTGGCCGCCCTCACCCACAGCCACCGGGCCGGCTGGGCGGCGGCCGGTGCCCTGGCCGTCATGGTCCACGGGCTGCTGGCCGGGCGGTCGCTGCCCGAAGCCGTCGACACCGCGCTCGACCTCGTGGACCGCGCCGGCGACAGCCCCGAGGTGGCGCACGCCCTGCGCAACGCCGTCGCCCTTGCCGACGCCAACCCCGACGCCGCCGGCATCGAACGCCTCGGTGCCGGCTGGGTCGCCGAAGAAGCCCTGGCCATCGCGGTGTGCGCCGCGCTGGCTGCGCCCGACCCGGACGCCGCCCTGCTGCTGGCCGTCAACCACTCCGGCGACTCCGACTCCACCGGGGCCATCGCCGGCAACCTGGTCGGCGCGGCCTACGGCGTCGACGCCCTTCGCCCCGACTGGTGCCACCGGGTCGAGTTGGCCGACGAGATCACCGCCCTCGCCG
>CAZPGL010000072.1:0-3789 GCA_964586175.1 uncultured Microthrixaceae bacterium | reverse complement strand
GAGCTTCTCGCGGTCGTAGTCGGAGTCGGTGTTGTCGATCTCGCCCTTGATCTGGGCGATGCGGCCCGCGATGTCGGCGTCGTCGCCGGCACCCTCGACCACGGTGGTCTCGTCCTTGGTCACCACGATCTTGCGGGCCTGACCGAGCATCTCGAGGGTCACTGCGTCGACCTTGAGACCGACCTCCTCGGAGATGACCTGGCCGCCGGTGAGGATGGCCATGTCCTGGAGCATCGCCTTGCGGCGATCGCCAAAGCCCGGGGCCTTGACGGCCACCGAGGTGAACGTGCCGCGGATCTTGTTGACGACGAGGGTCGCCAGGGCCTCACCCTCGACATCCTCGGCGATGATGACCAGCGGCCGGCCGGCCTGCATGACCTTCTCGAGCGCCGGCACCAGATCACGGATGGCCGAGATCTTCGAGCCCACCAGCAGGATGTAGGGGTCCTCGAGGACGGCCTCCATGCGCTCCGGGTCGGTGACGAAGTACGGCGAGATGTAGCCCTTGTCGAAGCGCATGCCCTCGACGAGGTCCATCTCCATGCCGAAGGTCTGGCCCTCCTCGACGGTGATGACGCCGTCCTTGCCGACCTTGTCGATGGCCTCGGAGATCATGGCGCCGATCTCGGGATCGGCGGCCGAGATGGCGGCCACGTTGGCGATCTGTTCCTTGTCGCTGGACACGTCCACGGCGTCGGCGAGGATCGACTCGACGCTCGAGGCAACGGCGGCCTCGATGCCCTTCTTGACCGACATGGGGTTGGCGCCGGCGGCTACGTTGCGCAGGCCCTCGCGGACCATCGACCAGGCCAGCACGGTGGCGGTGGTGGTGCCGTCACCCGCCACGTCGTCGGTCTTCTTGGCGACCTCCTTGACGAGCTCGGCGCCGATCTTCTCGTAGGGGTCCTCGAGCTCGATCTCCTTGGCGATCGAGACCCCGTCGTTGGTGATGGTGGGGGCACCCCACTTCTTTTCCAAGACGACGTTGCGACCCTTGGGGCCGAGGGTGACCCGCACGGCGTCGGCCAGCTGGTTCATGCCTCGTTCGAGCCCCCGTCGGGCCTCCTCGTCGAAACTGATGATCTTCGCCATTGGGGCAACAGCCTTTCTGGTCGGCGGTCGCCCGACCAGCAGCGGTCGGGCGGCGTCAGCGGTTGGCACTCTCGTAGAGCGAGTGCCAATCCAATCAGCGTCGGGCCCGAATCACAACCCGCGCCGGGACCCTCGCCGGGGCCGTCCGGCGGACGGGAGCCGGGTCAGCAACCGCCGGCCACCGCGGGGATGATCGCCACCGTGGCACCGTCGGCCACCGCGGTGCCCAAGCCGTCCAGGAACCGCACATCCTCGTCGCTCACGAACACGTTGACGAACCGTCGGAGGCCGCCCTCGTCGTCGAGAATGCGGGCACAGAACCCCGGGTGCACGGCTTCGAGGGCGTCCAGCGCCTCGCCGACGGTGGTCGCCTCGACCGAGACGTCGGATGCGCCCCCGGTGAGGGGACGCAGGGTGGTGGGGACTCGAACGGTGACGGCCACGGTGGATCCTTCGTCGGCAACGGTCGGCTCTTCGACGCCGGAAACCCTAACCACGGGGGGCGGCTTCACCACCGTCAACCGAAGGCTGGGCGGCCCAGGCGGTCGACCATGGCCTCCTCGACGCAGCGGGCGGTGTCGGTCATGGCCCGCTGCTCACCGAACGTCTCGACGAGGGACACGGCATCGACCCGGCCGGCCACCTCGGGCGACACCTGTCCGGCGATCACGAAGAGCGGAACATCGGATGCCGCGGCGTAGGCGGCGACCCCACCGACCACCTTGCCCTCGAACGAGGTGGCATCGAGGCGCCCCTCCCCGGTCACCACGAGGTCGGCATCGACCACCGCCTCGTCCAGCAACAGCTCGTCGGCCACCAGATCGACCCCGTCGAGCAACCGGGCACCGACAGCCGCCAACCCCCCGGCCAACCCGCCGGCGGCGCCGGCCCGATCGAGGGTGGACAGGTCGACGTCGAACCGGTCGGCGTACACCTGCACCAGGCGGGTCAGGCGGCGGCGCAGCAACTGGACCTCGGCCGGCGTCGCCCCCTTCTGGGGTCCGAAGACCTCGGCGGCATCGACGAACCGGGTCCGCACGTCGCACGCCACGAGAAGCTCGACCCCCCGGTACCGGGCCGGCGACCCCATGGCCTCGAGCGCTCCGAGGCCGCCGTCGGTGGTGGCCGAACCGCCCAGCCCGACGATGATCCGGTCGGCCCCCTGTTCGGCGGCCTGGAGGATCAGCTCACCAGTCCCTGCCGTCGATGCGTCGAGGGCGCGGTTGGCTTCCGAGCCGCCGACCAGGGCCAGCCCCGAGGCACGGGACATCTCGATGACGGCCGTGCCGTCGGACAGCCGCCACTCGGCGCGTACGAGGTCACCGAGCGGCCCGGTGACGGTGGTGGCCCGGTTGGCCCCGCCCAGCGCGTCGAGCGTGCCCTCGCCGCCGTCGGCCATCGGGACGACGATCGCCTGGCCGCCGTGCTGTTCGACCGCCCGCCCGACGGCGGCACCGACCGCTTCGGCATCGAGGGTGCCCCGGAACTTGTCGGGTGCGGCGACGACCCGCACCGTCGGGCCTAACCCTCGTAGATCAGGCCGTCCGCGCCCAGGATCACGACGACATCGGCCTCGTCAACCCGATCGACGGTGCTGGCCGGCACCGCCAGGCCGGTCACCGGGATCAGGGACAGGACCGTCGGGTCACCCGGCACCAGGATCTCCTGGATGGCTCGGGCTTCGTTGGCCATGCCCGACCGGTAGTAGATGCCGGAGTCATCGGTGGGTTCGGCGTTGGCCGGGGCCAAGGTGACGTAGCCATGCGGTTTGAGGAGATCGGTGGTCGTCCCGGCGGCTCCGCTGAATCCGGAGCCGTTGGCCACCAGCACCGTGACCTCGTTTGGTGCAACGGTCACCTGCGGGAACAGCGTGGTCGTAGTGGTGTCGGCCGGCTCACCGTCCGGCGTGGTGACATCGGTGGGCTCACCGTCGGGCGTGGTGTCCTCGGTGGCCTCGGTCGTGGTGGTGACCTCGTTGGCCTCGGACGGTCCGACCAACTCCGGGCCGGGACCGGGATCGAGGCCCTTCCAGAGCAGCAGGACGCCGATCACGACGGCCACGGCGATGAGCAGCATCCCGCGGGGTGCTGCAGCGCCGTTGCTGGGCCCCAGGCCCCCGCGCCGGCCGGCGTTCACCGGGCACCGCCCGACCCACCGGAACCGGTGGAGTCCTCGACCGGGGTGTCCATACGGACCCGCCGGCGGCGATCACGCTGGCGCTGGAGACGGCGGACGACCAGCGGGTCGTAGGCCGCGGCATCGGGCATCTCGAGCAGTTCGGCCAGCAGTTGGTAGTAGCGGGTGACCGACAACTCGAAGCGCTCGTGGATCTGCTGGTCCTTGGGGGCGTCGACCGACCACCAGGTGCGCTCGAAGTCCAGCATCGCTCGGTCTCGTTCGGTCAGCGTCACGCCCCGAATCATCACCCGGCAGGGCCGTCGAATCAAGCACCCCCCGGTCGCGCCGCTGACACCGGCCGGATCCGGTCGGGCCCGCTTCCCCGGTCGCTGCTGCTCGATGACCAGGTAGGCGTGGACGCCAACAGGACCACTGACCCCCGCGGCGACCGACACCGACGGGACCGCTCGGTACCCTGAGAGCGGCAAGGACCGCGGTGCGAAGCCATTTCGCGCCACGAACCACGCCATCCCGCCCGAGTAGCTCAGTTGGCCAGAGCAGGCGCCTTGTAAGCGTCAG
>CAZPGL010000071.1:0-3988 GCA_964586175.1 uncultured Microthrixaceae bacterium | reverse complement strand
CCAGCGGCGTTCAATTCGACATCCCGCCTGGAATGTCACGGCTAGTCTCCGCGGCCGTTGACGCCCTCACGGCACAGGTGGTGACCCCATGTCGATCAAACCGGCCAAGTGGGCCGACCCGGCCCACAAGCTGTTCCCCCACCAAGTGGGCTTCACCGCCCCGCCCCGCGACTTCGACGCCGCGCCCAGCGACTTCCTGCGCATGGCCCCGGAGACGGTCGGCGTACACGGGCGGCTCCTGCACGTCCCCGATTACGCCCACCAACTCTCCCAGCGGGCCGACAACCTGCACCTGCTCGAGGAGGTGGCGCACTGCCTCGCCATGTCAGGTGCCGACGCCATCGGCCAGGTCGGCACCAACTGGGTACACGCCGGCGGCACCAACGCCGACGACATCCGGGCCTTCTGCCGACGCCTGACCGACACCTACGAAACCCCGTTCCACATGGCCGGCATGTGCCTCGTCGAGGCCTGTGCCGCCATGGACGTCGAACGCATCGCCCTCAACTCCGTCTACTTCTGGTCCGACTGGCGCGACGGCGTGGTCAGGTTCCTCCGCAGCGCCGGTCTCGACGTCGTGTGGTACGGCAACTTCGTCGACCAGGGCCTTTTCGACGACCAGGAGACGGTGAACGACCAGACGTGGATCTTCCCCGGCGAACTGGCCGCCGAATCGATGCAGCGGGTCGCCGACGCCGCACCCGAGGCCGAGGCCATCCTCGTCAACGGCATGCCCAACTGGCGGCGGGCCGACGGCCTGCCTGAGCGCACGGTCAGCCGCGCCGCGGAGCTCGAAGCGGCCATCGACCGTCCCATCATCGCCGCCGACCTGGCCCTGTACTGGGCCGTGTTCTCCAGCATCGGCGTTGCCCCCGAAGGCCCCCAGGGTCGGCTGCTGGCCAGCCTCCAGAACGGTTGACGGGTGTTCCTGTTCCTCTGGGCCACCCCCCGCTCCACCTCCACGGCGTTCGAGTGGATGATGCGCCAGCGGGGCGACTTCTCCTGTCACCACGAACCGTTCAACGAGGCCTACTACTACGGGGAGGACCGTCGCTCGGCCCGTGACGCCGACGTCGAGGCCCGATCCGGCCACACCTTCGCCAGAGTGGTCGACACCCTCCGGACCGAAGCCGCCGGCCGCGATGTGTTCGTCAAGGACTTCCCGTACTCGACCGAACACGTCCTCGACGACGACCTGGTCGACACCATCACCCACACGTTCCTCATCCGCGACCCCCGCCGGGTCGTCCAGGGACTGGGCCACCACTGGCCCGACTGCACGTTCGACGAGGTGGGCTTCGCCGCCCTGCACCGCTTGTTCGATCGGGTGGCCGAACGGCGGGGCACCGCGCCACCGGTCATCACCGCCGAGGACCTCGTAGGCGACCCCGAGGCCACGGCCCGGGCCTACTGCGACGCCGTGGGCATCCCGTTCATCGCCGCGGCCCTGTCCTGGGAATCCGGCGAGCGCACCGAGGTGAGTTGGTACGGCGAAGGGTCCGGACCCTGGCACGACTCGCTGCGGGCCAGCACCGGCATCGCCGCTCCGACGACCACGTACCCGCCGTTGGAGGACGACCCTCGCCTGCTCGACCTTTACCAGCGCAGCCTGCCCCACTACGAGGCCCTGCTGGCCCACCGGCTCCCGGTCGGCGTCTGACCGGCCGCATCAACAGACCGGCGGAGGTGTACTACCCTCCGGCCATGCGGCCCGGGCGGATCGGAGCACTGCTGGCGTGGACGCTGCTGGTCGCCGCGTGTGGCGGAGACGGCGGCGGTGACCAGAAACCCCTTGAGGCGATGCCGTCGGTCGCCCCTGCCGAGGCAGCCGCTGAGACCCTCGGGTTCTCGGTCGATGACGACGGCTGGGGCTTCCAGAACTACCCGGCCTCGGGCGACGCGGTGTTCCTCGTCGAGGACGCCATCGCCCTGTTCGGCGATGCCGCGGTGTGCGTCGAAACCACCGGTCCGTGCACCCCAACCCCGGCGGCTGCCGAGTGGATCGCCATGGTCGCCGGTTCCATGGCCGGCGGAGTGTGCGAGGGCATGACGGTGTCATCAGCCGACCGGTTCCTCGTCGGCGCCGACCCGGCCACCGGTGCCCTGCCGTTCGACGCCGACGTGCAACGCCGCCTGGCCCGCCTGTTCGCCACACAGTTCCTCGACGACGTGATCGACGCCACCGACGAGTGGCGTGACCGGTCAATCGCCGACATCGTCACCGAGCTCCAAGCCGCCCTGGCCGACCCCGACCACGAGCAGTACACGCTGGGCATCTACTCGTCGCTCGGTGGACACAGTGTCCTGCCGTACGCCGTCGATCTGGACAGTGCCGGGGTCGGGGTCATCCATGTCTACGACCCGAACTGGCCGGGCCGCGAGCGCTACATCGAGGTGGACACGGCAACCAACCAGTGGAGGTTCTCGTACTTCTCGGCCGACCAGGCCGATGATCCGGAGGCCTGGACCGGCGGCAACGGCACCATGGACCTCACCCCCCTGTCGGTGCGCGAGGCGCCGTTCCCCGAACCGTTCCAGGGGTCCGGATCCGGCGCCGGCCACCTGCTTGCCATTTCGAGCACGGAACGCAACTGGACCCTCACCCGGACCGGCGGATCCGTCGTCACCGGCGACGACGCCATGCCCGGCCAGTCCGGGGTAGTGGCCGTCACCCGTGGCGCCTCAGGACCCAGCGACGTCGCTGGCCGCGACCTCGTTCTCGTGAGTTGGGACCGGCGGGCGTCGCTGACCGTCGAGCGCGGTGAGGTCCAGGTGTCGGTCATGAGTCGAGCCGGGTCCGCGTCAGCGTCCATCACCAACGGTGCATCGGTGGCGTTCGAGCTGCCCGACGAGTTGCCGGCAGAACCATCGACCGGTCTCGCCGTCGTGGTGGTGTCCCCCGACGGTGCGGAGGCCTCGGTCCGAATCGCATCGAAGACCGAACGGGTGTCCTTCGACGCTCCCGACGCCGCGACCACGAAGATGTCGTTGGGCGACGACGCCACGACGGTCACGGTGGTCGACGACGCCGGCGTCACCGTCACCGATGTCGAGGTGCCCAGGGGCGACGAGCGGGCCGACGTCGAGGTGACCGTCGATGGCGCCGTCGAGCGCACCAAGCCCGCAGCCATCACCGCAGCGGCACGCTCGACCGCGGCGGCCGGTACCGACAGCCTGGTGCGCCACCCGCGACCTGATGAAGGCGCCAACGTCGACGGCGCGACCACCACGGCGCCGGCCCGCGAGATCGTGTCCGAACCATCCGCCCCGGACGGTCGCGTCGACTGGGACGTCGTGTTGGCCGATGAACCCGAGCGGGTGGGTGACCTCGATGACGAGGGCTGCCTGCGGGCCTGGTTCGCCGACGGCTCCGAGATGACGATGTGTGTGGACGGCAGCGGGTCGTGGCTCGGTGCCGACGGTGAACGGTTGCGGTGGACCGCCGAGGACCGCCCTGGGGAACTGGCCTTCGACTTCGACGATCTGATGATGCCACCGGTCGATGACCCCGATGGTGGCGCCATCGTCAGGGAGATCCCGGTGCCCGCAGAGCTGATCGACGGCCTGGGTGATCCAGTCGACGCCTGGATAGACGATGAGGGCTGCAACCGTGCGCGGTGGGCCGATGGCTCCGAGGGCATGGGGTGTTCGGACTCGGGCGGTGGCTGGTTCATGGATGCCGACGGCACCATGTACGACTTCACCGACCCTGGCGATCTGCCCGGTGACCTGCCCGGCGGGTCCGGTGGCATGCCGTCGGACATGAGCAATCCAGACCGGATGGAGACTGATCCGACCACAGGTTGCACCAAGGCGTTCTGGAACGACGGGGCCTACGGCGAGATGTGCCCCGGCGGCAGTGGGTACTACGTCGACCCGTCGGGAGAGAGGTTCGGGTTCGCCGAAGGTTCCGGCACCATGCCCGACGACATGCGAATGCCCGACGACCGGAGTACCCCGTAAACTGGAGCGACCCCAGCCCGCTGTC
>CAZPGL010000070.1:0-4498 GCA_964586175.1 uncultured Microthrixaceae bacterium | reverse complement strand
TCGAGCCGGCCATCACCATCCGGGCTCCGTTCGGCGGCGGGGTCCGCACCCCCGAACTGCACTCCGACTCGCTTGAGGCCCAGTTGGCCAACATCCCGGGCCTCAAGATCGCCCTGCCGGCCACCGCAGCCGACGCCAAGGGCATGCTGGCCGCGGCCATCCGCGACCCCGACCCGGTACTGTTCCTCGAGCCACTGCGCGGCTACCGGGGCATCAAGGGTGAGGTGCCCGACGGCGACCACGTCGTGCCTCTGGGTCGGGCCCGTGTGGCCCGTCCCGGCACCGACATCGTGGTCATCTCGTGGAGCCACCAGGTCGAACTGGCGTGCCGGGCCGCCGACCGGTTGGCCGACGAGGGTGTGTCCGTGCAGGTGCTCGACCTGCGGACCCTGGTGCCGCTCGACATCGCCGCCATCGCCGACGCCGTCACCGCCTGTGGACGGGCCGTGGTCACCCAGGAGGGGGCGACGACCGCCGGCTTCGCGGCCGAGGTGATCGCCACCATCAACGAGGAGTGTTTCTGGTCGCTGGAGGCACCGGTGGCCCGGGTCACCGGCTTCGACGTGCCGTATCCCGTCGGCATGCTCGAGGACGTCTACGTACCCGACGAGGCCCGGATCGCTGACGCCGTCCGCCACACCTTGGCCTGCTGATCCGACCATGCACCGGTTCCTGCTTCCCGACATCGGCGAGGGCCTCGACGAGGCTGAGATCGTCGAGTGGTTCGTCGCCGTGGGCGACACCGTCGAGCGCGACCAACCGCTGGTCGAGGTGCTCACCGACAAGGCCAGTTCCGAATTGCCGGCCCCGGTGGCCGGCACCGTCGTCGCCCTCGGCGGCGAGGAGGGCGACACGCTGACGGTGGGTGCCCTGTTGGTCGAAATCGACGCCGGCGGGCCGTCCGACATGGTGCCGGCCGCCCCGGAGGAACTCTCGACTCCGGCACCGGCATCCGAAGTCGCGCCCGCCCCTCGCTCGACGGCACGGCCCAAGGCGGCACCGGCCACCCGCCGCCTGGCCCGTGAGATGGGCATCGACCTGACGTCGGTGGCCGGCACCGGACCCGGTGGGCGGATCCTGGCCGGCGACCTGCATCCGGCCGGCTCCCCCGAATCGCCGGCACCCCCGACGGCTTCCGGGCTCGGCCACATGCCGCCGGGGCGGCACCCCCTGCGGGGTATCCGCGGTGCGGTGGCCCGCAACATGGCCCGCTCGTGGAGCGAGATCCCCCACATCCACTCCATGGACGAGCTGGACGCCACCCATCTGCTCGACCTGCGCGACCGCATGGCCGCCCAGGGGCGCACGGTCGGTCCGTTGGCCGTCGCCATCGCTGCCGTGGCCCGGGCCCTGGTGCGCTATCCGATGGTCAACGGCCACATCGACGGCGACGAAATCGTCATCCCCGACGAGATCCACATCGGGGTGGCCGTCGCCACCGATGCGGGTCTCGTGGTTCCGGTGCTCCGCCACGCCGACCGTCTGGACGTGTTCGCGGTGGCTGCGGCTGTCGGCGATCTGGCCGAACGGGCCCGCTCCCGTTCGTTGACCCTCGACGACCTGTCGGGGGCTACGTTCACCGTCACCAACTACGGCTCGTTGGGGGGGCGATTCGCCACGCCGATCGTGCCGCCCGGGCAGGCCGGCATCCTGGGCCTGGGGCGCATCGCCGCCCGGGCCATGGTGGCGGACGGCGAGGTGGTGGCCAGGCCGGCCCTGCCGATGGTGGTGGGGGCCGACCATCGCCTGCTCGACGGCGACCTGGTCGAGGCGTTCCGACGGGCCGTCGCTGACGACCTCGCCGAGCCCCTGCGGCTGTTGATCGATGGATAACCGCTGATGGTCGTCGGTGAGGTGGCGTCGGCCGTCGACCTGCTCGTCATCGGCGGTGGGCCCGGCGGCTACACGGCCGCGCTGCATGCGGCACGGCTGGGCCGGCAGGTCACCCTCGTCGAGCGGGAAGCGTTGGGTGGCACGTGCCTCAACGTGGGTTGCATCCCGTCGAAGGCCCTCATCGAGGTGGCCGACGCCGTCGCCGCCCCGGAACGGGTCGCCCCATGGGGGGTGACCGCCACCGCCACCGTCGACATGACCGGCGTCCGGGAGCATCTCGACCGCGTCGTGGCCAGCCTCACCGGTGGGGTCACCGCCCTGCTGGAGCGGGCCGGGGTGACCGTCATCGTTGGCACGGCCCGGTTCACCCGCCCGAACCGGGTCGCCGTCGAGCACGACGGCTCGGTCGACCACCTCGAGTTCACCGATGCCGTCGTCGCCACCGGCTCCCGTCCCGTCGACCTTCCCGACCTGCCGTTCGACGGGGACCGTGTCGTAGGTTCGGCCGGGCTGTTGTTCGCCGACTCGCTCCCCGACCGTCTGGTCCTGGTCGGTGGCGGGTACGTGGGGGTCGAGTTGGCGTGCGCCTTCGCCAAGCTGGGCAGCCACGTCACCGTCGTCGAGATGGAGGACCGGGTGCTGTCCGGTTTCGACCGGCGCATCTCGGCAGCCGTGGCCCGGAGCCTGAAGCGGCTGGGCGTCGAGGTGCTGACCGGGCACCGGGTGGTCGGCCCGACCGACGGCGGCCTGATCGTCGGCAGCTCCGACGGAACCCGGGAACTCACCGCCGACCGGATCGGCGTGGTGGTCGGCCGGCGTCCCAACAGCGATGACCTGGGTCTGGCCGAAACAGGGGCCGTCGTCGATGCCCGCGGCCTGGTCGGGGTGGACCTCCAGCGGCGGGCCGCTGCGCACGTGTTCGCCATCGGAGACCTGACCGACGGGCCGGCCCTGGCCCACAAGGCCACCGCCGAAGCCGAGGTGGCCGTCGACGCCGCCTGTGACCGACCCGCCGCCTTCGACCCGACGTGCGTGCCGATGATCGTGTTCGGCGACCCGCAGGTGGTGGTCGTCGGGCTGGACCGCGCCGGCGCTGAGGCGGCCGGAATCGAAGCCCGGTCATTCCGCTTCCCGTTCGGCGCATCAGGACGGGCCCTGACCCTGGGCGACACCGACGGGTTCGTTGACGTACTGGCCGATGCCGACGACACGGTGATCGGGGTCCAGGCCGTCGGTACCCACGTCGCCGAACTGGCCGGCGAGGCCGCCCTGGCCGTCGAGACGGCGGCCACCGTCGAGGACCTTGCCGGCACCATCCACGCCCACCCCACCCTCGGTGAATCGATCATGGAGGCCGCCCTAGGCTTGGCCGGCCGACCGGTACACACGGCCCGCTGACCAGCACCAGGATCGACGCCCCTACCATCTGGCCCCGTGTCCTCCTCCGTGCCCTCCCCTGACCTGACACCGGCCGGCCGGCGGCGTCTGGGGCTGGCCAAGTGGACCGAGTATGGCGACGCCATGGGTGCCTGGGTGGCCGAACACGACCTGGGTGCCCCGCCCGCCGTGTACCAACGCCTCCGGGAACTAGTCGACGGCGGGGCCCTCGGCTACCACAATGCCGGCCCGCTCGTGGTCCCGGCCTACGCCCGCTGGGTCGAGGCCCGCCACGGATGGCGACCCGACCCCGACCTGGGCCTCCCCACCGTCAACGTCCTCCAGGGCATCTGGGCGTGCATCGAGGCGTTCACCGGACCCGGTGATGGTCTCGTGATCACGCCGCCGGTGTACCCACCGTTCCATGACGCCGCGCCGACGACCGGCCGGCGAGCCGTGCACTGGCCGCTCGTACGTGACGACGACGGCTGGCGCTACGACCTCGACGCCCTCGACGAGCTGCTGGCGTCCGACCCCGGCATCCGCCTGCTGGTGCTGTGCCACCCCCACAACCCGACTGGTGTGATGTTGACCTCCGAGGAGTTGGCCCGCATCGTCGCCGCGGCCACGGCCCACGACGTGTTGATCGTGAGCGACGAGATCCACAGCGACCTCGTGTACCCGGGGTCGACACACGTCCCGCTGCTGACCGTGCCCGGTGCCGAAGCCTGCACGGTCACCGTGTCGTCGGGGATCAAGACGTTCGCCCTCGGCGGCATGCGCTGCGCCGTCGCCCAGTGCGCCGACGCGGGACTCCACGAGCGCCTGGCCGCCGTGCCCCACCTCACCATCGGGCTCGCCAACCGTCTGGGTTGCGAGGCCGCCATCGCCGCCTGGGACACCGGAGCGGCCTGGGTCGACGACCTGCTGGTCACCCTCGATGCCAACCGGCGGCGGGTGGTGGACCGGCTCCACGCCGAATGCCCCGATGTACGGGTCGACCTGCCGGCCTCGACGTTCCTGGCCTGGCTGGACCTCTCGGCCTACGGGCCCGGCGCCCGGCCCGCCCGCTGGTTGCGTGAACGCAGCGGCGTGGCCTGTGGCAACGGGCCGAGATACGGCCCCGGAGGCGACGGCCACGTGCGCCTCACGTTCGGGGTGACGCCCGACGTGCTTGACGAGATGCTCGACCGAATCGTCGACGCGCTGCGGTCGGCCTGAGGGTCGCCGGCCCAGACGAGTACCGCTACTCGGCGGACTCTCCCCCGTCGCCCTCGCCCTCGCCCTC
>CAZPGL010000069.1:0-4671 GCA_964586175.1 uncultured Microthrixaceae bacterium | reverse complement strand
GACGACGTGGCTGAATCCTGACCTGTTCGGTAGGCTTTCGGCCATGGCAAGTTTCCGTGAACTCCTCCAGGCGGCCAAGGGCCGCATCCGCGAGACCGACCCGGCGGGTGCCGAATCGCTGTTGACCGACGGCTACCTGCTGCTGGACGTGCGCGAGCCCGACGAGTACGAGCAGGGGGCCATCCCCGACTCGATGCACATCCCACGGGGCAACCTCGAGTCGGGCATCGAGAGCCGGGTCACCGACCGCACCACCCCCATCGTGGTCATGTGCGCGGGTGGCGTGCGTTCGGCGTTCGCCGCCGACACCCTGGCCCAGCTCGGGTACACCGAGGTCATCTCCATGGACGGCGGGTTCAACCGCTGGAAGGACGAGGGCCGTGAATGGCGGGCGCCCCGCACCCTCACCCCGGACCAGCGTAACCGCTACCAGCGCCACCTGCTGTTGCCCGAGGTCGGCGAGGAGGGGCAGCTCAAGCTGCTCGACGCCAGGGTGCTGATGCTGGGGGCCGGTGGCCTGGGATCGCCGGCCGCCCTGTACCTGGCAGCCGCCGGGGTGGGCACCATCGGCATCATCGACATGGACGTCGTCGACGAGTCCAACCTGCAGCGCCAGATCCTCCACAACCTGGACCGGGTCGGCGAGCGCAAGGTCGACTCGGCCAAGAAGACCTTGACCGCCCTCAACCCCGACGTCAACGTCGTCACCTACGACGCCCGGCTGGGTGCCGACAACATCATGGACATCCTCGCCGACTACGACGTGGTCGTCGACGGTGCCGACAACTTCCCCAGCCGCTACCTGCTCAACGACGCCACGGTGAAGTTGGGCATTCCGGTGGTGCACGGGTCGATCTTCCGATTCGAGGGTCAGGTAACGGTGTTCGACCCCAAGGGCGGGGTGACCTACCGCGACATGCTGCCCGAGGCCCCGCCGGCCGAGTTCGCCCCCAGCTGCGCCGAGGCCGGAGTGCTCGGCGTGCTCCCGGGCATCGTCGGGTCCATCCAGGCCCTCGAGGCCATCAAGCTCATCCTCGGGCTGGGCGACGGCCTGTCGGGGCGCCTGGTGGCGTTCGACGCCATGGACATGACCTTCCGCGAGTACCGGCTCCAGAACGACCCTGGCCTCGAGGTCACCTGGGAGAACCGGGATCGCATCGAGATCGCCGAGTTGGACGGCTTGTGCATGCCCCGGGTGAGCGAGCCGCCCCCCGCCTGAGGGCTCGTCGGGCGGCCGGCCGGGTCGGTCGCCGCGTAGGCTCACCGGGTGGGCCTGCTCAACCGACTGCCGAAGGGAACCACCGCCATCGGTGGCGGGCTGCTGGTCAACGGGCTCACCGCCTACGCGTTCATCACCATTTCGTCGCGGGACCTGGGCGCCGAGACCTACACGCCGGTGGCCCTGCTGTGGGCGCTGAGCTTCCTGCTGGGCTTGGGCTTCTTCCTGCCGCTCGAACAGGAGACGGCCCGCCTCGTGGCGTCCCGGGTCGGGCACGGTCAGGGGATCGGCCCGGTCGTCAAGTCGGCGGCCCGCCTCGGCGGTGTGCTCGCCCTGGCCATCGTGGCGTTGGCGGTGGTCGCCGGCCGGTGGTTCACCGATTCGTTCTTCGACGGCGAGTTCCTGTTGCTGCTCGGCCTGCTGCTCGTCGTGATCGGTCTCGGGGCGGCCCATCTCGTCAAGGGCACCCTGGCCGGGCTGGGACGGTTCGGGGGCTACGCCCGGTACGTCATCGGCGAGGGGATCGGACGCCTGACGCTCGTCGTCATCGTCCTGTCGATGACTACAGGGGCCGGGGCGTACGGCCTGGCCATCGGCCTCGCCCCGTTCGTCGGCATCGCCGTGGCCGTCGCCGGCCAGCGCCAGGTGTTCACCCCGGGACCCGAGGCCCACATGGGCGACCTGTCGCGCGCCCTGGGCTCGCTGCTCGTGGCGTCGGTGTGCACCGCCCTGGTGCTCAACGTGAGCCCGCTGGCCGTCGAGGTGCTGGCCACCGACGCCGAAGCCGATGAGCCAGGCCGGTTCCTCAACGCCCTGCTGGTGGCCCGGGTGCCGCTGTTCTTCTTCCAGGCCGTGCAGGCCGCGCTGCTGCCCCGGCTGTCCGGCCTGGCCGGCCAGGGACGGTTCGACGAGCTGTGGCGTGAGCTGCGGCGGCTGCTGGTGCTGGTCCTCGGTCTGGGGGCCACGGCGGTCGCGGTGGCCGCGGTGGCGGGTCCGTGGGCGGTGGAGTTCGCCTTCGGTGCCGAGTTCGCCGTCGGACGCCGGGACGTGGCCCTGCTGGCCTGCTCCAGCGCCGGCCTGATGGTCGTGCTGTCCCTCGCCCAGGCGCTGATCGCCTGCGGAGCCCAGGGACGGATGGCCCTGGCCTGGGTGGCCGGTGTCGTGGCCTTTCCGATCACCGTCGCCTTCGCCGGCGATGAGCTCTTCCTGCGGGTGGAGGTGGCCCTGATCGTGACGGTGTCGGTGGCCGCGGCGATGATGGCGGTGCTCGTCGAGCGCCGGTTGGTCGCCGAAGGGGTCCGGCCCCGACTCTGGGGCTGAGACGATGGGGCTACTCCGCTCGGCGGTGTCCGCTCCCTAGACTGACCCGGCGGGCGGACGGGGTTTGATCTTCGCGGCCCGAACGGCCGTGATCACACCGGGACCTGGAGAGACACGACAGCGATGCACGGCGCAAGGACACCAGCGACACCGGACGGTGGCCGATCGTCGACGGCCGTCGTCGTGGGGTGCGCTGGCCGGGGGATGGCCGGGTCGGTCCGCCGGTGCCGGTCCCTGCTGGTCGTCACGACTCTGGTCGCCGGGTTGTTGTTCACCGCCTCGCCGGCTGGGGCCGACACGGTGTACACGGTGGTGGCCGGCGACACCCTGTCGGGCATCGCCGCCGACCACGGGGTGTCCCTCGGCGACCTGATCGACGCCAACGACCTGTCCGACGCCGACACCATCTACATCGGTCAGCAGCTGGTCATCCCCGTCGACGAGGACGCCGAGCCGCCACCCTCGACCGACTACGGCGAGGTCGTCGTGGAGGGTCGGGGCTGGGGTCACGGCCGGGGCATGGGCCAGTACGGAGCACTGGGGTACGCCATCAACCACGGGTGGACCCGCGACGAGATCCTCGGCCACTTCTATGGCAACACCGAGGCCGAGACGCTCGATCCCCAGGACATCGGGGTCCGGTTGCTGAGCCACGACGACGAGGCGACCACGGTCGTCGTGGCCGACGCCATCCTCGTGGTTGGCGACGAGGACGGAAACTGGATCGAGCTCGACGACCAGGCGGTCCAGGTGACCCTCGATGGCAACGTGGACCGCTACTCGATCGCCGTGGGTCCCGACTGCGGCGGGCCGTTCACCGACGCGGGGTTCGACATCGAGAGCCCGATCGTTCGCATCCGATCCGCCCACTACGTCGTGCCCAGCCCGTCGACCACGACGACCAGCACCACCACATCGACCAGCACCACCACGACGACCACGACGACGGTGGCACCCGATCCGGTGCTTGAGGTCATCGACACCGGCGATGCCGACCTCGACGTCACCCTCGGGTTGTGCGACTCGAGCACCTCGGGCACCTGGTACCGCGGGGAGCTGCGGGCCGCCCGGTACGAGGGCAACCAGCGCACCGTCAACTACGTGGACGTCGAGCAGTACCTGCGCTCCGTGGTGCCCCGGGAGATGCCGGCCAGCTGGGCCGACAAGGGCGACGGATCCGGCGCCCACGCCCTCGAGTCGCAGGCCGTCGCCGCTCGCTCCTACTCCCTAGCCGAGGACCGGTACGGCTACGCCAAGACGTGTGACACGACGCGGTGCCAGGTGTACTACGGCCGGTCCAGCTGGAGTGGTTCAAGCACGTGGAGCAACGAGGACGACCGCAGCGACGCGGCCATCGAGGCCACGGCGGGCCTCGTGCGGGTGTTCGGCGACGACGTGGCCCGCACCGAGTTCTCGGCCTCCACCGGCGGCCACACCATCACCGGGGTGTTCCCCGGCGTGCCCGACGACGGTGACAACGTCCTGGTCGACGGCGAGCCGTACAACCCGGTCCACCGCTGGACCGAGGAACTGTCCTTCGCCGACCTGCTCGCCGCGTTCGTCGAGCCGTCTTGTCCGCTCGACGACCTGTACGAGGCGGTGGTGGTCAACAGGGACGGCCATGGCGACGACGGTGGGCGCGGCGATCTCGAATTGCGTAGCCGCAACGGCTGCGTGACGGTGGTCGCCGGATACGACTTCCAGCGACAGTTCGGGCTCAAGTCCAAGTGGTTCAACGTCGAGTACGGTCCACCCGACGCCGGAGACGAGTTCCCCGATGAGATCTTCGACGAGTACCGGGTGTCGGCCGGATACACCGACGACGAGGTGGTCGCCCTGGAATCGGCAGCCGAATTCTTCGACGCCGACTCCGACGAGTTCCAGCGCACCGCGGTCGGGCTCCTGGCCTTTCTGCTGGCCCTGCTGGAAGAGGGGGCGGTGAGCCCCATGGAGAACCCGCCGGCGGTCGACGGGGCCCACGAGGTCGAGTCCTCGTACCGGGCCGACGACGGCACCCAGGGGGCGCTCGAGACGGTGGCCGAGGCGTTCGGCCTCACCGGCACCGAGGCCCAGAAGTTCTCGGCCTCGGTGCTGATCTTCCTGGTGTCGCTGGCCCAGGCCGGCGATTGACC
>CAZPGL010000068.1:0-4891 GCA_964586175.1 uncultured Microthrixaceae bacterium | reverse complement strand
ACGAGGTGCACGACCACAGCTCGTCGTTGGTGATGCGGTCGAACATCCAGTTGGCCGGCACGGTGATCTCGGCGTCGACGCCGATGGGGGGCGACACCACCGGGGTACCGGTGGCCGCCATGACCTCGCCGGTCTTGAGGACGATCTCGCGGGGGTCGAGGGGCTTGCCGGTGGCGTGGGCCGGGCACACGCTGGTGCAGCGTCCGCACATGGTGCACGAGTCGGTGTCGAGCAGCTGCTTCCAGGTGAAGTCCTCGACGGTTGAGGCGCCGAACGACTCGAGTTCGGTCTCCATGAGGTTCGGCATGGCCTTCATGGCGCCCTTGGGGCGGTCGCGGTCACGCAGGTACATGTTGAGCGGCGACGTGAACATGTGGCGCAGCATGGTGATGGGCAGCAGGGCCAGGAACGCCATGAAGGCGACGACGTGGGCGATCCACCAGCCCTGATGCCAGCCGTGGGCGTTGTCGGCGAGGAACGTGCCGTCGATGGCCTGGGCCAGTGGGTAGCCGATGACCGACCATGTTTCGGCGCTGGCCGGGTGGTGTCCTCCACCGTCGAGCTGGATGGCGATGCGGAACGCCTCGGCGCCGAAGCCGGTGACGCCGATGACGAGGAACACGACGAGGGCCGCCGTCTGGTCGAACCTGGTTTTGATGCGGATGCGGTAGGGGCGCATGGCTCGGGGGCCGAAGCGGCGCAGGATGGCCCACACCACGCCGATGAGGAACAGGGCACCGGCCACGTCGCCGACCAGCGTGTACGCCCGGTACACGTCGCCGTGGAGGAACTTGAGGTCCTCAGGTACCTGGTGGTTGACCTCGAGCACCGTGGTGACGGCCAGAAGGATGAGGAACGGGAAGTAGATGAGCGAGTGCATGACCCCGGCGGCCGGGTCGCGCAGCAGGGTCTGCATGTAGACGCCGGACCGGAAGTCACCGAAGCGGCGTTTTGCGTTCTTGGCCGTGGTGGCCCGGTTGTCGGGGGTGCCCCGCTGCCAGTTGCGGGTGCGGTTGGCGAACAGCACGGCGCCGTAGACGATCAGCACCGGGATCACGGTGTAGAAGGCCACCTTGATGGCGTCGGGGATGTTGCCGAACACCTCCCGGGTGATCGACGAGTCGTCGTGCCAGCCGTTGACGGTGGCGGCGACACCGGAGGCGGCGGTGAACACAGCGACGGCGACGCCGAGCCCGATGACCGCGTGGTGGGGACGAATCTGCTTCTGGCTCATACGGATCCGCACATTATCGGCCGGGGAAGACCCGGGCGGGCCTGGGTGATAGGTGGGTCGGAGCGGGTGCGCGATCGGGGTCAGCGGGTGGGCGAGATACTCAGCAGACAGCCTCGGGAGCGCACGGTGCGCAGCACCAGCCCGGAGCCGTCGAGCCGCCGCCGGAGTCGGCCGAGCTGCACGTCGAGGGTGTTGCGGCTGGGTGGGCCGTCGGGCCAGCCGGCCCGGGCCAGCTCGCTGCGGGCGACCACGTTGCCGAAGCGGGCGACGAGGGGCCCGACGAGCCGGGCCTCCGTGGGGGCGAGCGGGGTCCACCAGCGGCCATAGCGCAGCACGCGGTCGTCGCCGATCTCGGGTTCGCCCCGCCGGTGTTCGTCGGCTCGTTCGACGAGACTGCGCACCCGGGCCCGGACGTCGCCCTCGTCGGCTGGCATGCGTACCCAGTCCTCGAGGGGGTCGGTGGCGTGGAACGCCGGGGCGTGGGGGGCGACGAGGGCCAGGCGAGGGGTGCCGGCGGCCCGGAGCCGTTCGAGCCGTTCGGCTTCGGCCGGCCACCGGATGACGGTGACGTCGCTGACGGGGGCGTCGATGGTCCGCTCCATGGTGGCGAACGTACGGGCGTCCTGTTTCGAGTCGGTTTCCAGCCGGTGAACCGGCGGTCAACGGCGACCTGCTCGACAGGTTGCGGTCAGGTAGCTGTCGTCATTCCGTCACGCTGGCCTGACGATGACGAAACGCGGCCCCTCCAGACTCGGCGTCGAGATCCGCATGCCGCGGACGACCACCGAGATCCACCCACAACCATCGAGGGGACCATCGTGACATCCAACCGTCTCACCAGCGCCTGGCGTGACCGGGCGACGAGGCGCCGGGGCCGAAAGGTCGGCTTCGGCCTGTTCGGCGTGCTCGGCGCCATCCTGATCACCGCCGCACCGGCGGCCGCCGCGGAGCTCAGCCCGGCCGACATGAACGGCGCCCTGCTGACCAGCTTGTGGCTGATCGTGGCCGGCTGCCTTGTTTTCCTGATGCAGGCCGGGTTCGCCTTCGTCGAGGCCGGCATGACCCGGGCCAAGAACATCGGCAACATCATGGCCAAGAACCTGGCCGACATGGCGATCGGTGCCCTGGCCTTCTGGGCCGTCGGTTTCGGGTTCGCCTTCGGGTCGGACAGCGGCAGCCTCATCGGCACCGACAACTTCTTCCTGTCCGGCATGTCCGAGTCGTTCCTCGGTGACGGCGACGTGCTGGCCACCCCGTCGTTTTTCTTCTTCCAGGTCGTGTTCGCCGCCACCGCGGTGACCATCGCATCGGGGGCCATGGCCGAGCGCACCAAGTTCTCCGCCTACCTCATCTTCTCGGCCGTCATGACCGGGTTCATCTACCCGGTGGTCGTCCACATGTTCTGGAACGGCGACGGCATCCTGTCCGATCTCCAGATCGGTGACGCCCGGTTCAGCGACTTCGCCGGCTCCAGCATCGTGCACAGCGCCGGCGGCTGGGCGGCCCTGATGGGCGCCATCTTCCTCGGGCCCCGCCTCGGCAAGTACGGCCCCGACGGCACTCCCCGGGCCCTGCCCGGTCACAACGTCGGCTTCGCCGTCATCGGTGTGTTCATCCTGTGGTTCGGCTGGTTCGGCTTCAACGCCGGCTCGGAGCTGGCCATGGACGAGTGGGTGGCCCACTGCATCATGACCACCCTGCTGGCCGCCTCGGCCGGGGTCATCGGCGCCGCCGCCGTCATCTGGAAGAAGACCGGTGCTGTCGACGTCGGCATGGCCGGCAACGGAGCGCTCGCCGGCCTGGTGTCGATCACCGCCGGCACGGGTGCCCTGAACTTCACCGGCGCCGTGATCGCCGGGTTCATCGGCGGGATCATCGTGGTCTACTCGGTGCTGTTCATCGAGAAGAAGGGCGTCGACGATCCGGTCGGTGCCGTGTCAGTGCACGGCGTGTGCGGCGTGTGGGGCACCCTGGCGGTCGGCCTGTTCGCCCGTCACGACGATGCCTTCCTCGGTCGGGCCGAGGCCGGGTTGTTCTACGGCGGCGGCTTCGACCAGCTCATCGCCCAGGCCATCGGTGTGGTCGTGATCGCCGTGTGGGTGTTGGGCACCTCGGCGATCCTGTTCAAGGTCATCAAGTCGACCGTCGGACTGCGGGTCTCCGAAGAGGAGGAGCGGGCCGGCCTCGACGTGGCCGAGCACGGCTCGCCGGGTTACGGCGCCGAGACGGTGCCCGTCGGCTGAACCTGGGGGGAACCTGCGACGCGGCCGGGGTGGTCAGCCTGCTTGTCGGGCGACCGCCTCGGCTGCGGCGCGTGCGGCCTCGGGGTCGAGCGAGCGCTCCAGTACGGCCTTGGCCTCGATGGGTCGGCCGTCGGTGTCGAGCTCGTAGACCAGCGGGGTGCCGGTGGGGATGTTGAGCTCGGCGATGTCGTCGTCGGAGATGCCGTCGAGGTGTTTGCACAGGGCTCGCAGGCTGTTGCCGTGGGCGGCGACGAGCACGACGTGCCCGGCCCGCAGGTCGGGCAGGATGGCCGACTCCCAGTAGGGGAGCATGCGGACGACCACGTCGGCTAGGCACTCGGCGAGGGGGATGGTCTGGAGGTGGGCGTACCGGGGGTCGTCGTTGGGGTTGTACGGGTTGTCGTCCGCGATGGGCGGCGGCGGGGTGGCGTAGCCGCGGCGCCAGGCCTGGAGCTGCTCGGCGCCGAACTTGTCGCGGGTGGCCGCCTTGTCGAGGCCGGTGAGGTCGCCGTAGTGGCGTTCGTTGAGCCGCCAGTCGCGCCGCACCGGGATCCAGGACCGGCCCAGGGCGTGGAGGGCCAGCTCGGCGGTGCGGATGGCCCGGGTCTGCAACGACGTGTGGACCACGTCGGGGAGGACGCCGGCGGCGGCCAACAGGCCGGCACCGGTCCGGGCCTCGGCCACGCCCTGGTCGGTGAGGTCGCAGTCGTACCAGCCGGTGAACTGGTTGGTTGCGTTCCAGGTGGACTGGCCGTGGCGGAGCAGGACGAGGGTCGAGGCGGACGCGTCGGGGGTGTCGGGCATGGGTGCTAGTTCACCAGCCCGGCAGCCGAAAAGCACCCTCCAGAAGTTGATACATACTGACTCAAGGTGATAGAGTGGATAGCACCCAGAAAAGGTGGAGTGCCGCCAGGATGTCCCTAGCCTGGCTCCGCCGGTCCCGCAGAACCCCCGGATCCCCCCACCGGTGAGGCCGGGGCCGGCGCACTCCCGTTCTCCAACCCGAACTCTTACGAAACCACAGCGAAGCGAGGAACCAGCATGGGCAAGGCCGTCGGCATCGATCTCGGAACCACCAACTCGGTGGTCAGCGTCCTCGAAGGAGGCGATCCCGTCGTGATCGCCAACGCCGAGGGCTCCCGCACCACCCCGTCGGTCGTGGCGTTCGCCAAGGACGGCGAGGTCCTCGTCGGTGAGGTTGCCAAGCGCCAGGCCATCACCAACCCCGGGCGCACCATCCGGTCAGTCAAGCGGCACATGGGCACCGGCTGGACCCAGTCGGCCGACGGCAAGGACTACACGGCCCAGGAGATCTCGGCCCGCACCCTCCAGAAGCTCAAGCGGGACGCCGAGGCCTATCTCGGGACCACCGTCGACCAGGCCGTCATCACCGTGCCCGCCTACTTCGACGACG
>CAZPGL010000067.1:0-4977 GCA_964586175.1 uncultured Microthrixaceae bacterium | reverse complement strand
CGGCCTCATCGGCCTCCACGACCTCGGCCTCATCGGCCTCCACGACCTCGGCCTCATCGGCCTCCACGACCTCGGCCTCGACGGCCTCGGTCACCTCGTCGTGGTCGTGATCGTGGTCGTGGTCATGGTCATGGTCGTCCTCGGCGGCGGCCTCGGCGGCGGCCCGGCTGCGCTCCACCCGCTGACGGCGGGCCTCGGCGGCCTGGGTGCTCGCACCGGTACGGCCACGGGCGGCGTCGATGGCCTGCTGGGCCTCGATCTGCTCCGGGGTGTACCGGCTCACGATGATCGTGATGTGGCAAGTGCGCTTGTTGATGCGGGTGGCCCGGCCACGGGCCCGGGGCCGCCAGCGCTTGAGGGTCGGCCCCTCATCGGCGAAACAAGCCGACACGTAGAGCTCTTCGGCCGGGATGCCGTCGTTGTTCTCGGCGTTGGCCACCGCCGAGTCGAGGCACTTGCCGACCACATCGGACACGGCCCGCTCCGAGAACGCGGTGATCTCAGCGGCCCGTCCGTAGGACTCGCCGCGGATCAGGTCCAGCACGGCACGGGCCTTGGTCGCCGACACGCGCACGTGTCGGGCGACGGCCCGGGTGCCCGGTCGCTCGTTGGTCTTGGCGGTGACCATCAGCGACGCGCCCCCTTCTCCTGGCCGGCATGGTGCCGGAAGGTACGGGTGGGAGCGAACTCGCCCAGCTTGTGGCCCACCATCGACTCGGTGACGAACACCGGGACGTGCTTGCGGCCGTCGTGGACGGCCATGGTGTGGCCGACCATGTCGGGGATGATCGTCGACCGGCGCGACCAGGTCTTGATGACCTTCTTGTCGCCGGACTCGTTCAACGCGTCGACCTTCTTCAACAGATGGCCGTCGACGAAGGGGCCCTTCTTGAGACTCCGTGGCATCGCTGCCTACCTCCGCGATCCGCGGCGACGGCGTCGGCGCACGATCAGCTTGTCGGACTGCTTGTTCCGCTGGCGGGTACGGCCCTCGGGCTTGCCCCACGGCGACACCGGGTGGCGGCCACCCGACGACTTGCCCTCGCCACCGCCCAGCGGGTGGTCGACGGGGTTCATGGCCACACCACGGGTCTGCGGGCGCACACCCTTCCAGCGGTTGCGGCCGGCCTTGCCGATCTTGGTGAGCTCGTGCTCCTGGTTGCCGACCTCGCCGACCGTGGCCCGACAGTCGATACGCACCCGGCGCATCTCGGTGCTGGGCAGCCGCAAGGTGGCGTACTCGCCTTCCTTGGCGACCAGCTGGACGCTGGCCCCGGCGCTGCGAGCCATCTTGCCGCCACCGCCCGGCTGGAGCTCGACGTTGTGGACGACGGTACCGACCGGGATGTACCGCAGCGGTAGGGCGTTGCCGGCCTTGATCTCCGACCCCTGGCCCGACTGGAGGGTCTCGCCAACCTCGACGCCCTTGGGGGCGAGGATGTAGCGCTTCTCGCCGTCGTGGTAGTGCAGCAACAGGATGCGGCAGCTGCGGTTCGGGTCGTACTCGACGGCCGCGACCTTGGCCGGTACGCCGTCCTTGTTGCGACGGAAGTCGACGACGCGGTACCGCTGCTTGTGGCCGCCACCGCGGTGGCGGGCCGTCTTACGGCCGTAGTTGTTGCGGCCACCGGTGGAGGTCTGCTTCTCGACGAGCGAACGCTCCGGGGTGGACTTGGTGATGGCCGAGAAGTCCGAGACGGTCTGGAACCGGCGGCCGGGACTGGTCGGCTTGCGCTTGCGCTGGGGCATCGGTATCAGACCTCGAACAATTCGATTGCGTCGCCCTCGACGAGGGTGACGTAGGCCCGCTTGACGTCGGGCCGCTTGCCGAACGTGCCGGTCCGGCGGTTGCGCTTGCGCTTGCCGTCCCGGTTCAGGGTGTTCACCTTGAGCACCCGGACGTCGAAGATGGACTCGACGGCGTCGCGGATCTCCGGCTTGGACGCCGCCTTGGCGACCTCGAACGTGTAGACGTTCTCCTCGAGCAGCCCGTACGACTTCTCCGAGACGACCGGCTTGATGATGACGTCGCGTGCGTCCTTCATTCCTCTTCATCTCCCTGCGTCGCCGCGGGCGCCGGACCAGCCAGGGCGGCGGTGGGCAGCGTCGACTCGGTGAACACCACGAAGTCGCTGACCAGCACGTCGTAGGCGTTGAGCTCGCCAGGCGACACGGTATGGACCCGGCCCAGGTTGGCGAAACTCTTCCAGGCGTTGGTGTCGTCACGGTCGAGCACGACGAGCGCCCGACCCTCGACGCCCAGGGCCGCCAGGGCGGCGATGGCGTCCTTGGTGCGAGGGGTCTCGAACCCCCAGCTGTCGACCACGACGACCTTGTCGTCGGCGGCACGATCGGACAGCGCCGACCGAAGCGCGAGGCCGATCATCTTCTTGGGGGTCTTCTGGGCGTAGCTGCGGGGCTTGGGGCCTAGGGCCACACCGCCGCCCCGCCACTGCGGTGAACGGATCGAACCCTGCCGGGCCCGACCGGTGCCCTTCTGGCGCCACGGCTTGGCACCACCACCCCGGGCCTCGGCCCGGGTCTTGGTGCTCTGGGTGCCCCGGCGTCGGGCCGCCAACTGAGCGGTCACCACCTGGTGCATCACGGCCACGTTGGGCTCGATGCCGAAGGTGGCGTCATCCAGCTCGACTGCACCGGCGGCTCCACCGGTGCGATCGTGAACGGTCACGTTCGCCATCACTTGCCTCCCTTGACCGCGTCGCGGATGAGGACGGTGGCGCCACGGGGGCCGGGCACCGAGCCACGCACCAGCAGCAGCTCGCGCTCGGCGTCGGCCTCGACGACCACCAGGTTCAAGGTGGTGGTCTTCTGATTGCCGAGACGACCGGGCATCTTCTTGCCCTTGAACACCCGGGACGGGGTGGCGCACTGGCCGATGGCACCCGGCTTGCGGTGCACCTTGTGCGCACCGTGCGAGGCCCGCTGCCCGGCGAAGCCATGGCGCTTCATGGCGCCGGCGAAACCCTTGCCCTTGCTGACCGCGGTGACGTCGACACGGCCCTCGTCGGCCATGGCGTCGACGGTGATCTCCTGGCCGACCTCGTAGCCGCTCACGTCGTCGACGCGCAGCTCCACCAGGCGGGTACCGGCGTCGACCCCGGCGCCGGCGAAGTGGCCGGCCTCGGGTCGGGTGAGCTTGTCAGCATCGCGCTGACCGAACGTGACCTGCAGGGCGCTGTACCCGTCGCGCTCGTGGGTCTTGACCTGGACGACGCGATTGGGGCGGACACGCAGCACGGTGACGGGCACGACACGGTTGTCGTCGTCCCATACCTGTGTCATGCCGACCTTCTCGCCGACGATTGCCTTGTTGGCCATGATGGCTCCTGCGACTGGTTCCGCCGTGGGGCGGGGCGGATGGCCCGTTGTTGAGCCACTCACGCGAACGCTCCGCACGGGCATGGCCCGGCGGAGCGGTGATTCGGTTGTGTCGTGTGGTGCCCTAGACCGTCAGGCGGGATGCCGGACGACCGTGGGGCCTGCACGAACCTCGGTTCGGGTGTCCACCGGCCCTGTCTCTCCGGACGGGGCCGCCAACACCGAAAGACAAGGCTACGAGCGTTCGGGGCCGGCCACAACCGCTGAAGGGTCCGGTATCCCCGCCGATCCCACGGCCCGCAACTACCGTCGAACGCGGTGAGCGACACCCCGCAGATCGACGTGTCGACCCGGCCGCCCCCGTGGCTGGGACGAGCCATCCTCTGGGGTCTCGGGGGCTACGCCGCCCTCTGGTACCTACTCGGCGTGCTGTCGTCGCTGCGTTCCCTGTTCATCATCCTGCTGGTCTCGCTGTTCCTGTCGTTCGCCATCGAACCGGCGGTGAACCGACTCGAGGGCTGGAACGTCCGCCGCGGCGTCGGCACCGGCCTCATGTTCCTGGCCATCATCGGCGGCCTGGGCGGCTTCGGTGTGGCCGTCGGCGCCCTGCTGGCCGAACAGGTCACCGAGTTCTCCGACAACGTGCCGTCCTACCTGGCCGACATCGACAACTTCCTGGAGGACAACTTCGGCATCGAGGACGCCACCGCCGACCTGCGCCGCGACTACGAGTCCGGCAACCTGGCCCAGCATCTCGGCTCGGTGGCCGACGACCTGGCCCGGTTCGGCACCACCATGGTGAACGTCCTGTTCCAGTTGTTCACCGTCGGCCTGTTCACGTTCTACCTCGTCGCCGAGGGCCCCAAGCTGCGCCGCACCGTGTGTTCGCTGCTACCCGCGCAACGCCAGCGATCGGTGCTCGAGGTGTGGGACCTTGCCATCTCCAAGACCGGCGGCTACATCCTGTCCCGAGCCGTGCTGGCCGTGCTGTCGGGGTTGGTGCACTGGCTGGCCTTCGAGGTGATCGACCTCCCGTCGGCACTGGCCCTGGCCCTGTGGGTGGGCGTCATGTCCCAGTTCGTGCCCGTCGTCGGCACCTACATCGCCGGTGCCCTTCCGGTGGTCATCGGCCTGCTCGACGAACCGGCGACCGGGCTCTGGGCCGTGGTCATCATCGCCTTCTACCAACAGATCGAGAACTACCTGTTCGCCCCCCGCATCACCGCCCACACCATGCAGCTCCACGTCGCCGTGGCCTTCGGCGCGGTGATCGCCGGCAGCGCCATGCTCGGTGTGGTCGGCGCCCTGCTCGCCCTGCCCGCGGCGGCCACCCTCCAAGCCGTCGCCTCGGCCGCCGCCGAACGCCACGAGGTGGCCGAGGACCTGCTGGCCGAGAGCAGGCAACGTCGGGGGCGACGCCGGGGCGACTGACCCCATCACGCGACGAAGCGCCCCCGTAGGGGCGCCCCGTCCAGCGATTCTCGTCGTCGGCCGGTTCAGATCTGCTGGATCTTGATCTCGATGTCGACGCCGGCCGGCAGGTCGAGCCGCTGCAGCGAGTCGACCGTCTTGGGCGAGGGATCCAGGATGTCGAGCAGGCGCTTGTGGATGCGCATCTCGAAGTGCTCCCGGGAATCC
>CAZPGL010000066.1:3048-5245 GCA_964586175.1 uncultured Microthrixaceae bacterium | reverse complement strand
GTCGAGGAGCCCGACGAGGAGCCTGCGCCTGCCCCGGCGCCCGCCCCCATCGAGGAGGCCGAGGAGGACGACGGGCCCGTACTCGACGGCCCGGACTCTGAGCCTGAGGTGGCCGAGGAGCCCGGCCCCGTCGAGGAGGACGCTCCGGATGAGGACGCCCCCGACGACGACCCGGTCATCATCGACGTCGGCGAGGACCTGTTCGCCGAGCCGATCCTGGATCCCGACGTCGCCGACGAGGGTCTGATCGAGTTCATCTGCCCGCCGATGGGCGCCTTGCCCGAGGCGACCGACCTGGTCACCGTCTTGGGCACCAGCGTCGACATGAACGGCGACGGCGTCAGCGAGTGGGCGCACCTCCATGAAGGCGACTCGGGCAGCCGTTACCTGGTCGTCGGGTCCGACTGGGTCAAGGTCGACGGTCCCGGCGCATCACAGCCCGACATCCTCTTCGCCACCGACTTCGACGGCAACGGGCGTGACGAGCTGTGGGTCGGCAGCGAAAATGGCGCCGGCCAGCGTTACTACGAGGTCGTCGTGTTCCACACCTGCCTTCTCCGGGTGGTGAACGACACCCCCCTGACCACGGGCGGCTTCCTGACCGACCAGGTGGTGAGTTGCGAGGTGCACGACGGAGCCCCGGCGCTGGTCCAGTACGCCGAGTCCTTGTTCGACCCGACCATCCGCACGGTGTACCGGCTCGACGGTGCGAACCTGGTCGAGGTGGCCAGTCAGATCGTGGGCGATGTGCCCGAGCCGACGACGCCCGAGGGCCAGCGGTCCTTCGATGCCCAGGTCGACTGCAGCCAGTGGGGTCCGACCCTGATCTTCGTCCCGCTCCCCCCGATCATCCCGCTGCCATTCCCGATGCCCTGATCGGCCCCGATCCGCTCGAACCCCCGGCTCCGGCCGGGGGTTCGGCGCGTCCTGTCGTGCAAAACCGTCCAGCCGCCGCTCGATGCCCGTCTGCATGGTGAGCGTTCCAGCGGGGAGCGCACGACCGAGGAGGATGACGATGCGATGGATCCGCCGGCCCGAGCCGGGGAACCGTGGTGCCGTCACCTCCCAGGAGCGGTGACCGATGGCCGGCGTGTGCGTGACGCATCGTCTCCACGGCCTGCAGGCCGCTCGAAGGCGGCCGGTACCCGGCGGCGGCTACCGTCGTGTCCGATGGCTGACGACCGGGATCTCGTCACCGGCCTCCTGGCCGGCGATTCGGCGGCCCTGGCGGCGTTCTACGACCGCTACGCCGACCGTCTTCACGACTTCGCCCGCACTCGCCTCCGCGACGCCGACGAGGCTTCCGACGTCGTCCACGACACGGTGCTGCTCGTCAGCGGCCGTATCGGCCAGCTCCGCGACCCCGACCGCTTCCGGGCGTGGGTGTACGCCATCGCCCGCAACCAGGTCCAGAACCGCCATCGGGCCCGCTCCCGCACGCTGCTCGACGCCGATGCCGGTCTCGACGAGGCATCGGAGCAGGACATGACCGGCGGCATGGCGGCCGCCGACCTCCAGGCCCTGCTCGAGGAGTCCGCTGCAGGACTCACCGAACGCGAGCGGGAGGTGCTGGACCTCCACACCCGGCACGGCCTGGAAGGCGACGAGCTGGCTGCGGCCCTTGACGTGTCGACGGCCAACGCCTACAAGCTCGTCCAGCGGGTCCGAGAGCGGGTCTCCAGGTCGATGGGGGCGTTGCTCGTCGCCCGCCACGGCCGCGACGACTGTCCGGAACTCCAGTCGGTGCTGGAGGGCTGGGACGGCACGTTCACCCCGATCTGGCGCAAGCGGGTGGCCCGCCACATCGACCGCTGCGACGAGTGCGGTCGCCGCCGGGCCGCCTTCATGGATCCGGGCGGCATGGCCCTGGCGGCCCCGATTCCGCCGGCCCCGGCGGCGCTGCGCCAGCGGGTGCTCGACGCTGCGGCCTCAGCGGTGGCCGTCGCCGACCCGCCCGTCGAGGGTTTCGCCGCCACCGGCGTGTGGGCACCGTCGGCCCGGCGCAACAACCTGGCGGTCATCATCGGCGTCGTGGTCGCCGGCCTGGTCCTGATCGGGGCCGTCATGCTGCTCGACCCCCGGTCGGGTGGCGAGCCGGTGCTGACCCCGGGCACCCCGACCACCGAACCGCCGGCCACGACCGAACCGCCGGCCACGACCGAGCCGCCGGCCACGACCGAGCCGCCGGCCACGACCG
>CAZPGL010000066.1:0-2948 GCA_964586175.1 uncultured Microthrixaceae bacterium | reverse complement strand
CCGCCGGCCACGACCGAGCCGCCGGCCACGACCGAGCCGCCGGCCACGACCGTGCCGTCGACGACGACCGAGCCGTCGGCGACCACGACGGCACCCCCCACCACGGTCCCTCCCACGACGACGACCGTGTCTCCGACCACGAGCACCACGAGCACGACGACCACCACCACGACGACAACCACGACGACGACCACCACCACGACCACGACCACCACGACGACCACGCTGCCGCCGGACACGACGGGGCCGAGCGTCGGTGCGGTCAGCGCCTCGGTGACCGAGATCTACGAGGACGCCTCATGGTGCATCGGCAAGGACCACGTCTCGTCGATCAGTGCCGAGGTGACCGATCCGTCGGGAGTCCAGACGGTCAAGATCTCCTGGACGGCGTTCGGCGATTTCTTCGCCACCGGGTCCACCGAGCTGAGCGCCTCCGGTGACACCTGGACGGGCGACTTCGGACCGTTCGGAGTGTCCACACTGTCCACCGGGGCCTCGGAGCGGGTGGGCGTGACGGTGACGGCGACCGATGCAGAAGGCAACACGACGACGGTGGCCAACGCGGTGTTTGTGACCGTCTCGTCGTCCGGCCTCTGCTGACCCGCCGGGGTTGCACCGCCGGTCGTCCACGGCCATGATGCGCGCCATGGCCGAACTCCGGACCCTGGAGCGGGACGCCCCGCTGGGCGACGTGACGGCAGCGCTCGACGCCGACGGCGGGGTGATCGTGCGCGACATGCTGTCCGTCGAGGCCCGGCAACGCATCGTCGACGACCTGGCCGCCACCTACGACTCGATCGGCCCGGGGTCCAAGAGCGGCCTCGAGCAGTGGGAGCTCTTCCACGGGGCCAACACCATCCGCTTCTGCGGCCTGGCCGCCCGCAGTGACGCCTTCGTCGACCACGCCCTGCTGCACCCGGTCCTCGCCGCCGTCGCCGACCACTACCTGTTGGCCGGGGCCTCCGACTACTGGCTCAACACCGGACAGGTCATGGCCGTGGGTCCCGGTGAGCCGGCGCAGTACCTGCACCGCGACGAGAACAACTGGCCCGAAGCCGTGGCGAACGACCGGGAGATCACCGTCAGCTGTATGTTCGCCCTGTCGGACTTCACCGTCGAGAACGGTGCCACGGTGGTCGTCCCCGGCACCCAACTCGAGCCGGCCCGCCTGGTGCGGGGCGCCGACCCTGATCCCACCGACGTCGCCCACGCGGTGATGCCCGCGGGCAGCGGGATGATCTACTCCGGCAAGGTGATCCACGGGGCCGGCCACAACACCACCGACACGTGGCGCTACGGCATGCACGTCAGCTTCGTGGTCGGCTGGCTACGGCCCGAGGAGGCCAGCCCGCTGCACGTCGACCGGCAGCGGGCCGCCGAGCTGCCGCCGCGGGCCCGCGAGCTCCTCGGTTGGAGTTCGTACCACTCGGCGGGCGGCGGCCGGACCTGGCTGGTCGACTTCGAGGACGCCAGGGACCTGTTCGTCTGACGCGGCGGACCGGTCAGTCGATGGTGGCGTAGTCGCCGGCCGTGCCCGACGGCCCGCCGCGGGCCTCGTCGACCGCGGCCTCGAGGTCGGCCAGAAACTCGTCGACCACGGCCACGTTGCCGTGGCTGACCGTCAGGTGCAGGGCGTCGGGCGGTCCGAGGCGGTCGAGGTGCCATTCCCGGGCCGCCAGACCGTCGCCGACCGCGAACACGTCGACCGGTTCGGCCGATGTCGGGTCGGCGGCGATGGTGAGGATGTGGTGGACAGGATCGCCGAGCACCGTCAGGCCGTCGACGCCCCGGACGCCGGCACGTAGCCGGTCGGCGGCGTCGAGGGTGGGGGCCAGAAGCCGGCGGTAGCCGTCGACCCCCAGGTGGGACATCACGGCCCAGGCGGCTGCCATGGGGGCACCGGCCCTGGTGCCCTGCAGGTTGGGGGTGGCGTACCGGCCGCCCAGCCAGTCGTCGAACACGAAGGTCTGGTTGCTGCGGAGGGCCTTCGTGGCGTGGAGGAGCACCGAGACGCCCTTGGGGGCGTAGCCCAGCTTGTGGATGTCGGCGGAGATCGAGGAGACGCCCTCGACTCGGAAGTCCCACGGTGGTGCCGGCCGCCCGTCCATTTCCGCGAATGGGAGGACGAAGCCGCCCATGCAGGCGTCGACGTGGCAGTTGGCGCCGACCGATGCGGCGAGGGCGGCGATCTCGGGCACGGGGTCGACCACGCCGTGCGGGTAGTCGACGGCCGAGGCGACGACGAGGGCGGTGTCCGGCCCCACCTCGGCGGCCATGGCGTGGGGGTCGGCGGTCCAGGCGTCGGTGACCGGCACCGTCCGTACGGCCAGACCGAACAGGTGGCCGGCCTTGTGGAACGCGGCGTGGGCGCTGTCGGCCAGCACGATCTCGGGGGAGGTGACGCCGCGTTCGGAGCGGGCCCGCTCCCGGGCGGCCAGCACGGCCAGCAGGATGCTCTCGGTGCCGCCGCTGGTGGGGAAGCCGGCGGCTGCGGGACCGTGGAACAGGTCAGCGGTCCAGGCGCACAGGTCGCGCTGGATGGCGGCCAGCGACGGGAAGGCCGCGGTGTTGAGGGCGTTGTCGTGCAGGAACAGGCGGGCGGCCGCCTCGGCGACGTCGTGGACCTCGGGGCCACCGTCGAACACGAGGCCGAACGTGCGCCCGTCGGCCCAACGCACATCACCGTTCCGTCGGGACGCCAGCTCGGCGATCACGTCGCCGGCCGGACGTCCGGTCCGTGGTATGGCAGAGGCGGTCATCCCGGTGAGCCTAGGTTCGCGTCCATGGTGGTCTGGAACCGCGCCCCACGGAGGGCGACCCTGGTGCTCCTTGCCCTGGTGGCCGCCGGCTGTGGAGGAGCCTCGCCGGCCGAGGAACCGGTCACCGTGGCGTCATCGACCACGACGACCACCTCCACGACGTCCACCACGACGACCACCTCCACGACG
>CAZPGL010000065.1:0-5936 GCA_964586175.1 uncultured Microthrixaceae bacterium | reverse complement strand
GCCGGGCGGCAAGCCGGGTGGTTCCCGTGGTTCGGGCAAGCCGGGCGGCGATCGGCGGGGGCCGGCACGCCGGCCCCGTGACCGGTCGGACGAACCGGCGGTGGACCGCCGTCGCCGTCCACCCGACGACGCCGGACCGTCGAGCTGGGGCGGTGTGGCGCGTCGTGCGGCGGGTCGTCTCGAACGCGAGGAATCCGAGGACAGGGACTTCCGGGCTGAGCGCACCTCGATGCGGCGGCCACCACGCCCCGACGACCAGGACCCCGAGCGCGACCGGGTACGGCGGGAGGCCGGTGCCGCCGTGACCCGGGCCAGGACGGCCGGTGGCCGCCCGAAGCGGACGCCGTCGCCGGTGGAGCGCCCGGCCCTGCCCGAGGCCCCGATCCGGCTGCCCGAAGGCGACGTCGCCCTAGTGCGGATCCTCGGGGACAAGGCGGGTCGACGGGCGGCGTCCCGCCTGTGGGAGGCCGGACGGGCGTTCGAGGAGGAGCGTTACGCGGACGCCCGACGGATTCTGGCCGGCCTCGACGAGCGGGCCCCTGGTGTGGCCGACGTGGTCGAGTTGCTGGGGCTCACCCAGTACCGCATGCAGCGGTGGCGTGACGCGGCCACGACGCTCGAGCGGTTCCGGGTGATCACCGGCGGGACCGAGCAGCACCCGGTGCTGGCCGACTGTTACCGGGCCCAGGGCCGGTGGGCCGATGTCGAGGAGTTGTGGGACGAGCTGCGCGAGGCCTCGCCGACCGGCGCCCTGGTGACTGAGGGCCGCCTGGTGGCCGCCGGTGCTCTGGCCGACCAGGATCGGCTGGCTGAAGCGGTGGCCCTGTTGGAACGGGGATGGCGGTTCCCCAAGCGGGCCCGCGAACACCACCTGCGCCGGGCCTACGCCCTGGCCGACCTCTACGAGCGATCGGGTGCCACCCCCCGGGCCCGCGACCTCTTCGACTGGGTGCAGCGGGCGTCGCCGGACTTCGGCGACACCCGGGCCAGGGTCGCCGCGCTGCGCTGAAACCCCCGCCACTCGGGACCGCCGTCCACCAGGGCATGTCACTCGTCGCCCGTATGGTCACAGGTGCCGGCTTCCCCGCTCGACGCCACGAACGAAGAGGCCTCCCGCCATGTCCAGCCCTACCAGCACCGCCCTTCCACCCGTTCCCGCCAGCCCAGCCAACGGACCCGACCTCGACCACAACCTGGTGCTCCTCATCGGTACGTTGAGCAGCGATCCCCGCGCCGGCACCCTCCGGTCGGGCGACGAGATGATCCGCTACGAGATCACCTGTCGAACCGACGACGGCACCGACAGCGTCCCCGTCGTGCGCTTCGACCCCACGGCCCCCGAACGCCGGTTGGCCGCCGGCGCCCGGGTGGTGGTGGCCGGTCGGGTCCGCCGCCGGTTCTTCGCCGCCGGTGGCGCAACGGCCAGCCGGACCGAGGTCGTGGCCCGGCGACTGGTGCCGGTCGGACGCCGGCGGCAGGTGCGACAGTTGCTGGATTCGACGGCCGACGAGGTCCGGTTCCCGTAGCCCACCGGAGGGGCCGACGCGTGGCGTAGGGTGGCTCGGCACGAACCGCGTGCGCCGTGAACGCGACCAACGATTCTGAGGAGTTCCGAGGTGGACACCGCAAGCCTGCTCGGCGACGACGCCGCGTACCTGCTCGACCACGAGGCCACGGCCATTCCGGCCGCCGGGCTCACCCTGCCCGGTCCCGACTACGTGAGCGACGTCGTGGCCGCCACCGACCGGTCGCCGCAGGTGCTGCGCAACCTGCAGTCGCTGTTCGACCACGGCCGGCTCGGCGGCAGCGGCTACGTGTCGATCCTGCCGGTCGATCAGGGCATCGAGCATTCGGGTGCCGCATCGTTCGCCCCCAACCCCGCCTACTTCGATCCGGCCAACATCGTCGAGCTGGCCATCGAAGGCGGCTGCAACGCCGTGGCCACGACGTTCGGCGTGCTCGGCGCGGTGTCCCGGCGCTACGCCCACCGCATCCCGTTCATCGTCAAGATCAACCACAACGAGCTGCTGACCCTGCCCAACAAGTTCGACCAGGTCATGTTCGGGTCGGTGGACCAGGCCTTCGACCTGGGTGCCGCCGGGGTGGGCGCCACCATCTACTTCGGGTCCGACGAGGCGACCCGCCAGATCCAGGAGGTCAGCGAGGCGTTCGCCCGGGCCCACGAGCTCGGCATGTTCACCGTGCTGTGGTGTTACCTGCGCAACTCGGGCTTCAAGGTCGACGGCACCGACTACCACGCGGCGGCCGACCTGACCGGCCAGGCCAACCACATCGGCGTCACCATCGAGGCCGACATCATCAAGCAGAAGCTGCCCGAGAACAACGGGGGCTATTCGGCGCTGTCCGGCTTCGGCAAGACCCACGCCGCGGTGTACGACGAGCTGACCACCGACCACCCCATCGACCTGTGCCGCTGGCAGGTGGCCAACTGCTACATGGGGCGGATCGGCCTCATCAACAGCGGCGGCGCCTCGTCGGGGGCGAGCGACCTGGCCGAGGCGGTGCGCACCGCGGTCGTCAACAAGCGGGCCGGCGGCCTGGGGCTCATCAGCGGCCGCAAGGCGTTCCAGCGGCCCATGGCCGAAGGCGTCGAGCTGCTCAACGCCATCCAGGACGTCTACCTCGACGAGGGCGTCACGATCGCCTGAGTCGACAGGAGCCCGACGCGTGACCGACCAGGCCGACCCGGCGTTGATCCTCGTCGACGATCCGGCGCCCGGGGTACGGCGTGTCACCCTGAACCGGCCCGACAAGCGCAACGCGCTCAGCCACCGGCTGCGCGGGGCGCTGCTCGACGCGTTGGTCGCCAACGACGTCGACGACGACGTGCGGGTCACCATCGTCCGGGGTGCCGGCCCGTCGTTTTCGGCCGGCTACGACCTGGGTGGCGCCAACGAGGGCGAGGAACTGCCGTTCTTCACGCCGCCCGGCGAAGGGCAGTGGCCCCGGCACGTCACCGAGGGGTGGATGTCCATCTGGGACCTGGCCAAACCGGTGATCGCCCAGGTCCACGGTTACTGCCTGGCCGGAGGCAGCGAGTTGGCCACGGGCTGTGACCTCGTCTACGTGGCCGACGACGCGGTCATCGGGTATCCGGCGGTCCGGTTCGGTGTGCCCGACATGCACTTCCACGCCTGGTTCATGGGCATGCGCAAGGCCATGGAGATGATGCTCACCGGCGACGGCATCAGCGGCACCGAGGCGGTGCGCCTGGGATGGGCCAACGAGGCCCATCCGGCCGACCGACTCGACGACGCCGTCGTCGCCGTCGCTCGCCGGATCGCCGCCGTCCCGCCCGACCTGGTGGCGCTCAACAAGCAGGCCGTGCACCGCCAGATGGAGGTCATGGGGCTGCGGGCCGGCATCCGGGCCGGCACCGACCTGTGCGCCGGCGGAGTCCACACCGAGGCCATGGCCGACTTCCTCGAACGGGTACGGGCCGACGGTCTCACCGACGCGTTGACCGAGCGCGACGGGCCGTTTGGCGACTACCGCACCTCGTAGGGGTCGACCCGCCGGGGGCGGCACATTGGCCGGTGTGACCGATGTCCCACGGAACACGTCGCTCGTCCACGAACCCGACCCCGCGCGTTGGTTAGGGTGAACGGCGTTCACGACGATCACCCAGCAGTGTGGCTGGAGCGGAGGTACTCAACGTGACGGAGACGGCAGCGGAGCCGTCAGTTCCCGCGGTTGACCGGGTGATCGTCCGGTTCGTCGGAGATTCGGGCGATGGCATGCAGCTCACCGGCGACCGGTTCACCAACGCCAGTGCCCTGTTCGGCAATGACCTGGCCACCCTTCCCGAGTACCCGGCCGAGATCCGTGCCCCGGCGGGCACCCTGGCCGGCGTGTCGGCCTATCAGGTCCAGATCTCCGACCACGACGTCATGACGCCGGGCGATGCGCCCGACGTGCTGGTGGCCATGAACCCGGCGGCGCTCAAGGCCGACCTGCACACCTTGGTCCACGGCGGCACCCTCATTGTCAACACCGACGCTTTCGAGGAACGCAACCTGGCCAAGGCCGGCTACGAGCACGACCCGCTGGAGGAGACTGACGAGTTGGCCGCCTACCGGGTGGTCCCGGTGGCCATGACCACCCTCACCAAGGACGCCTGCAAGGACCTCGGGGTCCGACCCCGCGACGCTGAGCGGTCCAAGAACTTCTTCGCCTTGGGGCTGCTGTCGTGGATGTACAGCCGGCCGGTCGAACCCACGATGGAATGGATCGACGCCAAGTTCGGCGGCCGCGACCTCGTGATCGCCGCCAACAAGGCGGCGTTCAACGCAGGGCACGCGTACGGCGAGACGGCCGAGTTGGGTGATCAGCGGGTCATCGTCAAGGCGGCCGCCCTCGAGCCGGGGACGTACACCAACATCAACGGCAACACGGCGTTGGCGTGGGGCCTCATCGCCGCCGGCCAGTTGTCCGGCCTGCCGCTGTACCTCGGTTCGTACCCGATCACCCCGGCATCGGACATCCTCCATGAGCTGTCCAAGCACAAGTCGTTCGCCGTCACCACCTTCCAGGCTGAGGACGAGATCGCCGCCGTCGGGTCCGCCTTGGGCGCCGCGTACGGCGGCAGCCTGGCCGTCACCACCACGAGCGGGCCGGGGGTGGCTCTCAAGGCCGAGACGATCGGTTTGGCCATCTCCCTCGAACTGCCGCTGGTCATCGTCAACATCCAGCGGGGCGGGCCGTCGACCGGCCTGCCGACCAAGACCGAAGCCGCCGATCTGCTGATGGCCATGTACGGACGCCACGGTGAGTCGCCCATGCCGGTGATCTCGGCCCGGACGCCCGCCGAGTGTTTCGACGTCGCCATCGAAGCGGCCCGTATCGCCATCACCCACCGGACCCCGGTCATGTTGTTGTCCGACGGGTACCTGGCCAACAGCTCGGAGCCGTGGCGCCTGCCCGACCTCGATGCCATCGAGCCCATCGAGGTCGAGTTCGCCACCGAGTTCAACCAGGCCAACGAGGACGGTGACGGTGTGTTCTGGCCGTACCTGCGCGACGAGAAGCTGGTGCGCCCCTGGGCCCTGCCCGGCACGCCCGACCTCATGCACCGCATCGGGGGCATCGAGAAGGAGGACGGCACCGGCAACGTCAGCTACGACCCGGCGAACCACGCCAAGATGATCGACATCCGGGCTGAGCGCATCAACTGCATCGACGTGCCCGACGTCGAGGTGGTCGGTGACGCCGACGCAGACTTGCTCCTCGTCGGGTGGGGGTCGACGTGGGGGGCCATCACCAGCGCTTCGAACCGGCTGCGGGCCGCCGGCCACAAGGTGGCCCACGCCCACCTCACCCACCTGTTCCCGTTCCCGGCCAACCTGGGCGAGGTGCTGCGCCGCCACCGCCGGGTCGTGGTGCCCGAGATGAACCTGGGCCAGCTGGTCAAGATGCTCCGATCCGACTTCCTCGTCGACGCCCAGCCGGTGAACAAGGTGGCCGGCCAGCCGTTCACCGCCGGGGAGCTCGAGGCCGTCCTGCTGCCCATCCTCGAAGAACTCGAAGGAGACGTCGGCCGATGACCGACACCGCCGCCCCCGACGTCGACGATCAGGTGCCCGAGACGACCCGGGCCGACTGGCAGAGCGACCAGGAGGTCCGCTGGTGCCCCGGCTGCGGCGACTACTCGATCCTCACCGCCCTCCAGCTGCTGATGCCCGAGTTGGGGGTGCGCCGGGAGAACACGGTGTTCATCTCGGGCATCGGATGCGCGGCCCGGTTCCCGTACTACATGGACACCTACGGGGTGCACACCATCCATGGCCGGGCCCCGGCCATCGCCACCGGTCTCGCCATGGCCCGCCCCGACCTCGACATCTGGGTCGTCGGCGGTGACGGCGACATGCTGTCCATCGGGGGCAACCACCTCATCCCCGCCCTGCGCCGCCACATCC
>CAZPGL010000064.1:0-6348 GCA_964586175.1 uncultured Microthrixaceae bacterium | reverse complement strand
AGAACCGCGACACCGTCGACGGCTGGCTGGACGCGGCACGCGCCGCAGGCTGACCCGGCTGATCGACTGATCACTCGCTGAGAGGGCGGGGCTTCGGCCCCGCCCTCTTCGCGTTTTTCAGCAAGATCCACGCCCCCGCGCGGGTCGGGATCCAGGGCGCAGGGCAGACGTGACGCGGCCAGCCGATCAGGTCGGCGCCGGTCAGCGGGCCCGGGCGAGCGTGCCGAGGTAGAGCTCGATCACCTTCGGGTCGACCAGCAACTCCCGGCCCGGCCCTTCATGAGCGTTCTTGCCCTGGTCGAGCACGTATCCCCGGTGGCAGATCTCGAGGCACCGGCTGGCGTTCTGTTCGACCATCACGATCGACACGCCGGTGGCGTTGATGTCGCCGATGGTGACGAACACCTCGTCCTGGTAGGCCGGCGACAAGCCGGCCGACGGCTCGTCGAGCAGTAACACCGACGGTCGCATCATGAGCGCCCGGCCCATGGCCAGCATCTGACGTTCACCGCCCGACAAGAGCCCGGCCCGCTGGGTGCGGCGCTCGCCGAGACGGGGGAACAGCTCACACATCTCGGCGGTGCGTTCGGCCACACCCGCCTTGCCCAACTGGTAGCCGCCCATGGCCAGGTTCTCGGTCACGGTCAGCGACGGGAACACGTTCTCGGTCTGGGGGACGAACCCCACACCGCGGCTCACCAACTCGTGGGCGGCCAGGTTGGCGATGGGCTCACCGCGCAGGTTGACCGACCCGGAACGGACGTCGACCAGACCGAACATGGCCTTGACCAGGGTGGACTTGCCGGCCCCGTTCGGGCCGATGATGCCGACCAACTCGCCGTCGGCCAGCTCGAGATGACAACCGGTGAGGATGTCGACCCCCGGGAGGTAGCCGGCGACGATGTCCTCGGCCACCAGGAGATGATCGGCGGACACGCTCACTCCTCCTCGCCCAACTCGTCAGCAGCGAAGCTGGTTCCGAGGTACGCGTCGATCACCGCGGTGTCGGTGCTGACCTGGGCCGGGGTGCCCTCGGCGATGACCCGTCCCTCGGCCAGCACGGCAATCCAGTCGGAGATGCCCATGATGACGTCCATGTCGTGCTCGATGAACACCACCGACACGCCCTCGTCGCGCAGGGCTTCGATATGGACGAGCAGCGACTGCACGAGCGCCGGGTTGACGCCTGCCATCGGCTCGTCGAGGAGGATGACCGACGGCTCAGTCATGAGGGCCCGGGCCATCTCCAGCAGCTTGCGCTGACCGCCCGACAGGGTGATGGCGTACTCGTCGCGCATGTGGGCAAGGTTGAACCGCTCCAACAGGGACTCGGCCCGCTCCAGATTGGCCCGCTCTTGGCCTCGCCACCGGCGGGGAACGAGCGCCGACCCGAGACGTTCGCCCCGCTGGCCGCGGGCGGCCAGCAGCATGTTCTCGAGCACCGTCATCTTGGCCAGCGACTTGGTGAGCTGGAAGGTGCGGACCATGCCGGCCCGGGCGATGGCGTACGGGCGGGCGCCGCGCAGCGAACGGCCGTCGAGGAACCAGTCCCCGGCGTCGGCCTGGTCGAAGGCGGTGATGAGGTTGAACAGCGTGGTCTTGCCGGCCCCGTTCGGGCCGATCAGGGCGGTGATGACCCCCCGCTGGATCTCGAGGCGGTCGACGTCGACCGCGGTGAGGCCGCCGAACTGGCGACACACACCATCGACGACGAGCACCGGATCGTCCTTGGCTGAACCGGGCTCCGGCTCGGCGGCCATACGGGCGGGGGCGTCAGGCGGCATCGAGCATCGACTCCTCCTTCTTGCCCAGCAGGCCCTGGGGTCGCCAGATCATGAGGGCGGCCAGGGTCAGGCCGACCAGCACGAATCGCATGGTCGAGACCCGGCCCAGGGGCATCAGCCAGGACGGGATCAGCCCGTCGCTGGCCAGACCGCTGAGGATCCCGTTGAGGGCGCTGAGCGTGAACCAGAAGGCGATGGCGCCAACGATCGGGCCCTTGATGGTGGCCGCCCCGCCGAGGATCAGCGCAGTCCACAGGAAGAACGTGGTCTGGGTCTTGAACGACTCGGGATGGGCGAAGCTGAAGTCCATGGTTCGGACCATGCCGGCCAGGCCGCCGATCGTCCCGCCGATCACGAGGCTCTGCAGCTTGTAGACGAAGGCGTTCTTGCCGACCGCCCGGGCCGCGTCCTCGTCCTCGCGGATCGCCCGCAACACCCGGCCCCACGGTGAACGCATCAGCGCCCAGATCAGCGTGGCGCACAGGGCCACCAGGGACCAGCCGACGACGGCCACCCACATCGACCGCTCGTTCATGCCCGCCGATTCGAGCACCGGGCCGACGCCGGGAACGGCTTCCAGCAGATCGCCGATGAACGCCACGTCGGTGAGCGAGTACGTGCCTTCGGAAAACGGGCTCCATGAGTAGAACTGGTCGGACAGGCTGTACTCGATGGGATGGCTGGGGGTGACCGGACGGGGCAGGCCGAACACGCCGCCGGTGACGTCTTCGAGGCGACCCGATCGCAGCGTCACCCGCAGGATCTCGCCGGCGGCGATGGTGGTGATGGCCAGGAAATCGCCGCGCAGGCGCAATGTCGGGATGCCGATGAGCAGGGCGAACACCGCGGCGGCCAGCAACCCGACCAGGATCCCCAGCCAGAACGGCCCGCCCTGGGTGATGGTGATGGCCACGCCGTACGACCCGGCGGCCATGAAGCCGACGTGACCGAAATTGAGCATGCCGGTGTAGCCATAGTGCAGGTTCAACCCGATACAGGCCAGGGCGAACACCGCTCCGTTGGGACCCAGCCCGGTACGGAGCGAGTCGGCCAGCACGGCCCCGACGTCGAAGGCGAGAATCATCGGCGTCATCCGAACCGCTCCCGCTTCCCGAGGATGCCCTGGGGCCGCAGCAGCAGGATGACGATGAGCACGGCCAGGGCGACCAGGAACTTCAGGTCGTTGTCCAGCCACAACGTGCTCAACTCCGAGGCCATGCCGATCGACAACCCGCCCAGGATGGCGCCGTACGCCGTCCCAAGGCCGCCGAGGGTGACGGCGGCGAAGATGAGCAGCAGCTGGCGTTCACCCATCTGGTACGAGATGCGCTGGGTGAGGCCGAGGAAGGTTCCTCCGAGCGCCGCCAGGCCCGCCCCGGTCATCCAGACGGCCAGCACGGTGCGCCGCACATCGATACCCGACGACTCGGCCAGGTCCCGGTTGTCGGCCACGGCCCGCATGCTGGTGCCCAGCTTGGTCTTCTGCAGGACCAGGCCGACACCCAACAGCACGACGAGGGCCACACCGATGATGAAGTAGTCCTTGGGCGGCATCGAGAACGGGCCCAGGTCGTAGACCTTCTGGATGCGGTACTGGTTGAAGAACTGCGGCTCGCCGCCGAAGTACACGAGGTACAGGTTGCGGAGGGCGTAGGCCATGCCGATCGACACGACCATCAGCGAGATGTTGGAGAGCCGGCGCTGACGCAACGGGGCGAACAACCCGCGTTCGAGCAGATAGCCGACGCCGGCTCCCAGCAGGGCCGCCATGCAGATCACGAACACCAGCGGCCACCCGGTCCACTCCTCGATGGCGAATGCGGCCAGGGCGCCGAACGTCACCAGCTCGGAGTGGGCGAAGTTGACCAGCCCGGTGACGCCGAACACCAGCGACAGACCGATCGAGGCCAGGGCGACCAGCGTCCCGACCCGGAGTCCGGAGCCGATGCGGTCGATGATGCGGTCCAGCATCGAGTCGGAGTGAACGCCGGCCGCGCCGCCGGCCGCCGCATCCTCGTCGACCAGGCCGAAGATCGTGCCCATGGTCCGGTCGACGACGCTGACCGCCGCCGGGTTCTTTGCCGTCTCCCGGAGCACGACACCTTCGGGCAGGCTGGCCACGTCCAACGACACCTCGTAGTCGCCGGGCTCAGACAGCGAGATGGACCACTTGCCATCGGTACCCGACACCGTCTCGCCGACAACGGCCCCGTCCAACGAGACGGTGACGGTGGCTCCCTCGATGGGACCCGACTTGGTCTTGAGGGTGCCCTGCACGCCGAGCGCACCGTCGTCCGCGGCCGCGGCCGTCGGTGCGAACGCCAGCAGGGAGAGCACGGCCAACAACAGCACGGCCGACCATCGGGTACAGGACCCGCTTCGTTGCGGAGTCAGATGCATGGGACCTAGGGATAGTAGTGGTAAGTCGGCTGTCCGATGGCCGATCGACGGCTCCCGATGCAGGGTCAGGTACAGCCGACGCGGCGGAGAACCGACGGCAGACGATCGACGATGCCCGCATAAAATGGACCGAACTCCGCATAAACCGCGGACGCCCGGTCGTAACGCATCGTGTAGACGACATCCTTCAGGTCATCGGGGCGCTGACCGAAGAGGGTGACCCCCCACTCGAAGTCGTCGACACCGGTGGATCCGGTGACTACCTGGAGGATCCGACCGGCGAACGTCCGACCCGACGCCCCGTGTTCGTGCATCAACTCGGACCGCTCATCGAACGGCAGCGTGAACCAGTTGTCCTGCTCGCCCCGCCGCTTGGACATCGGATAGAAGCAGAACGCCGGCTTGCCTTCCGGCGGGAGTTGCGGGCGCAGCCGGGCCTCACGCATGGCGTCGGGCAGTCCGGCGGCGTACTCGGAGACCTCGGTCAACGAGACGTAACTGTCGACGATGTCGAGCCCGGCCGTCACCAGCGCCGTCTGCAGATCGCGGAGCCGCCAAAGATCGGGTCCGAGCACCATGAAGGCCACGTCGGCCTTGTGCCCGAGCACGGCGACCGGCACCACCTGGTCACCACCGGCCTCGGCCTCGGCGACCGCCGAGACGACGGCTGCGGCGTCGCTGGCCGGGCCGACCCGGCAGAACAGATGGAGGACGCCGAGTCCGTCGGCGGGGCTGACCGGTTCGCTCATGTCGCAGGAGTGTACGGAGTCGCGGGTGGTCAGTCGTCGGTATAGAGGTTGAGACGGTCTCCGCGGGCGAAGCCGGCCAACTGCAGGCCGGCCGCCCGGGCCGTCTCCACGGCCAACGCCGACGGTCCGCTCACCGCCACCAGGGCGGCGAACCCGGCCGCCCAGGCCTTCTGGGCCATCTCGAACGACGCCCGGCTCGACACCCACAAACCCAGGTCGCCGGCCGGGAACCGGCCGTCGAGATAGAGCCGTCCGACGACCTTGTCGACCGCGTTGTGGCGACCGATGTCCTCACGGAGCACCAGCGGCCCGCCCGAACGGTCGAAGGCCACCGCGGCGTGCACTGCTCCGGTCACCCCGAACAGCGCCTGGTCGTGCACCACCCGGTCGGCCACCGAGGCCAGCACCGAGGGTTCGAACGGCTCGACGTCGAGGGGCCGGAGGCGCTGCCGGAGCTCGTCGATGGCGACCGTGCCACAGATGCCACAGGACGACGACGCCGGTCCCAACCGGGGGGTGGGGGCAGGTGCCCGCCCGCCGGTGTCGACGGAGACGTCGTTGTACTCCGACTCGGCGGCCGATCCCTGTCCGCAGTACCGCACCGTCCGCACGGCGGCGTCCCCCAAAAAGCCCTCAGTGACGCAGAAGCCGACGGCCAGCTCGAAGTCGTCACCGGGGGTCCGCATGGTGGTCGCCACCAGCTCACCGTCGAGACGGATCGACATGGGTTCCTCGACGATCAGCTCGTCGGGCACCCGGCGGCTGCCGTCGGTGTCGATACGACGGGTCAGAACCTTTTGGGTGCGACCCCGGCTCATCGGACCTCCTCATGGCATTTCACGGGCTCCAGTGAACACGCTGGGACACCGAATCACCCCCGCCGGGCCCGTCGCCGACGGCTGGGCCGAAAACGACGAAGGGGCGCCCCATAGGGCGCCCCGTTCGGTCGACCGGACCGGTCTAGAAGTCCATGTCGGGCATTCCGCCTCCGCCCGCACCTTCGGCCGGAGCGTCGGCGATGACCACCTCGGTGGTCAGGAACAGGGCGGCAATCGAGCCGGCGTTCTGCAACGCCGACCGGGTCACCTTGGCGGCGTCGATGATGCCGGCTGCTACGAGGTCCTCGTAGTCGCCGGTGGCCGCGTTGAGGCCGGTGGAGCCTTCGAGGTTGCGGACCTTCTCGACGACCACACCGCCCTCGAGGCCGGCGTTGACGGCGATCTGGGTGAGCGGCCCCTCAAGGGCCTTGGCCACGATGCGGGCACCGGTGGCCTCGTCGGCCGCCAGATCATCGCCGGCCGCCGAGGCGGCCGCCTGGGCCCGCAGCAGGGTGACGCCACCGCCGGCGACGACACCCTCTTCGATGGCCGCCTTGGTCGTGCTGACGGCGTCCTCGATGCGGTGCTTCTTCTCCT
>CAZPGL010000063.1:0-6423 GCA_964586175.1 uncultured Microthrixaceae bacterium | reverse complement strand
GTCGACCACGTCGACCACGTCGACCACGTCGACCACGTCGACCACGTCGACCACGTCGACCACGACCACCGTGGCGCAGACCGTCTCCGGCAGTCCGACCAGTCTGAACATCGGCACCTGGGACGAGGAGTTGCTCGTGTCATGGGTCGCCCCGACCGACGACGGCGGCTCGGACATCGTCGACTACGTGGTCGAATACACCTCGTCAGGTGCCAACTCCTGGACCACGTTCGACGACGGGACCGGTACCTCGACTTCAGCCGTCGTCGACGGGCTCACCAACGGCACCCAGTACCAGTTCCGGGTCTCGGCCAAGAACGGGGTCGGTACGAGCGACCCCTCGGCGACCGCGGCCGGTATGCCCATCTCCCTGGCCGTCACCGGCACCGATGAGACGTCGGGCATCAACCAGATCCAGCTCTTCTGGGTCGAAGCCTCCGGCACTCCCAATGACGCCAACTTCCAGTTGGGCGTCAACACCGTCGGCGGCTCCATCGAGACCGTCAACCTCCTCTTCCCCACCACCGGCGATGACTTCTTCGACCCGATCCTGATGGAGAACAAGGACTCCTACGGCAACAACAACACGATGTTCGCCTGTAGCACCAACTACTACTTCCACATCCGGTTGGTCCGGGGCTCCCAGACCACCTCGTGGGAGTCTCCCAACGGCTGGGTGCGCCTGCTCTTCTGCTGACCCGCCGCCTCAGCGGCGGCCGTGGATCCAGTCTCGGTCGACGTAGCAACCCTGCAGGTAGCGCCCCGGGTCGGACTCCCCTTCCCGGCCGTGCAACACCCGCTCGTTGTCGAACACCAGGCACTCGCCGGGAGCCAGCGTGAAGCGCACCTCGAGTTCGGAGCGGTGGAGCAGGTCGGCGAACGTGCGGTAGGCGTCGTAGAAGCCGGCCATCTCGTCGAACGGCACATCGGCCGGCGCCGCCGACCGGTTGTTGTACCGCACGGCCCGTAGCCGGCCCCGGTCGTCGACCTCGATGAGCGGCCCCCGGTCGGTCAACTCGAAGGTGTCGTCGGCCCACCGGAACGGCACCCACCGGGTGGTGAGCGTGGCGTACGCCTCGGGGTGCTCGTCGCTCAGCATCTCGACGGCCCGGAACCCGTCGACCAGCACCGTCACGCCGCCGGTGTCGCTGGCCGTGAGACAGTGCAGCAGTTGGTAGCCAGGGACGGGCCGTCGATACGGGTTGTCGGTGTGCACGTTGAGGGCCCGCGGGGTGAAAGCCAGGTTGACCGGGTTCTCCTCGGCCCGCACATGGAAGATGCGGCCGTAGTTGGTCTCCCGGATCGGACCCCACAGGCCAACCACGTCCTCGATGGTCGCCCCGGCGACGTCGAGGCCGGTGACGACGGCCAACCCGTCGGCCGTCAGGGCAGCGCTGACCGGCCCGACGTCAGCGCGGGCCGCCGTGATGTCCACCCGCTGCAGGTCCAGGTCGTCGCGTCCCCACGGGCGGGCCGGGCCCGGCGCGTCGGCCGGCGGGTCGTAGCGGTGGGCGGCCAGCCACGAGGCGTCGAACGTGCTGGTCGACCGGTCGGGCCCGAACGTCACGTGGAGCCGACCGCCGACCACCTCGGCCGCCTCGACGGTGACCCGGTCGGGGAGGTCGGAGACGTCGAACAGCCGCTGGTCGTTGGCCGCGTGGCGCGAGGCGTCGTCCCGGGCGTTGTCCCGCAGCCAGAGGGCGTGGAAGCGGGTGGGAGTCCCGTCGAGGTCGACGGTGACCACCTCGTCGGCCACCGTCCGCACGGCCACCGTGGTCCGGCGCAACGCCGGGTCGCCGAACAGCGGCCGGTAAGCCTCCAGCCCCGGCACGTCGATGCCGTCGACCTTGCCGCCGTCGTCGAAGGACCGCACGGTGAGGGCGTCGTCCCGGAAGGGTTCGGCCTCGAAGGCCGCGGCCTCGGCGGCGTCCATGGCCCCGCCCTGGAGGCGCAGCGTCCCCACCGACGCCGGGCTGAGGCGGTCCTCGTACCCGGGGTCGACATGGCACAGGTAACGCTTGGCCGCCACGTGCAGGCGCACCGGCTCGCAGACCGCGTCGACGAAGCGTTCGGCCAGCCAGGCCCCGCCGGTGGTGCCGTGGTCGGTGACGCCGAACTCGGAGTCCGGAGCGTCGAGGAAGTGCCCGACGTCGTGGAGCAGGGCGGCCAGCACCAGGGCGTCGGAACCGCCGGCGGCCCGGGCCCGGGCCGCAGCCTGCAGGCCGTGCTGCTCCATCGTGACCCGCTCGCTGTAGGTGTGCCCACCGTGCTCGGCGAACAGCCCGAGCACCTCGTCGACGACCCCGTCCACAACCTGTTGAACCATCCTGAAGCGCCTCCGCTGAGCGACGATCCGCGCCGAACGCTACCCGGATGACGGCCGACAGGTCAGGAGGTCGCCACCAACTCGCCCGTGTACGTCGAATCGCCGATCACGGTGACCCGCTCGACGGTGCGTGCCGCCGGCCAGAAGTCGTTGGCGACACAGTGCTGGACGAACCGGTTGTCCCACATGACGATCGTGTCGACCTCCCATCGCACCCGACACTGCACGCCCGGCTCCATGATCGCCCGCTCCAGATGGTCGAGGATGGCCTCGCTCTCCTCTGGGGACACCCCTTCGATCCGGGTCGCGAACGTCCTGTTGGTGTAGATCAGTCGCCGCCCCGTCTCGGGATGTTCCCGAACGACCGGGTGGCGCACCAACGGGTACTGGTCTCGCTGTTCAGCGATTTCAACGGGTGTCCAACGATGGGCGAAAGCGTGGAGTCGGTCGTGGACCGCGGTCAACCCCTCGATCCGCTGTCGCCACTCGTCGGTCAGCCGCTCGTAGGCCAGTGCGGCGTTGGCGAACAGCGTGTCTCCTCCCGCCGAGGGGATCACCGTGCCACGCAGGATGGAAGCGACCGGAGGAGTGGTCTTCCACGTCACATCGGTGTGCCATCGGACCGCGGCGACCGGCCGGTCGGGGCTCGAGGTGATCTGCAACAGCTCGGGATGGCCTTCCACCGAGCCGTAGGCCTGCACGTCCAGATCACCGAACAACCGCCCGAAGGCGATGTGTTCCTCTCGGGTGACGTGCTGGCCGCGAAACACCAGGACCCCGTGCTCGAGCCACGCAGCCCGGATCCAGGCCGCCGTCGCGTCGGACACGTCAGCCAGATCGACACCCACCACCTCGGCACCGACCGCCATCGTGAGCGGTCGCACCTCGGCCGGAGCGTCCAGAATCTGCGATTCCGTCATGGCGACCCCCCGGGCAGCCCGGCCGTCGAACCGCCGTCGACCACGAACTCGGCTCCGGTCGAGAAGCTGGACTCGTCGCTGGCCAGGAACAGGGCCAGGCGCGCCACCTCGTCGGCCTCGCCGGCCCGACCCAGCGGCAGATGGTCGAACCGGTCGTCGCGTGCGCCGTCGGCCGCGCCGGGATGGGGGGGCAGCATGTCGGTGTTGACGGCGCCTGGGTGGATCGAGTTGACACGGATGCCGTGCCGGCCCCACTCGGCGGCCGCCGTCCTGGTCAGACCCCGGAGCGCCCACTTGGAGGACCCGTAAGCGGCGTGCCTCGGGATGCCGATGATCCCCGCGGTGGACGACACGTTCACGATCGACCCGCCGCCCGCACCACGCATCGGCCCGAACACGGCCTGCATGCCGTTGGCCGCCCCCAGCAGGTTGACCTCGAACATCCGGCGGAAGCCGTCGGGTGACTCCTCCTCGAGGGGCCGGGTCCAGTGGATGGCCGCGTTGTTCACCAGCACCCGCAGTGGCCCCAACCCGGCCGCGGTGGCCACGGCCGCCGACCAGTCGTCAGGCGACGTGACGTCCAGCCGCACCGGATGGGCGGCCGGGCCGATGTCGTGGGCAGTGGCCGCCAGTTCGTCGACGAGGACGTCGCCCATGACGACGGTGGCTCCTTCGGCGGCGAACAGCGCCGCTTCGGCCGCCCCCTGCCCCCGGGCCGCGCCGGTGACGATGGCCACCCGGCCGTCCAGCCGACCGCTCACGCCCCGGCCTCCTGGCCGACGAAGTGGGGGATCACGTGCTCACCGATGTTGCGGATGGTCTCCATCATGGCCCATTGGGGCACGGTGCCCATCTGGTTGAGGAACAGGATCTCGTCGGCCCCGGCGTCGACCAGCCGCTCGACGTAGCCGATGCAGTCCTCGACGGTGCCATAGGCGTGGTTGGGGTTCAGCATGGCCTGGGCCGGGTCGGAGAAGTCGACGGTCACCAGCTCGGCCCCGATGCGGGTCGACACGATCTCGGTGCCGTCGCCCACCGTCGCCGTCCCGTCCTCCCATGACGCGGGGTCGGGCAGGGGCACGGTGCCGTTGCTGGCCCAGTGGCCGATGGCCTCGAGGAAGAACCGCTGACCCCGCAGGCCGATGCGCCGGGCCTCGACGCCGTCGTCGAGCACGATGGCTGGGCAGAGGGCGGCCAGGTGCTCGTTGGGGGCCGACCCCACCTGGTCCTCGGGCCGCCGTCCGGCGAACGCCGCGCGGTACACCTCGTTCTTGACCGCCACCTCGTCGGGCCCGCCGAACCCCAGCACCAGCGCGCCGATGCCCCGGGCCCCGGCGTCGGCCAGGGTCGCCGTGTTGGTGCACGCCTGGTACAGCGGCGGGTGGGGGTCCTGGAGGGGCTTGGGGTGCACCGGCCGGGCCGGGACGTCGAGGTACTCGCCGTGGTGTTCGACCACGTCCTCGGTGAAGAACCGGGGCACGAGGGCCATGGCCTCGGCGATCATCGGGGGGAGGGTCTCGAGCTGATAGCCGAATGTGCCGGCCTCCTGCTGGGTGCCGCCCTTCCCCATGCCGAAGTGGACCCGGCCGCCGGACAGGATGTCGAGGGTGGCGATGCGTTCGGCCACCTTGACCGGGTGGTTCATCTGGGGCGGGAGGCACACGACGCCGTGGCCCAGCCCCAGCCGGGTGGTGCGTCCGGCCAGGTAGGCGAGGAAGGTCTCCGGGGCGCTCATGTGGGCGTAGTGGGTGAGGGCGGTGTGCTCGACGGCCCACACGGTGTCGAAGCCGACGTCCTCGGCCAGGAGCGACTGCTCGACGATGTCGGCGAACACCTGCCGTTCGTTCTCCGGCGAGGCGTCGGCCATCTGGGCCTCGTAGATCAGCGAGAACTTCATGGGTCTCCTCGGTGGCGACATGACGGCCCGCCGGATGTGGCCAGTGGCCACATCTAGCGGTGGTAGTCTGTGGCCCATGGCCACACCTGTCAAGCCCACCGGCCGCGACCAAATCGTCGGGGCGGCCCTGGACGCCGCCGAACGGCTGGTCGCCGCACGCGGCCCGGCGCACGTCACCCTGCGGGAGATCGCCGCCGAGGCCGGCGTCACCTACAGCCTGGTCAACCGCCACCTCGGCAGCCGGGAAGCCCTCCTCGACCGCGTGCTGGCCCGGATCGAACAACGGTGGGACGACCGGGCCGTACCCGACGCCGACATCGTCCCGGCCATCCTGGGCGACCGACCCGATCAGGGCATCCACCTGCGGCTGCTGGCCTGGGCACTGCTCACCGGGGGTCCGGACGACACCACCACCGGCGACCGGGAGGTCCACGCCCGGCACGTCTCAGCGCTTCGCCGGCTGGGCGCCGGCGACGATCCCGAGCAGGCAGCACTTGACCTGGCCCTCGTGTTCGGGTGGCGGTTCTTCGGCCCGTTCCTCACCGAAACCCTCGGCCTGGACGACGACGCCACGGCCCGGGTCCACCGACGGATCGCCCACGCCGTGGCCTGACGGCGCCGCGAGCTCCCGGGTCCGTTCCCGCTGGGGCCTCGGCGGTCGGGGTGCCGTAGATTTCGCCGGTACCGAACGACCAGAACACGGAGCACCCATGGCAGTCGGACCCGGCCTGCACATCGACGACCCGAGCGACGAGAGCCTCAACCTGGCCATGTCCGACGGGGCCCGGCCCCTCTTCGACGCGGTGAAGGCGTTCATCGCCGACGAGGTCGAGCCGGTCACCCGCGAGTTCCACCGCCTCGGGGCCGAGCGGGACGACCACTGGGGCCACCACCCCGGCCAGCTCGAGATCCTGGAGGGCCTCAAGGCCAAGGCCCGGGAAGCCGGGCTGTGGAACTTCTTCCTCCCCGACGCCGAGACCGGCGAGGGGCTCTCCAACCTCGACTACGCCTACATCGCCGCCGAACTGGGCAAGAACCCGCTGGCCTCGGAGAGCCTCAACTGTTCGGCTCCCGACACCGGCAACATGGAGGTGCTGGAACGGGTCGGCACCCCCGAGCAGAAGGAGCAGTGGCTGGAACCCCTGCTGAACGGCGAGATCCGCTCGGCCTACGCCATGACCGAGCCCGATCTGGCGTCGTCGGACGCCAAGAACATCGCCTGCCAGGCCGTGCTGGACGGCGACGAGTGGGTCATCAACGGCACCAAGTACTACATCTCG
>CAZPGL010000062.1:0-7421 GCA_964586175.1 uncultured Microthrixaceae bacterium | reverse complement strand
GAGCAGGCGCCTTGTAAGCGTCAGGTCGTCGGTTCGAATCCGACCTCGGGCTCCACCCGGCCGGCGGCCGCCCGGCGGCCCGCCACCTCGAACAGGGCCACGGCGGCGGCGGCCGACACATTCATCGAGGCCAACACCCCCTGCATCGGGATGTGGGCCAGCACGTCGCACCGCTCCCCCACCAGCCGGGACAGGCCCGACCCCTCAGCGCCCATCACCAGCGCAACCGGGCCGTCGGCCACCCGCACCCCCTGGATCGGCGTGTCGCCGCCGGCGTCCAGACCCACCGACCAGATGCCGGCGTCGGCCACCCGCACCAGGGTCTTGGGCAGGCTCGACACCGAACACAACCGCAGATGCTCGATGGCCCCGGCCGCCGACTTGGCCGCCGCCGGGCCGACCCGGGCCGCCTTGTGCCGGGGCAGGATCACACCGGTGACCCCGGCGCACTCGGCCGACCGCAGGATGGCCCCCAGGTTGCCGGGATCGGTCACGCTGTCGAGCAGCAGCAGGAACGGCGGTCGCCCATCGGGGCCCGATCCCAACAGGTCCTCGAGGTCGTGGTCGTCGAGCGGGGCGGCCATGGCCAGCACCCCCTGCGGGGCGTCGGTGCGGGCCATCGACTCGAACTTCGACCGGGAGATCTCCCGGATGGTGACCTTGGCCTCGTCGGCCAGGTCGATGATGTCATCGAGGATGGGTGCCGGATCCAGGTCGCCGGCCAGGACAACCTCCCGGGTCCGCCGATGGCCGGCCAGCAGCAGTTCACGCACCGCCTGCCGGCCCTCGACCTGATCGCCGCCCAGGCCCTTGGGCGGACCGTCACCTCGCCGGCGCACCGGCGTGGCCCCCCGCTGACCGGGTCCGCCCCGACCCTGGTTCCCGCGCGGGGCCGACCGCCTCGACGGGCCACCCCGGCCACCCTTGCCGACACCGGTGCCCGGCGGACGACCGCCCCGCCCAGACCCCTTGGGGCCGCCTCGCCCCTTGCCCCGGCTCATGGGCGCTGCACCAAAGCGACGGCGAAGCAGGCCACGCCTTCCCGGCGACCCAGCGCACCCAGGCCCTCGGCCCGACGGCCCTTCACGCTGACCGGAGCGCCGACCGCCTCCTCCAACCGGGCCACCATCTCGTCGCGGCGCGGGGCCAGCTTCGGGGCCTCGAGCACCACGGTGCAGTCCACGTTGGCGATCGCCCAGCCCTCTGCCCGCACCGCAGCCACCGTGTCGGCCAGCAGGGTGATGCTGTCGGCTCCAGCCCACGCCGGGTCGGTATCGGGGTACCGGTCGCCGATGTCGCCCAGCCCCGCCGCCCCCAACAGGGCGTCCGTGCAGGCGTGGGCCACGGCATCGGCGTCGCTGTGCCCGACCAGGCCCGGCCCCTCGAAGACCACCCCGCCCAGCACCAGACGCCGATCGGGGTCGTCGCTGAAGGCGTGCACGTCGAACCCCTGCCCGACCCGGATCTCAGCCATCGTCGCCCCACTCGGCCAGGATCCGCCGGGCGACATCCAGGTCGGCCGGCGTCGTGATCTTCAGGTTGGTCCGCTCCCCGTCCACGACCACCACTGTGCCACCCGCCGCCTCGACCAGCGACGCATCGTCGGATGCGTCGGCCTCGCCCCGGTGGGCGCCACGCAGCAGGCCGGCCGGAAAGCCCTGCGGGGTCTGGACGGCGACCACCCCCGACCGGTCGACCGGGCCGCCCGTCATGCGGCGCAGGGAATCGGCAACCGGCACCCCGGGGACCACGGCATCGGCACCGGCGCCCACCGCCTCGACCACCGACCGGAACAACGCCGGCGACGCCAGCGGTCGGGCCCCGTCGTGGACCAGGATCATGTCGGCGGCCTCAGGTACGACGGCCAGACCGGCCCGCACCGACGCCGACCGGCTGGCCCCACCGGCCACGACGGCGACCACCGTTGAGTCGTCGGCGAACGCCGTCGCCACCTGTTTCGTACGGTCGCCGGCGACCACCACGACCACCCCTCCGACCGTGCCGGCCACCGCGACCGACCGGGCCAGCACCGTCCGGCCATCCAGGTCGGCCACCTGCTTGTCGGCCCCGAACCGGGCGCCCCGGCCGGCGGCCACGACGACGGTCCACACCTCGGCCCCGTCAGCGGGAGCGACACCGTATCCGGCATGGTCGGGCTGCACGTCACTAGCATGGTCGCCCGACATGCCCGACACCACCTTCTTCCGCGAAACCACCCTCTTCGCCGACCTCGACGAGAACGCCCTGGATGCCGTGGTCAACGCGTCGACCGACCGGGAGCTGCGCCGCGGCGACGTGATGTTCCGCGAAGGCGACGAACCCGACGAGCTGTACATCGTGCTCTCCGGGCGCATCGCCATCGCCAACAAGTCCATCGACGGCCGCGAATCCATGGTGGCGCTCATGGAGTCGGGCGACCTGTTCGGCGAGATGGGCCTGTTCGACGGGCACGGCCGTTCCGCCGAGGCCCGGGCCCTCGAAACCTCCATGGTCACGTGCGTGCCCTATGCGCCGGTACGGGCCCTCTACCGCAACGACCCCGACCTGCTCTGGCGGGTCGTCGACATGCTGGCCGGGCGGCTCCGCAACATGGACGAGGCCCTGGCCGACTCGGTGTTCCTGGACGTCACCGGACGCACCGCCAAGCGGCTGCTCGAGCTGGCCGGCGACAGCGACGAGTTCTCGCTGCCCATCACCCAGGAGGAGCTGGCCGGCATGGTCGGCGCTTCACGCGAACGGGTCAACAAGGCCATCGCCTCGTTCATACGGCTGCGGTGGATCGAACAGATCGACCGCACCTACCGCATCATCAACCGCGAGCAACTCACCATCAGGGCCCGCTGACCCACCAGTCGCCGCTCAGCCCGCAGGCGTCAACCAGGCGATCACCCGGGACCAGGCGTCGGCGGCGTCCTCAGCCCGGTGGGCCGGACGGGACGGATCGTGGACGAACCCGTGGTCGGCCCCCTCGTAGCGGACCACCGTCGCCCCGCTCGCCGCCAACTCGTCGACCTGGTCGGGCGGCGTCCAGCCGTCCTCGGTGCCGATGACGGCCAGCACCGAGGCGGCGTCACCGGCCGCCAACGCGTCGAGGGGTTCGGCCTGGCCCGCTCCCTGCCAGTGCTCAGGCACCCGGATCATGCCGTAGAACGGGCAGTGGCGGTCGAAGCGGCCCGTCGCCACGGCTTTCAAGGTGTACATGCCGCCCATGCAGAAGCCCAACACCCCGACCGCGTCGGCCCCGGTGGCGTCGGCCGCGGCGACGGCGTCGCCCAGCACCCGGTCGTCGGTGAGGGTGGCGCCGGCCGTCAGACGGTCGGCGACCTCCAGGTGCTCCCGCCCCGGGTACAGCTCGAAGGCGCACACCGACCACCCGTGGGTATCGGCCAGGTCGGCCACCAGGTCGTCGAACAACGGGCGGAGACCCATGATGTCGGGGATCACGACCAGACCACGGCGACCGGGTCCCGTCGACGGGTGCGCCAATTCGGCCGGGGTACCCGAGGGCAGGGTGATCCTCATGACGCCAGTATCGACGACGACGGCGGTTCGGCGCACGTTGGAACCGCCGCCGAGCGCGCCGGCACGAACGCGACCGCCACCGCCTCGGCCAGGGTGCCCACTCGGATCGCGGTGAGCCCGGAAGGCGGCTCGGGTGCCGACGCCGGTACCACGGCCCGCCGGAACCCCAGGCGCTGCGCCTCAGCCAGCCGTCGTTCGATCCCCACCGCCTGTCGGACCTCGCCGCCCAGGCCGACCTCACCGCACGCCACCGTGTCGTCCGGCAGCCTGTGACCGGTGGTGGCCGAGGCGACGGCCAGGGCCACGGCAAGGTCGGCGGCCGGTTCGGTGACCGTTGCCCCACCCGCCGCCGACACGAACACGTCGAGGTCACCGAGGGCACACCCCGCCCACCGCTCCAAGACCGCCAGGAGCAGGGCCAGCCGGCGGGCGTCGACCCCCTGCGAGGAACGGCGCGGATGGGCGGTGGTGGCCCGGACCGCCAGGGCCTGGAGCTCGACGAGGAGCGGCCGGTGCCCCTCGAGGGCCGGCACCACCACCGACCCCGGCACCCCAGTGGCCCGGTCGGCCAGGAACAGCCGGCTCGGATCAGCGACGGAACGCATGCCGTCTCCGGCGATCTCGAACACCCCGAGCTCGTCGGTGGGCCCGAACCGGTGCTTGGCCACCCGCAGCAGCCGCAGGGCGTGATGGCGGTCGCCGGTGAGCTCGACCACCGTGTCCACGACGTGCTCGAGCACCTTGGGTCCGGCCAGGCCGCCGTCCTTGACGACGTGGCCGACCAGGACGGTGGCCAGCCCCCGCCCCTTGGCCTCGGCCACCAGCCGCTGGGCGCTGGCCCGTACCTGCGCCGGGGTGCCCGGACCCGAGGACGGGCCGTCGACGTGGACGGTCTGGATTGAATCGACGACCAACAGCTCGGGGTGCACCTGGTCGAGTTGATCGACGACGGCCTCGACCGCCGGGTCGCCGGCCAGCCACAGGCGGTCGTGCACGGCGTCGAGCCGGTCGGCTCGACGCCGCACCTGGGCGGCCGACTCCTCGGCGCTCACCATCAACACCGGCCCCCGGGCCCGGGCCCACGACGACGCCACCTGCAACATGAGCGTGGACTTACCGACCCCCGGCTGGCCTCCCAACAGGGTGACCGACCCGGCGACCAGCCCGCCGGACAGGGCCCGGTCGAACTCGTCCACCCCGGTGGCGGCCGGGGCGTGGGTCGCAGCGGCCACATCGGCCAGGGGTATGGCCCGGGCCGACGGCGACCCCGGACGGTCCGGAGTCGCCGCGGGGGCCAACGAGTTCCAGTCGCCGCAGTTGGCACACCGTCCGGCCCACTGGGGGTGTGCGGCCCCACACGATCCACAGCGGAACCCGCGGCGTCGAGCGGTCGGAGAGCAGTCGGATTCGATCGAGGTCATGGCGGCGACCCTACGGACGACCAGTGACAACGACCGGAACTCAGTCCTCCGGTTCGGGCTCCTCCGGTTCGGGCTCCTCCGGTTCGGGCTCCTGCGTCTCGGCCTCGGCGGGCGGCGCCGGATCGGCGGGACGGAACAGCTCGGCGAACCCGTCGATCACCGGATGGGGGAAGCCCTCGGGAATGAGCGCCGAGCCCCGCAGCAGCACCGTCGACATACCCACACCCCGCGCCGCTTCCAGGGTCGACGACTCGGAGTCGATGAGGAGCATGTTGGGGAAGGCGATCCCCGACATCCGGCGCAGCGCCTCGAACATTGCCTGGCTGGGTTTGCGGGCCCCGACCTCGCCGCTGACGACCCAGTGGGCCACCAACTCGTCGAGCCCGAACCGCTCCCGCAGGTGCACCGACCAAGGCAGGACGGCGTTGGTGAGGCAGGCCACCGGCAGCTGCCGCTCGGACATCCGGTCCAGGAACGGAACGACGTCGGGCCGGATCTGGACCCTCGCCAGGTACTCGGCGTCGATCTCGTCGACATCGCCCTCGACCCCGATCGAAGACCAGAAGTCGGCCGGCGACACGTGGCCCAGGCTGGCCGCCCGATAGCGGTCGGCGATCTCCCTGGGGTCGGCGATACCGCCCCGCTCCCTGACGAACGTGACCAGCAGGCCCTCGGGGTCGGTGCCGCCGTCCCAGATCACCCCGACCCCGCCGAGTACCAGCAGCTGGAGGCTCCGGTCGTTCGGGTCACCGCTCTGTGGTGCCTCTTCGACGATCTCCCGGGACCGGCGCGTCGGCCGCAGCGTCCGCTTGGTGCCCGACGACGGGGCGGCAGGCCCGGCCTGACGGCCCACCACCCGGCGGACGATCTGGAAGGCCACGACCAGGACGAGCAGCACAGCGGCGATGGCCGCTGCGGTGCGCCACAGCCTGGGGGCCCGGTCCTCGACGGTCCACTCCAGCAGGAACGGCTCGTCCAGCGCTTCGCCGAGGGTGAGGGTCCAGTGGGCCACACCCGACTCGATCACCCCGTTGCCGGATCCCCCGTCGGGGAGCACCACGGCCAGGTCGAAGCCGAAGGCGGCGGCCGGATCGCAGTCGCCGTCCGGGCAGCCGGCCATCTCGTGGAGTTGCGCCTCGGTGAGCCCCAGGGTCAGCCCCGACAACGTGGCCTCCAGTTGCGGATCGGAGAACAGCCCGAGACCGGCGCTCAGGTCGACATCGCCGGTCAGCGTCCACGAGGTACGGGCGAACGACCGCTCCCGCACCAGCGCCACATCCTCGAACACCTCGGGTCCGGCGATGTCGCGCAGCACGCCGGGCAGCCGCTCGGGCACCGCGAACGGCTTGACGGCCCAGATGCGGGTGACGCCGTCGACCGCCGTCCGGACCGGGCCGTCCACCGTCCAGCCGGCATCGGCCAGGTCCTCGACCCGCAGGTGGCCGTCGAGCCCGTCCACCGCGGCGACCGCGGCGTCGTCCATCTCGACGAGCACCTCGACCGTTCCGGAGCCGTCCGACCCGACGTCGATCGTGATCGCGGTGTCGACCTGGCAGCCGGTGAGCACCAGCAGGCCCACGATCACCGGGGCGGCGAGAAGACGTCGCATGTGGGGTGAGGCTAGGCGACCGGCGAGGCTGTGCGCCGCCGTGCTACTCGGCGCTCTCGACCGCCAGCTCGACTGTCGGCGGCTCGAAGCCCTCGATGGCCCGGAACACGATGGAACGGCCTCCCGGAGCGTCGGCGTCGTCCTCGACATCGACGACGACAATCTCGCCGGCCCGGAACTCCTTGTGCAGCAGCCGCTCGGACAGCGGGTCCTCGACGAGCCGCTGGATGGCCCGACGCAGGGGGCGGGCCCCGAGGGTCGGGTCGTAACCCTGCTGGGCCAGATGGGCCTTGGTGGCGTCGGTCAACTCGAGGCCCATGCCCTGACCGGCCAACTGGACCGACACCCGCTTGATCATGAGGTCGACGATGCTCGTGACCTCGTCAACCGACAGCTCGTGGAACACGATGGTGTCGTCGATGCGGTTCAGGAACTCGGGGCGGAAATGGGCCTTCAGGGCGTCCTGGACCTTGGTCTTCATCCGCTCGTACGACACGGCCTCGTCGGACTTGGTGAAGCCCAGGTTCGCCTTGCGCAGGTCGGCGGTGCCCAGGTTCGAGGTCATGATGAGCACGGTGTTGCGGAAGTCGACCGAACGGCCCTGCGAATCGGTGAGCCGACCCTCCTCCAGGATCTGGAGCAGCGTGTTGAACACGTCGGGATGGGCCTTTTCCACCTCGTCGAACAACACCACCGAGAACGGGCGACGTCGCACGGCCTCGGTGAGCTGGCCGCCCTCGTCGTACCCGACGTAGCCAGGGGGAGAACCGACCAGGCGGCTCACCGTGTGCTTCTCCATGTACTCGGACATGTCGAGCGAGATGAGGGATGCCTCGTCGCCGAACAGGAACTCGGCCAGCGTCTTGGCC
>CAZPGL010000061.1:0-7483 GCA_964586175.1 uncultured Microthrixaceae bacterium | reverse complement strand
CGACCTTCGGGTTATGAGCCCGACGAGCTACCAGACTGCTCCACCCCGCAGCGGGAAGGGTAACGGTCGCCGCCGGTCACGCCTACCTTGCAGGACGCGCCCCTCAACCGGCCAAGTCGTCACGAAGCACGCCGGCGTCGACGACGGCCTCGCCGTCGAGAACCACCGTGCAGCCCCGCATCGGCAGGTCGAAATGGCCCCGGCAGAACCGTCCGGCCGTCTCGTTGGCGCCGGCCGAGAAGAGGAAGTTGCCGGTCCCAGGCAATGCGACCCTCGTCGACGCCGGTCAGCGCCGTCTGCCTGTCCTGCATCCGGCGCCCGCGAGCAGCGCAGGATCAGTGGGCTGGCCGTCGTAGCCTCCCCTCCATGACCACCGACGCCGCCGTTGGCGATAGGGCCGCCGCCTTCGCCGCCGACGGTGCCGTGCACCTCCCCGGGCTGTTCGTCGACTGGGTGGACGTGCTGGCCGCCGGCGTGGCCCGCAACGAGGCGGACCCCGGCGAGCACTTCGACGACAACGGCACGGCCGACGACCCGGGCCGCTTCTGGGACGATTACTGCAACTGGAGCCGCATCCCCGAATACGAGCGATTCGCGTTCGAATCGGGGGTCGCCGACGTCGCCGCGGCGATCATGCAGTCCGACACGGTGCAGTTGTTCCACGACCACGTGCTCGTCAAGGAGGCCGGAGCGACCCTGCCCACCCCGTGGCACTGCGACGCCCCCTACTACTTCGTGGACGGCCCCCAGACGGTCAGCTTCTGGATCCCCCTCGACCCGGTGCCCGTCGAATCGACGCTGCGGCTCATCCGCGGTTCGCACCTCTGGGATCAAGCCGTGCATCCGGTGCGGTGGGCCAGCGGCGAGGGCTTCTACGGGGCCGACGCCACCGTCCACGACGACGAGCACCAGCCGGTCCCCGACCCGGACGCCGACCCCGACCGCTTCGAGGTGCTGGAGTGGGCGTGTGCCCCCGGCGACGCCGTGGCCTTCCACTACCGCACGGTGCACGGTTCCCGCGGGTCGGCCGGGCTGCGGCGGGCCTTCTCGCTGCGGGTCGTCGGCGACGACGCCCGCTACGTGCAGCGTCCGGGCCGCACGTCACCGCCGTTCGACGGCCACGGCATGGTCGACGGCCAGCGTCTGCGCGGCGACTGGTTCCCCCACCTGCCGGTCGGCGCCTGAGGCGCGACGGCGCTCAGTCGACCGCTCAGTCGACCGCTCAGTCGACCAGGTGCTCGTCGAGGCGGGACAGCACGTCGAGGCAGGCCGCCAGGTCGGCGACCTCCACGAACTCGTCGGGACGATGGGCGACCCCGATGTCGCCGGGGCCCCACACCACCGACGGGATACCGGCCGCCTGATAGAGGCCGGCCTCGGTGCCGTAGGCGACCACCCCCACCTCCGCGTCGCCGCCGAGCAGCGACCCCATCAGGTCGATGGCCGGTGAGGCGTCGTCCCATTCGAGGCCGTCGATCTCGCAGACCACCTCGGTGTCGATGGCCGCCCCGGGGTGCACGGTGCGCATCTCGGCCAGTAACCCAGCCTCCACTTCGGCCATGCGGTCCTTCACGAAGGCGGCGTCGCTGCCCTGCACGGGGCGCATCTCCCAATCGAACGCGCACCGGTCGGCCACCGTGCACCGGGCCAGCCCCCCGCCGATCGTGCCCACGTTGGTGGTGGTGTGGGCCGGGGTGAACCGACTGTCGGCCGGGGCCCGCTCGGCCAGCGGTCCGGCCAGGTCGAGCAGGGCGCCGATCCAGGCGCTGGCGTGGTGCACGGCGCTGACCGCCTCGGCGGGGCGGGAGCTGTGCCCGTTCACACCGGTGACGGTCGTCGTGTACTCGTAGCACCCCTTGTGGGCGCCGATGACCTGCAGGCCGGTGGGTTCGCCGACGATGGCCGCCGCCGGGCGGGGGGCGTCGGCCAGCGAGTCGATGAGTACCGGGGCGCCGTGGAAGCCGTCCTCCTCGTCGTAGGTGAGGGCGATGTGCACCGGGCGCACCAGGTCGAGGGCCGCCCAGCGGGGGGCCAGGGCCAGCACGCAGGCCACGAAGCCCTTCATGTCGGCGGTGCCCCGGCCGTACACCCGGTCGCCGACCCGGGTGGCGGTGAACGGCGGGGTGGCCCAGTCGTCGGCATCGACCGGCACGACGTCGCTGTGGCCGGCCAGCATGATGCCGCCGTCGACCGCCGGCCCGATGGTGGCGAACAGGTTGGCCTTGGTGCCCGTCGGGTCGTGACTGAGCCGGATGTCGCCAGCCACCCCGTCCAGCCGGTCTACGACCCAGGCGATGAGGTCCACATTGGGGGTCAGGGCCACCGACGGGAAGGCCACCAGGTCGTCGAGGACGCCCAGGGCTTCTTCGACGGGGGGCGGGCCGGCCACCGTTCAGCCCTTCACGTGGAGGGGTCGGGACACGTCGGCCAGCGGCTCGCCGGGGCCGTCCGCGACGACGACGAAGCTCTCGGTGATCTCCAGGCCCCACGTGTCCATCCACAGGCCGGGCATGAAGTGGAAGGTCATACCGGGCTCGAACACCGAGTCGTCGGTGTCGCGCAGCGAGATGGTGCGCTCCCCCCAGTCGGGCGGGTAGCTGAGGCCGATCGGGTAGCCGCAGCGGCCCTCCTTGTGGAAGCCGGCGTCCTCCATCACCGAGTAGAAGCGGCGGGCCATGTCGCCAGCCCGGTGCCCGGCCCTGGCCGCGTCGAGGCCGGCGTCGAGGGCGGCCAGCACCGCGGCCTCGGCCCGACGCATGTCATCGGGCGGCCGGCCCAGAAAGGTGGTGCGGCATAGCGGCAGCTGGTATCGGCGGTGGGCGCCGGCAATCTCGAAGAACGTGCCCTCCCCCACCTTGAGCGGCTTGTCGTCCCACGTCAGGTGCGGAGCCGAGGCGTCGGCCCCGGTGGGGAGCATCGGCACGAACGCCGGATAGTCGCCGCCGTATTCCTCGGTGCCCGACACGCCGGTGGCGTAGATCTCGGCCACCAGGTCGCACTTGCGCATCCCTGGTTCGATGATGTCGCGGATGCGGGCGTGCATGCGTTCGACGATGCGGGCCGCCCGCCGCATGTACACCAGTTCCTGGTCGGATTTGACGCCCCGCTGCCAGTTGACGAGCGCCGTGGCGTCGACCACGTCGGCGTCGGGCAGGCCGGCGCACAGGTGCTGGTGGGCGGCCGCCGAGTAGTAGTAGTTGTCCAACTCGACCCCGACGCGGGCCGAGCCGTGGCCCATGCCGTCGAGCAAGCCGGCGAGCTGCCCGAAGGCGTGCTTGTCGGGGTTCATGACGTGGTCGTCCGAATAGTCGAGGATGCGGGCCTCGTCCATGTACACGGTGCGACGGGCGCCGTTGGCGTCCATGCGCCGGCCCCACCACCACGGCTCGCCGTCGTGGGTGACGACCACGGCCTGCGGGGTGTAGAACGACCAGCCGTCGTAGCCGGTCAGCCACGACATGTTGGACGGGTCGGCGGCGACCAGCACCTCGATGCCCCGCTCCTCCATGGAGCGGCGCACCTTGGCCAGGCGGTCGGCGTATTCGGCGCGGCTGAACGGAAGGTCGACGTCGGGCATCGGCACAAGGTAGTGCCGGGCCGATCGGGGTGGAAGCGGCGTTCAACCAATAGCGTTCGATACCGATGGCTCGCGCAACAGGCCTCTCGGCCGACCAGGTGGCCCACTACCGGGACCACGGCTGGGTGGCCCCGGTCGACGTGCTGACCGAGGCCGAAGCGGCCGACGCCCTGGACGCCCTCGAGGCCGCCGAGGCCGCCTTCCCCGACGACCTGCACGCCGAACGGCGCAACAACGCCCACCTGGTGCTGCCGTTCCTCGCCGAGTTGGCCCGCCACCCGGTGATCCTGGCCGCCGCCGGGTCGCTGGTCGGCGAGCCGTCGGCCCTGCTCACCACGGTCCTGTTCGTCAAGGAGCCCCGTACGGGCCACTTCGTGAGCTGGCACCAGGACGGCACCTACATGGGTATGGGGGCGACGGAGATGACGACGGCCTGGCTGGCCCTGACCCCCAGCACCCCCGACAACGGCTGCGTGGCCATGGTGCCGGGATCGCACCGCCACGGCATCTCGCCCCACGTCGACCGGTACGGGGCCGACAACATCCTGACCCGGGGCCAGCACGTCGAGGGGGTCGACACCGACACCGCGGTCGACATCGTGCTCCGTCCCGGCCAAATGTCGCTCCACCATCCGCACCTGGTGCACGGGTCGCGGCCCAACGGCTCTGACGGCCGGCGGGTCGGGGTGGCCTTCCAGTCCTACGTCGGGACCGGGGCCCGCATGGATCGGGGCGGCTACCACGTGCTGCCCGTCGGCGACGGTCCCATCGACCGGTCGTTCACCGTGGCCCCTTTCCCGACCGGCGACTTCACCGACGAGGGGCGGGCGACCCGGGACGCCGCCGACGCCGCCATGGCCGAGATCCTCTACGAAGGGGCGGCCGAGCGCCGCCAGCTCTAACTCGGCCTGGCCAGGCCGGTGCACCCGGCGGCAGCCGCCGCGGCGAGACGCTCGGGCAGCACCCGGTACTCGGCGGTTGACCTTTCCACGAAGCCGTAGAGGTCGAGCGGCCCCCGTACTTCGGGACCCAGCGAGGCCACGGCATCGGCCACCGCTGTCCGCACGGCGACGGCCAGACCCTGGTGGGCCCAGCCGATCACCAGTGGGGGGGCCGGCACCGGATCGGTCAGCGCCACGACCTGCAGGTCGTCGGTCGCCGGCTCGTGGGTCAGGGCCAGTTGCCAGGCCACGGCATCGATGGCGGCCACGTCGGCTGCGCCGTCGGCCACGGCCACGATCGACGCCCGGTGCGAGCCGGTGACCGTCAGGTTGCCGAAGAACCGGCCGTCGACCGCCAACGGTGCGACCTCGCAGACCAGGCTGGCGTACCCCGACCAGGACTCGACGCCGTTGACGGCGACCGTCCGGTCCCGGAAGGCGGCCAGGCCCGCGGCCGGGTCGTCGGCCCGGGCGACGATGATCGACCGGTACTCGCCGGGGGCCACCCCCTCGACGCCGTGGTCGAGCACCCCCAGGACGTCGACCCGGCCGTCCAGGTTGGTGGCCACGTTGTATCCGCATGTCTCGCCGATCAGCAGGCCCGGTTCGGTCCACAGATCTTCGAACCGGTCGAAACGGGTCAAGGCGGCCGGAGCGTCGATGCCGGCGTCGACGAGACGCAGGGCGATGGCCGACCACAGGGCGTCGACTTCGGCGCGCACCTCGGGCCAGTCGTACATCGGCAGGCCGGCCACATAGGTGCTCACGGCAACCTTCCTATCGTCGCCGGGGCGTCGCTCAGACCCAGGGGCAGTTCGAGTTGCGGTCGCCGAACGTGGCGCCGGTGGTGTAGCGGTCGAACCCGAACGGTTTGAGTTCCTCGGGCATGTCGCCGCCGACGAGCAGGTCGGCGGTGAGTTTGCCGACGCCGATCATCTTGAACCCGTGGTTGGAGTCGGCGATGACCCAGGCGTTGTCGGCCACGAAGTCGAAGATCGGCACGTTGTCGGCGGTGAAGGCGCCGATGCCGCCGTTGCGGCGCTGCTTGTAGTACGGCTCCAGGTTCTCGAACCGTTCGAAGAGCATGCCGAGGGTCTTGCAGTAGTACTCGGGGAACCAGTCGTCGGCCTGGTAGGCGTCGTTGAGGTGCCCGTACGGTTCGACGGCTGCCGCGTCGCCGATGGGAATCGGGATGGTGCCGCCCTGCAGGCCGGGGGCGCCGACCCGTTCGGCGGCGTAGCGGGTGTAGGTGTACACGTGGTCCTGGATCATCTCGCCGTCGTCGCCGTACACCGGCGTGTTCATGAGCTCGACGTGGAGGACCGGGGCGTCCTTGCCGTCGGCGGTGCGGTAGTCGACGCCGGGCGGCAGGTACACCTCGCCTTCGAGGAGCCGCCAGTAGGTCCACAGGCTCTTGTCGTGTTCGACGTGGCCGTCGGGGTAGTGCACGTCGAGGTGCGACGGGCCGCCGAGCCACTCCCAATGTTGTGGGGTCCAGGCCCCGGCGCCGACGACGACCTGGTCGCATTGGATGCGCCCGGCGGTGGTCTCCACGGCGGTCACCGCGCCGCCGGCCATGTCGTAGCCGGTGACGGCCACGCCGTACACCCGCTGCACGCCCCATTGGCGGCACTTCTGGTCGAGCCCCCACATCACCATGTGGGTGCCGGCGTAGCCGGAGCGGTGCTCATGGAGCACGACGTCGCAGTTGTCGGTCTTGAAGTCGGGCCACAGGCTCTTGAGGAACCGGTGGGCGTCGGCGCCGGCGTACAGGTCGGACGGGTAGCCGCTGGCGACCTGCGACTCGTTGAGGGCGACGTAGTCGTCGTACTGGTTCTTCTCGCCGATCGAGACGTATCCGACCTGTTGGAACCCGAAGTTGACGGGGTCGGATTCCCACACTTCGACGCTGGCCCGCAGGATGGCGTGCAGCGGGCCGGTCATGTACAGGTTGCGTACGCAGCCGCAGGCCAGGCCGGTGGCCCCGGCACCAGGGCCGGCCTTGTCGATGAGCACGACGTCGCTGCCCCTGCCTTTGCCGGAGCGTTCGAGGGCCATGGCCAGGTGGTAGGCGCTGGACAGTCCGTGGATGCCGGCACCGACGACCACGTACTTGGCCGAGGAGGGCAGCGGATCGGCGTCCCGTACCGGCACGACAGGCGGGTTCTGGAGCACGCCGTCCACGTCGACCGGGGCCGACCGGTCCATGAACGGGTACCACTGGTTCTGTCCGTCACCGGTGTAGCCGATGTTGGTCACTGGCGCTCCTCGGGGGTGGGTCCGGTCGGGGGTTGAGGACGCGCCGCCGACCTGTCGGACGAGCGGCACGCCGGGACGGTAGGCGAGGTGATGGTGGCTGGGGGCATCGAGCACTCCGGCGTGCCCAGGCGAACCGGGGGTGAGGCGACCCACGTCGGTGCGGGGCAGGGCGGCGGCCCGGCCGACGGTGGCCGCGGCGACCGCCTCGTCGATGGTGAGGTGCAGGTCGCGCACGGCCAGGACGATGCAAAACGCCATGGACGTAGTGTGGCTGGAGCCCGGGTTGGCGGTGGAGGCCAGGGCGATTGTGGCACCGGCGTCGACGACCCGGCGGCCCTCGGGATACGGCTGGCGGGTCGAGAAGTCGGTGGCCGGCAGGAAGGTGGCCGCCACCCAGCAGCAGTAGCGGACACCGGTTCGGCGGCGAGGGGGGCGCGGTACATCGGCGACCGATCGGCCCTACGGTCGCGGTATCGGGATGATGCGTGATGATCAGGGCCGCGGGGCTTCCCGCCCGATGCGGGTGATCGGTGGGTCCGTTCGACGGCTCCTGGTCGTGGTGATGATGGGCGCCGGCATGGTGGGGGTGGCGGCCGCCGTCGATCTGGCCGTGGTGCCTGCCGAGCGGCCGGTGGTGTTGGAGTCGGCGGCCCCGGTGGTGCGTCAGCTGGCGCTGTCGACGACGACCACGACGGTCGCGCCGACG
>CAZPGL010000060.1:0-7598 GCA_964586175.1 uncultured Microthrixaceae bacterium | reverse complement strand
TCGGGGGTGCGGACCCCGCCGCCGAACGGAGCCCGGATGGTGATGGCCGGCTCGAAACGGCTCTGGGTGCGGTAGCGCAGCCGGGCCACCTGGCCGGCGATCTGATGCATGGCCTGGTAGGCGAAGCCGAGGAACTGGATCTCAGCGACCGGTATCAACCCGGCTATGGCCAACCCCACCGCCGACCCGGCGATGGCGCCTTCGGCCAGCGGCATGTCGACCACCCGCTGGTCGCCGAACTTCTCGACGAGGCCCTCGGTGGCCCGGAACACGCCACCGTTGTGGGCCACGTCCTGCCCGAAGACCACGACCCGCTCGTCACGGGCCATCTCGTGGTGGAGCGCCTCGTTGATGGCCTGCAGCATGTTGCGTTCAGTCATCGACGGCCTCCGCACCCAGCAGGACCCGGCGTTGGGCAGCCAGCCGCTGGGTGTCCTCGGCGTAGCAGTGGTCGAGCACGGCGTCGTGCGCCAGGGGGGTTGTCAGCGCCTTGTCGAGCGCGTCGTCGATGCGGGCCAGAGCGGCCGTTTCGACCTCGGTCTGGATGTCGTCGTCCCAGCATCCCCGGGCGGTCAGGTCGGCCCGCAGGCGGTGGACCGGATCGGCGGCCCGGGCGGCCTCGAGATCCTCGACGGGTACGTACCGGGTGGGGTCGTCGGCGGTGGTGTGGGCGCCCAGCCGGTAGACGGTGGCTTCGATGAGCGTCGGTCCCTGGCCGGCTCGGGCCCGATCCCGGGCCTCGGCGACCGCGGTGAACACCGCTTCAGCGTCGTTGCCGTCGATCCGGATCCCGGGGAAGCCGAAGGCTGCGGCCTTGGCTGCGAACGACTCGGCCGCCGTCTGCTGGCTGGTCGGGGTCGAGATTGCCCACTGGTTGTTGACGCAGAGGAACACGACGGGGGCCCGGAGCACCCCGGCCAGGTTGCCGGCCTCGTAGAAGTCGCCCTCCGAGCTGGAGCCGTCGCCGAAGAACACCAGCACGACCCCGGGCTGGCTCTGCAGCTTCATGCCCCAGGCCAGGCCGACGGCGTGGGGAATCTGGGTGGCCAGCGAGATCTGGTTGGGCAGGACCCGGACAGGGGCCGGGATGTGGCCGCCGGCCGGGTGGCCGAGGTTGTAGAGCATGAACCGGTCGAGGATCCCCGGGCCGAACCGCGCCAGGCCCAGCGGCTCGCGGTACTGGGGGACCACCCAGTCCTCGTCGGGGTCGACGGCATGGGCCGCGCCGACGACGGTGGCCTCGTGCCCGTCGATCGGGGCGACCGTGCCGATGCGTCCCTGCCGCTGCAGATTCCACAGCCGACCGGCCTGGACCCGGGCCGTCACCATGTCGGCCAATATGGCCCGCAGCTGGGAATCGGTCGGACCGCTCACGTCGACGACCCTACCGCCCGCCCGCCCCCGGAATCCCGCCCACAGGTGTCCGATGTCACGGAATTGGGGGCTGTCGAGGGGCTTGGCCGATGCTGCCGATCGGTACGGTTGGGGTCACAACGGTTCCCCTTCCCCTTGGGGAACCCCGAACTCCGAGCAGTTCCCCTCCCCCTGGGGCAGCTCGTGAGCGGAACGCACGTCCCGCCTTCCCCCGGGCGGGACGTGCCAGTTTTGGCCTGACCCGGCTGGCCGGTGGGACGTGGGCCTGGAAGGCTTCAAGGCAGGCCGCACCGAGCCGAGGGGAGCGCACCGCGATGGCCAATCGCCGCAAGCAGATCCGCATGACCGACGACGAGGTGGCGGCGTTCATCGACTCGTGTCGGAACCTCCAGGTCGCCACCCTCGATGCCGACGGGTCGGTCCACCTGTCGACCCTGTGGTTCGCGGTGGTCGACGGCCGCCTCGTCTTCGAGACCTACACGAAGTCCCAGAAGATCGTGAACCTGCAGCGTGACCCCCGTATCACCGTGCTCGTCGAGGACGGTGACGAGTACGAGGAGCTCCGGGGCGTCATGATCAGGGGCCGGGCGGTCCTTCACGACGACCCGGCCGACGTGCACCGTCTGGCCCGGGAGGTCATGGTGCGCAACCAGCCGGGCATCCCCGTGGAGCTCCTCGACCGGGCTGCGGCCCAGATGGCGACCAAACGCACCGCGGTGGTCGTCGAGCCCGAGCGGACGGTCTCCTGGGACCACCGCAAGTTGGGCACCACGCCCTGAACGCCCACGCCGGTGGGTCACGGCCCGGCAGGGGCCTACCATGACCGCGATGGAAGACGCCGCTCCCGCCGAGGCCCTGTCCCCGGAGGCCCTGTCCCCGGAGGACCTGTCCCCGGAGGACCTGTCCCCGGCCGAAGCACTCTTCTGCGTCCAGGATGAGGACACCGTGCTCGGCCAGCTCCACCACCGCCACGAGCATCTTCCCGAGCGGGCCGAGCTGGCCGCACTGGTCGCCAGGGCGACCGAGCTCACCGCCGAACGCGATACCCGCCAGATCGAGCGGCTCGACCTCACCCGCCGTCAGCAGCGCTACGAGCAGGAGGTGGCGGCCGTCGAGGCCCGCATCGCCGAGCTGGACGGGAAACTCTACGGGGGTCACATCACCTCACCCAAGGAGGCGTCCAGCCTGCAGGAGGAGATCGGCCACCTCGGCAGCCGCCAGGGCGACCTCGAAGAGCAGGTGCTCGAGATCATGGAGGCCCTCGAACCGATCGAGGCGGCGCTGGCCGACGTCGAGTCCGGCATCGGGTCCAATCAGGCCGACCAGGGTGCGGTCCAGGCGGCGCTGGCCGAGAGCGAAGCCGAGGTGGCGGCGCTGACCGCCGACGCCACCGACCGGCGGGCCTCGGCAGCGGCGGCCGTTCCGTCCGACCTGCTTGCCCGTTACGAGGGACTCCGCCGGGCGTTCGGCTCGTCGGTGATCGTCCGGTTCGACGGTGGTGACTGCCGGGGATGCCCGTCGTCGATGCCTGCCGTCGAAGCCGACCGGGTCAAGGGGCTGGCCGAAGGCGAGTTGGCCGACTGTGCCGAGTGCGGCCGTCTGGTCGTCCGCTGAGCAGTGGTCATCTGGTTCGCCGCCCTGTCGGTGCTCGGGGTGAGCCTGGTGTTCGACAGTGCCGGCATCGACTATCGCCTGGTGATCCTGGGGTCGGTGCTCCCGGCGGTCGACGGGGTCCTCGGCGGTCCGTGGCCCACGCACACCCTGGCCGCCTGCGTGGTTGCCATGGGGCTGGTCATGGTCGTGGCCCGGGGTCGGCGGCTGGTACAGCGCCGCTGGCTCGGCGTCCCCATCGGGATGTTCGCCCACCTGGTGCTCGACGCCACCTGGGCCGACACCGAGGTGTTCTGGTGGCCGTTCGCCGGCGTCGACGTCCTCGGGGGCTCCCGGGTGCCCGAGTTCAGCCGGGGGGCGACCGGGCTGGTCATCGAGGCCGCCGGCGTCGTGGCCGCCGTGTACGCGTGGCGGCGGTTCGGTCTGGCCGACCCGGCCAGACGCCGCTCCTTCCTCAAGCACGGACGGCTCTCGGTCGAGGCCGCCTGATGCTGTACGTCGTGCGCCACGGCCGTACGGCCGCCAACGCCGCCGGCCTGCTGTTGGGCCGTCTCGACCCCGACCTGGACGAACTCGGTGAGCGCCAGGCCGTCGCCGCCGCCCGGGCCATCGGCCCGGTCGACCGGGTGGTGTCGAGCCCGCTGGCCCGTACCCGGAGCACCGCCGAGGCGTTCGGGTCGCCGGTCGAGACCGACGAACGCTGGATCGAGTTGAACTACGGCGAGCTCGACGGCACACCGGTCGCCGACGTTCCGGCCGCCACCTGGGCGGCGTGGCAGGCCGACCTGGACTGGGCACCGCCGGGAGGGGAATCGCACCGGCAGCTGGGGGAGCGGGTGCGGGCCGCCTGTGACGACCTGCTCGAGGACGCGGCGGACCGGACGGTGGTGGTCGTCTCGCACGTGTCGCCGATCAAGGCGGCGCTGGCCTGGGCGCTGGGCGTGGGCGACGAGGTGGCCTGGCGCTGCTATGTCGCCCCGGCGTCGATCATGACGATCGGTGCCGGTCGGGCCGGCCCGTCGCTACGCGGCTTCAACCAGGTGGGTCACCTGGAGCGGTGATCTCCCGCCGCCCGGTCAGCGCGCCGCGGCGAAGCCGGTCTCGAGGTCGGCGATGATGTCGTCGATCGTCTCGAGGCCCACCGACAGGCGCACCAGCGCCGGGTCGACCCCGGTGGACCGCTGTTCGGCCTCGGTCAGCTGCGAGTGGGTGGTCGACGCCGGGTGGATGGCCAGGCTGCGCACGTCGCCGACGATGCCCAGCCTCACCGGTCGCGAGCCGGCGGGGGGCTATTCGTGGTCGTCGAGGCCGCCGGAGGACGGGGGAGTGAACCCGTCGGGCCAACGGGTGGCGTCGTCGTGACGGACACCGTCGAGGACCACCTCATCGAACTGGGTCTCGGAGAAGTCGGCACCCACCAGGTCGGCGTACGAGAAGTCGACGGCGATCAGCGACGCCCCCCGGAATCGGGCTCCCGACAGGTTGGCGCCGCGGAACACGGCGCCGTTGCAGATGGCGCTCCGGAAGTCGGCCTCGACGGCGAACACCCCACCGAGGGCCGCGTCGCGCAGACACGACCGGGTCAGCGACGCCCCGGCCAGGGTGGCGCTGCCGAGCAGTGCCTCGGTCAGGTCGGTGCCGGTCAGCCAGGCACCGCCCATCTCGGCGGCCCGCAGGTCGGCCCCGACCAGTCGGGCGTTGCCCAGCCAGCAGCGGCTGAGGACGGCTCCACCGAGGCGGGCCTCGGTGAGGTCGGCCGACCACAGGTTGGCGTGATGCAGATCGGCATCGGCGAACACGGTGGACCGGCACACCGCGTTGCGCAGGTCGGCGCCGACAAGGCGGGCATCGGAGAGGTCGGAACGGCTCAGCACGGCACCGCCCAACCAGGCCCCTGAGAGATCCACGGCCCGCAGGTCGGCATCGGTGAGGTCGGCCCCGGCAAGGTCGGCGTCGACCCCGATGAACTGCCCGTTGACCTCCACGGGGGGAGCCTAGGTCGTCGGCCACCCGGCACGCGCCGGACGGCTTTTCCGGCCAGACCGTCAGATCACGTCGACACGACCGTCCTACTACTGTTCCCAGCAGCGAGACGAAGGATTGATTCCGATGAGCGGACTTCGACGAATGGCGACAGCGGTGGTCCTGGCGGCCATGATCGGTACGTCGTGCGGCAGCGATGCCGAGGACACCCGGCTGGACGATGCGGTGGCTGCCCTCGAGGCAGCCAACGAGGCCCTGAGGGCAGCCGACGAAGCCCGGGTGGGGGCCGAGGCCGCTGCCGCGGCCCGCGAAGCAGCCGACGCTGCCCAGGCCGAAGCCGACGCCGCGGCGGCTGCTGCCGTCGCTGCCCAGGCTGAAGCGGACGCCGCGGCTGCCGCGGAAGCCGACGCAGCGGCCGCCGACGATGCTGAAGCGGCTGCCGCCGCCGCTGCTGAAGCCGCCGTGGCTGCCGCAGAAGCAGCGGAAGCCGAGGCCGCGGCCGCCGCGGCCATCGCCACTGCCGAAGCCGAAGCCGCCGCCGCTGCCGAAGCCGAAGCCGCTGCTGCTGAAGCGGCCGCTGCCGACGCCGCTGCCGCTGCCGAAGCCGCTGCCGCTGCTGCCGCAGAGGACGACGAGGACGGTTCCGGGTCGTCGGGGCTGCCCTCCTGGGCCCTCGGGCCAATCGCGACCGTCGCCCCCAGCGCCCTCGGAGCCGGCGTGCCGACGCTGACCCTGGTGCCCCTGGAGTGCGACGGCGACGACCTGCCGGACGGCGACATGTCGCCCAACGTCGGCGACGTCGAGCTCGACATCGACGGCGACGGTGATCTCGACATGGCTCACACCCACTACGGCAACGACACCGGCCGTTGGTATCTCGAGGTCGTGTCGACCCGCCACGGGGCGACGTTCTACCTGGACATCGGGCCCAATCACGGCGAGGCCGACTTCCAGCCCGCCTTCGCCACCGACGTGAACGAGGACGACTGGGATGAGCTGTGGGTGCAGTCGACGCCGATCACCGGCACCCACGTGCCGGTCGACCACACGCTGTACGTCCTGATCGGCTGCAGCCTGCGGGTGGTCGGCAGCAACATTGGCGGCGCCGAGGACGTGATCCACATCTACGAGGGGACGGCCCCCGGGGACGGCCAGACCTTCTGGGCGTACTGCAGTACCTACGAAGGTGAACCGCTGTTCACCTACCACGAGGACAAGCCGCTCGACGGGGGGTCGTGGGCCTACCGGCCGCTGCCGTTGCGTCTGAATGGTGCCACCTTCGAGATGGTGTACGACGTCGCGCTGGAGGGGGCGATCGCCCCCGAGCCCGATCCATGGCCCAGCGGTATCGACTGCCCGTCCTGGAGTTGACGCCGAGACGAGGCGACAACCGTGGCGTCCACCGACGATTCCTGCGTATGACCCCCGACCGACCGTCCGGCTAGCATCGGCCCTCGTGGGCGGCGACGGGCGGCCCGACGGACAGAGGGGGGTGGCGTCGTGAACGAGCGGCAGAAGCGGCTGATGGGCACCATGATCCTGATCGCCGTGGCGGCGTTCTTCGTGGGGCGTCTCACTGCCGGCGGCGACGACGGGGACGACGAGGCCCTGCTCGCCGCCGAGTCGGCCCTCGCCGCCGTCGAGGAACTTCTGGCCGACTTGCAGACGACCACCACGACGGTCGCTTCGACCACCACGGCGGTACCGGCGCCCGACACCACGGCCGCCCCAGAGGAGACCCCGACCACCGACGCGTCGGACGGCGACCTCGACACCGTGGATCTCGAGGTGTTGACCCGGGACTACGCCTGGATGGAGTCCAGTGCTGCCGTCATGGCCCTCCAGGAGCAGTTGGGTATCGACGCCGACGGGGTGTACGGCAGCCAGACCCGGCGGGCCCACCATGACGCCATGGTCGCCGCCGACCTCCCGACCGACGGACTGCCCGACTGCGTGCCGAGGGTCAAGGCCGACCGGTCGCTGCTCGGCATCCAGATCGGCACCTCCATGGACGGCACCATCGACCTGATGGACCGGACATGTGGGCCTCGGTTCGTGCAGGAGGGGGAGGGCACCGACGACGATCGATGGATGAACCCGTGCTCCAGCGACCACGAGACCACCACGGACATGTGGTTCGTGGGCGAAGCGACGCTCGTCCTCTCCTTCGTGCGGGCCGGCGACACCGCGTGGTTCATCGGATGGACCACCAACGGGGAGGTCACCTTCCCGGGCGGCGTCACCCTCGGCATGGCCACCGGGGAGGTCCTCGACCGGCTCCGCCTCGATCCGGCCGACGTCGAGACGATCGAGGAGCGCTACCCGGGCATGGGGTTCGACGAGTACGACGAGGTGATCGTGTGGGGGGCGTCGCCGTCGTGGTCCGACAACTCGCCGATCCCGGCGTTCGGTGGCCACGGCCTGCCCTACAACGCTTCGGAACTCGAGTTCACCGACGACGTGCTGAGCGGCTGGAACGTGTCGCCGTACACCCTCTGCCACTGACGCGGTAGGCGGAGACTGGCCGCCGGCGACGGTGAGCCGGCCTGTAGGCGGGGTTCTGTCCACCGGTCCCTTGCGGGGGTCCGGATGGGTGACCATCCATCTATGCGGCCAACCCGGGAGGATCT
>CAZPGL010000059.1:0-7963 GCA_964586175.1 uncultured Microthrixaceae bacterium | reverse complement strand
GGCCCAGCAGGCCGTCGCCCACGGGCAGCGACAGGATGTCGCCGGTGGCCCGGACCGTCTGGCCCTCCTCGATGTTGTCGACCTCGCCGAGGACCACCGCACCGATGGACTCCTCGTCGAGGTTCAGGGCGAGGCCGAACGTGCCGCTCTCGAACTGGAGCAGCTCGTTGACCGCCGCGTCGGGCAGGCCCGACACGCGGGCGATGCCGTCGCCGACCTCGAGGACCCGCCCGACCTGGCTCTGTTCCAGGCTGGGGGTGAACCCGTCGAGGTTCTTGCGAATCGCTTCGGCGATGTCCGCCGTGTTGATCGTGAGTTCGGACATGGTGTGTCTCTCTCGTCTCTGGCTCGTATGTGGCTGGGCCGGGGCCTAGCGGAAGCTCTCGCGGAGCTGGTTCAGGCGGCGTCGGACGCTGCCGTCGATGATGTCGTCGCCGATCTCGGTGACCACGCCGCCCAGCACGGACGGGTCGATGACCACACGGACCTCGACGTCCTTGCCGGTGGAGGTCTTCACCGCGGCGACCAGGCGGTCGCGCTGGTCGGCGGTCAGCTCGACCGCCGAACGCACGGTGGCGACGGCCTTGTTGCGGGAGGCCGCGCTGCGCTCGATGAAGGCGTCGACGATGGCGGAAAGGTCGGCGGCGCGACCGGCCCCCACCACCATCGTGACCAGAGCCGACGTCGTCGCCGAAGCCTTGCCGTCCAGGAGGTCGTCGACCACCTGGAGTCGGCGGGCCGCGGGGACGGCGCCGTCACCCAGCGTCGAACGCAGCTCGTCGTTGGACCGGAAGATCTGGCCGATGCGGAACAACTCGTCCTCGACCGTCGCCAGGTCACCCTCGGCGGCGGCGACGGCGAACAGCGCGTCGGCGTATCCGGTCACCCGAGCGTCAGCCATTGCTTCCGGCCACCTCGTCGATGTAGGCGTCGATCAGGCGACCCTGCACGTCGGCGTCGAGGCTGGACTGGACCACGCGCTCGGCGGCACCGAGGGCGATCCCGGCCACCTCGGCCCGCAGGTCGGCGATGGCCTGGCCCCGGGCCGACTCGATGTCGGCCGCGGCACGGGTCCGCAGGTCGGCCATCTCGGCCTCGTGGCGGGCCATCAGGTCGACCTTGACCTGGTCGGCCGCACCGCGGGCCTCGTCGATCAGCCGGGAGGCCTCGGCCTTGGCGTCGGCGAGGCGTGCCTCGTAGTCGGCCTGGACGGCCTGGGCGTCGGTCCGGGCCTGCTCGGCGGCGTCGAGGTCGCTCCGGATCTTCTCGGCCCGGGCGTCCATGGCGCCCTTCACGGCCGGGAAGCCCTTCTTGACCATCAACACGAACAGGATCAGGAACGCCAGACCGCCCCAGATGACCTCGTTGATCTCGGGCAGGATCGGGCTGGGTGCCTCGAAGCACTTCTCCAGCTCGTCCTGGACCTTCTCGTCGTGCAGCAGGTGCTCGTCGAGGTGGCCATGGGCCTCGTGCTCGAGGTGGTGGGCCATGCAGGCACCCACGCTCTCACCCGATGCCGAGGCCGGGCCGGCAAAGGCCACGATCCCCAGCAGGGCGAACAGCGGGGCCGCCAGCAGGCGTGTCCGTCGGTTTCGCATGTGGTTCGTCTCTCTTCTCGAAGGGTCTCTCTGATGCGTGATGCCGTGGTCGGCGATCAGGGCATCAGGAGGATGAAGACGACGAAACCGATCAGGGCGAGCGCCTCGGTGAAGGCGATGCCGAGGAACATCGTGGTCCGGACCATGCCGGCCGACTCGGGCTGGCGGGCCATCGAAGAGATGGCGTTGCCGACCACGGTGCCGATGCCGACACCCGGGCCGATGGCCGCAAGGCCGTAACCGAGGCCTGCACCGATGGCCTTGAGGCCCTCGAGCATCTCACCAGCTGCCGTCTGCGCCAGAACGTTCAGCACTTGGATTCTCCTATTTTCTCATGCACCCGGCCGGTGTTTCCGGTCCGGAGACTTGTCTGTTGGTTGGGATTCTTCGTGCCCGCCGGATGGCGGGCGGCGATCAGTGGGCCCGATGGGTGGATCGGATCAGTGGGCCGGATGGAGCGAGCCGCCGATGTACACGGCGGTCAGGATGGTGAAGATGAAGGCCTGCAGGACCGACACCAGGATCTCGAAGCCGGTCATCAGGGTCAGCATGGCGAAGGGGGCCACGGCGCCGACGTAGGTCGAGGTCCACAGGGTGTGGGTCAGCACGGCGAAGGTGACCAGCAGGAGGTGGCCGGCGACCATGTTGGCCCAGAGCCGGATGGCCAGCGAGAAGGGCCGCACCACGAAGGTGGACACCAACTCGATGGGGGTCACGATGAGGTACAGGGCCTTGGGGACCCCCGGGGGGAACAGCGAGTTCTTGAGGTAGCCGAGCGCTCCCTGCGAGCGGACGCCCACGAAGTTGTAGATCACCCACACCACGAGGGCCAGGGTGATCGGGACGGCCATGCGGCTGTTGGCCGGGAACTGGATGCCCGGAACGACCTCGAAGATGTTCGAGAACAGGATGAAGAAGAACATCGTGGTGAGGAAGGGCATGAACTTCTTGCCCTCGGGGCCGATGGTCTCCATGACCACCGACTCCTCGATGAACGTCACGCCCGATTCGGCGACGTGCTGGATGCCGGCCGGCACGAGCGTGTTCCGCTTGCGGCCCGCAGCGAGGAAGATGGCCGCGGTGATGACGACCGCTGCCAGGTAGATGAGCACCGTCTTGTTGACGGCGTAGTTGGTGCCGGCAAACAGGAAGTCGGGCCACTCGAAGAGGTGGCTGACCGGTGGGAAGTCGAGGGCGAGCACGTTCACGACAGGGAGCTACTCCTGGGAATCGGTGGGTGAGGAGGTGGGCTTGAGCCCGGGGAAGGCCAGCGACGCCGCGACGTGCTTGGTCTCCCAGGTGAGCAGGCCCAGATGGGTGACGAGCAGGGTGACGGCGAACGGCACGGTAGCGAACCACCCGCCGTTGCGCACAGCCAGCACGACCACGGTCATGAGGCCGAGGCGGGCCAGATAGCCGAACAGCACCGCGCCGTAGAGGGCGTTGGGTGAGATGGCCACGGCCCGGGCGATGATGGCCGCACCCAGCACGAAGTTGAGGGCCACCAAGCCGAGGGCCAGAGCAGCCGAGGCGGCTCCACCGGCACCACCGAGGACCGCGCCGACGATCAGGAAGACCGGGGCGACCCACAGGGCCCGTCGGGCGAGGTCGCGGGCGACCTGCTGTTCGGGGTTGGCCTGCACGGCGGGCGTCTCGTCGGTGGCCGCGGTCATGCCCCGGGACCTCCGGCCAGCCAGGCCTCGCGGCGTTCGGCGGCCCGGCGCTCCAGGTTCACGCCGAAGTCGCGGTACAGCTTCCAGGAGGCGTAGCCCACGGTGATCAGCACGAAGGCGATGGTGAAGATCGGGCTGGTCCCCAGTTGGCGGTCGAGCAGCCAGCCGAGGACACCGAAGATGGCCGGGGTGACCGCCAGCTCGAACGCTGCGGCAGCCGCGTCGCCGAAGCCCTGCTTCAGTTCGCGCGCTTCGGCCTGCTCCATCGGGTTGGTCCTCCGACCAGGGGGGTGCATGAACCCGGGGACGGAAGGTCGCCCGAGCGCTTGTGAATCTATTCTCTTATGGCCGGGGGGACAACCCCCAAAGTGCGGAGCGGCACCGTCGGGCCGTGTCCAATCGGTCACACCGGCTGGGGCGTCGGTCACCGGCGTCACTCCGGGTCCGATTCGGTGAACACCGGGTGGCGTCCCGATCGCAGCCGCGGATGGAGCACCGTGTACAGCACCAGGCACACCGCGGCGATCCCCATCGGCACGATGGCGTCGCCTTCGCCGGTGTAGGTGGGCCACAGCACGAAGCCCGACAGGAGCGCCGTCCACGCCCACAGGATGAACACGGCCCGCCGGTGGCCATGCCCCAGACGCAGGATCCGATGGTGCAGGTGGTCCTTGTCGGCCTGGGTGATGCGCAGGCCCCGGGTGGCGACCCGGCGGATGATGGCGAACGTCATGTCGAACAGCGGCACACCGAGCACGATCACCGGGATGAAGATGGGGGCGAAGAAGAAGAAGGACTGCCCGCTGAACGGCGCATCGGTTCGCCCGCCGACCGCCACCGTGGACGCCGCCAACAACAAACCGAGCAGCAGCGCCCCGCCGTCGCCCATGAAGATCCGCGCCGGATGCACGTTGTGCGGCAGGAAGCCGACACAGATCCCGACGACCAGCAGCGCGATGAGGGCCCCCGGATTGCCGTCGAAGAGCACGCCGGCGTCCCCCAGTCGGATGGCGTAGGCGAGGAACGTGAGGGCGGCGATCCCGACGATGCCGGCCGCCAGGCCGTCGAGGCCATCGATGAGGTTCACCGCGTTGGCGATGAGCACCACCCACACCACGGTCAGCAACGCCGACAGGTCGGGAGACAGCACGATCAGGTCGACGAACGGGATCCGGAGCACGAGCAGCGACACCCCGGCCAGCGACAGGAGGCTGCCGGCCAGCACCATGCCGGCGATCTTGGCCGGCGCCGACACCGGCCGGACGTCGTCGAGCACCCCCACTCCGCACATCACCGCCGCGGCGGCCAACACCCCGATCATCTCGGTCCGGGCCGCGAATACCGCGGCAAAATCTCCGATGGCCCAGGCGGTGAACATTCCGGCCAGCAGGCCGGCGAACATGGCCGGTCCGCCCAACGGGGGCGTGGGGGCCTCGTGGACGTTGCGGTCGTCGGGAGCGACCAGCACCCCCGACCGGACGGCGACCCGTCGGGCGATCGGGGTGGTCAGCGCGGTGACCGTCGCGGTGACCGCGCCGACGGCGACGTAGGCGACGATGCCGGGCATGTCGGAGCCGCCGTCGGGGCGATCAGCCCCCGTAGGGGGTGAACCGGCCGCAGAGGTCGGCCACGTCGGCCCGCACCGCGGCGACCACGGCCTCGTCGTCGCGCCCGCGCAGGGTGCGGGCGATGAGGTCGGCGATCTCGCCCATCTCGGCCTCGCCCATGCCCTGGGTCGTGGTGGACGGGGTGCCGATGCGCACACCGCTCGTGACGAACGGCGACCGGGGATCGTCGGGCACGGTGTTCTTGTTGAGGGTGATGCCGGCCCGGTCGAGCACCGTCTGGGCGATCGCACCGGTGCACTCCTCGTCGAAGGTGCGCAGGTCGACCACCATCAGGTGGTTGTCGGTGCCGCCCGACACCAGCCGGAAGCCGTGCCCGGCCAATGCCTCGGCCAGAGCGTTGGCGTTGGCGACGATCTGGCGGGCGTAGTCGGCGAACGACGGGTCGGCGGCCTCGCGGAACGCCACGGCCTTGGCGGCGATGTGGTGCTCGAGGGGCCCACCCTGGGTGCCGGGGAAGATGGCCTTGTCGACGGCCGCCGCATGCTCGGCGGTCGACAGGATGCAGCCGCCGCGGGGGCCGCGCAGCGTCTTGTGGGTGGTGAAGGTGACGATGTCGCAGTGGGGCACCGGGTTGGGGTGCACGCCGCCGGCGATGAGCCCGGCGATGTGGGCGGCGTCGAACATGAGCAGGGCGCCGACCTCGTCGGCGATCTCCCTGAACGGGGCGGCGTCGATGACCCGGGAGTAGGCGGTGGCGCCGGCCACAATGAGCTTCGGCCGGTGGGTGCGGGCCCTGTCCGCCACCTCGTCGAAGTCGAGGCGCTCGTCGTCGGCGGTCAGCCCGTAGGACACGAAGTCGTACATGAGGCTCGACGCGTTGACCGGCGAACCGTGGGTGAGGTGTCCGCCGTGATCGAGGCTGAGGCCCAGGACGGTGTCGCCCGGATCGAGCAGCGCCTGGTACACGGCCATGTTGGCGTTGGCGCCCGAATGGGGCTGGACGTTGGCGTGGTCGGCGCCGAACAGGGCCTTGACCCGCTCGCGGGCCAGGTCCTCGACCTCGTCGACGTGGACGTTGCCGCCGTAGTACCGCTTGCCCGGGTACCCCTCGGCGTACTTGTTGGTGAGCACCGAGCCCGATGCCTCGAGCACGGCCGGGGAAGCGAAGTTCTCCGAGGCGATGAGTTGGAGGGTGGTGTTCTGGCGGGCGAGCTCTTCGTCGATGTAGCCGAAGAGTTCGTCGTCACGGTTGGAGGGCCAGGGCATGGCAGAGCTCTTTCGATGGGGCAGCGACTGGGGAGGCAGGCTAGCGGTCGCGCGCCGGTCAGAGAGCCGGGACGTCGACGATTCCGAGCGCCGCCACGAGCGCGTCGCCGCCCGGATCGGGGGCGACGTCTGCCCGCCGGGCCACGACGAGCCGGCGGGTGGCGATGGGGGTGCGGCGGACCGGTCGCAGCGGCTCGACACCGGCCTCGGCCTGGACGGCGGGAAGGACCGCCCATCCCAGCCCGAGGCGGACCATCTCGCGCAGGACCTCGGGCTGGTTCGATTCGGCGACCACGTCGTAGGGCACGCCGACGGCGGCCAGCGAGGCGGCCACGACGGCACGGGTGTGGGAGCCGGCGGGGAAGGACACCCACGGTCCCCAGGCGTCCGGCCCCCGCCGCGGCGCGTCGGTCGGCGCGTAGATCATGAGGGGTTCCTCGAGGAGCAGCCGGCACTCGACGCCGGCTGGTGGGGCGACCGGATCGACGCACACCACGATGTCGAGGTCACCGGCGACCAGCCCGTCGAGCAGCGGGCCCGAAGGTGCCACGGTGAGGTGGAGTTCCACGTCGGGGGCCTCGTGGCGGAACCGCCGGATGGCCTCGGCCCGGTGGTGGACGGCGACGGCGTCGATGGCGCCCAGCCGGACCCGGCCGGTGCTACCCGTCCGGCGGGCTTCGACCCAGCGCCCCAGGTCGCGGGTCTCGGCCACGACCCGGCGGGCGTGGGCCAGCACCTGGTCGGCCTGGGGGCGTAACACGGTGTGCCGGCCGTGGCGTTCGAACAGCGGCAGGCCCACTCGCCGCTCGAGTTCGGCCAGGCCCTGGGTGAGGGCCGACGCCGACACGCCGAGCCGTTCAGCCGCCGCGGCACGGGTGGGGTGGTCGGCGGCGACGACGAGGTACTCGAGTTGTTGGACGGTCAGGTTCAACAGACCGGGGGTCGACATGTGGGAACCCTTCGCCGTTATTCAGTCTTTCTGAATCTAGCACCCTTCTATTTGGAACTTCCTTATCCTTGGGCCCATGAACACACCCGTAGACATCGCACCGGCCAGCGGCCGCCTCGGGGTCCTCACCCCCGGCATGGGCGCCGTGGCCTCCACCTTCATCGCCGGCGTCATCGCCGCCCGCCAGGGTCTGGCCGCCCCCATCGGCTCAGTCAGCCAGATGGCCCACATCCGCCTCGGCTCCCGCGAGGACAGCCGCAACCCGCTGATCCGCGAATTCGTGCCCCTCGCCGACCTGGACGACCTCGTGTTCGGCGGCTGGGACCCCATCTCCCCCAACGCCCTCGAGGCGGCCCGCACCTGCGGCGTCCTCGACGAGAAGGACCTGGCCCCGCTGTCATCCGAACTCGAGGGCATCGTGCCCATGGACGCCGTGTTCGACCAGCGGTGGGTCAAGAAGCTGGACGGCGTCCGGGTCAAGACCATCGCCTCCAAGTGGGAGCAGGCCGAGGCCCTCATCGCCGACATCGAGCGCTTCCGCACCGAGAACGACTGCGACCGACTCGTCATGGTCTGGTGCGGCTCCACCGAGGCCTACCAGGAAGCCAGCGACGTCCACGACACCGTTGAGGCCTTCGAGGCCGGGCTGCGGGCCGACGACGAGAACATCTCCCCCAGCCAGATCTACGTGTACGCCGCCCTCATGAGCGACGTGCCGTTCGCCAACGGCGCCCCCAACCTGTCGGTCGACCTGCCGTGCATGATCGAGCTGGCCGAGCGCCGCGGCGTGCCCATCGCCGGCAAGGACTTCAAGACCGGCCAGACCCTCATGAAGACCCTGCTGGCCCCCGGCCTCAAGGCCCGGATGCTCGGCCTGCGGGGCTGGTACTCCACCAACATCCTGGGCAA
>CAZPGL010000058.1:0-8226 GCA_964586175.1 uncultured Microthrixaceae bacterium | reverse complement strand
ACGAGGGCCGGGATGGCGCGGTTCGTGGCGCGCCCGGTTCCCTCGAGGCTACCGACCCCGCCGCTCCAGGGTCGGGGTGGGTGTGCCGTCTACCGCTCGCCGTCCCGCCGCCGTCGGTGGACCAGCCCGGCGTAGGAGACCGTCACCAGCACGGCCACCGCGATGCGGGCCGTGGTCGTGTGGCCTTCCGGGTACACGACGCCCTCGACGTGGCGGTCGATGAAGCCCCGCTGGCCCACCGACGGCCGGAAGTGCCGCTCCAGGTCGGTGAGGGGACACGGCTGACCGACCGTGACGATGCCGAGCGCCCACACGGCGGCCACCAGGTGCGCCCATAGCACGCGGGGCCAGCGCCAGGCGAGGAAACCGCCGACGACGAGGAAGACCAGGTAGCCGGCGTGCAGGGCGATGGCCAGGTCGGCCAGCCAGGCGGTGTCCACGGTCCTCGGCTCTGAGCCCGGTCGGCTCAGCTCCGGTAGCGCCAGGCCACGTGCTCCTGGCGGGCCGCGATCTCGGCCGCCCGCTCGGCCGGGGTCACGGGCGGCGTGTCGGCCGGCAGCATGTCGGTCAGGTCGGCTCGGCGCACCACCCGGCCGGTGGCCGCCGGTGCGTCGCGCCCGCGGATCCAGCGGTAGGTGACCATGCCCGTCGGGCGCCCCGACGTGTCCAGCCAGTTGGGGACCCCCGGGTCGGTGTGGGCGATGACGGCCCGGAACCGCCCGTCCGACGACAGCCGGGCCTGGGTGTGGTTGAGGCTGGTCACCCGGTTGGAGAAGTCCGGCGACTCGAACCACTCCGACGTGTACAGCTGGATGTCCCAGTAGGCGCAGTCGGCGACGTCGGTCTCGATGAGGAACACCTCGTCGTCGGCCAGGTCGTAGAACCCGAACCCGTAGCGGATGAACGACGACCCGCCGCTCGCCGGCACGGGGGCGCCGATGGCGTTGACGCCCACCAGGTCGCGTTCACCGGCCATCCATCCGGCCCAGTAGCGCATCGACGCCTCGACGATGTCGGCTGCCTCATCGAACATGGCCGCCACGCCGGCGCCGGTCAGCGGCTCGGGCGAGGTGCCGGCGGTGTCCAGGCGGTGGATGGTCATGACCGCCGGCTCGGCGGCCGACCATGTCCAGTAGTACTCGCGGATGTTGAGCATCGTGGCCCCGTCGGGCAGGGGCAGCCAGGGGGTGCCGTCGGCGGGGTCGTCGCCGCCGAGGTGGATTTCGATGTCGTCGCCGGGCCCGTACCCGGCGTCGCTGCCCATCAGCTCGGCCAGGATGCCGTACTGCTCCATGTGCATGTCGCCGGTCTTGACGGTGACCACCAGGTCGTCGCAGGCGTGCATGTGGCCCCGTACGACGTAGCGGCCCGACGGGTCGATACGGGCCCGGCGGGTGGTCTGGTCGACATTGGGTCCGCCCCAGCACGACACCAGGTCGTTCTGGCGGAAGAACGACGGGTGGTCGGGGTCGTGGTGGCCGACGGTCCAGGCCAGCCACGTCACGACCTGGGTGGCCAGATGGTGGAACCCCTCGACCCGGGTGCGGTCGTCCAGGGCCCTGCCGCCGGAATCCCGGCGGTCGAGGATCTCGTCGCCGACGGTGGCCATGCGGTCGCAGAACGAGCGCCAGGCCGGGCCGACGGTGTCGGACGGTGGTCCGCTCATCGGGCCTCCTCGGTGATGGCGAATCGTTCGACGTAGCGGGCGAAGCGGGCCCGTTCGGTGTCCGGGTCGAGCCCCAGGCCCTCCAGCGAGTGGTCGTGGCGGCCCCGGGAGCCTCGGGACCGGTTGGCCAGCCAGGCGTCGATCGCCGCCTCGTGTCCGGCGTCGAACCCCAGCCCGAAGTGGTCGTGGATGCCGGCGATGGCCGCCGTCTCGTTGGCGAGGAACTCCTCGAAGCGTTGGTGGACGACCCGGTCGGCGGGCAGCGTCCCGTCGTCGATCCAGCCCATCAACTGGTCGAACTGGCGGCAGAAGTTATCGATCTCGAACCGGGCGATCTCCCGTTCGTCGACGTGGTCGGAGCCGGTGGCCCGCAGCCGGGACAACAGGCTGGTCAGCGACGAGATCATGGCCAGCGGGTCGCGGTGGCAGACCACCACCCGGGCGTCGGGATACTCGGCGAACAACGCGGGCAGGAACTGGATGTGGCCGGGGGCCTTCAACACCCACCGGGCGGTCGGCATTTTGGACTGCAGCACCTGGAGGACCAGCCGGTGCCAGCGGTAGGCCGGGGCCATGTCGCAGCCGTGGAACCACGACGTGTACGACGGGATCGAGTTGTGGGCGCCGAACACGTCGGTGCGCAGTGAGAAGGCCATGGCGTGCCCGCATTCCCGGGGCAGCCGGGCCCCGTACTCGTGGACGGCGTCGAGGCCGGGGGACAGGGCGGTGGTGGCCCGCAGGTCGTCCTCGGTGAGCTGGATCCGAGGGTCGGTGTCGTGCACGTCGGGGGTGGGCGGCGGGGTGGGGCGCCAGAACTCCCAGGCCAGCGGGGCACGGTGGTCGGGGGCGGCGGCCAGCAGCTGGTGGGTGATCGACGTGCCGGCCCGGGGGCTGCCGCACACGAAGAGGGGTCCGGCGATCACCTCGTCGTCGACTTCGGGGTGGGCCCGCCGGTTGGCGACCAACTCGAGGCGGCCGGTCAGCAGCCGCAGGGTCTGGTTCCGGGCCCGCTCCCGGCCGAGCGGGGTGAGCCGGGCCTCGGTCGTGAGGGCGGTGGTGAGCCGATCGAGCGGCTCGTCGAGGTCGTTGCCGCCGAAGTCGTCGAGGCCCGTCGCCCGGGTCGCCTCGGCCCGCAGGGTCGCCGGATCGAGGGTGGTCACCGGGAGCGGGCCAGCGGTGCACCCGTCGTGGTCGGCCCGAACCTCATGGGTCGACCGTACCCGTCGGGGTGAGGGCGCGAGAAGCCCCGACCGCCCCGTTCGCCCCGGGTGCATCAGCCGGAGTAGGGACATGCCGGCCCAGGTGGCCTGGGGCGCTCCCGCCGTTGACCAAACATTCGGATGAATGTAAATTCCACGGCGTGGCGACTGCTGACCCCACCTTCCTCGACGACTACCTGCCGTACCTGCTGCGCCGGGCCGACCAGACGCTGTCGGCACCGTTCTACGGCGTGCTGGCCGACCGGGGGGTCGCCCGCTCCGAATGGCGGGTTCTGGCCGTCCTCCTCGAAGTCCGCGAGATGCGGGTCGCCGAACTGGCCGCCGCGGCGCTGAGCCCGCAGCCGACCGTCACCAACGCCCTCCGCCGCCTGGAACGACGCGGCCTGGTGCGCCGCACCCCCGGCACCGACGACCGGCGCCAGCGCATCGTCTCGCTCACCCCCGCCGGCATCCGCCTGACCGCCGACCTCGTCGACGTGGCCGCCCGGCTCGAAGCCGACGCGCTCGCCGACGCCGGTGACCTCACCGAGTTGGTCCGCCGCCTCCGCGACCTCACCGCCCGGGTCGACGCCCGCATCACACGCCGCGACCGTCCTGTCGTGTCCGCCGGAACGGACCAGTCATGACCACCCCCGAACGCCGCCCGTTCAACCTGGCCGCCTGGATCGCCGAACACCGCGACGAACTCCGGCCACCGGTCGCCAACCGCCAGATCTGGCGGGACGCCGACATGATCGTGATGATCGTCGGCGGCGGCAACGAACGCAACGACTTCCACGACGATCCCCGCGAGGAGTTCTTCTTCCAGATCAAGGGCGACATGAACCTGGTGATCTGGCCCGGCGAGGGCAGCGAGCCCTACGACATGCCCATCCGGGAAGGCGACGTCCACCTTCTGCCGGCCGGCGTGCGCCACTCGCCCCAACGACCCGACCCCGACTCCGTCGGCCTCGTCGTCGAATACCAGCGGGCCCCCGGCGAGCTCGACGGCTTCGAATGGGCGTGCCCGGCCTGCGCCCACCTGGTCCACCGGGTCGAGGTGCAGGTCCAGGCCATCGACCGCGACCTCCCCCCGCTGTTCGCAGCCTTCCACGACGACGAGGACGCCCGCACCTGCCCCAACTGCGGGCACCTCCACCCCGGCCGGGACGGACGCCTGTGAGCGTGGTGACGGCACCGACGGCCGCCGAACTCGACGCCGCCGACCCGCTGGCCGGGTTCCGGCACGAGTTCGACCTGCCCGACGGCATCTACCTGCTCGGCAACTCGCTTGGTGCTCTGCCTCGTGCCGCCAGAGCAGAGGTCGCCGCCGAAATGGACCGCTGGGGGGCACTGGGCGTCGAAGGCCACTTCACCAGCGACACGGCCTGGTCGACGTACCCCGACCTGCTGACCGACGGCCTGGCCGGCCTCGTCGGCGCCCGCCGCGACGAGGTGGTGCCCATGAACTCGCTCACCGTCAACCTGCATCTGCTGATGGTCAGCTTCTACCGCCCCACCTCGGCACGCCACAAGGTGCTCGTCGAAGCCCACGCCTTCCCCTCCGACCACTTCGCCGTCGAATCCCAGATCCGCCAGCGGGGCCACGACCCGGCCCGGTCGCTCGTCACGGTCGAGCCCCGCCCCGGCGAAGAAACCCTCCACGCCGACGACATCCTGGCCGCTATCGCCGACCACGGAGACGAGCTGGCCCTCGTCCTGCTGCCCGGCGTGCAGTACTACACCGGCCAGGTCCTCCCGATGGCGGCCATCGTCGACGCCGTCCACGCCGTCGGCGCCACCGTCGGCTTCGACCTGGCCCATGCCGTCGGCAACATCGAACTGCACCTCCACGACTGGGGCGTCGACTTCGCCGCCTGGTGCTCCTACAAGTACCTGAACGGCGGCCCCGGTGGGATCGGCGCCGCCTTCGTGCACCAACGCCACGTGGCCGACCCGGCGCTGCCCAAATTCCTCGGGTGGTGGGGGACCAACGCCTCGACCCGCTTCGAGATGGCCACCACCTTCGACGCCATCCCGACCGTCGAGTCGTGGCAACTGTCCAACCCGCCGGTCCTGCAGATGGCGGCCCTCCGGGCGTCGCTCGACCTGTTCGACCGGGCCGGCGGCATGGTTCCGCTGCGGCGCAAGACCGAACGCATGATCGAGTTCTTTGACCGCCGCTTGGCCGAACACCTGACCGGCCGGGTTGAGAACATCACGCCCCAAGCGCCAGAGGCCCGCGGCTGTCAGCACGCCCTGCGGGTGATCCACGACGACGGGCGCCGCGTGTTCGACGAACTGTGGAAGGCCCGGGTCCACTGCGACTGGCGGGAACCCGACGTGATCCGGGTGGCCCCGGTGCCGCTGTACAACTCGTTCGACGACATCGACCGGTTCGTCGGCATCCTCGACGGGATCGTGCGATGACCGGCCCCGCCAGTCCGATCGTCGCACCGTTCGACGCCCCAGGAGCACCATGACCACCGGCCACCCCTACCCCGAACCGCAACTGCACATCGGCGGCGAATGGCGCACCGCCTCCGACGGGATCGACGTCGTCGACCCGGCGACCGAAACGGTGATCGGCCGGGTTCCGGTGGCCACGACCGCCGACCTCGACGACGCCCTGGCGGCCGCCGCGGCCGGCTTCGCCGCATGGAGCCGCACCTCTCCCCGGGACCGGGCCGACCTCATCCGCACCGCCGCCGGCCTGCTACGGGAACGCCGGGACGAGATCGCCCACGCCATCACCGCCGAACACGGCAAGCCCCTGCCCCAGGCCCGGCTGGAGGTCGAACGGGGCTGCGAGTTCTTCGAATGGGACGCCGGCGAAGCGGTGCGCACCTACGGCAGGGTCATCCCCAGCGGCCCCGGCGTCAGCCACGTCGTGCACCATCAGCCCATCGGGCCGGTTGCCGCCTTCTCGCCGTGGAACTTCCCGATGAGCCAGCCGGCCCGCAAGGTGGCCGGCGCCCTGGCCTCGGGGTGCTCGATCATCCTCAAGGCCGCGGAGGAGACCCCGGTCGGCGCCATGCACATCGTGCGGGCGTTCGCCGACGCCGGGCTCCCCGCCGGCGTGCTGAACCTGGTGTTCGGCGTGCCCGCCGACATCTCCCAACATCTGATCACCAACGACTCAGTGCGCCTCGTCGCCTTCACCGGCTCGACCACCGTCGGCCGGCACCTCACCGGGCTGGCCTCGGCCCACATGACCCCGGTGCTCATGGAACTCGGCGGGCACGCCCCGGTCATCGTGTGCGAGGACACCGACGTCGACGCGGCCGCCGCCACCTCGGCGGTCCGGGCCATGCGCAACGCCGGCCAGGTGTGCACCTCGCCCACCCGGTTCTTCGTCCATGACAGCGTCTACGAGCGGTTCCTCGACGGCATCACCCGCCGGGCCGCAGCGACGGTGGTCGGCAACGGGATGGACCCCGGGGTCGAGATGGGCCCGTTGGCCAACGGCCGCCGCCTGGCCGCCATGGCCGACCTGGTCGCCGACGCCGCCGCCCGGGGCGCCGAGGTCACCACGGGCGGCCACCGGATCGGCTCGACCGGGTACTTCTTCCAACCCACCGTGCTGGCCGATGTGCCCGACGACGCCCGCATCATGCAGGAGGAGCCGTTCGGGCCGGTCGCCGTCGTGAACCCCGTCGACTCGCTGGACACGGCCATCGACCAGGCCAACAGCGTGCCGTACGGGCTGGCCGCCTACGGCTTCACCAATCGGGCCGACTACGCCGACCGCATGATCGAGCGGGTAGAGGCCGGGAACCTGTCCATCAACACCCTCGAGGCCTCCCTGCCCGAGACGCCGTTCGGCGGGGTGAAGTGGAGCGGGTACGGGCGGGAGGGCGGCGCCGAGGGCCTCAGCCACTACACGGTCGTCAAAAACGTGTCGCACAGCATCGACATCGTCTGAGGGCCGGCCGATGGACTACACCCGCAGCGGCGCCAAGGCCCATGCCCGGGCCACCATGACCGGCATCTGGGCCGCCGCCCTCCTGCCGTTCACCGGGGACCACCGCATCGACGAGGACGGCTTCCGCCAGAACATCCACCACTGGACCCGCGACCTCGGCATCGAGGGGCTGTTCGTCTCCGGCAAGCAGGGCGAGTTCTTTTCCATGACCGTCGAGGAGCGCAAGCGGACCTTCGAACTGGCCGTCGAGGCCACCGGGTCGCACGGCCAGACGATCATGTCGTGCTCCGACCAGAACCTGGACGTGGTCATCGACCTGGCCCGCCACGCCGAGGACGTGGGCGCCGACTACATCGTCGTGCACGCCCCCGCCCTCCACTTCACCACCGCTCAGGACGAGACGCTCCTCGCCTACTACCGCACCGTCTCCGAGAGCGTCGACATCGGCATCGCCCTGTGGAGCCACCCCGACAGCGGCTACCTGATGTCGCCCGAGCTGTGCAACCGGCTGGCCGACCTCGACAACGTGGTGGCCATCAAGTACAGCGTCCCCCGCGACATGTACACCGAGCTGACCGGGCTGGCCGCCGACCGCATCCAGGTCTCCACAGCGTCCGAGGACGAATGGCTGGACAACATCCTCGAGCTGGACTGGCGGCTCTACCTGTGTTCGTCGCCGCCGTTCCTGCTGCAGTCGGCGGTCGACCGGCGCATGCACGACTACACCCGGGCCGCCTTCGAGGGACGGGCCGACGAGGCCCGGGAGATCAGCCGCAGCCTGGAACCGGTGCGGGCCGCCTTGAAGGGCACCCGGCCCCCCGAGAAGCCCCACGCCCACCAGAAGTACTGGCAGGAGTTGCTCGGCCAGGTCGGTGGCCGGGTCCGCGCCCCCCTGCTGGAGCTGACCGACGCCGAAAAGGCCGCCACCCGGAAGGCGTTCGAGGCCTGCGGGCTCCGGACCTGAACTGCCCTGCGCTAGCGTCCGCGTCGAACGGATCCGGCGGCGACGAGGGGGCTTCATGAGCCGGCCACAGGTGAACGCCCACGGCGCCGAGGTCACCGACCGGCGCATTTTCGCCTGGGAGGAGCTGGACCGGGTGCGGTGGGACGCCGAGGACATGGAGGCCCAGATCCTCACCGGCGAACACATGCACCTCATTCGGGCCGTCTACCCGCCGGGCTCGGTCTACGAGATGCACCACCACCCCCACGAGCAGTTCAGCCTGCTGCTGTCGGGGCGGCTGCGGCTGACGGTGGGCGACGAGACCCGGGAGATCGGCCCGGGCGACGGGTGGTACGCCCCGGGCGACGTGCCCCACGGCGGCATCGTGCTGGGCGACGAGCCCGCGGTGTTCATCGACGTCTACTCGCCGGCCACCACGTGGATCTTCGGCGAGTTCGACACCGGCCGCGCCATTCCCGCCGGGGAATAGGCC
>CAZPGL010000057.1:0-10094 GCA_964586175.1 uncultured Microthrixaceae bacterium | reverse complement strand
TGGTCACCAAGCGGGCCCGGGTGGAGGCCGAGGGCCACATGGAGTGGATCGACGGGAACATCGGTTCCCGCCTGACCATGAAGTACCCCGCCGTGGTGCTGGCCGGCCCGAAGGCCTCGGGCGAGGTGCTGTCGGTTGCCTACGCGGGACCGGGCCAGCACCAGGACGCGGGCGCCAAGATGACGCATGCCGCCCCGGAGACGACGTCCAAGATCGTCTCCAAGTCGATCTCCAAGGACGGTGGCCGGACCAGCTACCGGGGCCTGGTCCGGGTCGAGGACGACGCCTACGGCTGCAAGAGCCACGTGCAGTGCGACGCCCTGATCCTCGACGACGACAGCATCTCCGACACCTACCCCTACATGGAGGTCGGGTCGGCCGACGCCGTGATCGGCCACGAGGCCACGGTGTCCAAGGTCGCCGACGACCAGCTCTTCTACCTGATGAGTCGGGGGCTCACCGAGGAGCAGGCCATGTCCATGGTGGTCAACGGGTTCATCGAACCGGTGACCCGTACCCTGCCGATGGAGTACGCCGTGGAGTGGAGCCGGCTCATCGAGTTGCAGATGGAGGGCTCGGTCGGCTGACCGGTTCCGCCGGCTCCGTCTGCCGGGCGCCGTGATCGGCTAGGAACTTCCCATGCCGATGCGCCAGGACTGCAAGCACTTCGAGAGTCGCAGTTACCCCAACGGGGACACGGTGCGAAAGTGCAACCTGGACCTGGCCCCCGAGGCGCCGTGGCGGTGTCCCGACGAGTGCCCGTCGTTCACCAAGCGGCGGGTCGATGTGAACTGGAGCCACGGCACGCTGGTCACCCCGCAGACCCCCGAGGAGCCCGAGGGCCTCGGCGAGGACGACAGCATCGCCGCCCTGCTCGACGCCGCCGAGGACATTGTCAACGCCGCCGGTCCCCAGATCCGCGCTGACGTCGAGGCCGAGGCCCGCAAGGGTGGTCGGCGGAGCCGCCTCAAGGGCCGGGCCGGCAAGTCGGGCAAGCGGGCCAAGCGGGGCAAGGGCCGCAAGAAGAAGTAGGCGGGCTGGGCCGGCGTCGGTGGGGACCGGTCAGGGGCTAGCGACCAGCACCTCGACCACGGCACCCAGCGGGACGTGGGTGACCGGGCCGGTCTGGCCGGTCTGGCCGGTCTGGCCGGTAGAGCGTACGGCCAGCACGTCGAGGCCCAGGCGTTCGAGACGGCCGGTCACCGGTTGGTCGGCGCCGACCGGGTGGACTTCGACGAGCGGCTGTTCGTCGACCAGGTCGCCAATGGCCGAGTGGAGGTCGGGGCGCTCGGGGAGGTCGTCCACCACTCGGTCGCCGACCACGTCGGGCACTCCCGGGTCGGGCGCCACGGTGGCGATGGCGTCGGCGGCGATGAAGGCGCGGCGGCCGTCGTGCAGCCGGACGCCGATCATGTCGCTGCCCACCATCACGATGACCCCGTTCCGGGTCGCGCCGGACACCAGGCTGACGCCGACCGGCGCCCGTCGCTCGGCCAGGTCGATCAGGACGCCGACTAGCTGGGCCGATTCCTCGGCCCGCCGCCGGAGCCACGCTTCGTGGCCGATGCGCCGGACGGCCTCCACGGCACCGGCCTCTGCGGTGAGGCGGTCGAGGGAGTCGGACGGCTCGGCACTCATGCGCTGAGCGTAGTCAGGCCGCCCGATCCAGGCGTCGGGGAACGCGGGTACGCTGGTCAGGGACCATGCCAGAGACCACCGTCAGACTCACTGTGCCGGGCAACGACCTGATGACCGGCCTGGTCGGCGAACGCGACGACCTGCTGCGTCAGGTCGAGGCGGCCTTTCCTGATGCGTCCATCCATGTACGGGGCAACGAGATCTCTGTCGACGGGGTCGACGCCGACGTGGTCGGCCGGGTGTTCGGCGAGTTGGTGCGGATGCTCGAGGCCGGCCACGGCCTCGACCCCCGGGTGGTCGACCGCACCATCGACATGGTGCGGGCCGACGAGCGGCCCTCCGAGGTGCTCACCACCGACATCCTGCGCTCGTCACGGGGCAAGCCGGTGCGGCCCCGGTCTGCCGGCCAGATGCGCTACGTCGAAGCTGTCCGCGACGGCGTCATCACCTTCGCCGTCGGCCCGGCCGGCACCGGCAAGAGCTGGCTGGCCGTGGCCATGGCCGTGCGGGCCCTGCAGCACGATCTCGTCGATCGCATCATCCTCACCCGCCCTCTCGTCGAGGCCGGCGAACGGGTCGGCTTCCTGCCCGGCGACCTGATGGCCAAGGTCGATCCGTACCTCAAGCCCCTTTACGACGCCTTCTACGACATGGTCGACTCCGAGACAGCGCAGCGGTGGCTGGACCGGGGCATCGTTGAGGTGGCGCCGCTGGCGTTCATGCGCGGTCGCACCCTCAACAACGCCTTCGTGATCCTCGACGAGGCCCAGAACACCACGCCCGAGCAGATGAAGATGTTCCTCACGCGGGTCGGCTTCGGGTCCCGGGTGGTGGTGACCGGCGACGCCAGCCAGGTCGACGTGCCCGGAGGTCGCAGCGGCCTCGACGGGCTCGAGGCCACCCTGGCCGGTATCGACGGCCTGTCGTTCGTGCGCCTCACCGGCCGTGACGTGGTGCGCCACCGTATCGTCCAGGACATCGTCGAGGCCTACGACCGGGTGCACGACCGCACTGGGCGCGACACACCGGCCGCCGAATAGAGCGCAGCCGGTGCCTGAATCCGACGACCCTCCTGAACCCCGGCCCACCGTGCTCGTCATCGACGAGCGGGCCGAGCCAGCCGACGGTCCGGCCATCGACGCCGACCGGCTGCGGAGCCTGGCCGAAGCCGTACTGGTCGACGAGGGCCTCGGACGTCGCCTGGTCGAGCTGACGGTGCACGCCGTCGACGAGGCCCCGATCGCCGACCTCAACGCGGCCCACCTCGGGGGACAGGGCCCCACCGACGTGCTGGCCTTTCCTGTCGACGACCCCGCCGAGGTCCCCGACGGGATGCCGGTGCTGCTCGGCGATGTGGTGATCTGCCCCGTCGTCGCCCAGCGCCAGGCCGCCGAGCGGGGCCTCGACGGTGAGCTGGCGCTGTTGTTGGTGCACGGCATACTCCACCTGTTGGGCCACGACCACGTCGAACCCGTCGAGACGGCCCGGATGCAGGCACGCGAGCGGGTGTTGCTGGACCGCCACACCGGCGCCGGAGCCGGCCGGTGAGTGCCTGGGAGGTGGCCGGCTGGGTCGTGGTGGCAGGGTGCATCTTCGTCTCGGCCGTCCTCGCCTCCATCGAGACCGCCATCACCCACGTCCGCCGTTCCCGCATCCTGGCGTTGGCCCAGCACCCGTCGGAGGGTGACGAACCCGACGGTGACCAACAGGAGCGCCTCGACACGCTGCTCGGCGTACTCGACCAGCGTCGCCGGTACCTGGCACCGGTGCTGCTGCTGTCGGTGATCAGCCGTGTCGGAGGAGCCGCCATGCTGGCCGTGCTGGCCTACCGGCGTTTCGACAACGGCGGTGCGTGGCTGGCCGTCGCCGGGTTGGCGATCATCGTGTTCGTGCTGGCCGAGGCCCTCCCCAAGGGCTGGGCCCTGCGCCACACCGAGACCCACGCCCTCCGGGTGGTGCACCGCGTGCGGCTGTTGGACCGGCTGTGGATCGTGCGGTGGCCGGCCCGTGGGCTGACCGCGGTCGCCGAGCGCCTGATGCCCCGCCGTCGGGACGACGGCGACCCGACGGTCTCCGAAGAGGAGCTGTTGGCGGTGGCCGACCGGGCCCTGGCCGCCCATGCCATCGACGAGGAGGAGCACGAGCTCATCGAGTCGGTCATCGCCTTCGGCGACACCCTGGTGCGGGAGATCATGGTGCCCCGCCCCGACATGGTGGTCATGGACGCCGCGGCCGGCATCGACGAAGCCGTCGCCGTCGCCGTCGCCAGCGGCCACAGCCGGATTCCGGTCACCGGCGCCGGGGTCGACGATCTGGTTGGGGTGGTCCACGTCAAGGACCTGCTACGGGTCCAGCAGGGAGCGTGTGACCAAACGACGGTCGCCGATCTGGCCCGCCCACCACGCTGCGTTCCCGAGACCAAGCCGGCCGACGACCTGCTGCGCGACATGCAGGCCGGCCGCTTCCATCTGGCGGTCGTGGTCGATGAATACGGCGGCACGGCCGGCCTGGTCACCATGGAGGACCTCATCGAGGAGGTGGTCGGCGAGATCGTCGACGAATTCGACGACGAAGAACCCATGGCCCAGCCCCTGGCCGGTGGCGGTCTGAGGGTGCACGGTCGCATGCCGGTCGACGAGTTGAACGCCCTGTTGGAGAGCGACCTGCCCGACGGCGACTGGGACACCGTCGGCGGCCTCATCTTCGACGCCCTGGGCCACGTACCCGACGTGGGGGAGCGGGTCGAGGTGGGGGGCCACTGGTTCAGCATCGAACAGGTGGAAGGTCGGCGGATCACCCGGATCCGGGTCGGCGACGGGGAGCGGTCGTGACCGACGAGGCGGCGGAACCGGTCGGTCAGCGCCGGGAGATCGACCCGGCTCCCGGCCACCGATCAGGGTTCGTGACGCTCGTCGGTCGACCCAACGTCGGCAAGTCAACCCTGCTCAACGCCATGCTGGGCTCCAAGGTCACCATCGTCTCCGACAAGCCGCAGACGACCCGCACCGAGGTGCGCGGGGTGTTGACCCGCCCGGGGGTGCAGGCCGTGTTCTGTGACACGCCGGGCATCCACAAGCCCCGGACCCTGCTGGGCGAGCGCCTCAACGCCACGGCCCGGGCAGCACTCGGCGACATGGACGTCGTGCTGTTCCTCGTGGAAGCCGACGGCGGCATCGGCACCGGCGACCGGTTCATCGCCGAAGGCCTGCCCCCGGACCGCACGGTGCTGGTGCTCAACAAGACCGACAAGGTGGGCGGCGACCGGATCCTGGCCCAACTCAACGAGGCCGTGGGGTTCGAGTTCGACGAGTACTTCCCGGTGTCGGCCACCCGGGGCGACGGCGTCGACGGCCTCGTCGACCACGTGCTCGGCCGGCTACCGGAAGGGCCGCAGTACTACCCCGACGACATGGTGACCGACGTGCCCGAGGCGTTCTGGGTGGCCGAGCTGGTACGTGAACAGTTGCTGGCCGTCGTCAAGGAGGAACTGCCACACTCCATCGCCACCCGGGTGACCGAATGGGAGTGGCCCCGGGTGCGGTGCGAGATCCTCGTCGAACGCGACTCGCAGAAGGGCATCGTGATCGGCCGCAAGGGCGCGGTGCTCAAAGAGGTGGGGACCAAGACCCGGGAACAGCTGCCCGACGGCATGTTCCTGGAGTTGGTGGTCAAGGTGGACAAAGGCTGGCAGCGCCACCCCAAGGCCCTGGACCGGCTGGGGTACTAGCAGGAGACCAGGCGCTCCAGGTAACGGGCGACCGCTTCGGGGTCGGACGTGCGTTCCATCGGGGGGAGGGCGGCGATGAGATCCCACCGGTACGAACGGCTGCTGGCCAGGCGCTTGTCGAGCACCGCGGCGACACCGCAGTCGGTGTCGGAGCGGATGAGCCGTCCCACCGCCTGGGCCAGCTCGGTGGCGGCCAACGGCAGGTCGATGTGGCGGAACGCACCGTCACCCACCCGCTCGCGGCGGGCGCTCAGGAGCGGATCGTCGGGACGGGGAAACGGCAGGCGGTCGACGATGACCAGCGAACACGACGGTCCCGGAACGTCGATGCCGTGCCACAGGCCCTTGGTGCCGAACAGGCACGACGTCTCGTCGCGGGCGAACGCGGCCAGCAGTGCCGGTTTGGGGAGATCGTCCTGGTGCAGCGTGGTGTACGGCAGTCGGGGGCGCAGGTACTCGACGGCGGTATCGAGGGCCCGGCGGCTCGTGAACAGGGCAAGCGTTCGACCGCCGGCGGCCAGGATCAGTCGTTCGATCTCGTCGTGGAGGGCGTCGCGGTAGCCGTCGTCACGGGGATCGGGGAGATGGGCGGCGCAGTAGAGCATGGCCTGGTTTTCGAAGTCGAACGGGCTGCCTACGTCCTCGACGGTGTGGGCGGTGTCGGTGAGGCCCAGCCGGTCGACCAGGTTGGCGGGCACCGTGGCGCTGGTGAGCACCACCGTGCGGTCGGGCCACAGGCCGTCGACCAGCTGGCCGGCGACCTCGATGGGTTCGACCTCGAGGATCGGCCGGTCGGCCCGGCCGCCGACCCACGCCACGTGGTCGGCGTCGAGGGTGCGGGCCCGCTGGACGGCGTCCTGGAGGGCGGTGGTGGCCTGCCGGGCCCGCACGGTGCGGGCTGCGGTCTCGATGGGTGCGTCGTCGGGAATGGCGCCCAGTGCCGCGGCGAGGGCGGCCAGTCGGCGCTCGGCCATGTCGAGGGCGACGACGATGTCGGGGTCGTCGGCCGGTACCAGCCGTTGGCCGTGGCGGGGGGCCAAGGCATCGTCGAGCAGATCGCCGGCCTCATCGAGGTCGTCGAGTTGGGTGGTGGCGCTGAGCACCCGGGCGCAGATGCGGCGCAGCCACCGGAAGCGGGCACCGTGCAGGTCGAAGCCGAGCGTCGACGACAGCACCTGTTCGGCCTGATGGGCCTCGTCGAGGACGACGATCTCGTGGTGGGGGAGGACCGCCCCGCCGGTGGCCACGTCGATGCCGTACAGGTACAGGTTGGTGACGACCACGTCGGCCATGGCGGCCGATTCACGGGCCGCTTCGGCGAAGCAGTGGTCGCCCATGGGGCACCGGTTGCGGCCCGGGCATTCGTCGGAGCCCACGCTGACCGCCGACCACGTGGCGCCGCTGGGCTCGAAGTCGAGGTCGGCCCGGTCGCCGCTGACCGTGTGGTCGGCCCACGCCGCGATGCGGGCCAACTGCTCGGCATCGGCGTGCTCGGCCATGCCGTCGAGGGTCTGCTGGGCCGTGGTGGCCTCGATCTCGGCGAGGCGCTGGCGGCACAGGTAGTTGTTGCGTCCCTTGAGCACGGCGAACGTGAACGGTGCGCCGTCGGGGGTGGTGGGGCGCAGATGCATCTGCAGGAAGGGCAGGTCCTTGTCGGCCAGCTGGTCCTGGAGGGCTTTGGTGGCCGTGGCGATGACCACCGTGCGCCCCGACAGGATGGCCGGCACCAGGTAGGCCAACGATTTGCCGGTGCCGGTACCGGCCCGCACCACCAGGTGGCGATCGGCGGCGAAGGCGTCGGCCACCATGCGGGCCATGGCCTCCTGGCCGGGCCGCCGCTCGCCGCCTCCGGGTAGAGAACCGCACACGTGTTCCAGGGCGACGGCCGCCGTCTCGGCGTGATCGGCGGTCTGGTTGCCGCTTCCGATGCTCACGTTGTCGTCCACGGTCGGACCCTAACGTCGGGCGATGACACCGACGGGGTAGGTTGCGCACGTGCTCCCCGACGACCTGGATCCCGGCCGGATCCCCGCCCACATCGGCGCTGTCATGGACGGCAACGGCCGTTGGGCCGAGCAGCGGGGCCTGCCCCGGACCGATGGCCACACCGCCGGCGAGGGTGCGCTTATGGACGTCCTCGAGGGGGCCGACGACGTGGGCGTCGAATGGTTCACCGTGTACGCCTTCTCGACCGAGAACTGGCGGCGCCCCCCGGAGGAGGTGCGGTTCCTTCTCGATTTCAACGAGCGCATCCTGTTGGAGCGGCGGGACGAACTCCACGAACGCAACGTGCGCATCCGGTTCATCGGGCGGCGCGACCGGCGGGTGCCGCGCCGGCTCGTCCGCCGCATGGCCGAGACCGAGGAGCTGACCGCCGGCAACACCGGGCTGACCTTCACCATCGCCTTCAACTACGGCGGCCGTGCCGAGCTGGTCGACGCCGTACGGCGCATCGTCGAGTCGGGCATCACCCCGTCGCGCATCTCCGAACGCACCATCGCCCGCAACCTCTACGACCCGTCCATGCCGGACCCCGACATGGTGATCCGCACCTCCGGCGAGTACCGGGTGTCCAACTTCCTGCTGTGGGAGTTGGCCTACAGCGAGCTCGTGTTCTCTGAGACCTTGTGGCCCGATTTCCGCCGGGAGCATCTGTACGCGGCGATCAAGGAGTACCAGGACCGCGATCGCCGCTTCGGGGGCGTGGCCGGCGGGTGAGCCTCTACCGCGACCAGGGGGTGGTGCTCCGGACGTGGCGGCTGGGTGAGGCCGACCGGATCGTCGTGTTGTTGACCGCCGAGCACGGCAAGGTGCGGGCGGTGGCCAAGGGGGTGCGCAAGACCCGTAGCAAGTTCGGGGGGCGCCTCGAGCCCACCAGCCACGTGTCGATGCAGTTGTTCGCCGGGCGCGGTGAGCTCGACATCGTGACCCAGGCCGAGACCCTCGACCGGTTCGTTGAGCTGCGCACCGACCCCGACCGGTTCGCCGACGCGTCGGCGCTGCTGGAGGTCGTCGACCAGTTGCTGCCGGACCGCACGGCGGTCGACGGGCCGGCCGACCGGCGGCGTTACGACATGCTGGTCGGTGCCCTGCGGACCCTCGACACGAACCCGGCGCCTCTGGTCGTGCCGGCGTTCTTCCTGAAGTTGCTGGCCCATGAGGGGCTGGCCCCCCAGTTGGACGGGTGCGCCCGGTGCGGGGCGACCGGTCCGCTGGTCGCCATCGACGCCCATGAGGGGGGAGCGGTGTGCGGGGGTTGCCGGCGGGGCCGGCCGGTGTCGGAACCGTCGCTGGCCGTGATGCGGGCCGTGCTGGGCGGGGCGCTGGGCACGGCGCTGGCCGTGGTCGATCTGCGGGTGTGCAACGAGGTGGATGCTGCGGTCACCGACGTCGTCGAATACCACCTGTCGCGCCGGCTCCGCAGCCGCCGGGTCATGGACCGCTGACCCGCGGCGATTCTCGCGCCGGGGTCTGTCCCCAAATCCGGAAGTCGGTGCGGTGGGCCGGCGATTGGACGGCCGGCATGATCGCGGGGCCAGGCCCCGATGTCATGGGCCGCCCAGGTCGCTCGGGAGGAGCGGGGGTGAGCCAGCGGCCCGGCGGTCGACGACGAGGGTGCCGGCGATGCGGTCACCGAAGCGCCGCCGGCCCGGGGTGGTCACGATCAGCCCGAACTCGATGACCATCACCATGAGCCCTGCCGCGGGGATCACCGCGGACACGAGCCACGGCAGGGTGCGGCCCGCGGCCCCGGTGAGCCCGGGCCGTGCGCCGTCATCCCGCCCGACGATCCGGAGGCCGGTGGCCGCCTTGCCGACGCTGAACCCGGTGAGTCCGGCCAGCACCACGTGGTTGGCGAGGAACACCACCGTCGGGATCCACACGTGGCTGGCCCGCAGGCCGCCGTCCACGACCCACGCCTCGCCGTCGATCACCAGGCACTGGGCATCGGACCGGTCGCCGGTGAATTGGTCGCACGCGTCTTCGCTGCCCATCCCGGCCGGTACGTCGAACCGGTCCGCCGACGTCAACAGCAGCATGGCGAACAGCACCGAGATGATGAAGGTGTCGAGGGCGAACGCCAGAAGGCGCCGGGGGAGGACAGCGGTCGGATCACTCGGCGCCTGCATCGGACCAGTCTGGCCGCTGGAGGACCGATACCCTGCACGGCCATGGTGACCAACGACGAGGCCCTGTTCGACAAGGTGGTGAACCTCTCGAAGCGTCGGGGGTTCGTGTTCCAGTCAGCCGAGATCTACGGAGGCTTCCGGTCCACCTACGACTACGGCCCGATCGGCGTGCTGCTGCTCCGCAACGTGAAGGAGCAGTGGTGGCGCACCATGGTGCAGCTTCGCCACGACGTCGTGGGCCTCGACGCCTCGATCCTGTCGCCGCCCGCTGTGTGGCAGGCCTCCGGCCACTTGGCCAACTTCACCGACCCGCTGGTCGACTGCCGCGACTGCGGTGCCCGTCACCGCGAGGACAAGCTGGACGACCCCGACACCTGCCCGTCGTGCGGGGCGACCGGCGCCTTCACCGAGGCCCGCGAGTTCAACCTGATGTTCAAGACCCAGGCCGGGCCGGTCGCCGACACGGCGGCCGACGTCTATCTGCGGCCCGAGACGGCCCAGGGCATGTTCATCAACTTCGCCAACGTGCTCAACACCAGCCGCAAGAAGCCGCCGTTCGGCATCGCCCAGATCGGCAAGTCGTTCCGCAACGAGATCAC
>CAZPGL010000056.1:0-10113 GCA_964586175.1 uncultured Microthrixaceae bacterium | reverse complement strand
AGGCGGCCGACTTGGCCGACTCGACCTCGAGCAGCATGTCGGCGCACTTGTGCTTGATGGCCTGGAACGACCCGATGGGCCGACCGAACTGCACCCGGTCCTTGGCGTACTGCACGGCGGTGTCGAGACACACCTGGGCGCCACCGACCTGCTCGGCGGCCAGCGCCACCGCAGCCAGATCGAGGACCCGCTCGAGCACCGGCCAGCCGGCGCCTTCGGTGCCGACCAGGGTGGCGGACACGCCGTCGAAGTCGAGGCGGGCCTGCTTGCGGGTGAGGTCCATGGTGGCCAGCGCGGTGCGGGTCAGACCGTCGGCGTCGCCGTCGACCGAGAACAGCGAGACGCCGTTGTCGGTGCGGGCCGCAACCAGCACGACGTCGGCCAGGTGGCCGTCAAGGACGTACATCTTGGTGCCGGAGAGGCTCCAGCCGTCGCCGTCGGCGGTAGCCGCCATGGCGATGCCGTCCTCGTCCCAGCGGCCGCTCTCCTCGGTGAAGGCAAGGGTGGCGATGGTCTCACCGCTGGCGATGCCCGGCAGGATGACCGCCGCCGCAGCGTCGTCGCCGGCGTGGATGAGCGTGTTGGCGGCCAGCACGACGGTGGAGAAGAACGGGGCGCACAACAGGGCCCGCCCCATCTCCTCGAGCACGACGATGAGCTCGACGTACGTGTAACCCTGCCCGCCGTGCTCCTCGGGGATGATCAGGCTCTGCAAGCCGAGCTGCTCGGCCATCATGGCCCAGGTTTCGGCGTCATAGCCGGCCTCGGTCTCCATGAGCTCACGGACGGTGGTCTCGGACGAGTAGTTCTCGAGGAACTGGCGGACGAACTCCCGCAACTGTTCCTGTTCCTCGCTGAAGGCGAAGTTCACGTGGAGGGCTCCTGTATCGCGGTGGTCGACTGACTGACCCACGGCGGGTCGACGCTCCTGTTCCTATCAGCGAACCGGCCCAGACGACCACACCGGGAGCTCTCGTGCCCCAGTCGTCCGCGGTGTGCGATCATCGGCCCATGAGCGACGCCACCTACTTCCCCGACCAGCCGGCCGGGCACGCCTGCGGGCACCACGACCATCCGACCACTGGAGTACCCGGGGTGGCGCTGCACTGGTGCGACTCGACGGCTGAGATCCACCGCATCGTGGTCGGCGACTACGCCAACAACGTGTTCGTGCTGCGCTGTCGGCAGACCGGAGCGTCGGTGCTCATCGACGCCGCCAACGAGCACGACAAGCTGCTCGACCTCTGCCGGGCCCTCGACGTGCGGACCGTGCTCGAGACCCACGGCCACCACGACCACATCGCCGCCGTGCCCGCAGTGCGCGATGCCGGTTACCAGGTCGGCGTGACCGCCGAAGACGCGGCGATGCTCGACGGCTACGACTACCTGCTCGAGGACGAGACGGTCATCGAGATCGGGCGGCTCCGCCTGCACACCATCTGCACCCCGGGCCACACCCCGGGATCCATCTGCTTCCGCCTCGAGGACGCACCCATCCTGTTCTCCGGCGACACCTTGTTCCCGGGCGGACCGGGGGCCACCCACTTCGAGGGCGGCGACTTCGACACGGTGATCGAGTCGATCGACCGGCGCCTGTTCGCCCCTCTAGCCGCCGACACTCTGGTGTTGCCCGGTCACGGCGACGACACCACCATCGGCACCGAACGGCCGTCGATCGACGAGTGGATCTCCCGAGGCTGGTGACCGCTCCCCTCCCGGCCGACCAGCGGCCCTTCGACGCCACGCCCGTCCGCACCGCCGACCTGCCCCCCACGCCGGTCAGGGACCGCAACATCCCGGCTGCAGCCTGGGTCGAGGCCCCGCAGGCCCTGCTCGCCGCCGGGGAGGACATCGGTGTCGGGCCGTCGGCCATCGCCTACAAGCGTCGGCTCGGGTCGTGGCTGCTGTGGCGGGCCGGCCCGGCCCGGGGGGCCGACGCCCGCTACGCCGCCGTGCACGCCGACGATCTCTCCACGGTGGTCACCTTCCGGTTGCATCCCGACGGAACGGGGCACGGCACCGGCCCCGACGGGGAACACCACGACCGGTTCCGCGACTGGAAGCGGGCCCTCGTCGACGGGTCGTGACCGACGATAGGCCCAGCCCATTTCCCCTACGGGCATAGTGCTAATCCCCCGTGGTCCATAGACTGAACGCTGTGACCACCCCGCTGTTCGAGGTCGAGAACCTCCACGTCACCACCGTCGACGGCACGCCCATCCTGCACGGCGTCGACCTGGTCGTCGAGAACGGCGAGATCCACGCCCTCATGGGCCCCAACGGGTCCGGCAAGTCCACCCTGGCTTCGGTGCTCCTCGGCAACCCCGAGTACGTCGTCACCGAGGGAACGATCCGGTTCCGCGGCGACGACATCACCGACTGGTCGGCCGACGTGCGGGGCAAGGCCGGCATCTTCCTCGCCTTCCAATACCCGCAGGAGGTGGCCGGAGTGTCGGTCATCAACTTCCTGCGCCAGGCCCTGTCGGCCCGCAAGGGCATCGAGTTGTCGGTGCTCGAGCTGCGCCTCGCCATCATGGAGTGGATGGACCGCCTCGGCATGGACCCATCGTTCGCCGACCGGTACCTCAACGAGGGCTTCTCCGGCGGCGAGAAGAAGCGCAACGAGATCCTCCAGATGGCCATCCTCGAGCCGGAGATCGCCGTCCTCGACGAGACCGACTCGGGGCTCGACATCGACGCTCTGCGCATCGTCGCCGACGGCGTGGCCGAGGTGCGCCGAGACCGCCCCGACCTCGGCATCGTCGCCATCACCCACTACCAGCGCCTGCTCGAACACCTCCAGCCCGACGTGGTGCACATCCTCGTCGACGGCCGGATCGTCGATCGGGGTGACGCCGATCTCGCCGCCCGGCTCGAGGCCGAAGGCTTCGACACCTTCCGCGCGGACGCCGCCCGATGACCTTCGACGTGGCGGCCGTCAAGGCCCAGTTCCCGTTGCTTCAACGCGAGGTCAACGGCGTCCCCATCGTCTACCTCGATTCCGGTGCCACCTCCCAGAAACCTCAGCAGGTGCTCGATGCCCTCGACGCCTACTACGAGGAGATCAACGCCAACGTGCATCGCGGCGCATACCACATCGCCGAGCTGGCCACGACAGCCATGGAGGTAGCCCGCAGGAACGTGGCCCGTTTCGTCGGCGTCTCCGACGACCGCGAGATCATTTTCACCAAGAATGCCACCGAGTCGGTGAACCTGGTGGCCTACTCATGGGGGCGGAGCAACCTCACCGCCGGCGACGTCATCCTCGTGTCGGCTCTCGAACATCACGCCAACATCGTGCCGTGGCAACAGTTGGCCGACATCGGGGTCGAAGTACGTTGGATCCCCCTCACCACCGACGGCCGGCTCGACCTGACCGACCTGGACCGTCTCCTCGACGGTGTGCGTCTCGTCGCAGTGTCGGCAGCCTCGAACGTGCTCGGCACTCTGCCTCCGGTGCGCCGGCTGGCCGACGCCGCACACGCCGTCGGCGCTCTCTGCCTGGTCGACGCCAGCCAGTACGTGCCGCACATACCGACCGACCTCACCGAATGGGACGCCGATTTCGTGGTCTTCACCGGGCACAAGATGTGTGGCCCGACCGGTGTCGGTGTGCTGTGGGCCCGCGCCGAGCTGCTCGAGGCCATGCCGCCGTTCCTCGGCGGCGGCGAGATGATCCTGAACGTCACCGAGGACGGCTTCACGGCCAACGAGATCCCGTGGAAGTTCGAGGCCGGCACCCCACCGATCGCCGAGATCATCGGCCTGGGTTCCGCCGTCGACTACCTCGAGGGCCTCGGCATGGCCGATGTCCGGGCTCACGAGGTGGCCCTCACCGACTATGCCCTGCGCACCCTCACCGACCGCTTCGGCGACGATCTGATCATCCACGGCCCGGCCGACACCACCGACCGGGGCGGCGTGCTGTCCATGTGCTACCGCGACGTGCATCCCCACGACCTCAGCCAGGTGCTCGACCAGCGGGGCGTGTGTGTGCGGGCCGGCCACCACTGCGCCAAACCGTTGATGCGCCTGCTCGGCGTGGGTGCCACGGCCCGGGCGTCGCTCTACCTTTACAACGACGAATCCGACGTCGACGCGCTGGCCGATGCCCTCGCCGCCGCTGGCGACTTCTTCGCCTTCTGAGCCACTGACCCGCCGACACCCGCAACTGGAGCCACGACACGATGCCCGGCCTGGAAGACCTCTACCGCGAGATCATCCTCGACCACTACCGCAACCCGCGGAACCGCGGCGACCTGCCGACCCCGCCGGCGCTGATGGCCGAGGGCTTCAACCCGCTGTGCGGCGACGAGATCAAGGTCTTCCTCCAGGTCGACGACGGCACGATCACCGACATCCGCATCGGCGGTCAGGGCTGCTCGATCAGCCAGTCGTCGGCGTCCATGATGACCACTGCGGTGCTCGGCAGGACGGTCGACGAGGCCCGTGAGGTGCTGCGCTCGTTCAAGCAGATGATGTCGATCCATGAGCACGGCCTCGAGGGCGAGGACACCGCTGCCGGTTCGGCGGTGGGTGCGTCCGGGCTCGGCGACCTCGAAGCCCTGCGGGGGGTCGTGAAGTTCCCGGTGCGCATCAAGTGCGCCACCCTTGGCTGGAACACCCTCGATCAGGGCCTGGACCAGGCCGAAGCCCCGTCGCCCTGACCCTGGAGTCCTGAACCCGCGTCCCCGCCGGCTCTCTTGTCCACTCCGGACCTGGGGTCTGTCCCCAAATCCGGAGTGGGCGGTCACGGGGCCAGGGCGTTCATCGCTTCGGCCAGGGCGACATCCAGACCCGTCACGCCGCCGGCGCTGTGGGTGGTGAGCGACACCTCCACCCGGTTCCACGAGTTCGACCAGTCGGGATGATGGTCCAGTTCCTCGGCCACCTCGGCGGCCGCCGTCATGAAGGCGAACGCCCCGGCGAAGTCGGCGAACGTGAACTCACGACAAAGCCGGCCGTCGACGACCGACCAGCCGGGAAGCGACCGCGACAACCGCGCCAGTTCGTCAGCAGCCAGCAGGCGACGGCTCATGATTCCAACGGATCGGCAAACGGGTCCTCGCCGAAATCGGCGGGACCCGGCCCGGCTCCGGAACCGCCGTCGGGACCAGCGGGCCCGCCGAGCAACCCCACGTATCCCTCGACCTCGAGACGTTCGGCCAACTCCGGACCACCCGACAACTGGATACGACCCTGAGCCAGCACGTGGACCCGGTCGGGTTCGAGCACCTCGAGCAGCCGGCTGAAGTGGGTGATGGCCAGCACCCCGAGCCGGTCCTCCTCGGTGGCCTCCTGGATACGACGGGCCACCGCGGCCAAGGCATCCACGTCGAGCCCCGAGTCGATCTCGTCGAGGACCGCGTAGCGGGCCCCCAGCACCCCCAACTGCAAGGTCTCGTTGCGCTTTTTCTCCCCGCCCGACAGGTCGACGTTGAGGGCCCGGCCCAGGAACCGCTCGTCGAAGCCGATGCGGGCCGCCTCGGCGCTCATGACGGCCCGAACATCGGCGACATCACGTCCCCCGGCCCGAGCCGCCTCGGTCAACACCGATTCCAGGCTGACCCCCGGCACTTCAGTCGGGTGCTGGAGACAGAGGAACAGGCCGGCCTGGGCCCGCTCCCACGGCGCCAGGCCCAGCAGATCCACGCCGTCGAGGGTGACCGAACCGCCGGTGACCTCGTATCCGGGACGGCCCATCAGCACATGCGACAAGGTGGACTTGCCCGAACCGTTCGGGCCCATGACGGCATGGACCTCTCCGGGCCGGACCTCGAGGTCGATGCCGGTCAGGATGGCCTTGCCTCCCACCGACGCCGTCAGGCCCTCGATGTGCAGCACGCTTCCGACGCTCACGCCGCACCCCCGGGAAGCTCCACGACGACCTCGTCTCCGTCGACCCGCACGTCGTAGACGGCGACCGGGCGGGTCGCCGGCAAGGTCAGGGCCTCACCGGTCCGCAACGAAAACAGGCTCCCGTGCTTCCAGCATTCGATGGCGCACTCGTCGGCCTCGACGTCACCTTCGGCCAACGACACGTCGGCGTGGCTGCAGGTGTCGGCGATGGCGAACACCTCGTCGCCGAGACGCACCACCACGACCGGCTCGCCGGCGATGTCGACGCGGCGCGGCGCGGCGTCGGCCAACCCGGCCAGGGAGCACGCGACACTCCCGCTCATGCCGCCGTCTCCCCGGCCGCGATGCTGCGGCGGTCCAGCTTCGCGACTATGGCCTCGCGAAGCAGGTCGGCCACGCTGTCGGTGGGAGCGGCCTCGACGGCCTCCTCGAAGAAGCCCTCGAGCAGCAGGCGCTCGGCGACCGGCGTCGGCACCCCTCTGCTCTCCAGGTAGAAGCGCTGCTCCTCGTCGACCGGCGACACCGTCGACGCGTGGCTGCACATGACGTCGTCGGTCTCGATCTCGAGGTTGGGCACGCTCTCTGCCCAGGCGTCCCGCGACAGCTTGATGTTCCGGTTGGTCTGGTACGCCTTGGTTCGCACGGCGTCGGGCCGCACTCGGATGAGCCCTGAGTACACCGATCGGGCCGAACCGTCGAGGGCACCCTTGAACAGCAGTTCGCTGGTGGTGTCGGGGGCCGCATGATCCTGGAAGGTGCGGAAGTCCATGGTCTGGTCGTCCTCACCGAAGTAGGCGGCGGTGATCCGACCGTGGGCCCCCCGGCCGTCCAGGCGGCAGTCGGTGCGGGTCCGCACGTAGTCGCCGCCGATCCCGGCCATGAACAACTCGACCGAGGCGTCAGTGCCGGCCCGCACAGCCTGGTGACCGAACTGCCAGGTGTCGGGACCCAGATTCTGGACCAGGGCGTGCCGGTAGCGGCCGGCCCGGTCGACGGTGACCTCGAGCACCGGGGCAACGACTGCCGACACATCGGACGACGTGTGGACCTCGATGACCTCGGCCTGCGCGTCGGCACCGACGTGCACGAGCAGACGGGGGAATACCGCCGCCGCGGCATCGACCAGGCTCACCACCAGGATCGGGTCGTTGAGGCACACCCCGTCGGGCACGACGACAGCGACCGGTTCGGGACCGAACGCCCGGTTGAGGTGGCCGAACAGGTCGACCGGTTCGTCGATGGCGGCCCCGTAGTGGTCGGCACCGTCGGCGATGCCGGCGACCGGACCGACGGTCACCCCTGCAGCGACGGCGGCATCGCCAAGCACGACATCGGCGATCCAGCCGTCGTGGACGACGACCGTGGCCGATGTGGCACCGAAGCGACCCAGATCGGGGGCGAGCAGGGCCGACGGCCTGTCGACCACCGGGGTGAGCGAACCGAACTCGACCTCGCCGACCCTCGAGTAGCGCCACACCTCGTCGTCGGTGTCGGGACGGGCCACGTCGCCGAGGCCCGAGTGGACCGCCCGGCGCAGGTCACGTAGCCAGTCGGGCCCCGGTAGGGCATCGACGGCGGCGCGGCTGAAGGCGGCGCTGAGCGGACTGGGGTTCACCGGCAGATCCTTCGGGCGGGAGGGAACGGGATTTACCCTACCGCCATAGGAGAATTCCACCATGGAGTCCGGCGTGGCCGATGGGCTCAGCCGGCGGTCCGGACCAGTGCCGGACGCAGCACCAACGCGGTCACCACGCCGGCCACCGGCAACACGACCGACGCGGTGCTCGTGGCCCGGTAGCCGCCGAACATGCCCTCCCCCAAGGCGAACACCAGTGGGCCAAGCGACGACCCGACCACGCCGACGAACCCCAGGGCTCCGGCGATGGCACCGACCCGGGCCACACCGAACAGGCGGGGCAGCATCGCCGACGTCACGGTGTGCGTGCTGCCCGTACATGCCCCAAGGACCACCGCGTACACCAGCACCTCCGGATCCGACGCCACCGCTCCACCCAGCAGGACGGTGACGCCGAGCAGGATCATGGTCACCGCGGGCAACAACGACCAGACCGCCCGGTCGCTCAGCCATCCGAAGACCAGGCCGCCGACCACGGCCCCGGCGGCTTGGGGCAGGAACACGGCGGCCGCCCGGGCCTCGGAGAAGCCGACCTCGCCCAACAGGTTGATCTGATGGAAGACCAGCCCGGTGACCAGCATCGAGTTCAGCCCGGTGACCGACCCGAGCACCCAGAACGCCGTGGACCGCACGATCGAGCCGTGGAATCCGGGAGCCCGACCGCCCGACGGGGCCGGTGCGCTGGCGTTCCAGGAGCTGCCGTCGGCCTGCTGGCCCAGTTGCTCTGGACCGTCGATGAAACCGAAGCGGGCGATCGGCAGGGCCAGGACGACGACCCCACACGCCGCCGCCAACCAGCCGGTCCGCCACCCCCACCGGTCGACGGCCAACGCCAGCACCACCGCCACCGACGCCATCCCGCACAACCCGATGGTCGTCTGGATCCCCAGGGCCCGTCCCCGCCGCCGATCGAACCAGTGGATCACGGCCACGCTCGACACCAGGGACATCGAGCCCTGGCCGAGCAGTCGGATGCCGACGAACCCGACGGCCAACCACACGACCCCGCGGACCAGCGACATGTGCACCAGGACCAGGGCGAACACGATGACGATGACTGTCGCCGCCCTCCGCACCCCCACCCGGTCGATCCACCGTCCGACACTGGGCAGCAGCGACGACGCGGTGACCGTGCCCACCAGGTAGGCGGCGGCCATCGCCGAATCCGAGATACCCAGCCCCGCCCCCATCGGCTCCCGGAAGACGGCGACGACGATCGACTGCCCCGGCCCGCTCAAGGCCAGGGTGAGGCCGGCCAGCCCCACCATCCACCAGCCGTAGAACCCGTCCGGGTCGCGGGCCGACCAGCGCGATGGGTGCTCGAGGTTCACCGGTGGCTCACCGGTCGCGGCGACGGGTGCTCAGGCCGACGATCCGCCCTGTCCGCTGTCCTCGGAGCTCTCCTGGTAGAGGTGCGACAGGTCGCCGGGACGAATGCGGGTGGTCTCGGCGAAGGCGTCGACCTCGTGCTGCTTCAGGCGGATGACCCGACCCATCCGATAGCCGGGCACCTGGTCCTCGTCGATGAGCCGGTAGAGGGTGCGGACGGTGATGCCGAGGCGGCCGGCGGCCCGTTTCGAGTTGAGCCAGGTGATGTCGTCCAGACTGGGAACGTCGTCTGATGCCATTTCACGATCTTTCCATATGGTCCGGTACCTCCGCAAGCACCCTCGACCCGTCCCCGGGACTCCCGGCGGGCGCTCCAGTAGGTTCGCCGAGGCGTACCACCACAACGGTTGCAGCATCCAACATTGAGCGAAGAAGACAGCCCCCGGACTTCTCGCCCCCTCCGAGGGGGTCAAGGACCCAGGGGCCGGACTAGAGGTTCTTGTGGAGTTCGTCGTGGCCTTTCGGAGTTCGACGCCCTCGGTGGCGGTGCGGCGTTCGTAGGACATGGGAGGGCCCCCATGGGAGGATCGAGAGATGGCAACCTTCGAGAAGTGCCGGTTGATGGGCGACCGTCCGAGCGAGACCCGGGTCTGCACTGTCGAGGTGACTGAGGAGGGTCTGGTTCACCATGGTAAGCGCCCAAAGAAGTGGAGGGCGCTGGAGAAGTGGGAGTTCGTCAGGTCGGTCGGGCTCAAGAAGGGCTTCGTGGGCGCCGACACGGTAACGGTCACCCTCTGCGATGGGCCCCCGCTCTCCTTCCCTCCTCCCACTGTCCCCCACCCTGCCCCGGCTACCGTCTGCGGGCACATGGCCGACACACTCCGCATCGCCACCTGCAACGTCCGCAACGGCCGGGCACCCGACGGTCGAAACGCCTGGCCCCTCCGACGCCGGCGCCTGCTCGACTACCTCGACTCGCTCGACGCCGACGTGCTGGCCCTCCAGGAGGCGTTCGCCTTCCAGGTCCGGGCCGTCGCCGAGGCCCTGCCCGGCCACCGGGTCATCGGCCACGGCCGCAGCCGGCGCCGCCGTGGCGAACAGGTGCCGATCCTCGAGCGCAAGCGCACGCTCCTGTGAGGCGCCATCCCCGAGACCCCGGGAGGCAACCGTGATCCGGCCCACGATCCTCGACGGTGGCATGGGCCAGGAGCTCATCCGCCGAGGCGCCCCCCGGTCCGGTGAACTCTGGTCAGCCTGGGCGATGCTCGAGAACCCCGAACTCGTCTCCG
>CAZPGL010000055.1:0-10471 GCA_964586175.1 uncultured Microthrixaceae bacterium | reverse complement strand
TCTCGGCCTCGGTGCTGATCTTCCTGGTGTCGCTGGCCCAGGCCGGCGATTGACCCGACGGGTGGTCAGCGGGGCGTCGGCGGGGCGGTCCCTTCGATCCACCAGACGTCGAGGGCGTAGGAGAACGTGCGGGCATGGTCGGGGCGGAGACGGGTCCCTTCGTCCCAGAACCGCACGGAGCCCTCGGCGGTGCCGACGTAGACGAAGCCGCCGGAGTCGACGCCCTCGGGGATCTCCTGGTACCTGCTCACGTAGAAGAGTGACCGGTCGACGTACCGGTCGCCCAGATCGTCGAATCGTTCCTGGTCGACGGTGCCGCGCAACACGAGACCCGGCCGGTCATGCATGATCCACGCAACGGCGGACAGGTTCCTCGATGGGTCGTAGATGTCGTTCTTCCTCGGCTCGGCCCAGATGATGGCCGGGTTGGTCCCTGCAGTCAGATCGACGACCCGGGCGGTGAGGTCGTGGGCCCCGGTCATCTCCCTGTGGGTATGGAGGGCGGCGATCTGCGTGATCTGGATGACGAGGATCGCGGTGAGGCCGATGGCGCCCAGCGCCCGGGCTAGGGACCTTCGCCGGCCCTCGTGGGCGAGCAACCAGGCCACCCCGATGGCCGCCATCACGAGCAGAACCGGGACGACGGTCGGGGCGTACCGGCGGGTCCACCACATGAGCCGAGGGGACACCCGGGCGTTGGCCAGGTACACGGGGAGGGTGAGCAACCCGGATGCGACCAGCAGCCAGCACCGCCACGACCACGAGCGGACGATGACCACCAGGGCGATGGCGGCCAGGGCCATGGCCACCGGCGACACGAACAAGGCCAGGCGGTACAGGTTGATCTCGTCGTACGAGCGGCCGAAGTAGGCGTGGTGTTCGCCCAGCAGCCACGGTCGGGTCATGAAGAAGGCGGCGACGAGCACCGCCAACCCGATCATGGCCCGGCTCCAACGTTCCCGGAGGTCCGGGTCGGTGGTGTGACGGGCCAGCCGACTCCCCACGCTCGCCCCCAGAGGGGTCGACCGCAACACGAGCATCCCGATGCCCAACAGGGCGAGAGCGGCCAGCAACAGGCCGAGGGACGGCACCTCGGTGGTCGACGCATATCGATCGTTGCGGAAGTGTGCCTGGTAGACGATGGCCGGCAGGGGAGCCAGCATCCCGACCAGGGCCGCGGCCGATGCCCGCGGGTTGCGGCGGAGGCCCCAGAGGAGGCCCGCGACGGCCAGGGCCGGGAGCAGCAGCACGAACCCGTCGGGACGCACCAGCCAGGTGACCGACAGCAGGAATCCGGCCACCGCGGCGAGCTCGGGGCGTCGGGCGTCGATGGCGATGACGGCAGCGAGGATCGCCGCGAACACGAGGCTCTGAACCAGCATCTCCGTGGTTGGATACTTGGCCTGGAAGACCTGGATCATGTTGGTGGAGAGGAGGGCGGCGGCGATCCACGCCGCCCGGGTGTCGATGATCCGTCGGACGGCCAGGAAGGCGCACATCACCCCGAAGGCGGCGATGAACGAGTTGAGGTGCAGTAGTGCACGCAGGCCACCGAGGTCGTAGGCGGTGGCGAACAGAGCGGGCAGGAAGTGGAAGAACTGAGGATGCACCAGCGAGGCGTCGCCGGGGTTTTCGAACCAGAATCCGGGAAAACGTGCCCCATGACCCGAGAAGGTCAACCCCGTCAACCCGTCGCCCTCGGCGGCGAACTCGTCCACGATGGCCACGTCGCCGGTGTCGGCGATCGAGATTCCGTGGAGGACGTAGACGCCAGGATCCTTGTCGGCGTAGGTGTAGAACGAGCCTGGGAGGAAGACGAGCAGGGCGCCGGCGACCACCACGGCCGCGGCGAGCGCGGTCCGGACGTCGCCAAGAAGTGGCGTCAGCAGGCGGCGCATCCACAGGGCGGCAGCCAGGGCCACTGCGGATCCCCCAATCAGGGCGAGGCGACCGTCATGGATCCCGTGCTGGGCGGCCAGCAGCGAGATTGCGCCGGTCGCTGCGAGGAGCACGGCACCGGTGACCGCCAGGACCTCGATGCGATCGACCCGCTCGACGTTGCGGTCAAGAGGTAGGCGATCGTCTCTCGGGTCCATCGGGACAGTCTGCTCCTTCGGTCGCAACGGGTTCGGGATGTCTCCAGGCCGGTGGGGTGGTGCCGGTAGGGTCAGGGCGTGCCACGTGACCGCTGCCCGTTCGGGGCCCGCCGCTCGAAGAACGATCCCGTGCCGTGGCGGTGACGGGTGACGGCGGGTTCGCCCTGTTCGGCGCCTACGAGCGCCACAACCTCGGCGACTGGCTGATGGCCTGGTGTTTCGAAGAGCTGGTCGATCCCACGCCCGGGCCGTGGTTGACGATGGGAGAGGCTCCGCTCGACCGGCTCGGACATGACCGCCACCTCGGCGTGGACGCTTGGCGCGCTGCAGGAGGTGGTTCGGTGCTCCACGTGGGTGGTGACGTCCTCGGTTGCGACTCGGACACGGCCCGGTTGTTCGTGCCGGCCGATGTTGAGGCGGACTACCGGTCTCCGTTCCCGTATCTGCTCGGGGCGGACCGTCTGGGTGGGTCCGACGGGCGCCGAGCCCTGTACGGCGCTGGAGCCTCCAACATCGACCAGCTCGACGACCAGGCGGTGGATGTACTCCGTGAGGTTCTCGGGGACATGCCGGTGACCGTGCGGGATCAATGGAGCCTCGACCAGTTGGCCACCCTCGGCATCCACGCCGACCTGGCGCCCTGCGTGGTGTCGCTCATGCCCAGGCTCCTTGCCGCCCCGACCGTCGACGACCCACCGCTGGTGTTGCAGCTGGCCGACCATGTCGATGGCGCATTGGTGGACGCGGTGATTCAGGAGGTGGCCGATCTGGCCACCTCCCGCGCCTGGCCCGTCGTGGTCATCGTCGCTGGGCTGGCTGCGGGGCACGACTCTTTGTCCGGTGCAGCGCGACATGTGGCTCGGCTCCGGGCTGCCGGCTGTCGAGCCGATCTGATGTCTGGTGTCGCCCCGCTGGCGACCTGCGCCACGGTGGCCGGCGCGTCGTTGGTGGTGTCGTCGAGCCTCCACCTCCGCATTCTGGCGATGGCCTACGGGGTGCGGCGGATGAGCCTCGCTGCCGTGAAGGCCGACCGCTACGTGTCGACGTGGGACGACGGGGGAGCACACGCCTCCCGGGCTGACGAGGTGTCGGCGGCGCTCGCCGATGCGGTCCGTGTCGACGATGGCACGTTGCTCGCCGTGGCCCGTCGATCAGAGGAAGCCGCCGGTAGGGCCGTCGAGGCCCTGTCGGGGTTGTTCGGTGCTTCGACAGGTGGGCCGGTGGCCGACGATGAGCGCCGTGCGGGTTCCGGAGGGGTCGGGGGCCTGGCCCGCTCGAGCGATGATGATCTCGTCCACCTGGCCGAGCGGGCGGTGGAGTTCGAGGGGCAGCGGGACCATCTGGCCGGGTTGGCGGCCCAGGCTGAGGACCGGGCCGACCGGGCCGAGGAGCGGGCGGTGGAGTTCGAGGGGCAGCGGGACCATCTGGCCGGGTTGGCGGCCCAGGCTGAGGACCGCGCCGAGCGCCTGGGTGCCGAGGTGGCCGATCTCGGGTTACGCAACGACGACCTGCGGGACACCATCGACGACCTGGTGGCCAGGGAGAAGATGATCACCACGTCGCGGTCGTGGCGGCTGACCCGACCCCTGCGGTGGCTCGCCGGGAAGTTCCGTGCCTGAGCTCCCCCTGGTCCGCGTGGTCGTCGTCAACTTCGACGGCGGGGATCTGACCCTCGACTGCCTCGAGTCGTTGTGGAACGGCGGCTGGCCGGTCGACCGTCTCGATGTGGTGCTGGTCGACAACGGGTCGCTGGACGGTGTCGCCGACCGGGTGCGGGCCGATGGTCGGGGTGTCACGGTTCTCGAGCCCTTGGCGAACCTGGGGTTCGCCGGGGGTTCCAACCTGGGTATCCGCGCCGACGGGAACCCCGACTACATCGCGTTGTTGAACCCTGACGCCGTCGCCGATCCCAACTGGCTGCCCCCGCTGGTCACGGCCCTCGAGGCCGACCCGGGTCTCGGTGCGGTGGCGCCGAAGATGGTGTTCGCCCGACCGGTCGTCGAGGTCGACATCCGTGTTCCCGGGGCGGGTCGCCTCGGCGACGAGGATGGCCGTGAGCTGGGTGTGCGGTTGATCGACGCCTCCTGGGGTGAGGCTTACCCCACCGTCCCGGAGCTGGGATTCGGGGCCGGGTGGCACCTCGGCGAAGAGCCCATGGACGGTGAGCGGATGGCGGTCTGGAGCACAGGAACGGCATCCCTGACCCTGTCGGCGGATCCGACGAGCCGCCGTCTCCGTCTGACCTTCCGGCGTTCGGAGCCGACGGAGTGCACTGTGATCTGCGACGGGAGCTCGACGGTGGTTCAGGTCGGCGCTGAGGCGACGACCGTGGACATCGAACTGGACGGAGCCGGCCAGAACGTCGTCCAGAACGCCGGAAGCGTGATCTACGCCGGTGGGTACGGCGGGGATCGGGGATTCCGGGAGATGGACCGAGGCCAGTACGACGTCGCCGAGGAGGCCCGGGCATGGTGTGGTGGAGCGGTGCTGCTCCGCCCCGAGTACCTGCGCGAGGTCGGGGTCTTCGATGACCGGTTTTTCCTGTACTACGAGGATCTGGACCTGTCGTGGCGGGGTCGGCTGCGAGGCTGGAGGTACGCCTACGAACCGGCCAGCCTGGTTCGCCACCATCACGCCCAGAGCACCGGTGAATGGTCACCGTTGTTCCGCTACCAGGTCGACCGCAACCGGCTGCTCGTGGTGGCCAAGAACGCGCCGGGCCGGGTGTTCGCCGAGGAGTGGGCCCGGGCCCATGCCCGGTTCCTGCGCTCGTTGGTTCGCGACCTGGTGTGGCCGTTGTGCCGGATCCGGCTTCCCCGGCGAAGTGAGGTCGTCCACCATGGCCGGGTGCTGTGGGGGGCGTGGCGGCGTCTGCCGGGTTCATTGGGCCACCGCTGGTCCACGGGCCGCACGGTGTCCCGTCGAGCGGTCTATCGCACCGCCGAGGTCCGGACGTGAGCCGCATCGCCATCTTCAACCTCTACTGGAACACCCTGGGGGGCGGAGAGGTGGCCGCGGGCGCATTGGCCGAACGGCTCGCCGCCGACCATGAGGTGACCCTGTTGGGTCCTCACACACCCGATGCGCAGGCCTTTTCCGAGCGTCTCGACATCGACCTGTCCGGCTGCCGGTTCGCCCGGGCCGTTGACGACGACCAGGCCTCAGCCGAGAGCGCTGACCATGACGTCTTCATCAACCACACGTGGATGAGCAAGGCCCGGGCCAGGTCCGCGACCAACGTGTACATGGTGATGTTCCCGGGAAACCCGCGTCGACTCCGGAGTCGGGTCAAATCCGGTGCGTGCCGGCTGGGGTACGGGTTGTCCACCCTCGGTGCCAGGGTCACCAGCCGGTTCGACCCGTTCGCCCGTGGCTTCGAACGCAGAATTCACCGCAGCGACTGGGTGGGCACATACCAGCACCTGTGGGCCAACTCACCGTATACGGCCCACTGGACCCACCGTCTGTGGGGGCGATCCGCCGAGGTGCTCTATCCACCGGTCGGGCACCTGCCGACGCCGGCCGACAAGACGAGGACGATCTTGTCGGTGGGCCGGTTCTTTCCGGAATCGGTCGGGCACTGCAAGCGGCAACTGGATCTGGTCGAGGCCTTCCGTCGGCTCCACGAGTCGGGGCGGGCCGACGGCTGGCGGCTGGTCCTGGCCGGTGGATGCGAGCCCGTGGGGCGCGAGTACTACCTGGCGGTGCGTCGGGCGGCCGTGGGGCTCCCCGTCGACGTCCTCGTGAATGTGCCGGGCAGCCGTCTGACCGCGCTGTACGGCGAGGCGGCCATCTACTGGCACGCCACAGGGTTCGGCCGGTCGCCCCGCCGCCTTCCGATCGCGTTCGAGCATTTCGGCATCTCGGTGGTCGAGGCCATGGCGGCGGGTGCCGTGCCTCTCGTGCTGGAGACCGGAGGACCGTCGACCACGGTCCGCGACCTTGTGGAAGGCCGGCACTGGGGGAGCATCGACGATCTGGTGGACCGGACTGCAGGGTTGATCGCCGACCCGGGTCGTCTCGAGCGGCTGCGCCGCAACGGGTTCGAGCGGGCCGGCGGGTTCGGTCGAGACTCGTTTGGCGCCAACGTCGACCGGATGGTGGCGGCGTTCACCGGAAGGGAGACCGCATGATCACGGTGGACGGGGTCTGGAAGTCGTTTCGGCGGTATCGAGGGCGGAATCAGACGATCAAGGGTCGTCTGGTGCACCGTTCACGCGACCGGTTCGACGAGTTCTGGGCCCTCAAGGGGGTGTCGTTCGAGGTGCAGGCCGGCGAGTCGGTGGGAATCATCGGTGCCAACGGCTGCGGTAAGAGCACCCTGCTGAAGTGCCTCACCGGAATCCACCGGCCGAACCGTGGCCACCTGGCGGTCGACGGCCGCGTCTCGGCGCTCATCGAGCTGGGTGCCGGCTTCCACCCCGAGTTGAGCGGGCGGGAGAACGTGTTCCTGAACGCCTCCATTCTGGGGCTGGACAAACGGGAGATCCGCCGCCGATTCGACGACATCGTCGACTTCGCCGGGGTCGGCGACTTCATCGACAGCCCGGTCAAGGTGTACTCCTCGGGTATGACGGTCCGGCTCGGCTTCGCCGTGGCGGCCAACGTGGACCCCGACGTCCTGTTGGTCGACGAGGTGCTGGCCGTCGGCGACGAAGAGTTCCAGCAGAGGTGCTTCGAGCGGCTGGCCCGGTTCCGCCGGGACGGCGGCACGATCGTGCTCGTCAGCCACGCACTCGATCAGGTACGGCAGGTTTGTGACCGGGCCGTGTGGATCCGCGAGGGGGAGGTGGGCGTGTGCGGTACGCCGGCTGAGGCCATCGACGCCTACCTCCACGAGGTCCACGGGGCCAAGGTCGAACATGACGGAAGCGCTCGTTGGGGGACCGGCGAGGTGCGTTTCGAGCGGATCGAGGTGGTGGGTGCGGACGGTCGGGTCGGTGGCCCGGCCGGTACCGGTGAGCCGCTGGTCGTGCGCGCCGAGGTCAGGCCGCATGCACCGGTCGACGACCTGATCCTCGGGTTGCGGATCGACGGGCCGGACGGTGCCCCGCTGTGGTCCACCAACACCTTGATGCAGGGTGTCACCCTGCCGACGCTCACCGAACCGACCGTCATCGAGTTCACCATGCCGGCCTTGCCGCTGCTGGCCGGCACCTACCAGCTCACGTGTGCGCTGGCCGACGGCTCAGCCCGGCACCGCTACGACCACTGGGAGCGCTGCGCCGCCATCGACGTGGTATCGGGGAGCGGCGGCGACCTGCACACCGTGCGCATCCCCGGCACGTTCTCGGTCCGCCGGGCCTAGAGCTCCTCGGCGAGGTCGGCCGACAGCCGTCCGAAGGTGAACCAGCCGACCAGCAATGCGCCGAACGACACTGCGCCGAGCACGCCGAGCACCTTCAGCGACGGCCCCCGCCCCGAATAGAGGGTGTCGCGGAACGCCTCCACGAAGTACCGCATCGGGTTGGCTTCGAGGATGCGCCGCAACGGCCCCTCGACGTGATCATCGAGCAGGCTCTGCGGGTAGACGATCGGCGTGGCGAAGAACCAGACCTGGGTGAGGATGCCCCAGAAGTGTGGAATGTCGCGGAAGCGGACCGTCAGGACCGACAGGATCAGCGACAACCCGAGGGCGAACACCCCGAGGAGCGCCATCAGCAGCAGGGTCATCGGGATCCACGGCAGCAGCGGGCTTCCGGCGATGAGGAACACGACGATGAGCAGGACGACCTCGATGCCGAACTGCGCCGCCGTGTCGAGGATCTTGGCCAGCACGAGGCTCTCGCGAGGGAAGGCCACCTTCCGGATCAGGTCGGCCCCGCCGATCAGCGAGTTGAGGCCGGCCCCCACCGCGTTTGAGAAGAACGAGAAGGGGACGAGACCGCACAGGAGGAACAGGGCGAAGGCGTCGATGCCGCTCGGGTCGCCCACGGGTGCCTGGGCGCGGAGCAGGGTGCCGAACACGAACGTGTAGATGGCCACGCTGGTGAGCGGGTTGGCCAGCGACCACAACCATCCCAGCCATGTGTTGCGGTAGCGGGTGCGCAGCTCGCGCATCGTCAGGTTGCCCACGAGTTGTCGGGCACCGACCAGGGCGGTCAAGCGGGTGCTCATCGTCGTCCGTCGCCGAGCATCATCGGCCGGTGAGGTGGCCGAGGGCCTGCCGGTGGTCACGGAGTCGAGGGAGCCCGAGGTCGGCCAGGGCCCGGTTCTCGAGTACCGAGTTGGCTGGTCGAGGGGCGGGGCGGGGCGGCTCCAGGTCGGCGGTGGCGATCGGGTGCACCCGGTCAGGGTCGGCACCGACGGCCTCGGCCACCTCGCGCACGAACTCGTACCACGACACCGGACCGCCATTGGTCACGTGGAACACGCCGCGGGCTTCGGCCTCGACGAGAGAGAGGATGCCGGCAGCCAGATCGTCGGTGAACGTCGGACAGCCGATCTGGTCGTCGACGAAGTGGAGGTCGTCGTCGCCGGCCAACAGGCGACAGGCCGTCAGGAACATGTTGTGGCCGTCGGGTCCCATCACCCACGAGGTTCGCACGATCAGCGCCTCGGGGCCGGCCAACCGCTCACCGGCCAGCTTGGACCGGCCGTACGCCGACAGGGGGTTCGGCGTGTCGTCCTCGGTGTAGGGCCCGTCCTTGGTGCCGTCGAACACGTAGTCGGTGGAGGCCTGCACCAGTCGGGCCCCGACGGCGGCGACCGCCTCGGCGATCAGGCCCACCGCGGTGCCGTTGACGGCCATGGCCCGGTCCGGGTCGCCCTCGCAGCCGTCGACGTCGGTCCAGGCTGCACAGTTCACGACCACGTCCGGCCGGTGGGCGTCGAGGGCCCTGGCGATGGACTCCGGGTCCGTGACGTCGAGCTGCGACCGGCCACAGGTGACGATCTCCCAAGGGCCCTCGAGGCGGCCGAAGGCCAGACCCAGTTGGCCGTCCCCCCCGGTCACCAGCACCTTCACGGGGTGGCCTTGAGCGGTTCCCACCAGGAACGGTGATCGGTGTACCAGCGGACCGTGGCCTCGAGCCCGTCCTCGAAGGAATGGTCGGCCGACCAGCCCAGATCCGTCACCTTGGCGATGTCGATCGAATACCGGCGGTCGTGGCCGAGGCGGTCGGCCACGTAGTCGATGGAGGACTCGTCGCGCCCGGTGAGGTCGAGGAGGGCACGGGTCAGCTCGAGGTTCGTCCGCTCGTTGCCGGCGCCGATGTTGTAGATCTCGCCGACCTCGCCGCGCCGCAGCACCAGATCGACGGCGGCACAGTTGTCGGCCACATGGCACCAGTCGCGGACGTTGCCGCCGTCGCCGTACACCGGCACCCGGTGGCCGTCGAGCAGGTTGGTGGTGAACAGCGGGATGATCTTCTCGGGGAACTGGAACGGCCCGTAGTTGTTCGACGACCGGGTCACGATCACCGGCAGTCCGTGGGTGACGTGGTGGCTGAGGGCGATCAGGTCGGAGCCGGCCTTGGACGCCGAGTAGGGCGAGCGGGGGTTCAGCGGGTCGGCCTCGGTGAACGAGCCCTCGTCGATCGAGCCGTACACCTCGTCGGTCGAGATGTGGAGGAACCGGTCGACGCCCACGGACCGGGCCACGTCGCACATGACGTTGGTGCCGTCGCAGTTGGTGCGGATGAAGGCGTCCGGGTCGACGATGGAACGGTCGACGTGGCTCTCGGCGGCGAAGTGCACCACGGCGTCGTGGCCGTCCATGGCCGCGGTCACCGCGTCGCGGTCGCAGATGTCGCCGTGGACGAACGTGAAGCGGGGGTCGTTCTCCAGGTCGGCCAGGTTGGCCGGGTTGCCGGCGTAGGTCAGGGCGTCGAACACCGTCATCTCATCGTCGGAGGTAGCGAGGACGTGGCGGACGTAGTTGGTGCCGATGAACCCGGCGGCGCCGGTGACGAACAGACGCATGGTCAGCGGCGCAGCGAAACGTGGGGGCGCCGATCGACCGGCAGGTCGGCCCGGGCCGGGTTGGCCCGGTCCCGGTCGGACAGGATCGGGTCGGCGACCCCCCAGTCGGCGTTGATGTCCGGATCGTCCCACGCCACGCCCAACTCGTCGGCCGGGTTGTAGTAGCCGTCGACCAGGTAGGTGATGGTCATGTCGGTCAGGGCGGCGAAGCCGTGGGCCACCCCCGGCGGGATGAAGATGCCGCCGTGGTCGTGGGTGCCGTCGGGTCGGGCACCGAGATCGGTGCAGATGGTGGCACCGTCGGTGGGGGAGCCGTCACGCAGATCATGGAGGACGACCCGTGCCGTACCGAATGGGACGTACCAGTAGTCGGCCTGGTGCAGGTGGTAGTGCAGGCCCACGATGCAGCCGGCCTGCCGGTCGGCCCGGTTGGCCTGGATCATCTCGCGGCC
>CAZPGL010000054.1:0-10871 GCA_964586175.1 uncultured Microthrixaceae bacterium | reverse complement strand
GCCTAGGCCAGCGTGGCCCGGGCCACGAGATCCATGCCGAAGCCGGTGAGAATCGCCAGGTACAGCAGCCCGGTGGCCGCCATGACCGCCGAGTACTGACGTTCCTTGAGCGCCGCTCTGGTGGCGGCCACCAGCCCGATGGTCATCACCGTGCACGCCACCCAGAACCAGCCGAGCATGCCGTTGTAGCCATCGTCGATGGTGCCGCTCAGCACCGACCCCATGCCCGTCGGCCACAGGAGGACGGCCAGCTCGAACGGCCAGGCCGCGGCGGTCCACCACACCAGTTCGATCAGCGGCCCCCGGGCCAGACCGGGCTGCACCAGGTACCAGTGCCCGAGCAGCATGGCGTCGGTGACGGCACCGAGGAAGACGGCCCCGACCAGGGTCCGGGCCACGGCCAGCAACGCCGGGTCGCCGGCGTCGACGCCAGCGGCGACCAGCGCCACGACGCCCAGCAGGGGGGCCACGAGGTCCAGGCCCGGCGGGAACTCGGGGGCCGACCCATCGAAGCTGCGGCCGGGGCGGTCGATGCCGGTCATGGCGGCCACCCGGGCCGAACGCCGCTCCTCCTCGCCCCGCTGGCCGGCCACCCCGGCCCGCCGACGCACGATCGACACGAGCAGGGCGACGACGGTGGCTGCGACCATCGCCGCGGCGAACACCTCCCGGACCGGCACCGGATCGACGACCAGCCCGACGGCCAGCGAACCGGCGGCCATGATCCCGAAGGTGATGCGCATCGTCCAGCCGTAGCCGATGCCCACCTCCCGCCGTCGGGACGTCACCCAGAGGAAGAACAACCCTCCGCTGGACCACTGCAGCAGCACGGTCGCCGCATCGAGGTCGATCATCGTCTCGGGCCTGCCCGGTGGTCAGCCGTCGACCACGGCCAGCCCGTGGTCGAGCCGGTTCATCGGGTCGGGGCCGTCGGCGGTGGCGACCACGATGTCCTCGAGGCGGGCCCCCCATCGGCCCGGCACGTAGATCCCGGGCTCGACCGAGAAGGCGTGACCGGCCGTCAGGGGCAGGGCGTTGCCGTCGACGATGTTGGGATGCTCGTGGGCCTCGACACCGATGCCGTGCCCGGTGCGGTGGAAGAAGTGCTCGCCCAGACCCGCAGCCTCGATGACCGACCGGGCCACGGCGTCGACGTCCTCGCAGGGCGTGCCCACCGTCGCCGCGGCCACCCCGGCCCGCTGGGCCGCCTCGAGCACGTCGTAGAGTTCGGCGAACTCGGCCGGCGGCGCACCGAGGTGCACACAACGCGTGATGTCCGAGCAGTACCCGACGCCACCGGGTCCGGCCATCGTGCCGCCGATGTCGAACAACACGTTCTCACCTTCGGCGATGACCCGGTCACCGGGCTCGTGATGGGGGCTGGCCGCGTTCGGACCCGACGCCACGATCACGAAGTTCACCGTGTGATGGCCCTCGTCGATGATGCGTCGTCCGATCTCGGCCGCCACATCGGCTTCGGTCCGCCCGGCCAGGGGCACGACACCGGCCTGCAGATCAGCGACGATCCGGTCCACCGCGCCGCCCGCGGCGCGCAGGGCCTCGACTTCAGCCGGCTCCTTCACCGAACGGATGGGTGCGGTGACCTCCGACGCCCGCCGGTACTCGACGGTGCCCAGGGCGGCGTGCAGATCCACGAGGAAGCCGGCCCACATCTGGTCACCGACCGCCACGACATCGGTGGGCCCGATCAGCCCGGCCGCCACACCGACGGGGTCGACCCCGTCCTTCCACGACACCATCTCGAACACCTCGGGCCGGTCGACCACCCGGGGTGCCTCGAGATGGGGTACCAGCAAGTGGGCCGGGCCGGTCCGGGACACCACCAGCAGGGTCAGGCGCTCCAACGGCATGGCCTGGTAGCCGCAGAAGTAGGGCAGGTCGGCACCCACCGACAACAACAGGGTGTCGACGCCCTGGTCGGCCATGACGGTCCGGGCGCGGTCGAGTCGATCGGCGAACACGGCGCTGAGCCTAGGCGGCGCTCACACCCGGGCGGCCAGAGCGACCGGCACGGCGGAGCCTTCCGTCACCGCTTCCGCGGCCTGCCGGGCGTGGTAGCTGGACCGGGTCAGCGGGCCGGCTTCGACATGGCCGATCCCGGCCCGGAGGCCGACCTCGGCCCACCGGTCGAAGACCTCGGGGGCCACCCAACGATCGACCGGCAGATGGTTGGTCGTGGGGCGCAGGTACTGGCCGATGGTCACGATGTCGCACCCCACACCGGCCAGGTCGGCCAGCGTGGCGTCGACCTCTTCGTCGGTCTCGCCCAGGCCGACGATGATCGACGACTTGGTGGTGAGGCCGGCCGCCTTGGCCCGGGCCAGGACCGACAGGCTGCGGGTGTACGAGGCCGACGGTCGCACCGTGCGCTGGAGCCGGGCCACCGTCTCGATGTTGTGGTTCACCACGTCGGGTCGGACGTCGAAGATGGCCTGTAACGCCGCGGGGTCGCCTTTGCAGTCCGGGATGAGGACCTCGACCGCGGTGCCCGGATTCTCGTTCCGGATGGCGGCCACCGTGGCAGCGAAGGCGGAGGCGCCGCCGTCGGGCAGGTCGTCGCGGGCCACCGCGGTGACCACCGCGTGGGCCAGGCCCATGCGGGCCACGGCGTCGGCCACCCGCTGCGGCTCGCCGGCATCGAGGCCGTCGGGCCGGCGGGTGTCGACGAGGCAGAACCCGCACGCCCGGGTGCAACGCTCCCCGTTGATCATGAAGGTGGCCGTGCCGTCGTTCCAACAGTCGAAGATGTTGGGGCAGCCGGCCTCCTCGCACACCGTCACCAGCCGCTCCTCGCGCAATAGCCGCTTGAGGCGCCGGTACTCGGGGCCGGTGTCTAGCCGCACCTTCATCCACTCGGGCTTGCGTTCGACGGGAGGCGGCGGACCGGGGCCCTCGCCCCGGGTGAAGGCCGCCAGGTCGACCCGGCGGGGGTTCCAGGCCACGTCGGCCCGGTCGACGGGGCCCTGCGCCCACCGCTCGGCGGCCCGGTCGGCCACGGTGTCGACGACCTCTCGCATCGCGACATCGACTCCTTCGGCGGCCAGCGACGTGACCCCGAACTCGGTGATGCCGCACGGCACCATGCGGTCGAAGAACGACAGGTCGGGATCGACGTTCAGGGCGAAGCCGTGCATGGTGCGCCCCCGGCTCAGCCGCACGCCGATGGCCGCCACCTTCCGGGGCGACGAACCGCCCGGCCCGACCCACACGCCGGGATACCGGTCGAGGCGGCCCACGTCGTCGAGGCCCAGGTCACGGCACACGTCGATGACCAGTTGTTCGACACTGCGCACATAGGCAACGGTGTCGGCCATGCCGCCACCGCGCTTGCCGAGCAGGTGGAGCAGCGGGTAGCCGACCAGCTGGCCCGGGCCGTGGAAGGTGATGTCGCCGCCCCGGTCGGTCTCGACGACCTCGGCCCCCACCTCGGCGGCCGGGGCCAGCAGGTGGTCGGCCGAGGCCCGCACGCCCAACGTGTAGACGGGGTGGTGCTCCAACAACAAGAGGTGGTCGTCGGCCCCGTGGGCGAACAGCCCCCGCTGCAGGGCCAAGGCGTCCCGGTAGGCGACCCGGCCCAGCCACCGGGTGTGGAACGGGCGGCCGGACGGGGCGCTCAGAGCTCGGACTCCCAGTCGTGGGTCTCGATCACCGTGCGCAGATGCCGGAGTCCGGCCGCCGCGTAGGCCCCGTCGAAGGCCCGGTGGTCCCAGGCCAGGGCCAGCACGCCCACCGAGTGGACGGCGACGGTTTCGGCGCCGTCACCGTCGGTCACGGCCACCGGCTTCCGGGCCACCCCGTCGGTCGACAGGATGGCCACCTGGGGCTGGTTGATGATGGGGAACTGGAACAGCGTGCCGTACTGGCCGGCGTTGGTGACGGTGAAGGTCCCGCCGGCCAGGTCGTCGGGGACGAGCTGGCGGGCACGGGCCTTCCCCGCCGCCTCGGACACCGACCGGCCGATCTCGGACAGCGTCAGATCGTCGACACGTCGGATCACCGGGGCGACCAGACCCTCGAAGTCCAGATCGACGGCCACGGCCAGGTTGCAGTGGGCGTGGACGACGAGCTCGTCGTCGCCGACGCTGGCGTTCAGCCGCGGGAACTCCCGCAGGGTCAGGGCCAGGGCACGCACGATGAACGGGAGATACGTGAGGCTGAACCCCTCGGCGGCCCTCCAGGCCTCACGGTGGGCGGCCCGGACCACCTCGACGGCCTCGTAGTCGACCTCCATGGCCGTCAACACGTGTGGCGAGGTGGCCTTGGACGCCACCATGTGCCGAGCGGTGGCCCGGCGGATACCCGTGAACGGCTCGGTGGTGGACGGGTGGTCGCGGACGTACTGCTCGACGTCTCGACGGGTGACGCGGCCGCCGAGGCCGGTACCCACGACCTTGCCCGCATCGACGCCGTGCGTCTCGACCAGCCGGCGCACCAACGGCGACAACAGGCGCCCGGACCGGGGCGTCGGTGACGACGGCGGCGCAGGGGTCGCGGCCGGCGTGGGAGATTCGGCCGATGCGGGGGCCGTGGCCGGCTCCGCCCGGGGCGCCGGTGCATCCGGAACCGACGGGGTCGTGTCGGCCCCGTCGAAGCGGGCGATCACCTCACCGACCTGGACCACGGCACCTTCACCGGCCACGATCTCGGTCAGCACCCCGGCGAACGGCGACGGTACCTCGGAGTCCACCTTGTCGGTCGACACCTCGTAGAGCACGTCGTCGACGGCGACCCGATCACCGACCTGCCGGAACCACCGCGTGATGGTGCCCTCGGCCACCGTCTCGCCCAGTTGCGGAAGGGTCAGGTCAGGCATGGCGGGATCTCCGGTTCCGTCACCCGTGCAGGGCCCGGCCGGTCAGGGCCAGCACCGTCTCGCCGAACAGCTCGCTGAGCGTCGGGTGGGGCTGGATGAAGTTGGCCACGTCGTCGACGGTGGCCTCCCAGTTCACGGCCAGGTAGCCCTGGCCGAGCTGCTCGGTGACCCACGGCCCGACCAGGTGCACCCCGAGGATGCGTCCGGCCCGGCCGTCGGCGTCGCGTTCGGCCACCACCTTGACCAGCCCGTCGACCGCTCCGACGATCATGGCCCGGCCGTTGCCGGCCAACCGATGCGACGACACGGCGACGTCGTACCCGGCCAGGTGGGCAGCCTCCTCGGTGAGGCCGGCGAAGGCCACCTCGGGATGGCTGTAGATGCACCACGGCACCGTGGTGGGGTCGATGGGAGGTGGCTGCTCGCCCAACAGATGCCGGACGACGAACATCCCTTCGGCGAAACCCACGTGCGCGAGCTGCGGGGTGGCGATCACGTCGCCAGCCGCGTAGACCCCGGGTTCAGCGGTCGACAAGGTGCCGTCGACCTGGATGAAGCCCCGCTCGTCGACCTCGACCCGGGTACCGACGAGGCCGGCGGCGTCACCGCGTGGGCGGCGCCCCACGGCGATCACCACGAGGTCGACCTCGACGGAGGCTCCGTCGCCGTAACGCACGGTGGTGGACCCGCCCGACGGGTCGTGGCCGTGCACCGCCACCCCGGTGTGCACGTCGATCTTCCGCTTCTTGAACGCCCGCCGGACGGTGCGGGCCACGTCGAGGTCGCAGCCCGGCAGCAGCTCGTCCATGGCCTCGAGCAGGGTGACCGAGGACCCGACGTCGGCCAGGAACGAGGCGAACTCGCAGCCGATGGCCCCACCGCCGATCACCGCCACCCGGTCGGGGACCTCGGTGATCGACAAAAGCTCGTCGGAGGTCACCACGAGGCGTCCGTCGACCTCGAATCCGGGGATGGTGCGGGGCATCGAGCCGGTGGCCAGCACCACGTGCCGTCCGTGCAGGGCGGCCGGCTGGTCACCGTCGACGGTGACCGTGTGGTCCACCCCGAGCCGTCCGGTTCCGGCGTACACGGTGACGCCGCGGCCATCCAAGAGGCCGGCCAGCCCCTTGAACAGGCTGTCGATGACGTTCTGCTTCCGGGCCTGGCTGACCGCCAGATCCAGGTCGGGCTCGCCAGCCGAGACCCCGAACTGCGCCGCTTCCTTGACGGTGCGCACGACGGCCGCCGTCTCGAGCAACTCCTTGGCGGGGATGCAGCCAACGTGGAGACAGGTGCCGCCGACCCGGCGCTCCTCGACCAGGGCCACGTCGAGACCGGCTGCCGACGCGTACAGCGCCGCCGCGTACCCAGCGGGGCCGCCGCCGATCACCACGAGGTCGTGGGATACGTTCACGTCGCCGACCATACCCCGGCCGACGATCCGGTCAGGCGGCGATCAGCACCTGGACGGTGAAGGCCACGAGCAGGGCCAGACCGCACACGAGGGCGGTCAGGATCAGCATGCGGGTGCTCACCACGGCGACGGTATCGGGCGTAGGGTCGCCTCATGGGCCTCAGCCGGCTGGAATCGAACTTCGCCAGGTTCCTCACCGCCGCCGTCGCCGCCGCAGCACTGGCCGGTTGTGCGGGTCGGGACCAGACGTCTCCCGGGGCCACCGCGCCGGCCGACGCCCCGACGACCTCCAGCGCACCGGAGACGACCTCACCAGCAACGACCTCCCCGGCCACGACATCGCCCGTGACGACATCGCCCGTGACAACCTCACCGCCAACGACCTCACCGGCTGAGACGCCGGCCCCTGCTGTCCCCGACATCCTGGCCTTCGACGCCACCATGGTCGACGGCGCGACCCTCGACGTCCGCCTGCTGGCCGGCGGCGACGTCCTGTTCTGGTTCTGGGCCCCCCATTGACCGATCTGTCGACGCGAGGCCCCGACGGTCGCCGGGGCGACGGACACCATCCCCGACCTCACCATCGTCGGGGTGTCGAGCGGACTGGACGGTCTCGACGTCATCGCCGATGCCGTGGTCGAGCTGGGTATCGAACCGCTGGTCAACGTGGCCGACCTGGACGGCTCGGTCTGGGCCCGATTCGGTGTCCTGAACCAGCCGGCCATGCGGTTGGTGACCGCCGACGGCCAAGTGGTCGAGTACCACGACGTGGTGACCGCCGATGGCCTCGCGGCGTTCGTGGCCGAACACCGCACGACCTGACACGGCTCGCCGGCCGGCCGGCCCGCCCTCTACCCTCGGCGGCCGTGCGCCCGACGCCCACCCTCCTCGCCGTCTGCCTGACGCTCGCTGCAACCGCATCGTGTGGGGTGCAGCCACAGGCCGAAACGGTGCCGGTCAGCGGGGTCACGACCGAGCCCTCGGTACACCCCGGCGAGATCGTCGAGATCCCCGACCCGCTGCCGAAGAACGCCGTGGACCACCGGGGGAACCTCGAGGTGGCGGTGACCGTCGACGACAACTCGTTCGCGGACCGGGTGGTGGTGATCTCCCCAGGCACCACGGTCACCTGGACCAACGCCGGCCGTAACCGCCACAACGTCAAGCCGGCGGCCGAGGCCCCGGGCCCCGGCTGGTTCGAGGAGATCACCGTGGAGCGCCTCGACGACGGGGCATCGGCCTCGATCACCTTCGACGCGGCCGGAGACTTCCCGTACTACTGCTCGTTTCACGGCACGGCTCGACGAGGCCAGACCGGCCGGGTCATCGTCGTCGACGGCTGAAGCCCACTGCGGCGCAACCGTCCGCCGGGACCTATAGTTCACGACCATGACGACCCGATCGATGTCCATGTCCGCCCTGGCCCTCACCCTGGCCCTCGTTGCCTCAGCGTGCGGTGGAGACGACTCGTCGGACGGCACCCCGACAACCGTTGCGCCCACCACAACGGCCGCGCCCACCACCGAAGCGCCCACGACGGCCGCCCCCACGACCGAAGCGCCCACCACAACGGCCGCACCCACGACCGAAGCGCCCACCACGACGGCCGCACCCACCACCACCGAGGAGCCGCTGGCCGACGCCCTGCGGGTACCCGAGGACCACGCCACCATCCAGGACGCCGTCGACGCCGCCCAACCGGGCGACCTCATCCTCATCGCCCCCGGCACCTACCACGAAGCGGTGGTCGTCGAGACCGACGACATCGTCATCCGGGGCCTCGACCGCAACGAGGTCGTCATCGACGGCGAGCACACCCGGGAGAACGGGTTCATCGTGTTCTCCAACGGGGTCGCCGTCGAGAACCTCACCGTGCACTCGCACACCTCCAACGGGGTGTTCTTCACCGGCGACTACGGCAGCGAGATCGTCGTCGACGGCTATCGGGCGTCCTACGTCACCGCCTACAACAACGGGCTCTACGGCATCTACGCCTTCAACGCCCAGAACGGCCTGTTCGAGCACAGCTACGGCAGCGGTCACCCCGACTCGGCCTTCTACATCGGCCAGTGCCGGCCCTGCAACGCGGTCATCGACTCGGTGGTCAGCGAGAACAACGCCCTCGGCTACTCGGGCACCAACGCCAGCGACAACCTGGTCATCATGAACTCGGTGTTCCGAGCCAACCGCCTGGGCGTGGTGCCCAACACCCTCGACTCCGAGGAGCTGGCCCCCCAGGGCAACATCACCGTCGTCGGCAACCTGGTGACCGACAACGGCAACGAGGCCACCCCGCGCCGCAGCGAAGCATGGGACATCGGCTTCGGCGGCGGCATCGTCGTCGCCGGCGGCAACGACAACGTCATCGTCCGCAACCGGGTCGAGGACAACTCCTTCGCCGGCATCGCCCTGTCGGTGTTCTTCGATGAGAACTTCTGGCTGGCCGAGCGCAACCGGGTCGAGGACAACGTCGTCTCGGGCAGCCCGTACGACCTGCTCATGCTGATGCCCGGCAACGAGGACGGCACCTACGATCCGCACGGCAACTGCTTCGCCGGCAACACCTTCGCCACCTCGCTCCCCGCCGACATTGAGGCCAACGCCCCCTGCGACGGCGACGCCACCGCGGCGCCCGACAACGGGATGACCAACACCGGTGGGCCGTTCGGCACCGTCGACCACACCGAGATGGCCGCCCCCGGGCCCCAGCCGTCGATGCCCGACGCCGACACTGCCCCGGCCCGGCCGGCCGGGATGCCGGCCGACGTCGACACCGACGCGGTAACCGTGCCCGACGCCGGCTAGGCCGGTCCGGTGGCCGGCGCCGACCGGCCGGGACGGGCCGCCGCGGCGCTCGCCCTGCTCGGCCTGACCCTGCTCGTCTGGTGGGCCGTCGCCCAACGGCCGGCGACCCTACGGGAGGCCGACGTCCTCCTTCGGTCGGGCGGCCGGGGCACGACGGTCGAGGCCGGCGAACGGGCGTTCAGTCTCTCCAACCGGGTCATGGGGCTGCCCGACCGCATCCGGTTCGCGGCTGGCGATGAGCCGTTCGAGCACGTCTTCACCGCCGAGGACGGCCTGGGCCCCGCCCACAACGCCGACAGCTGCCTCGGCTGCCACGTCAACAACGGCCGCTCACCGTCGCCCGACGGTCCGGTGGCCGCCCCGGGGCCGATCCTGCTGGTCGGCCTGGGTCTCGACGCTTCGGGGGCGGTGATCCCCCACCCCGAGGTCGGCACCCAGCTCCAGGACCGCGGCCCCGACGCCGAGGGCATGCTCTGGGTGGAGTGGGAGGAGGTGCCCGGCGCCTACCCCGACGGCACCGCTTACTCGCTGCGCCGCCCCGTCGTGCGGGTCGACGGGCCCGACCTCGCCCGTGCCGCCACGTCGCTACGGGTCGCCCCCCCGGTGTTCGGAGGCGGCCTGCTGGAAGCCGTCCCGGAACACGAGGTGCTGGCCGGCACCGACCCCGACGACGCCGACGACGACGGCATCAGCGGCCGGGCCCAGCGGGTGGACGGGCGGCTGGGCCGCTTCGGCTGGAAGGCCCAACAGCCGGGCATCGTCGAGTTCACCGCCCACGCCTTCGACGCCGACCTCGGCCTTGACCACGACCTGGCGTCCGGACGGTTCGGCGACGACTTCCTCGCCGACACCGCCTTCTACACGGCCACCGTCGCCGTGCCGGCCGTCCGGGGCCATGACGACCCCGAGGTGCGGATCGGTGCCGCCCTGTTCGAGGACGTGGGCTGCGCCGGCTGCCACCGCACCGAGCCGTGGACCACCGGAGACGACCCGGTCAGCGCCCTGGCCCACGAGGTGATCGTGCCCTACACCGACCTGCTGCTCCACGACCTGGGACCCGGCCTGGCCGACGGGCTGGCCCAACACGCCGCCTCGGGCGCCGAGTGGCGCACCGCGCCGCTGTGGGGCCTCGGCCTCACCGCGGTGGTCGGCCACGAGCACTACCTGCACGACGGCCGGGCCCGAACCGTCGAGGAGGCCATCCTCTGGCACGGCGGTGAGGCCCGGGCGGCCCGCGACCGCTTCGCCGCCCTCGACGCCGCCGACCGCCGGCTGATCCTGGGCTTCCTCGCCGCCCTGTGACCACCCACGGGGCCTGGCCGAGGGGACAGAAGAGCATTCCGGGACTACGGTTCCGCCCATGAGCCGGATGACGAACTGGCTGATGGCGGCAATTCTGGTCACCCTCCTGGCTGGCGGGGTGGCCGTCGCGGTCGGCGGTGACGGCGAGGGTGGCACCGTCCCCATCGACCCCACGCGGGCCATCGACCAGAGCTCGATCACCACCCAGGTACGCCTGGCCACCGACGACGCCGACCTTTCCGGTGTGGTGCCCGCCGAAGGCGTGTCCGCCCTGATGCTCAACGTCAAGGTTTTCGACCCGTCCACCAATGGTTATCTGGCCGTGTATCCGTGCGACGCGGCCATCGACCTGGTGTCGGCGCTGACCCTGCACGACGGGGTCACGACCCAGGGGGCCGTCCTGTCCAAGGTATCCGGCGCCGACCCGGGTGAGATCTGCATCGAACCCCGAAACTCGTCGCACGTCCTCATCCCGGTGGCCAGGATCATCGTGTACGTCACCGGCTACGTGTACAC
>CAZPGL010000053.1:8637-11334 GCA_964586175.1 uncultured Microthrixaceae bacterium | reverse complement strand
AACCCGCGACCCTCACCTTGGCAAGGTGATGCTCTACCAACTGAGCTACGTCCGCGTCGGGGCGCCACTGTAGCGGCGGCGCCCGCCGTTCCGGTCGCCGGACAGGGCGAACGACCCCGCCGTCGGCAAGACTCCCCCGCATGGCGCGACTGGTCTACGAGCCCGACGAGCTCCTCGCCGACCACGACTACGCGGCCCCCCACGAGGTCGACGGTCGACGCCTCCACGGGGGCTTCCTCGCCGACGGCACCTACCAGTCGCCCCGCACCCTGATCCGGGAACCGGCCCTCGACGCCTGGGAGACCTCCCTACGGGCACGAGGCGGCCAGCCCTACGACGCCACGGCCGCCCTGCTGACCGGCGTCCGGGTCCCCACCGCCGCCCAGCAGGCCGCCCTCATCCGCCACGGCCTCGACCAACCGTTCTGGAACAACCTCACCATCGTCGGCAAGATCGAGGCCCGCGGCGCCTTCCTGTCCCTGCTACCGGTCCCCGACCTGCAGGCGGCCATCGTCGAGGACATCTCCGAGATGGCCATCGGCCACCTCGACCGGGGCCTGCTCGACGCCCACGGCATCGACGAAGGCGGCCTTCCGGCGCTGGGGATCGGCGGCCACGACGAAATGTGGTTCGTGGCCCGCGACCTCGTGTTCGGCCCCGACGCCCACCCCGACATCGAACCCGACGACAACATCGCCCGCGAGGACGGCGGCCGCCACCTCCCCGAGATCGACCAGCAGATCGAAGAGCTGCTGTCGTTCCTCGCCAACCTGTTGATCATCGAGTTCCGGGCCGAGCTGGGCTTCGCCGAAACCCAGGCCATCATGCGCTCCCCCGACCTGTTCACCAGCCGGCGCCACGAAGCCGAGCTGGCCGCCGAGATCGTCGAACGCATCCGTATCGACGAACGCATCCACGTCCGGTCGCTCAACCTCTACCTCGGCGAGTTCTCCCACGTGCACTTCCGCACCCTCGACGGCGGGCAGATCCCCGGCCACGTCCTCATCGACCGCTTCTGGGACGGGCTGGTCCACTGGGCCACCGTCGAACAACCGGAGCGGGCCGCCGAGGAGACCCGGCGGCTCCTGTACCAGCGGATGGCCGCCGAACCGAACGGCGACGTCCTCCGGGCCGCCTTCGACGCCGCCTGAACCGGCTCAGCCGCCGCCCGACAGGTCGATGCGCAGCGTCAGGACGCCGTCCTCGATGGTGGCGTCGGCGTCGCCGATGATGGCGAAATCCTGGAAATCGGCCTGGGCCTGATCGAGGAACCGTTGGCGCTCATCGCCACCGATGGGCGGCATGTTGCGGTTGCGCACCGCTTCGGCCCGCTCGCGGAAGCGGGCCAGCATGGCATCGAGATCCAGGCCGTCGGACATCGCCGACGAACCTAGCCCACCCGCTCCCCAGCATCAGCCTCGCCGGGCGCGCCGCGGGCCATGAACTCGTTCAGCAGGTCGACCGACGACCGGGGCGGCAACGACTCCACCACCGGGCGGCCCCGCAGCGCCGGCCGGGCGGCGCTCGCTTCGACGGTCCGCTCCTCGACGACACCCACCGGACCGTCGATCTCGCCCCGGTCGATGGCGGCCCGCAACCGCCGCTCAGGCCGCGTGTGCCACCAGAACCCGACCGTGGACACGACCACCACACCAGCCACGACCCGCAGAATCAACACGATCTGGTCGACACGGTCGCCGGCCGTCCGGCCGGTCGTGTCGACCGTCGGCGGCACCGTCTCGACGGTGGTGACCTGGGCCCGGGCCGGACCGACCAGCAACGTGACGGCGAGCAGCAGTCCCACCAGCAACCCTCCGGCGGCTCGACCGGCCCGCCGTCGGTGTTCGATTCGCCTTGATCCGTCGCCCATCGACCCCTCTCCGGCTTTGCATGGTAGTGGGGAACCGCGCTCAGTGTTGGTGGCCCGGGCAGAACCAGGTGGTCCGGCCACCCACCGTGGCCTTCCGCAGCGGGGTTCCGTCGAGCGGGCACGGGCCCCCGGCCGCCCGGGCCGGAAACAGGTCGCCGGTGTGGGAACCGCCCCGCCTTCCCAGCCGGGACAGCACCGAACGCACCGTGCCGGCCAGGCGACGGACCTCGTCGGCGTTCACCGACCCGGCCGGGCGACGGGGATCCAACCCCGCCCTCCAGCAGATCTCGTCGACCAGAAGGTTGCCCAGACCGGCCACCCGGGCCTGGTCCAGCAGCCGGGCCTTGAGCGGGCCCCGGCCGCCGGCGAGGGCGACCCGCAGATCGGCGACCCCGAGGCCGAACGCGTCGGGTCCCAGGGCCTCTTCGTCGGGAGCCAGTTCGACGCCACCCAGCCGCCGCGGGTCGTCGACCACCAGACGGCCCCCGCCCCGGAACACCAGGGAGAAACGGTGCCAGGCCGGCTCATGGCGGCGCCCACCCCACTCCAGACGTTCGATGGCCGCATCGCCGTCGACCAGCAGCCGGCCCGTCATGCCGAACCGCAGACCCAACGTGGGTCCGCCCGAATCCAACAGCAGCAACTTGCCGCGGCGACGGGCCGCGGTGACCCGTCGCCCGACCAGGGCGTCGGCGACCGCTGCCGGGGTGGCACCGCCCTTCACGAACCAGGCGTCCGGGGCCTGTACCTGGCGGACGGTCCGTCCGACCACCCGCTCAGCGAGCACCCGGTAGACCTCGATCTCCAGAATCTCAGGCATCGACGCG
>CAZPGL010000053.1:0-8537 GCA_964586175.1 uncultured Microthrixaceae bacterium | reverse complement strand
CGCCCGCCGACTAGCCGACGGCGGCCGCATCCAACGCCTGGGCCAGATCGGCTTCGAGGTCGTCGGCATGTTCCAGCCCGCACGACACCCGCACCGTGCCCGGCCCGATGCCCGACTCGGCCTGCTCCTCGGGAGTGAGGCTCACGTGGGTGGTGCTGGCCGGATGGGTCACCAGCGTCTCCGGTCCACCCAGAGACGTGGCCTGCCGGGCGATCCTGGTGGCCTCAACGAACCGTCGGCCGGCTTCGACGTCGCCGGCCAGATCGAAGGTGAACAACCCGCCGTTGCTGCGCATCTGGCGTTCAGCCAGGCGGTGCTGGGGATGCGACTCGAGCCCTGGATAGCGCACCTCGGCCACCGCATCGTGGCCCTCCAGGAACTCGGCCAATCGTTGCGCGGTGGCGGCCTGATGGGCGAGACGCACCCCCAGGGTCCGCACGCCGCGGTGGGCGTTGAGGGCATCGAACGGCGAGGCGTTCGCCCCGTGCAGCACGGCGAAGCCCCAGAGCCAGGCCAGCAGGTCCTGCGAACCGGCGACGACGCCGATGGTGGCGTCGTTGTGGCCGGCGATGCCCTTGGTCGCCGAGTGGACGACGAGATCGACGCCGTGCGCCAGGGGCGTCTGCCCCAATGGTGTGGCGAACGTCGAATCGACGACGGTCATCGGTCCGGCGATCGACCCCAGGTCATCGAGGTCGACGAGGTCCAGCTTCGGGTTGGCCGGCGTCTCGGCGAACACCAGCATCGTCTTGCCGGGCACCACCGCCTCGGCGAAGGCCCCGGGCCGGGTGCCGTCCACGAACGTGACGTCGATGCCGAACCGAGGGCACGCCGTCTGAAGCAGCAGCAGCGTGCCGGCATACATCTGGCGTTGGGCGACGATGTGGTCGCCGCTGGAACACAGCCCGAAGACGATGGCGCTGATGGCGCCCATGCCCGAAGCGAACGCCCGGGCCGCCTCAGCGCCCTCCAGTTCGGCGATGGTGGATTCGAAGGCGTTGATGGTCGGGTTGCCGTAGCGGCTGTAGAAGCGTTCCGGTGCCAGCTCGGTGGCGTAGCGCCGTCCCTCCTCGACCGAGCTGTACGTGAACGTCGACGACGGGAACAGCACCGGTGCCAGCGATCGCTCCCCCTCGGGCCGGCCGCCCAGCACCGCCGTCGTCTCCGGCTCGACCCCTGCTTCGGGCGACAGGTCAGACAGGTCGGGCGGGACGGGTCGGTGAGCGTCCTCAGTCATGGTTCTCGACCTCCTCGAGGAAGTTGTCCACATGCCCGGACACGGCTCGGGTGGCGACGAGGAACCCGTCGTGGCCGTCACCGTTCTGGATCACATGATGGGTACATCGCCCGCCGCCGCCGCGCACGGCATCCCGCAGAGCCTTCTGCTGGCTCGTCGGATACAGGATGTCCGAGCTGATGCTCAAGGTGAGCACCGGCACCCGGGCCAGGCGGGCGACCGCCTCTCCCATGCTGCCCCGGTCGCGGGCCAAGTCGTGAAGGTCCATGGCCCGGTTCAACACCAGATAGCTGTTGGCGTCGAAGCGCCTCACCAGCTTCTCGCCGTGGTAGTCGAGGTACGACTCGACCTGGAAGCGGTCCCACAGTCCGTACAGGTGCCGAGGATCGACGACGTCACGGCCGAACCGCTGGGTGAACGACTCGTCACTGCGATAGTGGATCTGGGCGATGGACCGGGCGACGGCCAACCCGGCGTGGGGCCCGTCGCCGGGGGCGGCATCGTAGTAGTCGCCACCCCGGAACCGGGGGTCGAGAACGAGGGCGGTACGGCCGGCCGCGCTCCACCCGATCTGCCAGGCGCTGGCCGCCAGGGCGGTAGTGAGCGGTGCGAGGGCACCGACGCGATCGGGGTACATGACGCCCCACTCGAGGACCTGCATGCCGCCCTTCGAACCGCCGATGACGAGCCGCCACCGGTCGATGCCAAGATGATCGGCGACCGCGGCCTGGCATCGAACCTGGTCGCGGATGGTCACGACGGGGAACGTCGAACCATACGGTGCTCCGGTCGTCGGGTCGGTCGACGCCGGACCGGTCGATCCCTGGCAGCCGCCGAGCACGTTGATGCACACGATGAAGTGCCGGTCGGGATCGAGGGCCCGCCCCGGACCGATCACCCCGTTCCACCAACCGGGGGTGGGATGCGAGCCGCCGACCTCGCCGAATGCATGGGAGTCGCCGGTGAGGGCGTGGCACACCAGCACCGCGTTGTCGGCGGCCGGCGACAGGGTGCCCCACGTCTCGTAGGCCATGGTGACGCCCTCGAGTACCCCGCCGCCTTCGAGCACGAAGGGTCGACCCGGGTTGACCGGGGCGAAGCGGCGTTCGCCGACCGGGTCGCCGTCCAGCCAGGCCCCGGTCACCGGCAGGTCGCCCGTGTACCCGCGCGGATGCCCGGGTGCTGGCGGCCGGTCGGAGCCGGAAGCGGCGGTCGGTTCGGTGCTGGTCATGGTCGGATGCAACCACGGGATGCGACACATGGAGCCCGGCGGCCGACGGCCGGCCGTGAAGGCCGTCCGGCGGACACTTTGTTGCCCTGACGGGCCACATCCCCACCCGATGCGGGTGAGCGGGCACCTTGGGTGTCCGTCCCAGGTTGCCGGACCCGGCGGTTCGGCCGGGCCTCTCGTGATGTCTGACGGGCAAGTGTAGACGGTGTTGGGTCCCGGACCGTCACCTGTTGCGGCTTACGATGCCCGCCGGGTGCCGAGCCCACCACCAGGCCACGAGCCCATCGTCGTGGATGCCGTACGCCCGGTTCATGGTCCGACCCAACTCGGTCCACCGATCGGCGGTTCCGGGAGGGGCGGCGGCGATGGCACGGGCCAGGTCGGCACCTGCGCTCCAGGCGTCATCGTCGACGGGAATGGGCAGGGCGGCCACCTGGCGGGCCGACAACTTGATACGCCCCATCGACCGGGCCGCGCCCACCGTCCGGCGGGCGGCCACAGCGGAGATGACCGGGGCCGTCAGGGCGGCGGCCAGCCGCCAGAGATCGGCATCGGATTCGGGCTCGACCACGATGAGCGGTGTGCACGGCACCAGGTCGCCGGACCCGTCGACGATCACCTCGACCACCGCGGTCTGGGTGGCGACCAGCAGCTTGGGGCGCTGCCGGGCGGCCAGCCATTCCCCCACTGCGGCGTCGGCCGCTGTCACGGCCGCCACGTCGACCACGGGCCGCTCCCACCGGCGGCCGGCGAAGCGGGCGGGGGTCCGTCCCCATCGGCAGTCAAGAGGGTCGACGAGGCCGGTGGTGACGAGCGGATGCAGCGGCCGGCCATCAACTGCTTCTCCCACCCCGGGGGCCAGCCCGTAGAAGTGCTGACGGAACCCGGCGGTCACCGCCGCCCGGTCGTCGACACGGCCCGCGGCCACCGGTTCGGCGACGGGCAGGCCGATCAGGTCGGCGACCAGATCGCCCCACGACGCCTCGTCGGCCGGCAGAGAGCACGACGTCGCCGAGGCCACGGCTCGGTCGACGAAACGGTGGACGAGTCCGGTCGTCCGGTCCCGGACGACGATCGGCGCGCACACCTGGGTGTGTCCGTCGAAGATCCCCGATCGATCCAGCCACAGCCCGTCGAGGCTGAGGGCACCTCCGATGCGGTCGCGCACCGGGCCGGCATCCCGGGCCCCGAGCAAGGACACCGGCTGGATCAGCGCCAGGCGGCCCCCATCGGCCAACCGGTCGATGCCATCAGCGAGGAACAACCAGGCGTCGTCGGTGTAGGCCCGCACCGCATCGCCGAACCGGGCCTTGAGCAGCCGGCGGCGCTCCGGCGACCGGGAGGTCGACGTCCGCAGCGGGCTGAGGAACGGCGGGTTGCCGACCACGGCACCGAACCGGTCCGGCCAGACGTCGGGGGTGGCCGCCAGCGGGTCGGCCACGACGACACCGGGCACGTCGGCCGGTGCCACCCCGGCCCATCGGGCCAGCTCCCAGCGGCACACGGCGACCGCCCACGGATCGGTGTCGGCACCGAAGACGTGTCGCCCCACGATGTCGGCCGGATCGCCGCCCCGGTCGGCGAGATGCCGGGCCGCGGCCAGCAGGAACGCTCCCCCGCCGCAGGCCGGGTCCAGCACCGGACCGTCGACCACGGTGACGGCGACCAGGCGCTCGGCGACGTCGACCGGGGTGTAGAAGGCGCCGGCGGCGTGCCGGTCGCCGGGAGTCAGAGCCGCTTCGTAGGCGGCGGCCAGCGAGGGCCAGGTGCCAGGGTCGGGATGGTCGCCGGGCGGCACCGACAGGTCATCGACGTCGACGAACTCCGGGCCTCCGAGCCATCGAGCGACGGCCGCGAGGTAGCCGGGGATCGACCCGGGGTCACGGGTCACGGCGGCGCCTGCCGGCCGGTGGGATCAGGCGGCGTCGGCCGCCGGATCCCAGTTGCCGAGGTCGGCCAACCGGGCATCGTTGGAGAAGACCTCGACGATCGGGTACTTCATGCCGAGGCGTCGCATGAGCTTGCGCACCTCGAGTTCCTCGTTCCAGAGCACCAGGCTGACGACCATGCCGCTCTCACCGGCCCGGGCGGTACGCCCCGACCGGTGGACGTACGTCTTGGCGTCGGACGGCGGGTCGTAGTGGATGACCACGTCGACGTCGTCGATGTGGATGCCCCGGGCGGCGACGTCGGTGGCCACCAGGGCCTTGACCTTGCCGTTGGCGAAGTCGGCCAGCGACTTCTCACGATGCGACTGGCGCAGGTCGCCGTGGATGGGGGCCGCCGACACACCCTCGTCGAGCAGCTTGTTGGCCAGCTTGTCGGCCCCCCATTTGGTGCGGGAGAACACGATGGTGCGGTTCGAGGAATTGATGACCGCCGCGGCGACCCGCACCCGGTCCATTTCGTGGACGGCGAGGAACCGGTGCGTCATCTCGGCGACCGTCACCTCGCGCTGGGCGACCTCGTGCATGACCGGGTCCTTCTGGTACCGGCTGATGAGGCTGCCGATCATGCCGTCGAGGGTGGCCGAGAACAGCAGCGTCTGGTGGTCACCCTGCACCCCTCGTAGGATCCATTCGACCTGAGGCATGAACCCCATGTCGGCCATGCGGTCGGCTTCGTCGACGATGACCCGCTCAAGGGCCGCCACCGACACCTCCTTGCGTTCGATCAGGTCGATCATGCGGCCCGGTGTGGCCACGACCAGCTCGACACCCTTCTGGAGGGCGGCGATCTGCTTCTCGATGGGCGCCCCGCCATAGATGGCCTGCACCCGGATGCCCCGCTTGGCACCGAGCGGTTCGAGCTCGCGGCAGACCTGGACGGCCAGCTCACGGGTCGGCACGAGAGCCAAGCCGGTCGGATAGCCGGGCTGGGCCTTGGAGAGCAACTGCACGCACGGGATGCCGAACGCCAGGGTCTTGCCGGACCCGGTCTTGGCCTTCCCGCAGACGTCCCGCCCGGCCAGGCTGTCGGCGATGGTGAGGGCCTGGATCTCGAACGGCTGCTCGATGCCCCGCTCGGCCAAGGCGGCGACCAGGTCGGGTTCAACGCCGAGCGCCGCGAACTCGTTGGTGGAGGACATGGTTCCCTGTTCTCGGCGGCCAGGCCACCGGGTTCGTCACCCGTGAACCTCACGGGTATCGCCACCGTGGTTCTTCGGGTGACGATTCCCTCCGAGGTCGACACACCAGCGGCCGACTCGGCCCGGAGGGCCCGCCCAGCCTACCCGACGGGGATGACCATCGGCGAATGGGCGCCGATCAGCCCACGACCCGGCCATCGCGTACCGGCACCCCTTCGGCACCGAGCCGGCGGCCCTGATCGGCTTCGTGGCCGGGCACCAGACGACCCGTCGAGGTCACGACCCGCCACCACGGGTACCCGTCGTGGTCGCGCAGGAACCGGCCCACCGCCCGGTGGGCGCCCGGATGCCCGGCTTCCGCGGCGACCTCGCCGTAGGTGACGACGGTGCCGGCCTCGAGGCCGCCGAGCACCGCGGCGACAGCCTGCTCGAACGGCGTCACGGTCAGCCGTGGAGGGGGTGGCCGTCGCGGGATGTGAGCTGGACCAGCTCGATGGGGTCGGCGAACCCGTCGATGGTCCGTGGCCCCAGTGGCCGCACCGCGGTGTTGACCATCAGCGAGGTCGCCAGGGCCGCCGGGGCCAACACCTGGTGGGGGTCGGCCAGGTCGCACAGTCGGGACGCCAGGATGACCGCTGAACCGACGTGGTCGTCGCCGTCGATCAGCAGCACCGGGCCTCGGGCGATGCCGGCCCGCATGGGCAGCGGCGACTCGCTCATGTCGACCAGGCATTCCATGTCGATGATGGCCTCGACGGTCTCCTCGGGTTCGACGCCGACCAGCATCGCCCCGTCCCCCAACCACTTGGCGATACGCACCCCGCGCATGGCGGCCACCTGGCGCACGCTGTCCCGGAAGCCGTACAGCACCCGCATGGCGGCCCCGTCGCCCTCGAAGTCGGTGAAGCTGGTGAACCCCGACAGGTCGATGAAGGCGAAGGTGCGGTCGATACGCCGGTAGACGGGTTCGGTGAAGCTCATGACGTCATGTTCGCATCCGCCGCCCGCCGCCCGGTGACGGCGACGACCCCACCGACGGTGATGGCGATGAGGCTCATCCAGATGTTGACCCGCACCCCGGCGATCAGCGACGCCTCGTCGAGGCGCAGGGCTTCGACCCACAGGCGGCCCAGGCCGTAACCGGCGACCCACAGGCCCACGAGACGGCCGGGCCGCAGCACCCGACGGGCGTCGACGCGCATGAGGAACCAGGCCAGGGCCAGGTTCCACAGGCCCTCGTACAGGAACGTCGGATGGAAGGTGGCCGCCTCGATGTGTTCGACGGGCCGGTGGGCGGCGTCGATCTCCAGGCCCCACGGCAGGTCGGTGGGCCGGCCGAACAATTCCTGGTTGAACCAGTTGCCCCACCGTCCGATGGCCTGGGCGATCGGCAGCGTGGGGATGATGGCGTCGAGCACCCCGGACATGGACAGGCCCCGGCTACGAGCCACCAGCACACCGGCGATCACGCCGGCGGCCAGTCCCCCCGGAATACCGAGCCCGCCCTCCCAGACCTTGACGGCGTCGCCCCAGTTGCCGTCGAAGCGTCTCCAGTCGGTGGCGACGTGGTAGAGGCGCGCTCCGATCAACCCGGCGGGCACCGCCCAGAAGGCGACGGTCGAGATGTCGTCGGCCGATCCGCCTCGGGCCGTCCACCGCCTCTGGCTGCACCACACCGCAACGATGACCCCGCAGGCGATCATGAGCCCATAGGCCCGCAGCTCGAACCCGCCGAGGCTGATGGAGCCCTGCGACGGGCTGGGCAGGGACGCCAGCAGCACGGTGATCAGACGGAGAAGCCGTCGGCGGCGACGGCGTACAGGTCGGCCGACCCGGCGGTGACCGCACCGAGCTGGGCCCGGGCGACCGGCAGCAGCTGTTCGGCGTAGAAGCGGGCCGACACGATCTTGGTGGCCAGATGGTCGGCCTCGGCTCCGGTGGCCCCGGCGTCGAGCCGGGCCCGGGCCCCGAGAGCCAGACGGGCGGTGAGCCAACCGCCGACCAGTTGGCCGAACATGCGCAGGTACGGCGTGGCCCCGGCCATGGCGTCGTTGGGGTCGGCAAGGCCGTGGACCACGATCCAGTCGGTGGCCTCGCGCATGGCGGCCAGGGCGTCGGCCAGCCCGGACCGTATGGAGGCGAACTCGTCGCCGGCTTCGGCCAGCCGGCCGTCAAAGGCGGCGATCTCGTCGAGCAGGTCACCCATCACCGCTCCGGCCTGCATGGGCAGCTTGCGGCCGACGAGATCCATGGCCTGAATGCCGTTGGTGCCTTCGTAGATCGGCGAGATCCGGGAGTCGCGCCAGTGCTGGGCGGCCCCGGTCTCCTCGATGTAGCCGTACCCGCCGTGGACCTGGATTCCCAGCGACGCCATGTCGACGCCGACGTCGGTGCACCAGGCCTTGGAGATCGGGGTCAGTAGTTCGGCCCGGTCGGAGGCGGTCTGGCGGGTGTCGGCGTCGGGGTGGCGGCGGGCCGTGTCGAGCAGCGCGGCGTTGAGGTACAGCAGGCTCCGCATGGCGTCGGCGTAGGCCCGCATGGTCAGCAGCATGCGCCGGACGTCGGCATGGTCGACGATGGCGGCCTGTTCGCCGGCCGGGCCGCCGATGGCCCGACCCTGACGGCGCTCGACGGCGTAGCCGGCAGCCAGCTGGAGGGCCCGCTCGGTGACGGCCAGCCCCTCGACACCCACGCCGAGGCGGGCGTTGTTCATCATCTTGAACATGTAGCGCATGCCCTGGTGTTCCTCGCCGATGATGAACCCCACGGCACCGTCGCCGGATTCCCCGTAGGACAGGACACAGGTTGGGCTGGCGTGCAGGCCGAGCTTGTGTTCGACGGACACGCACGTGTAGTCGTTGCGCTCGCCGAGGCTGCCGTCGTCACCGACGAGGTACTTGGGCACGACGAACAGCGAGATGCCCTTGGTGCCGGGCGGGCTGTCCGGGGTGCGGGCCAGCACCAGTTGGATGATGTTCTCG
>CAZPGL010000052.1:0-11781 GCA_964586175.1 uncultured Microthrixaceae bacterium | reverse complement strand
CTCGTGGCGCAGGGCCTTGGTCTTGATGTTCATCGAGTCGTACACGCCGGCCATCTTGTTGATGACGAACGAATGGGGGCCGGCCACGTTGACGACGACCGGGGCATCGACGTCGGTGCCGTCGGCGAGGGTGATGCCGGCGACCCGGCCGTCATCCTGGCGGATGGCAACGACCTCGGTGTTGAACCGGAACTGGCCGCCCTTGGCTTCGGCGGCCCGCTGCAGGTTGTGGGTGGCCAACTGCGGGTCGCTGACGTAGCCGGAGTCCGGGGTGTAGAGGGCGCCGATGAGCTCGCCTTCGGGTTCGGCCCAGAACCGGTCGTCCTCGGGGCGGCACGGTTCACCGTGCGTGCCATGCTCGAAGAACGGCACCTTCTCGCCGAGGGTGTCGTTGTCCCAGATCTCGTAGGGCACGCCGACCTGGTCGAACAGGGGCAGCACCTTTTCGTGATGGCCGCCTTCGAGCATGAACAGCACGGTGCCGGACTGCATGTAGAGGGCGTGACCGCGCTCGTCGTCAGCCTCGAGGTAACCGGACCAGTCCTTCCAGTACGAGAAGCCTTCGTAGGCCATGGCGACACCGTCGTAGGTGGAGTAGTGGGCTCGGACGATGGCGCACGAGTTACTCGTGGAGCCGTAGCCCGAGGCCGGCAGCTTGTCGACGTTGAGGGTCGCGTAGCCCTTCTTGGAGAGTTCGAAGGCGATGGCGGAGCCGATTACTCCGGCACCGATGATGATGGCGTCGAAACGCTCGTTGTCACTCATGGGGTTTCCTCGTTGTTCAGGGAATGGGGTTGGTTGGGGTCGGGGGGCCGGAGCCGGATCGGACAGGTCAGGATCGCATGCGTTCGCCGGCAGGGTCGTAGAGGGGTTCGGGGGCGATGCGGGCCGGACGCAGGTGGCCGAGGATTTCGACCTCGAAGGTGTCGTCGTAGGCGTCGGCGAGGTGGGCGGGCACGTAGGCCAAGGCCATGCTGGCCTCGACGTAGTGGGCGTAGCCGCCGGACGTGACGAAGCCGACGCATCCACCATCGTGGAAAACCGGTTCGTCGTGGATGGCGTCGGCGTCGTCGACGTCGAGCACCAGGGTGACGAGCCGGTTGGCGGGGCCTGTCTCGAGTTCGGCGGCCGCCGCGGCCTTGCCGATGAAGTCGGCGGCCTTGTCGACCTTGACGAACGGGCTCATGCCGGCCTCGGCGGGGGTGAAGTCGGGGCGGAACTCGAGGTTCCACACGCCGAAGCCCTTCTCGAAGCGCATCGACATGAACGCCCGCCCGCCGAACGGGGTGACGTCGAGGTCAGCGCCGGCCTCCATGATGGCGACCCGCAGGGCCTCGTGGTGCTCCTCGGTGCAGTACAGCTCGTAACCCAGCTCGCCGGTGAACGACAGGCGGGCCACGATGACGGGCACGCCGCCCACGGTCATCTCCCGCAGGTCCCGGAACCGCAGTCCGTGGTTCGAGACGTCGGCGTCGGTGAGCCGCTCCAACAGGTTCCGGGCGTCGGGTCCGGCGATGCTCCAACCCATGAGGTCGTTGCTGCGGTCGGTGACGGTGACGCCGGTCTCCGGCAGGTGCTGTTCGAACAGACGCATGGTGATGGCCGGCATCGACCCGGAGCCGAACAGCATGAACCGGTCGTCGGCCAGGCGGCCGACGGTGAGGTCGGCGGCGAGGCGTCCGGCCGGGGTGAGGATCGGGGTGAGGGCCAGGCGCCCCACCTTGGGGAGGTGGTTGGCGACGATGCCGTCGAGGTATTCGGCGGCGCCGGGTCCCGACACCTCGTACTTGGCGAAGTTGGCGATCTCGAGGACGCCGACCCCTTCGCGTACGGCCCGCACCTCGGCGGCGACCGTCCCGAAGGCGTTGGACCGGCGGTAGGTGGGGGTCTCGTACGGTTCGTCGCCCTCGGGGGCGAACCACAGGGCGTGTTCGAGGCCGAACGATGCGCCCCACACGGCGTTCTGGTTGGTGAGGGCGTCGTACGACGGCGTGGTGCGCCACGGCCGGGCCTCGGGCAGCTCCTCGTTGGGGTAGGTGATCATGAAGCGTCGGCGGTAGTTCTCCTGGGACTTCAGGTACGTGTAGTCCTTGGTGGCGTACGAGCCGAAGCGCCCGACGTCCATGGCGTAGACGTCCATGTCGGGCTCGCCGTCGATGATCCACTGGGCGAGGCACAGCCCGACCCCGCCGGCCTGGCAGAACCCGGCCATGACCGCGCACGCCGTCCAGTAGTTGCGCAGGCCGGGAACGGGGCCGATCAGCGGGTTGCCGTCGGGGGCGAAGGTGAACGGGCCGTTGACGACCCGGGCGATGCCCGCCGAGGCCAGCACCGGCATGCGTTCCTGGGCGATCTCGATGCGGTCGACGAACCGGTCGAGGTCGGGGGTCAGCAGGCGCATCCCGAAGTCGAGCGGGGTGGTGTCGGGCGACCACGGCTTGCCGGCCTGCTCGTAGGTGCCGATGAGCAGGCTGTTGCCCTCCTGGCGGGTGTAGGCGTTGCCCTCGTAGTCGATGGTGACGGCGATCTCCCTGCCGTGGTCGATGATCTCGGGCAACTCCTCGGTGATGACGAACTGGTGCTCCATGGGCAGCAGCGGCAGTTCGACGCCGACCATGCGGCCCAGCTCGCGGGCCCACAGGCCGGCGGCGTTGACGACGATGCCGGCCCGGATGACGCCGTGCTCGGTATGGACGTCCCACGAGCCGTCTGGACGCTGGGTCAGGTCGTGGACCGGGTTGTTGCGCTGGATCTGGGCGCCGTAGTGGATGGCCGACTGGGCGTAGGCGTTGGTGACCCCCGACGGGTCGACGTGGCCGTCGGCCGGCTCGAACAGGGCGCCGAGGAACTCGTCGGTGTCGATGAGCGGGTTGAGCTCTTTGACCTCGTCCATGGAGATGAAGTCGGCGTCCATGCCCATGTAGCGGGCCTTGGCCCGTTCGAGGCGCAGGTAGTCGAGGCGCTCGGGGGTGGACGCCAGGTAGATGCCGCCGGGACGGTGCAGGCCGCACGACACGCCGGAGAGGGCCTCGATCTCGTCGTAGAGGTCGAGCGTGTAGGACTGCATGCGGGCGATGTTGGGGTCGGAGTTGACGGTGTGGATCACCCCGGCGGCGTGCCAGGTGGAGCCGGCGGTCAACTCGGCCCGTTCGATGAGCACGACGTTGGTCATGCCCATCTTGGCCAGGTGGTAGAGCACGCTGACCCCGGTGACCCCGCCGCCGATGATGGCAACGTCGACGTCGGTTCGCATGTCGTTCATGGGTTGGTCCTTGTCCTGTCGTTCGGGCGCGCCGGTCGGTTCGGGCCGGCCTAGTACCAGGCGTCGTCCATCGACGCTTTCTTCTGGGCGATGTACTCGGCCAGTTCGGCTTCGATGTCGTCGGGCAGGGCAGGTTCCTCGTACTCGGCCAGGCGGCGCTTCCAGTCGGCGTTGGCGCGTTGGCGGGCGTCGAGGCCGCCGTCGGAGTCCCATTGTTCCCACGACGTCGAGTCGCCGAACGTGGGCTCGTAGTAGGCCGTCTCGTAGTTGGCGAGGGTGTGGGCGCTGCCGAGGAAGTGGCTGCCGGGGCCGACCTCGTGGAAGCCGTCCATGGCGAAGGCGTTGTCGTCGAACGACAGCCCGGCGAGCAGGTGGTGGACCATGCCGAGGCGGTCGTTGTCGAGGACCAGTTTCTCGAAGTCCATGACGAGGCCGCCTTCCAGCCAGCCGGCGGCGTGGAGCACGAAGTTGGTGCCGGACATGATCGCCGCCAGCAGCGAGGTGGCGCTCTCCTCGGCGGCTTGGGCGTCGGGCAGCTTGGCCGAGGTGAACGAGCCGCCGCAGCGCACCGGGATGCCGGTGCGGCGGGCCAGCTGGCCGACGGCCAAGTACGCCAGGCCGGCTTCGGGGGTGCCGAACGTGGGGGCGCCGGAGCGCAGCGACATGGTGGTGAGGAAGTTGCCGTAGATCGCCGGGGCGCCGGGGCGCACCAGTTGGGTGAGGGCCACACCGACCATGGCTTCAGCGTGGGCCTGGGCGACGGCGCCGGCCGGGGTGACGGGCCCCATGGCGCCGCCCAGGATGAACGGGCAGATGACCATCCCCTGGTTGGCTGCCGCGTAGGTGCGGATGACCTTGGTGACCTCGCCGTCGAACACCAGCGGCGAGTTCACGTTGATGTTGCCCATGATGACGCAGTGGTCGTCGAGGGTGTCGGTGCCGTGGACGATGCGGGCCATGTCCAGTGAGTCGGCGGCCCGGGAAGGGGCGGTGATGGCACCGAGGACCGGTTTGGTGGTGTACCGCAGGTGGGCGGCGACCATGTCGAGGTGCCGTTTGTTGACCGGTACGTCGGTGGGTTCGCAGATGACGAGGCCCGAATGGTGGGTGTATTCGAGGGTGTGGTTGAGCTTGACGAGCCGGTCGAAGTCGTCGATGGTGCCGTAGCGGCGGCCGCCGTCGAGGTCGCGGACGAACGGCATGCCGTAGCCGGGGGCGAACACGGTGTGGTCGCCGCCGATGGTGACGGCCCGTTGCGGGTCGCGGCCGTGCTGGATGAACTGGTGGGGGGTGGTGGCGGTGACGATGGAGCGGACCAGACCGGGGTCGAAGCGCAGGCGTTGGCCGTCGACGGTGGCACCGGCGTCCCGGAACAGCCGGATGGCTTCGTCATCGCCCCAGATCTCGATGCCGACCTCGGCGAGGATGCGGTCGGCGTGTTGTTCGATGAGGTCGAGCTGTTCGTCGCCGACGAGGTCGAAGTACGGGATCTTGCGTTCCAGACACGCGACGGCGCGCCGGGTTTCGACGCCGGTACGGCGTTCCCTGGTGCGGCTGCGTCTGGTCATGGATGCGTCCCGGACACTTCGGTCCCATTCGGCGACAGGGGTGTCCTGAGTCGATGGACTGCAGGACAACGTGAGTGTAGATAGGGGTACTTGACGCTGCAATCGGCCAATTCCATCATGGAGTCATGACTCAGATCGATGGAACGGGTGCGGCGGGTGGGCCTCCGGACCGTTGGTTGCGGGTGTTCGACGCGGCGGCCCGCACCGGGTCGTTCACCGCTGCAGCCCGCACCCTGGGGGTGGGCCAGCCGGCGGTCAGCCACGCCGTGGCCCGCCTCGAGCGGTGGCTGGACGCCGTCTTGTTCGAGCGCAGTCGCAGCGGGGTGGTGTTGACCGAAGCCGGGCGGGTGTTGGCTGATGAGGTAGGGGCGGCGTTCGGGCGTCTGGATCGGGTGGTGGCTGCGGTGCGGGCCCGGGTACATGAGAACCGGCGGGTCACCCTGGCGGTGTCGACGTCATTGGCTGCGCATTGGTTGATGCCGCGGTTGGCGGAGTTCAAGGCCGCGCATCCGGATGTGGAGTTGCGGTGCATCACCCGCGACGACGACGCTTCGGTGGGCCGCGGCGACGCTGACCTGTGGATCCCGTTGGGGGCGGGGCCGTGGCCTGGCATGTCGACGTGGCACTTCTGCGACGAGGAGGTGTTTCCGGTGGCGTCACCGGAGGTGGCGGAGGCCATTGGCCCGGTACGGGGGTCGGTGGCGTTGTTGGGTGCACCGCTGCTGCACTTGGAGGAGTCGTATCGCAGTCGCTTTGACTGGCACCGGTGGTTCGCGGAGACGGGCGTGCCGGCACCGGAGCGCCTGCCCGGCGAGCGCAGCAACGACTACTCGCTGATCCTGCACGCGGCCATGGCCGGCCAGGGGGTGGCCCTCGGCTGGCGGCACAACGTGGGTTCGCTGGTGGCCCAGGGCCGGCTGGTGCCGGTCGGGGACCGTCGGGTGGCCACTGGCGAGCCGTTCGTCATCGTGGCCACCGACGACGACCCCGGCCCGGCCACGACCACCCTGCGCCGATGGCTGGTCGCCGCCATGGCCGACGACCGGGTGATGTCGGTCGAACGGTGAGCGGCGGGCCCTACGGCAGGCCGGTCCCGGTCTCCACTACCCGGCACGTCACCTCGGGTGGGGTGCCGGGCTGGACGAAGCGCAGGCCCATGACCCCGTGGTCGCGGCCGGCCGGGTCCACCCAGTTGGGCATCCCGGGATCGTCGGCCGCCACCACCAGCCGCACCAGCCCGTCGGGCTCGACGTGGGCGTGCTCCCGGTCGAGGTAGCCGGTGCCGGCGACGTAGTCGGCCAGGTTCTCCATCCAGTGGTTGCACAGCTGGAAGTTCCAGTGCTGGCACTTGGGTTCGACGAACTCGACGACCAGGGCCTCGCCGGGGGCCAGACGCCAATAGCCGAACTCGAAGTGGCGGTCGTCGGGCGAGCCGCCGATGCGCCGGTAGTGGTCGTCGGTCAGGGCCAGCTGGTTGGGGCGGGTCAGCAGGTCGCGGGTCCAGGCCGCGTAGTCGGCCTGGATGCCCAGCACCAGCTGGGCGGCCACGGCCAGGCGGGCCGACATGTCGGCCGGCGGCGGCGGCTCGGGCTCGACGTGGTCGTCGAGGCACTCGATGGTGAGTCGGGGCGGCCGCTGGACGGAACGATCGTCGTAGACCACGCGACCCATGAGCTCGCGGGTTCGCTCGTTCATGGGCAGCCACACCGAGCCGTCGTTGGGATCGCTGGCCGACATGACGAAGTCCACGTTGCCGTCGAGGTCGGTGGCCTCGTCGAGTACCAGCGTGAACGGGGTGACCGAGTTGTTGGGGTTGAAGGTCGGCAGCAGGTCGCGGGCCTCGGCACCTGAAGGAAAGGCGCCGACGTCGGCCGGCACCGGCGGGCTCCACGCTGACAGGTGCACGTAGGCGCCGCCCCGCTGCCCGGTGATGCGATACGAACGGCGGGGGTCGACGGGCTGGACGATGTGGTCCTGGTTGGGGGACTGCACGCCCTGCCCGCCCTTCAGGGGGGGCGGGATGACGTGGACGCGTTGGGCCGGCCCCGACGGGGCGGTGCGCTCGATGCCCCGCATGTTGGCCATGAGCATCATGCGGGTCAGGTAACGGAAGCCCTCGACCCGGTCGACGGGGTCGCCGTCGGGGGTCTCTTCGATGACGACGTGCCCGGCGTGGCGGAGGGTCTCACAGAAGTCATCCCAGGCCCGGCCGTCGAGCAGGCGTTCGGCGGCGACGGCCTCGACGGCGTCGGTGGTGTTGGTCATGTTCCCTCCGTTCGGGGCGTGAGGAGTCGGGTGACGGTGGTGACGAGCAGGTCGGCGAAGGCGTCGCGGCGTGCGGCGTCGGCGTCGGGGTGCTGGGCGGCGAACGCCGACAGCCCGTGGAACACCGTGGTGACGATGAGCAGCCGCCGGTCGTCGTCGACGGCCGGCAGGTGGCGGGCCGCCCGGTGGGCGTCGGTCAGTCCGGTGCGGACCGGGCCGGTGCTGGTCGGGCCGCGGTGGTCGAGCAGGTCGCCCATGATGCGCAGGTGGTCGGGGCCGTCGGGGTCGTCGAGGCAGGCCACGAGCGGCCGGACCACGATGGCCGCCAGGTCGCCGGCGGTGAGGGCGCGGCCGTCGGCGGTCAGCTCGGCCAGCAGGGCGGCCCGCCGGTCGTCGACGGCGGCCAGGTGCTCGTCGAGCACCGCGTCGAGTAGGCCGGCCTTGGACCCGAAGTGGTAGGCGACGGCCGAGTTGTTGCCCTGGCCGGCCGCCGCGGTGATGGCGGTGACCGTGGTGGCGTCGATGCCCCGGTCGGCGAACAGCCGGCGGGCGGCGTCGAGGAGGCGGCGGCGGGCCGGTTCGGGGGATCGGGGCACCCCCCGATACTAAGGCAATACTCTCACTACCGCCAACCGGCGACGACGCGGTCGGCGACGCGCTCCCCGATGAGCAGCGAGGCGGTGGCCGCCGGCGACGGGGCGTTGACCACGTGGACCGAGCGGTCGCCGTCGACCAGGTGGAAGTCGTCGAGCAGGGCACCGTCGCGGCCCACGGCCTGGGCCCGCACCCCGGCCGGAGCGGGGATCAGGTCGGCGGCGGTCACCCTGGGCACCAGTTCCTGGACCGACGCGGCGAACCGGCCGCGGTCGGCCGACCGCCGGATCTCGGCCAACCCGTGGCGCCAGTGGCGCCGGGCCAGGCGCCACGATCCGGGCCAGGCCAGGGCCCCGGCCACGTCGACCGGGGACACGTGGTGGCGCCGGTAACCCTCGCGGGCCAGGGCCGGCACGGCGTTGGGACCGGCGTGGACGTGCCCGTCGAGGCCTCGGGTGAGGTGCACCCCGAGGAACGGCAGGTCGGGGTCGGGGACCGGATAGATCAGCCCTCGCACCAGGTCGGCTGACGCCCCGGTGACGTCGAGGTACTCACCTCGGAATGGCAGGATCCGGGCGCCGGGATCGACGCCGGAACGCCGGGCCACCCGGTCGGCCTGTAGCCCGGCGCACCCGACGAGGAACCGGGTCTCCATCGGACCGAGGCTGGTGTCGACCGTCCAGCCGTCGTCCTCCCGCCGCGCGCCGCGCACCAGGCACCCGGTGCGGACCTCCCCGCAGGCCTCGGCGACCAGGCCGGCCAGGGTCCGGGTCACGGCGGCGAAGTCGGCCCGACCGGTGGACGGCACGTGCAGGGCTCCCACGCAACGCACCTCGGGCTCGTGGTCGGCGGCGCCGCCCGGACCCAACTCGGCCACCGCCACCCCGTTGGCCCGGGCCCGCTCGGCCAGCGCGGCCAGGGCGACCAACTGGCCGGGGTCGGTGGCCACGACCAACTTCCCGCAACGGTCGTGGGCCACCCCGTGCTCGGCGCAGAAGGCCAGCATGGCCTCGGCGCCCCGGACCGCCAGTTCGGCCTTGGTCGAGCCGGGCCGGTAGTAGATGCCCGAGTGGACGACGCCGCTGTTGTGGCCCGTCTGGTGGGCGGCCACCGCCGGCTCCTTGTCGACCACCACGACCCGGGCGGCGGGTAGCCGGGATTGGACGGCGTGGGCGGTGGCCAGCCCGACGATGCCCCCACCGACGATCAGAACGTCGTGGGGCGCGGACACGGTCTCGGCGCTCCTCAGCAGTCGATGGGGTAGCCGGTGCGGGCGCAGACCGGGCGCAGGGCGAAGCTGGACACCATGCGGGCTACGCCGGGGAGCTGGGCCAGGTGGGTGCGGTGCAGCACCTCGTAGGCGGCCACGTCGCTGACCACCACGTGGACCAGGTAGTCGAACTCGCCGGCCATCAGGTGGCACGACATCACCTCAGGGCGTTCGGCCACCGCCCGTTCGAAGGCGTCGAGCACGTCCTCGGCTTGGCTGGCCAGGGTGATCTCCACGAACACGTCGGTGCCCAGACCCACACGCTGCGGGTCGAGCAGGGCCACGTACCGCTCGATGTAGCCGTCCTCCTCCAGGCGGCGGACCCGGCGCAGGCAGGCCGAGGGGGAGAGGTGGACGGCCTCAGCCAGGTCCACGTTGGCCGCCCGGCCGTCCTCCTGGAGGAGGGCGAGGATGGCACGATCCACGTGGTCAAGAGCTAACGACGCATCAGACATGTCTAGAAGCATATCTGCACGCAATAAAGTTGTGCCACAGGCCAGCCGAGAACACAACTCCACAATCGGGCAGCGCGGACGGCTCCGTACGGTTACACCCAAATCGACTCCCACCGACGTGCAGCCGACCCCTTCAAGGAGCATCCCGATGGACATCGGAGTCCCCACCGAGATCAAGACCGCAGAACGCCGCGTGGGCCTCACCCCGGCGACGGCCGGCGAGCTCACCGCCCGCGGCCACAACGTGACCGTCCAGGCCGGGGCCGGCAACGGCGCCGGGTTCGACGACCGCGACTACAAGGAGGTCGGCGCGGCCATCGCCGGTTCGGCCGCCGAGGTGTTCGAGTCGGCCGAGATGATCGTCAAGGTCAAGGAGCCTCAGGCCGTCGAGCGGACTCTGCTGCGCTCTCACCACACCCTGTTCACCTACCTGCACCTGGCCGCCGACCGTCCACAGACCGACGACCTTCTGGCCAGCGGGGCCACCTGCATCGCGTACGAGACGGTCACCGACGACACCGGCCGCCTGCCCCTGCTGGCCCCCATGTCGGCCATCGCCGGCCGCATGTCCATCCAGGCCGGCGCCCACGCCCTCGAGGCAACCCAGGGCGGGGCCGGGCTGCTGCTCGGCGGCGTGCCCGGGGTGCGCCCCGGCAAGGTCGTCGTCATCGGCGGCGGCGTGGTCGGCGAGAACGCCGCCGAGATGGCCGTCGGCCTCGGCGCCGACGTCACCGTGCTCGACCGCAGCCCGGCCGTCCTCGACCACCTGGCCAAGCGCTTCAACGGCCGGGTCCACACCGTGTTCTCCACCAAGGCCGACCTCGAGGCCGAGGTGTACGACGCCGACCTGGTGATCGGCGCCGTGCTCGTCAAGGGGGCCAAGGCCCCCCGGCTCGTCACCCGCGACATGCTGGGCCGCATGCGCCCCGGCTCGGTGCTCGTCGACGTGGCCGTCGACCAGGGCGGCTGCTTCGAGACCACCCGGGCCACCACCCATCTCGAGCCCACCTACGAGGTCGACGGCATCGTCCACTACTGCGTGGCCAACATGCCCGGCGGCGTGCCCCGCACGTCCACCCTGGCCCTGTCCAACGCCACCCTGCCGTTCACCCTGGCGCTGGCCGACCTCGGCACCGAGGCCGCCCTGCGGGCCGACGCCCACCTGATGAACGGCCTCAACGTGTGTGCCGGTCAGATCACCGACCGGGCTGTGGCTGAGACCTTCGACCTGGAGTACGTCGAGCCGTCCGAGGCCCTGGCCGCCCGCTGAACCGGGGTGGCCCTGGCCGCCCTGTTGGGGTTCAGGCTGCGCCGCCGTCCACCGGCAGCACGCTGCCCGTGGTGAACGACGAGGCGTCCGACGCCAGGTAGAGGGCAGCGCCGACGATCTCGTCGGCTTCGCCGCCCCGCCCCAGGGCGATGGTGCGGGCCGCCTGGCGTTCGAAGGCCTCCATGTCCCAGGCCTTCGAGATGTCGGTGAGGAACGGGCCGGGCCGGATGCAGTTGACCCGTACCGTCGGCCCGAAGGCCCGGGCCATCGACACCGTCAGGCTCTCGACACCGGCCTTGGCCGCGCCGTAGACAGCCTCGACCGGTGACGGCCGGGAGGCCGCGGTGGACGACACGTTGATGATCGAGCCGCCTCCGTCGGCCACCATGCGCTCGCCGACCACCGCCGACAGGCGGAACACGCCCTTCAGGTTGACCTGGACGACCTTGTCGTAGAGGGCCTCAGTGACCTCGCCCAGCGACGGGTAGAGCGGCGACATGCCGGCGTTGTTGACCAGCACGTCGACGCGGCCGAACTCGTCGAAGGCGGTGGCGGCCAGGGCGTCGACCTGGTCCCAGTCGCCGACATGGCAGGCCACCGGCAGGGCCCGCCGCCCGGTTCGCTGGACGACCTCGTCGGCCAGGGCGGTGCAGTTGTCGAGCTTGCGGCTGGCGATGACCACGTCGGCGCCGTGGTCGGCGAAGGCCAGCACCATGGCCCGGCCCAGGCCCCGGCTGCCGCCGGTCACCACGGCCACCCGGCCGGTCAGGTCGTAGGGGTCCATGGGCCCAGTATCCCCGCCCCCGCCGTCACACCCGTGACCGGAGGGACGGGCTTCGTGGTCACGGGTCAGGCGGCGGGGATGCGGCCGGACTGGTGGATGCCGTCGACGAGCAGGTCGACGAGGAAGGCGAAGTCGGCGTCGTGGTCGCCCCGGCCCATGCTGTCGAGGTTCTCCAGGCGGGTGAAGCCGTCCATGGCCGCACGCAGCGAGCGCCCGGCCTGCACGGCGGCCGCGTCATCGAGGCCGAACCCGCGGATGACGGCCTGGATGGCCCCGAGCGCCAGGCGGGCGCCGGCGCGTCGCTCGGCGTCGT
>CAZPGL010000051.1:0-11825 GCA_964586175.1 uncultured Microthrixaceae bacterium | reverse complement strand
GGTTGATGGTGGCCGGGCCCTTGGCGCAGTTGCGGCCCCGGCTGGCCGGGTGCACCGGGTTGCCCTCGAACTTGACGACCTTGCCGGTGTCCTTGTCGACGTAGGCCAGCAGGCCGCAGTTGGCTTCGCAATTGAAGCAGGTGGTCGGCACGAGCCGGAAGCGCCGGTCGACCCGGGTCGGCCAGGCCTTGGCGTCGAGGGCCGTGTGGTCGTCCCACTGGTCCTCGGGTGGGTAGGCGGACAGGGTCAGCGGATCGTCGCTCATGGCTGGTTCCTCACGAGAGCGGCACCGACTGGCCGGCCCGCACGTAGGCATCCTCGTAGGCGAACAGACCCCACACGGCAGCCACGCCGGCCAGGGCGGCAGCCGGGGTGCCGACCTCGGTGGAGACTGCGACGGCGACCAGGTTGAGGAGCGGCAGGGCGGTGCCGATGACCATCCAGAACACGAACCGGGGTCGTTGGGCGCCCCGGGTGAGCTCGGCGACGGCCATGGTGACGTGGCGGGAGTGCGGGCCCCGGACCTCAACGGCGATGAGTGCCGCGTGGACGACGAGCGCGGCACCGAACACCCAGCGCACGGCGACCGCCTCGGGCACGGCCGTGAACAGGTCGAGGATCAGGTAGGCGGCCCCGCCGGCCACCACGGCCTGGACGAGCAGCACCGGCAGCAGGATCGGCTGTTGCCACAGGTCGCGTCCCTCGCACTGGGCGAACAGGAACGCCGTGTAGCCGGCCGTGCCCAGGGCCAGCAGCACGGTGGGGACCAGCAATGCGGGAAGGGCACCGCCGGCATCGGTCAGGCCGACCACCCCCCAGACGGCACAGGCGACGGCGAACCCGCCCAGCACATAGGCCCCCTTGACGAGCCACGAGGACCGGTTGCCCCGGGTCAGCAGGTAGTGGAAACGACCCGGCTGCTTGAGGTCGCCGACGAGCAGCGCCCCGGTGGCGACGAGGAACGCCCCGGCGACGATGGGCGGCACGATGCCGACCGCGGCCTGTTCGTCACCGTGGCCGAGCAGCACCAGCAGCGCAGCGACGAGCATGACCCCGGCAGCCACCGCCTTGGTGACCAGGTAGCCCGACACCATCGAGCCCCACACCGCGGGGTGACCGGTGGTGTAGACGGTGCGGGCCATGGCCTCGCCGTCGGCCCTGGTCGGGGCGGCGGTGAGGGCGACGGGCGTGGGGGTCGGGTGGGCCGGGGTGGTGTCGGTCCAGATCTGCCCGTCGGGGGCGATGGCCGAGGCCAGCGGATCCAGCGACGCCTGGCCGGCTCCGGTGTAGATCACCTTGGGGCGGGTGTTCTGCTCGGGGGCCCGGACGGTGCCTTCGCCGGAGGCGTGGAGGCGGGCGATCTCCGAGTCGGGGTCGTCGAGGTCGCCGACCCGGATGGCCTGGGTGGGGCACACGATCACGCACGACGGCTCGAGCCCTTCGGTGACCCGGTGATTGCAGAAGTTGCACTTGTGGGCCGTGGAGGTCTCGGGATTGAGGTAGATGGCGTCGTAGGGGCAGGCGTTCATGCACGCCTTGCAGCCGATGCAGTTGTCGTCGTCGAAGTCGACCACCCCATTGTCGGCCCGGAACAGCGCCGAGGTGGGGCAGATGGTCATGCACGGGGCGTCGTCGCAGTGGTTGCACCGCATGACCGAGAAGTGGCGGTCGCTGTCGGGGTACTCGCCGGTCTCGACGTACTTGAGCCAGGTGCGGTTGACGCCGAGCGGCACGTCGTGCTCGCTCTTGCAGGCGACGGTGCAGGCGTGGCAGCCGATGCAGCTGCCCGAGTCGAGGACGAAGCCGAGGCGGGTCATGGGTGCGGGCGGACCACCGGGCGGGTCGGGCGGACGGGTCAGGTGCCGAGACGCCGGGCACCGGCGCACAGCAGATCGATGAGGTGGTCGAAACTGTCGTCGAGGTCGACGGGATGGGGGTAGCCGTCGCCTGCTTCGAGGTGGACGAAGCCGTGGAAGGCGCTGCGCAGCGACCGGGCCACGTGGATGCGGTCGTCGTCGTTGAGACCGTAGGCGACGAGGGCCTGGCCGAGCACCTGCACGACCCGCTCGACGGCCGCTTCGAGCTCGTCGTCGCCGGTCGACGGGAAGCGGTCGGTCGCCGTGTACAGCCCGGGGTGGTCGGCGGCCACGGCCCGCCAGGCGTTGCCCATGGCCCGGACGGCGTCGTCGCCGGCCAGGCCGACTGCGGCATCGCCGAGGCGTGTGGCCAGAATCTCGCGGCCCCGGAGGCTGAGCGCCCTGACCAGGGCGTCATAGCCGTCGACATGGCGGTACAGGGCCGGCTGGCGTACCCCGAGTTCGGCGGCCACCCGGGTCAGGGTGACGGCGTCGAAACCGGCCGTGTCGGCCAGGTGCGCCGCGCAGTCGATGACCTGGCCGGGGTCGAGGGTCCGTCTGCTCATCGCTTCACCCTACGGTTAGATCCTCTTACTGTCTAGTTAGGTGTGCTCATTCTTCGACCGCCGCTCACCAGACCACGAGTGCCGCGCCGAGGGTGACCAGGACCGCGCCGGTGAACGCCCGGCGACCCAGAGCCTCCCGGGCCAGCAGCACCCCCAGCACCACCGACAGCTGTCGCAGTCCCGCCACCTGACCGGCCTGGGCCCGCTGGAACGCCAGGAGCACCAGGACGTACGCGGCGCCCTGGCCCAGGCCGACCAACAGGCCGGGGCGGAACGCGGCCCGCAGCCGGGACGACGTCGGGCGGAGGGCGGTAAGCACGGCGAGGGCGCTGATGATCATGATCGGCGCCAGATAGCCCAACGGGCTCGTTCGGTCGACGGCCTCAGCGTCGATCAGCGAGTACCCGACCGTGGCTAGGCCGCTCACCGCAGCCAACGCCACGGCACGCCCCTCGCTGCGTCTGCTGCCGAGACCGGCCAGGCCCAACAGGCCCACCATCAGCAGCACCAGCCCGGTGACCGTCGGCACCGACGGGGTCTCGTCAAGCAGCAGCCACCCACCGATACCCACCAGCAGGGGGGCCGTTCCCCGGGAGATCGGGTAGGCGATGCCGAGGCTGCCCGAGCCGTACGCCGAGCCGAGCAACCACATGTAGACGGCCTGGGCCACCGTCGAACCGAGGAGCATCAGCAGCACCCCGTCCGGCGGGTCGACCACGGCGGCCGGCAGCAGGACCACCCCGACCGACAGGTAGGCCAAGGCGATGACGACCTGCGGATCGGCGGCCCGGTGCAGGCGGGCGTTCCACCCGGCATGGAGGACGGTCGAAACGGCGACCAGCAGGACGGCGGACAGCGGCACGGGAGATCGGCCTCGGGGGGTCGGCGCTAGGAGCGGCGGGCCCGCTGCTGGAGCCCGGCGATGACGGCCACGTCGACGATGTCGTCGGCCGTGCACCCCCGGGACAGGTCGTGCAGCACCCCGTCGAGGCCCTGGAGCAGCGGGCCGAAGGCCCGGGCCCCGCCCAGGCGCTCGGTGATCTTGTAGGCCAGGTTGCCGCTGTCGAGGTCGGGAAACACGAAAACGTCGGCCCGACCGGCCACCGGGGAGTCCGGCGCCTTGGCCGCCGCCACCTCGGGAACCCAGGCGGTGTCGAACTGCAACTCGCCGTCGACGGCCAGCGTCGGGGCCCGCTCGGCGACCAGTGCCGTGGCCCGGCGCACCTTGTCGACACGCGGGTGTTCGGCGCTGCCCTTCGTCGAGAACGACAGCATGGCCACCCGGGGGTCCCGGCCGGTCAGCTCGGCGAAGGTGGCCGCCGTCGACACGGCGATGCCGGCCAACTCCCCGGCCGTCGGGTCGGGCACGACGCCGCAGTCGCCGTAGGCCACCACCCGGTCGTCGGGGAGCACGAACAGGAAGCTGCTGGACACCAGGTCGACCCCCGGGGCCACGCCCAGGATGCGCAGCCCGGCCCGCAGGACGTCGGCCGTCGGGCGAGTGGCGCCGGCCACCGCGGCGTCGGCCAGCCCGTCCCGGACCAGCAAGGTCGCCGCCACCACCGGGTCGGCGGGGTCGAGGCCGGCAACGACCGCCGAACCGGCCACATCCCCGGCGGGGTCGACCACCGGGGCGACGACCTCGGCCAGACCTTCGTCGACGAGGCGCCGGGCCGCGGCATCGGCACGCGGATCACCCAGGTCGGCCAGCACAACCCGTGCCGGGTCGGCGGCAGCCCGTTCGTACCAGTCGTCGAGAAGGGTCACTGGGTGTCGGTTCAGCCTTTGCCCCGCCACGGGATCAACCTCGCCCCCAACAGTTATCGGCCAACCACGCTCCGGTGCGGTCGAGCACCTGGTCGATACGGGCCACCAAGTCGTCGAGGACCTCGTCGTCGGCGATGAGCGGCGGCGAGATGGTGAGGCCCGTGTAGCCCCGGTCGTCGGGGCGGATGGTGATGCGGGCCTCGCGGACGAACCCGCCGAGGACCCCGCCCTGGAGTCCGGCGGCCTGGGTGTCGCTGAGTGGCCGGCCGCCGTCCCGGCTGGCGCACAGGTCGATGGCGTAGAAGAAGCCGGTTCCCCGAACCTCGCCGACGCAGTCGTGGCGGTCGGCCAACGCCTGGAGGCGGGCGTCGAAGGCGTCCTCGTTGGCGAGGACGTGGTCCATCAGACCCTCGTCGCGCATGGCGGTCATGTTGGCCACCGCCACCGCAGTGGCGACCGGATGGCCGCCGAACGTGGAGCCGTGCATGTAGGTGGCCATCGGCGACTCGTGGATCGCCTCGACGAGTTCGCCGCGGATGACGACCCCGCCGAGGGGCTGGTAGGCGGACGTGACCCCCTTGGCGAAGGTGATCATGTCGGGCACGACCCCCATGCGTTCGCTGGCGAACCAGTGGCCGAACCGGCCGAACGAGCAGATGACCTCGTCGGCGACGAGCAGCACCCCGTAGGTGTCGCAGATGCGGCGCAGTTCCTGCCAGTACCCGGCGGGGGGCACGAGGGCGCCACCGCCGTTCTGGACCGGTTCGGCGATGACCATGGCCACCGTCTCGGGCCCTTCGGCGAGGATCATGTCCTCGATGGCCTGCACGCAGGACAGGTCGGCGGCCGGGGTGCCGGCGGGAGAGGTGCACTGGCGGGTGTTGGGTACATGGCGCGCTCCGTCCCACAGGTTGGGCAGGAACGGGTCGCGGAACCTGGGGATGCCGGTGACGGCCAGGGCGCCGAGGGTGGTGCCGTGGTACGACCAGTTGCGGGAGATCACCTTGTAGCGGGTGTCCTCGCCGCGGGCCACGTGGTAATTGCGGGCGAACTTGATGGCGGACTCGACGGCCTCGGAGCCCGAGCTGACGAAGAAAACCTCGGACAGGTCGCCGGGGGCGAACCCCGCGATCATGGCCGACGCCTCGATGGACGGCGGGTGGGCCGTGCCCCAGTTGGTGCTGTAGGCGAGGGTGTCCATCTGCTTGGCGGCCGCCGCGGTGAGGTCGGGCCTACCGTGGCCGATGTTGACGCAGAACAGGCCGGCCAGGCCATCGAGGTGCTGGTTGCCGTCGGTGTCGTAGAGGTAGCAGCCCTCGCCCCGCTCCATGATCGGCAGGGTGTCGTTGCGCCAGGCTGCGCCCTTCGTGAAGTGGGGCACGAGATGCCGCTGGGCCAAGTCGCGCTGACCGCTGGGACCGCTGCTCGTCATTTCGTTCATCTGTCGCCTCGTTGGTCCTACACTCGCCCGGTCGGCACCGGGGTGCCCAGTCTGACGTGACCACCGTCACGTCGTTAGAGTCCGTAACTTACTTGCAACTCTCTCTAACTGCAAGGTGTGATCTTCTTCCCCCGAGCGGAGGTGCCCAGTCCCATGGCCAAGGAGCTTCCACAGAGCGCCCAGGTAGTGATCATCGGTGGCGGCATCGTCGGTGCCAGCGTCGCCTACCACCTCACCGAGTTGGGCTGGACCGACGTCGTCCTGCTCGAGCGGCACACCCTGACCAGCGGCACCACCTGGCACGCCGCCGGCCTCATCGGCTGCCTCAAGAACACCCACAACATGACCCGCCTAGCCGACTATTCGGCCGACCTCTACGAGCGGCTCGAAACCGAGATGGACCTTCCCACCGGGTTCAAGAAGGTCGGTTCGGTCAGCCTGGCCGACAACCCGGGCCGCATGGAGGAGCTGGTGCGCCTGGCCGCCATGGCCAACTGCTTCGACGTGGAGGCCGAGGTCGTCGACGTCGACACGATCCTCGAGCGGTGGCCGCTGCTCAACCCCGAGGGGATCCTCGGCGGGGTGGCCATGCCCGGCGACGGCCAGGGCTCGCCCATCGACACCACCATGGCCATGGCCAACGCGGCCAAGCAGCGGGGGGCCCGCATATTCGAGGGCGTGTCCGTCGAACGCATCCGCACCGCCGACGGGCGGGCCATCGGCGTCGACACCGACCGGGGCCCGGTCGACGCCGAGTACGTCGTCACCACGGCCGGCATGTGGTCGCACCAGCTGGGCCGGGACATCGGCGTCAACATGCCCTTGTCGGCCTGCGAGCACTTCTACCTCGTGACCGAGGGCATCCCGGATCTGCCGTCCGGGCTGCCGGTGCTGCGCGACATGGACAACTGCACCTACGTCAAGGAGGAGGCCGGCCGGCTGATGGTCGGGTTCTTCGAGCCGGTGGCCAAGCCCTTCGGCTTCGAGGGCATCCCGACCGACCGGCCCAACATGACCTTCCCATTCGACTGGGAGCACCTGGCCCCGGTCTACGAGAAGATGTGCGACCGCATCCCCCTGCTGGCCGATGTGGGCCTGCGCCTCGAGTTCAACGGCCCCGAGTCGTTCACCCCCGACGATCGCTACCTGCTCGGCGAGACCCCTGAGGTGCGCAACCTGTTTGCGGCCACCGGGTTCAATTCGATCGGCATGCAGTCGGCCGGCGGGGCCGGCAAGGTCCTGGCCGAGTGGATCGTCGACGGCCGGCCGCCCATGGACCTATGGGACGTCGACATCCGCCGCATGCAGCCCTTCCAGACCAACCGCCGGTACCTGCGCGACCGGTCGGTCGAGGGCCTGGGCCTGTTGTACGCCCTGCACTGGCCGTTCCGGCAGGTCGAGACGGCCCGGGCGGTGCGCCACTCGCCGTTCCACGACCGCCTGGCCGGCCTCGGCGCCTGCCACGGTGAGAGCGGCGGCTGGGAGCGCCCCAACTGGTTCGCCCCGGAGGGCGTCGAGCCGGTGTACGAGTACTCGTACGGGCGCCAGAACTGGTTCGAGCACTCGGCGGCCGAGCACCGGGCCTGCCGGGAGGGTGCGGCCCTTTTCGACCAGACCTCGCTGGCCAAGTTGCTCGTCCAGGGTCCCGACGCTTGCGCCGTGCTGAACCGGATCTCGTCGGCCGACGTCGACGTCGAACCAGGCACCTCGGTGTACACCACGTGGCTCAACGACCGGGGCGGCATCGAGGCCGACCTGACCGTGAACCGGCTGACCGAGGACCAGTTCCTCGTGGTCACCGCCTTTTCGACCCAGGTCAAGGACGCCGACTGGATCGCCCGCAACACCCCCGAGGGGGCCCGGGTGACGGTGACCGACGTGACCTCGGCGTGGGCGGTGCTCGGGGTGTTCGGCCCGAAGGCCCGCGACATCGTGGCCCCCCTGACCGACGCCGACCTGTCAAACGAGGCCTTCCCGTTCGGCACCCTCCAGGAGATCGACCTGGCCTACGCCCGGGCCGTCGCCGTGCGCCGCACCTACATGGGCGAGTTGGGCTGGGAGTTGTACGTCCCCACCGAGTTCGGCCTCGGCGTGTTCGACCAGCTGTGGGCCTCGGGCGCACCCGACGGGCTGACCCTGGCCGGCTATCACGCCATGAACTCGCTGCGCATGGAGAAGGCGTACCGACACTGGGGCGACGACATCGCCGACGAGGACACCCCGCTCGAGGCCGGGTTGTCGTGGGGCGTGTCCTGGGACAAGCCCGGCAGCTTCATCGGCCGTGAGGCCCTCGAGGCACAGCGGGCCGCCGGAGTGACCCGACGGCTGGTGCAGTTCAAGCTGGACGACCCCGAGCCGCTGCTGTACCACGACGAGCCGGTGTACCGCGACGGCTCGCTGGTCGGCCGTATCACCTCGGGCATGTACGGGCACACCGTCGGCGCCGCGCTGGGCATGTCGTACGTCGGTTGCACCCCCGACACCCCCCGGGCCGAGGTGATCAAGGGTGACTTCGAGGTCCTGGTGAACGGCGAGATGGTCCCGGCCACCGCGTCGTTCCGGCCGTTCTACGACCCGGACAGCGAACGGGTGCGCCTGTAGACGGTGGCGTTCAGACGCCGTCGAGGCGCGCAGTGGACAGCACCCGCTCCAGAAGTTCGGTGAGCCGGCGACGCTCGTCCGGGTCGAGGTCCCGGTACAGGTCGGCCTCGACGACCCTCTGTTGGGCCTCGTACGAGCGCCGCACGGTGGCCAGACCGTCGGCGGTGAGGGAGAGCATCACGACCCGGCGATCGCCACCCGGGCTGCGCTGGACGAGCCCGTCGCGCTCGAGGGTGTTGACGGCGCTTGACACCGACGCCCGGGACATGCCCGACAGTTGGGCAGCCCGGTGGGATTCGAGCTCACCGTAGGCCCACAAAGTGAACAGCACCCGGAAACCGGCCCACGTCAACCCGGCGGGACGGTGTACCTCGGTCTCAGCCCGGCGGGTGAATCGGTTGGCGGTGCGGGTCAGGGCCAGCGACAGCCGCATCAGGTCCAGGTCGGCGTTGGGGAGTTCAGCCGCCACCTTCTCGGCGGCCCGGGGCCCGAACTCCTCGCCGGCTCCACGTACCACGTCCACTCTTGTCTCCACCCCCGGTTGTCGGCGTCCCAGCCCGACCCGGCACGAACGTAGTCACCGCGGCAAAGATGATCAAACCCTGAACTATGGGGATTCGACGGTTCTTGGCCGCCGGGGGGGCCGGTGCCGGTCAGTAGGGTTGCGGCGATGACGAGCACGGACATGCCCGGCGATTCCGATGTGGCCGATGTGCCCGTGGTGTCGGTCGGCAGCCTGGGGGCCGCGCTCAAAGAGGGCCTGCGCGCCCTGTTCCCCGAACGGATGTGGGTGGAGGGGCAGGTCTCCAACCTGCGCACCGTGCGGTCCGGCCACGTCTACTTCGACCTGATCGAACCGTCCGACGAGCCGGGCCGGCCGCCGGCCGCCCAGTTCTCGGTCGCCCTCTGGAAAAACGTGGTGCCCCGCATCGAGCGCACCCTGGCCGAGGCGGGCGGCATGACCCTGGCCGACGACCTGCAGGTCCGGATCCTCGCACGCCTGGACTTCTGGGTGCCGGGCGGACGCCTCCAGCTGATGATGGACGGCATCGACCCGGCGTTCACGCTGGGCCGTCTGGCCGCCGAACGCGAGCGGCTGTTGCACACCCTTGCCGACGAGGGGCTACTCGAGGCCAATGGCGCCTTAGCTGTCCCCGACCCGGCGCTGCGCATCGGGCTGGTCACCAGCTGCGGGTCGGCGGCCCACGCCGACTTCGTGACCGAGTTGACCCGCAGCGGTATCGGATTCACGGTGTTCGAACGCGACACCCGGGTGCAGGGGGCAGGAGCCGCCGAGGACATCGCCGAAGGGCTACGGGTCGTGGCGTCGCACCGGCCCGACGTGATCGCCCTGGTGCGGGGCGGCGGGTCGGCGGCCGACCTGTCGGTGTTCGACGCCGAGGTGATGGCCCGGGCCGTCGCCGGCCTGGGTGTCCCGGTGTTCACCGGCGTCGGCCACGAGATCGACCGCAGCGTCGCCGACGAGGTGGCCCACACGGCGTTCAAGACCCCGACGGCCTGCGCCGCCGACCTGGTGGATCGGGCCCGTCGCCACCTCAGCGCCCTGGATACGGCCGCCGCGGCCATCATCGAGTCGGCCCTTGGGGCCGTGACGGCCGCGGAGCGCAGATGCGCCGACATCCGCGGTCGGTTGGGGCGGGCCGGGCGTGCATCCGTGGAGCGGCGGGGTGACCGACTGGAGGATGTCGCCCACCGGCTGCGCCGCGCCGCCCCCACTGCGGTGTACCGACCTGCCGAACGCCTGGCCAACTGTGAGACGCGGCTTCGGGCGCTCGACCCGGCCCTGGTGCTGGCCCGGGGCTGGTCGATCACCCGGCAGGTCGACGGGTCCGTGCTACGGGCCGCCGACGCCGTGATCGGCGACGTGCTCGTCACGACCCTCGCCGACGGTACGGTCACTTCGACGGTCAGCGACAAGGAGACGGCCCCATGACCGATGCCACCCCGGTCGAGGAGCTCGGCTACGACGCCGCCCTCGGCGAGCTGCAGGAGATCCTGGTCGGCCTCGAAGGCGAGGCGTTCGACGTGGACCGGCTGGCCGCCCAGGTGGCCCGGGCCGACGAGCTGCTGCGCCACTGCCGGTCGCGCCTGGACGCCGCCCGTCTGCAGGTCGAGCGGGTCGTCGAGGCGCTCGACGCCGACTGACCGCCGGCCAGCGGGCAGACTGCCGGACGTGTTCATCCGCAAGCTCACCGATGCGCCGGCCTTCGTGGCCGTCGACCTGCCCGATGTGCCCGGCCACGGCGTGGTGCGCCTGGCCCCCAAGATCCTCCAGGGCGGGGCCAAGGACCTGGCCCGATCGGTCACCTACTCGCTGGCCTGCCTGGAGCGCCGGGAGACCGGTCTGTCGGCCGGCATCAGCGTCGACGGCGACGGCCGGGACGCCGCGGTGGCCGCCTTCGCCTCCGAGGTGGCCGGATGGGACGCCGGGTACTCGCTGCGCGCCGGCAAGGGGGTGGCCGACGCCGAGGTGGCGACGCTGAGCGGGGGGCCGGACGACGGCCTGTTGGCCGGAGCGGTGGCCGCGGCGGTGGCCGCCTGCCCCGATGCGGCCACCGCGGTGACCGACGGCGGGGACGCCGAGGCGCTGGCCGGTTTGCTGGCTCCACACGGGGTGGCGTTGGTGGAGGGCGACCCGTTCACGGTCCCCGCCGATCTGCTGTTCGTCGGGTCGAGGCCCGGAGCCGTCGACCACACGGTCGCCGACGGGTTGGGCGTGCGGGTGGTGGTGCCGACCGCCCGGCTGGCCGTGACGACCAAGGCCCTGGCCCATGCCCGGCGCCGGGATGTCGTCGTGCTGCCCGACTTCGTGACGACCGCAGCGCCGCTGGTTCGCGACGGGGATGCCGCGGCGACGATCGGCGCACTGACCAGCGGGTCACTGAAGCATCCCAACGGCGCTGTGTTCGGGGCGTGCGAGCGAGCTGAGGCGTTCCTCGCCACCTGGTTGGACGAGCTGCCGTTCGGCCGGCCCATCTAGGGGCCGGGCGGCGAGTCAGGTCGCTGTGCCGTTGAGGTCGGCGAGGAGGCCGGGCACGTACCGGGCGATACGGCCGTCGTCGAGGACCAGCACGCCGTAGACCTGCCGGACATCGCCGTCGGGGCTGGCGATGGTGGCTTCGTAGCGCACGACGTCGCCGTGCTCGGCGAAGCCGTCGGTGGACACCAGCAGGCCGGGGCCCCGGGTGTCGAGGTGTTCGGCCAACCAGATGGCGATGGCCGGATGTCCACGGTGGGTGCCGTCGAGGGTGACGATCTCGGCGTCAGGGGTGAACAGCTCGAGCAGGGGCTCGACGGCGCCGTGTTCGTAACGACCCATGAACCGCTCGAACAGCAGGCGGCCGGGGGCGGCGGGTGCGAAGGGGGTGACGGTGGAGGTCATGGGAAAAACGGTAGCCACGGGGTGTGACGGCCCCATCGGGGTAGTGACCCGATTCACCGGTGACCACGGTCACGCATGTTCCCCGGACCCGTAGCCTTGTCGGCGTTCGGGGCTGTAGCTCAGTTGGCTAGAGCACCTGCTTTGCAAGCAGGGGGTCGTGGGTTCGAATCCCATCAGCTCCACCACATACC
>CAZPGL010000050.1:0-11953 GCA_964586175.1 uncultured Microthrixaceae bacterium | reverse complement strand
ACGCCTCGACGGCCTCCGCATCGGTCTCGTCGGCCGGCGCCTCGTCGGCGGCAGCCTCGGTCTCGTCAGCGGACGCCTCGACGGCCTCCGCATCGGTCTCGTCGGCCGGCGCCTCGTCGGCGGCAGCGGCCTCGGTCTCGTCGGCAGCGGCCTCGGCTGGCGCATCGACGGGAGCACCCGGGGCGCCACCCTCGTCGATGAGCGCCTGCAGGGCGTAGGCCAGGTTCTGAGGCAGGGCGTTGAGCAACCCGGCGAACTGCTGGAGCGGTGCCGCCATGGCGCCGGCCAGCTGGGCCAGCAGGACCTCGCGGGGTGCCACCTTGGACAGTGCCTCGACCTCGTCGGCAGTGAGCGGCGCGCCGTCGAGCACCCCGCCCTTGACGATCAGGGCCTCGTGCGCCTTGGCGAACTCGTGCAGCGCCTTGGCCACCGACACGGGGTCGCCGGCGGTGCCGTCGGCCCGCTCGCCCACGAAGGCCAGCGCCGTCGGGCCGACCAGGAGCTCCTCGATGTCGAGCTCGAGCTCACGGGCCGCGAAGCGGACCAGGGTGTTCTTGTAGATCTTGTAGTCGCCGCCGGCCTCACGCAGCGCCTTGCGCAACTCGGCCATGGCCGGTACGTCGAGCCCGCGGTACTCGGTCAGCACGACCGCCTCGGTCGACGAGATCCGGTCACGGACCTCGGCGACGACCGCTTCCTTCTGGGTGCGGACATCTCCCACGCTCACTCACCTCCTCGGATATTTCGGTTCTTCTCGGTCTGGGGGTTCGGCGATGGAGCCGGAACCTTCGCGCACACCGAGGACCGGGCCACACCACACGGGTGGGGCCACATCCGGGGGGCTCGCCTGCTCGGGCGGGTCCACCCCGGAGCGGGGTGGACCTCGTTCTGTCCTGCTTCGCCCTGTCGGGCACCAGCGACAACCCGGAGGTCTTCGGTGAGCGATTCGATTGTGGTGGGCAGGCTAGCGGCGGCCTCGACGGCCGCCACCTGCCGGGGGCCGACTACTCGGCGACCCGTGCCGGGTCGATGCGGACACCGGGACCCATGGTCGACGACACCGACACCTTGCGCAGGTACCGGCCCTTGGCCGCCGACGGCTTCAGCCGCTCGAGCTCGTCGACCACGGCCCGCAGGTTGGTCGCCACGTCAGCGGGAGCGAACGAGACTTTGCCGATCGGCACGTGCACGTTGCCGTAGCGGTCGGTGCGGAACTCGACCTTGCCGCCCTTGAACTCGCCGACCGCCTTGGCCGGATCGTCGGTGACGGTGCCCGACTTGGGGTTGGGCATCAGGCCACGAGGACCCAGGGACCGGCCCAAGCGGCCCACGGTCGGCATCATGTCGGGGGTGGCGATGGCCACGTCGAAATCGAGCATGCCGCCCTCGACTTCAGCAGCCAGATCGTCGGCACCCACATGGTCGGCGCCGGCCTCGCGGGCAGCCGCGGCCGCCTCACCCTGGGCGAATACCGCCACCTTGACGTCCTTGCCGGTCCCCGACGGAAGCGCCACGGTGCCGCGCACCATCTCTTCGGTCTTGCGGGGGTCGACGCCCAACCGGATGACCAGATCGACGCTCTCGTCGAACTTGGCCCCACCCAACGAGCAGACCAGCTCGAGGGCCTCGGACCCCCCGTGCAGCTGCTGGGGGTCGAAACGGGTCGTGGCGTCGTCGAAACGCTTGCCGTGCCTACTCATGTCGCCAATGTCCTCCTGGCTCCCTCGGTGTCGCCGTTGCCTCGGGTGGGGCGAGGTCCTCCCCACTCGACGAACCGCCCGGTGACGGGCGGCGGCTGATTCGGTTGTTGAGCTGTGCCGCCTAAGCGACGGCTCGCTGTCCTGGCACCGTCGCCTAAGCGACGGCTCGCTGTCCTGGCACCGTCGCCTAAGCGACGGCTCGCTGTCCTGGCACCGTCGCCTAAGCGACGGCGATGCCCATGGAACGGGCCGTGCCGGCCACCTGCTGCTTGGCACCCTCGATGTCCAGCGCGTTGAGGTCGGGCAGCTTGGTCTGGGCGATCTCCTCGACCTGGGCCCACGTGATGGTGGCGACCTCGTCACGGCCCGGGTTCTCGGAACCCTTCTCGAGGCCGGCGGCCTGGCGCACCAGGAACGAGGTGGGCGGGGTCTTGGTGACGAAGGTGAAGGACCGATCCTCGTAGATGGTGATCTCGACGGGGATGATCTGGCCCCGCTTGTCCTCGGTCTTCGCGTTGTAGTCCTTGCAGAAGTCCATGATCGCCACGCCGTGCGGGCCCAGGGCGGTACCCACCGGAGGCGCCGGCGTGGCCGCGCCAGCGGGGATCTGGATCTTGACAATCGCTGCTACTTGCTTCTTGGCCATTTGATGAACACTCGTCTTTCGGGGCCGGGGACCTCAGGTCGCCCAACAGGGGGGAACGGTCAAGTCTGGTCGCCGCCGGAAGGTTTCCCAACCCGCGACGGCCACGGTCAGAGCTGGGCGACCTGGGAGAACTCAAGCTCGACCGGGGTCTCCCGGCCGAAGATGTTGACGAGCACCTTGACCTTGAGCTGGTCCTCGTTGATCTCGATGATCTCGCCGGAGAAGTCGGCGAACGGGCCTTCCTTGACCCGCACGGTCTCGCCGGTGTCGAAGCCGAACCGGGCCCTGGTCTTCTTGGGGGCCTCGGAAGCCGTCGCCTCGTCCTCGACCTGTAGGAAGGTCTCGACCTCACGGCGGCTGAGGGGCAGCGGCTTACCGCCCGACCCGACGAAGTTGACGATGCCCGGGGTGTCGCGCACGGCTGCCCAGGTGATGTCGTCGAGGCTGCACCGCACCAGCAGATAGCCGGGGAACATCTTCTTGGAGACAGTGACCTTCTTGCCGTTCCGGAACTCGACGACGTCCTCCATGGGGATGACGATCTCGTGGATGCGGTCCTCGAGGTGCATCGAGGCGGTGCGGGCGCCCAGGTTCTGACGCACCTTGTTCTCGTAGCCGGACTGCGAGTGCACGACGTACCAGCGTCCCGGGCGATCGTAGGGGCTCTCGACCGGCGGGCGGGCCGCGGCCGCGGCGTCAGCGGCCTCGGCATCGAGCAACTCCTCGACGTCGACGGCCTCGGCGGCCGGCTCGTCGACCGGCTCAGGGGCCGGCGGCTCCTCAATGGCCGTGCCGGTCGGCAACAGGTCGGCAGCCTCTTCAGGCGCCAGGTCGAGCGGCTCGACCGGTGCGTCGCCGGTGTCGGTGACGGTGCCGGTCGGCAACAGGTCGGCGGCCTCGGCGACCGGGTCGGCGGGGACGGTGTCGGTTTCTTCGAAGGTGCTCATCAGACGTCGAACAGGTTGAGGACAGAGTTGGAGAAGACCCAGTCGAGGCCGGCCACGATGGCCGTGACAGCCACGATGGTGATCACGACGACGACCGCGTAGTTGGTGGTTTCGGATCGGGACGGCCACGCGACCTTGCGGAGCTCGGCGCGGACCTCGTGGACGAACTGGCGGAACCGGACGCGATCCTCAGGCTGGCGCTGCTGGGGTTGACGGCGCTGGCGGATCGGCTCGCCGTCGGCGTCAACCTCGCCCTGGCGCTTGAGCATGCGCTTCTGCTCACGGTTCATCGACATGGTCGGGCCTCGGATCGACAGGGAGTGGACGGTAGATGGTAGTGGTGGTCTCGGGCGCCGACGCCCTCGGGGTCACCGGCGCCGACGCGTCGTTGCGTTTGCAGGGCAGGAGGGACTCGAACCCCCAACCGCCGGTTTTGGAGACCGGTGCTCTACCAATTGAGCCACTGCCCTGTGTCCCGGCCTCCGACTCAGTGTCGGAGTCGGGGGGCGGGTCTGCGCCGCAGGATAGCAGCGGCGCCGGGCGATCCTCCGAGCCGAACGGCCGTCGGCTCGACCCGCTACCGCGTTTCCTTGTGCGGAACGTGGCTGCGGCACCAGCGGCAGAACTTCTTGATCTCGATGCGCTCGCGGGTGTTCACCTTGGACTTGGTGGTGATGTAGTTGCGGCGCTTGCACTCCTGGCACTCCAGGGTGACCTGTACTCGCTTGTCGGATGCCATGGTGGCCTCTCGTCGATCCTTCGGGGTTCTCGGTGGGTGTCGGCTGGTAGCGACGGACAGATTCGAACTGTCGACCTCCCGATTATGAGTCGGGCGCTCTCACCAACTGAGCTACGTCGCCAGCGAGCTCCCTGACAGAATCGAACTGTCGACCTTCTCCTTACCATGGAGACGCTCTGCCGACTGAGCTAAGGGAGCCTGGCCCCGTTCGGGCCGTCCGAAAGGATGCCACGACGGGCGGGTGTTCCCCAACGTGCCGGGCGCGTCTTCGACACCGGTCACACCCTGGCATCAGGCGTCCGCTGGCTACGATGCGCGGGGATGGAACCGACGATCACCACCCGGCTCGCCCGGCCCGACGACGCCGAAGCCATCCGGGTCATCTACAACCTCGAGGTCACCACCTCCACGGCGTCGTTCGACCTGGTCGAACGCACCGCCGACGAGCAGGTCGAGTGGCTAGCCGCCCGTTCCGGGGCGTTCAGCGTGCTCGTCGCCGAGATCGACGGCGTGGTCGTCGGGTTCGCCTCGCTGTCCCCGTACAAGGAGCGGGCCGCCTACCGCACGTCGGTCGAGAACTCGGTGTACGTCGCAAGCTCGGCCCGGGGCAAGGGTGTGGCCGACCGTCTGCTCGGCGAGCTGCTGGACATCGCCCGCCACAGCGGGTTCCACTCGGTGATCGCCCGCATCGGTGGCGTCAACGAGGCCAGCATCGCCCTGCACGCCAAGCACGGCTTCACCCTGGTCGGGGTCGAGCGAGAGGTGGGACGCAAGTTCAACCGCTGGCAGGACGTCCACGTCATGCAGGCCCTGTTGCCCAACTGACGGGCTTCCCAGCCGACGGGCTGGATCGAAAACGGCCGACGGGCCCGCGGTAGCGGACCCGTCGCTCGTCTGGTGGGCCGGGGAGGATTTGAACCTCCGAAGGCAATGCCGACGGGTTTACAGCCCGTTCCCTTTGGCCACTCGGGCACCGACCCTTCGAAAGCCGGAGGATAGCGGCCCGCCCCGGCTCGCCCACCGGGTCGCGGCCTCAGCACCGTTCGGTAGGGTTCCGGCCCATGGCCAGCTTCGACGTCGTGTCCGAGATCGACCTCCAGGAGGTCCGCAACGCCGTCGACCAGGCCGACCGCGAGGTCCGCACCCGGTTCGACTTCAAGGGCACCGACTCGGTGGTCGAACTGGGCGACGGCGCCATCAAGCTGGAGTCGGCGTCCGAGGACCGTCTGACCGCCCTGGTCATCGTGCTCGAAGAGAAACTGGTCCGCCGCCAGGTGTCGCTCAAGTCGCTGGACTGGGGCAATGTCGAAGCAGCCAGCGGCGGCCGGGCCCGGCAGACGGCCCGGCTCCAGGCCGGCATCGACAGCGACCACGCCCGCACCATCAACAAGGCCATCAAGGATCTGGGGCTCAAAGGCGTGCAGTCCCAGACCCAGGGAGATCAGGTGCGGGTCTCGGCCAAGAAGCGCGACGCCCTCCAGGAGGTCATCGCGGCCCTCAAGGCCGCCGACCTGGATCTCCCCCTCCAGTTCACCAACTTCCGCGACTGACCCACCCGGGGCCTCCGCCTGGAACCTGCAGCGAGGGGCCTGTCCCCCTGCTGCAGGTCAGGAGATGGGGCCGCCGCCGACGGTGCCCTGGTTCCAGACCCCGTCCCGCAGGCGGGCGACGCGCTCGGCCGTGGCCGGATGGGTCGAGAACAGGCGCATCGTGCCCCGACCTCCACCACCCCGGGCCTGGGCCTTCAACGGGTCGATGATGTACGACGACGCCTGGTTCGGGTTGACCCCCGAGGGCACCCGCTGGGCGGCGTACTCCAGTTTCTCGAGGGCCCGGGCCAGCGGCTCGCCATCACCGATCAGACGGGCCGCCGAGGCGTCGGCCTGGAACTCGCGGCTGCGGCTGATGGCCGCCTGGATCAGCATGGCGGCGATGGGGGCCAGGATGGCGAAAGCGATCTCCCCCAGCGGGTTGCGGTTGCGGTCGCCGCGCCCGGCGAACATGGCGGCGAACATGGCCATGCGGGCGATCATCGTGATGGCCATGCCGATGGCCGCGGCCACCGACCCGATCAGGATGTCGCGGTTCCGGATGTGCATCAGCTCGTGGGCCAGCACCCCGCGCACCTCGTACCAGTCCATGTGGTCGAGCAGCCCCTGGGTGACGGCCACCGCGGCGTGATCCGGGTTGCGGCCGGTGGCGAAGGCGTTGGGCTGCGGGTTGGGCGACACGTACAAGGCCGGCATCGGCATACCGGCCGCCGAGGTGAGCTCGGTCATGATGCGGTGGTACTCGGGGAACTGGGCCGGATCGGCAGGCACGGCCTTGGCCGAAGCGATGGCGATGCGGTCGCTGAACCAGTACGAGCCACCCACCATGATCAGGCCGAGCGTCAGGCCGAACACCATGCCGCCGGATCCGCCGATGGCGCCGCCGATCACGACGAACAAGCCGCCGAGGAGGGCCAGGAGGGCAAAGGTCTTCGCGGTGTTCAGCATGGGCACAGCGTACGTCGCCCCCTGCCCGAGGCGCGCCCGGTCCTCAGTCGTAGTAGCCGGAATGCACGTAGACGGTGGCCACGCCCTCGTCGCGGTACATGGCCAGGTTGCGGGGGTCGTCGTCGACGGCCAGCACCGGCTCGTACCCGTCGTCCCGCAGGCCGGTGATGATGCGCCGCTTCACGTCGGGCGACGACGTGTGCCGGTCGTCGTCGCCCCGCATGGCCAGCAGGTCCCACGACACATCGTGGCGGGCCAACCACGTCACCGTCGTGTCGGCGAGACGCCCGGGGCGGGCCGTCAGCAGGACCACCGTGCGGTCGGCGGTCAGCGCGGCCACCAGCCCGATGCCCTCGTCGATCGGCGGATCGTCGACCGAGGCCTCGAAGAAGTCCCACCATGCCTTGACCGGACCATCCAGGAGGTGCTGGCGACCCGAGGCGTCCGACAGCACCCCGTCGACGTCGACGATCACGACCGGGCCCGGCGGTGGTGCGCCGTCCCGGAACAGCCGCAGGTCGACGGCGATCAGTCCTCCTGGGGGGACTCGGCGGCCCGGTCGCGGATCTCGGCCACCACCCCGGCGTCGGCCAGCGTGGTGGTGTCACCCAGGTCGCGGCCCTCGGCCACGTCGCGCAGAAGACGGCGCATGATCTTGCCCGACCGGGTCTTGGGCAGGTCGGGCACCAGGAACACCGCCTTGGGGCGGGCGATGGGACCCAGCTTGGTCGCCACGTGGGCCCTGACCTCCTCGCCCAGCTCGACGCTGGCCTCGTTGCCGCCTCGGAGGATGACGTACCCGATGATGGCCTGGCCGGTCGTGTCGTCGGTGGCGCCGACCACCGCGGCCTCGGCAACCGCCGGATGGTCGACGAGGGCCGACTCGACCTCGGCGGTCGAGATGCGGTGCCCGGACACGTTCATGACGTCGTCGACCCGGCCCAGAAGCCACAGGTAGCCGTCCCCGTCCAGCTTGGCGCCGTCGCCGGCGAAGTACCGGCCCTCGAAGCGGGACCAGTAGGTCTCGCGGTAGCGCTCGGGGTCGCCCCAGATGCCGCGCAGCATCGATGGCCACGGATGGGTGATGGTGAGGTAGCCACCGCCCAGGGCCACCGGCTCACCGGCGTCGTCGACCAGCTCGGCGAACACGCCGGGGATGGTGTGGCAGGCCGACCCCGGCTTGGTGGTCGTCACCCCGGGCAGCGGCGAGATCATGTGGCCGCCGGTCTCGGTCTGCCACCACGTGTCGACGATGGGGCAGGAGCCGCCGCCGATGTGCTCGTGGTACCACATCCAGGCCTCGGGGTTGATGGGCTCGCCGACGGTGCCAAGCACCCGCAGCGACGACAGGTCGTGGTCGGCCGGCTCGGTGGTCCCCCACTTCATGAACGTGCGGATCGCCGTGGGCGCCGTGTACAGCTGGGTGACGCCGTAGCGCTCGATGATGTCCCACAGGCGGTCCTTGGGCCACGACGCCCGGTCGCCGCCGCGAAAGTCGGGCCGGGGCGTGTCGGGGGTGCCCTCGTACATGACCGACGTGCAGCCGTTGGTGAGCGGCCCGTACACGATGTAACTGTGGCCCGTGACCCAGCCGATGTCGGCCGCGCACCAGTAGACGTCGTCGTCCCGCCGAACGTCGAACACCGTCTTGTGGGTGTAGGCCACCTGGGTGAGGTAGCCGCCGGTGGTGTGCATGATGCCCTTGGGCTTGGCCGTGGTGCCCGACGTGTAGAGCAGGTACAGCAGTTGCTCGCTGTCGAGGGGCTCCGGCGGACAGTCGGCCGAGGCGTCGGCCATCAACTCGTGCCACCACAGGTCGCGGCCCTCGGCCATCACGACTTCGGTGTCGCAGCGGTTGACGACCACCACGTGCTCAACGCTCGGGGCACCGCTGTCGAGGGCGGCGTCGACGTTGACCTTCAGGGCCGACGGCTCGCCCCGGCGGTAGCCGGCGTCGGCGGTGATGATGAGCCGGGCCTCGGCGTCCTCGCACCGGTCGACGATGGCGTCGGGGGAGAACCCGCCGAAAATCACGCTGTGGGCCACCCCGATGCGGGTGCAAGCCAGCATGGCCACCGGCAGCTCGGGAATCATCGGCATGTAGATGGCGATGCGGTCGCCCTTCTCGAGACCCAGGCCCTTGAGCACGTTGGCGAACCGGGCCACCTCATCGAGCAGGTCGGCATAGGTGATCTCGCGGGTGTCGCCGGGCTCGCCCTCCCAGAAGAAGGCGATGCGGTCGCCGTAGCCCGCATCGACGTGGCGGTCGAGGCAGTTGTAGGAGATGTTCAGCTTGCCGCCGATGAACCACCTGGCGAACGGCAGGTCCCACTCGAGGGTGGTGTGGAAGTCCTCGTCCCAGGACAGCAACTCGCGGGCCTGGCGGGCCCAGAAGGCCTCGTAGTCGGCGGTGGCCTCGTCGTGGTGGGAGCGGTCGGCGACGTGGGCCGCGGCGGCGAACTCCGGTGACGGCGGGAAGGTCCGGTCCTCGACGTAGTAGTCCTCGATGGTGGGTTCGCTCATGCCTGCTCCTGGGACTCCGGGGTCGCGTCTCGCCGGACCGCGACCCTAGCCAACCGGCCCGACCCGGTCAGGAGCCGGTCACTCTCCGTATCGCCAGTCGAGGACGGTGAAGGCACCCAGGCCGTCGGGGTCGCTGAGGGCCTCGGCTTCGCCGATGCGGCTCCGGGCCATGAGGGCGGCCAGGTCGGCGACGCCGGCCCGCTCGGTCCAGACCCGTCGGCCCTCCTCGACCAGAACACCCATGCCGTGGGCGGCCAGGAAGTCGGCCTGAGTGGAGGCGGCGGCCCCGGGCGGCATCTGGTCGACGGCCACCTCGACGGTGACGTCCTGGAAGCCGGGGGCGTCGGTGGGGGCGCCGCCGCGCTCATGGCCCCGGTAGGTGCGCAGCCACTCCCCCACGGGCCGGGCGGCCAGCCCGACGGTCGTCGACGCGTAGTCGACGGCCAGCACCGCCCCCCGGTCCACCAGGGCCAGGGCGTCAGCCACCCAGGCCGCGGCCCCGTCCTGTACCGGCAACCGGGCCCCGGCCACCGGCTCGACGGCGACCGGCGGGTCGGCCTCGTCGCCCACCACCTCGGCGAACCGGTCGCCGGTCCCGTCACCCGTGACCCCGACGTGCACCTCCCGCCACCGCCGGCCGTCGGCAACCAGCAGCCGGAACGGCAGGTTGTCCAGCAGTTCGTTGGCCACCACCACCCCGGTGATCGGCCCCTCGGGGAGACCGGCCTGGGCCTCGACACCGTCAGGGTGGCCGGCCCGCTGGGTGTCGGACCGCTCGACGGTCACGTAGCGGCCGGCGGCCAGACAGGCCGGGGTGGCGGCCAGAACCGACCGGGCCAGGGTGCCCGGCCCGGCCCCAGCCTCGACCACCGTGAACCCGTCGGGGCGGCCCAGACCGTCCCACACGGCGTCCATCCACCGGGCCAGCACGGCACCGAACAACGGCCCCACCTCGGGGCTGGTCAGGAAGTCGCCTCGCCGACCAGCCGCACCGCCCGAGGCGTAGAACCCGCCGGCCGGGTCGTACAGGCAGGCCTCGACCCAGGCGTCGAAGCGCAACGGACCGTGCTCTTCGATGCGGGCGCGCAGCCGGGCCGCCAGGTCGGCGCCCCGGGCGGCGATGTCAGCCCCCGAGGACCAGCAGGCTCACGTCGGTGAACCGGGCCACCACCTGGGGGGCCACACCGAACAGCACGGTCACGCCGCCGCAGATGGCCAGCGCCGATACCAGCGACGAGGTCATCGGTACCGGGGTCAGATCGCCGTCGGGGGCGTCGTCGGCCCACATGCGGCGGGCCACTGCGGCGTAGTAGTAGAGGGCGATCACCGAGTTGACGGCGGCGATCACGGCCAGCACGTAGCCCCACGGCTCGCCGGCCGTGGCCAGCACCCGGAACACCTCGAACTTGGCGAACCAGCCGCCCAGCGGCGGGATGCCGGCCAGCGAGAACAGGAACACCGTCATGGCCACGGTCAGCGCCGGGGCGTAGTGGAAGGCACCGGCGAACGAGGAGATCTCGCCCGACCCGGTCTTGCGGGCCAGCACGATGATCACCGCGAAGGCCCCGAGGTTCATGGCCGCGTAGATGGCCAAGTAGGTGAGGGTGGCCGACAGGGCCTGGTCGCCGATGGCGGCCGAATGCCCGGCCACGGCCAGCGGGGCGATGATGAACCCGGTCTGGGCCACGCCCGAGTAGGCCATCATGCGCACGATGTTGGTCTGGCGCAGGGCGACCAGGTTGCCGACGGTCATCGACACCGCGGCCAGGACCCACACCAGCGGCTCGTACACGTCGGCCCGGCCGTAGAAGCCCACGTACACCAGCTGCAGCAGGGCCACGAACCCGGCGGCCTTGGACGCCACCGACAGGAAGGCGGTGACCGGGGTGGGCGCCCCCTCGTAGACGTCGGGCGCCCACGTGTGGAAGGGGGCCGCCGACACCTTGAAGGCGAACCCGGCGACCACGAACACGATGCCCAGGGTGACCACCGACGGCGGCGAAGCGCCGGCCGACACCACGGCACCGATGTGGTCCAGCTGGGTGGAGCCGGCCATGCCGTAGAGCAGCGACATGCCGTAGAGCATCACCGCCGAGGCGAACACGCCCATCAGGTAGTACTTGAGGCCGGCCTCGTTGGACCGGGGGTCGCGCTTGCGCCACGCCACCATGAGGTACGCCGGGATCGACAGCAGCTCGAGGGCCACGAAGATCGAGATGAGGTCGCGCGACGACGCCATCATGACCATGCCCATGAGCGACGCCAGCAGCAGCCCGTAGTACTCGTTCTCCCAGTAGTCGCCCTCGGCCACGTAGTTGGTGGACAGCAGGATCACCACGTACCCGGCCAGCAGGAACACCGCCTTGGTGACCAGGGCGAAGTCGTCGACGACGTAGGCCCCGCCGAACATCACCCGGTCGGCGCCGTCGACGGCCAGGGTCACGATGGGGATGGCCGTCGCCAGCAGGCCCAACCCGGCCAGGGCGGCCGTGAAGGCCCGGGCCCGCTCCAGGAAGATGATGTCGACCAGGGTGATGAGACACCCCACGGACAACAGCACCAGCTCGGGGGCCACGGCGTGCCAGTCGATGGCCGGCCGCTGGAACGCGACGGTCAGCAGTTCGGCGGTCATCGCTCAGCTCCGGGACGGGCGGACGGCAGGGACGGGACCGACACGGTTCAGCCTCCGACCGCGGCGTGGTCGTCGTCGTGACCGTCACCGTCGTGACCACCGTGGCCACGGCCCACGTCGTAGACGTCGGCGCAGCCCAGGGCCTCGGCCTCCTCGGCGGTCAGCTCGGATGCATCGACCTGGAGGCAGGGGTGCAGCGAGGCGTCGACCGCCCCGTCGGTGACCCGGAACACCAGGTTCGGGTAGATGCCGATGGCCACGATGAGGG
>CAZPGL010000049.1:0-12326 GCA_964586175.1 uncultured Microthrixaceae bacterium | reverse complement strand
TGCACGTAGGGCAGGTGGTAGTACTCGTTGAAGACCTCGGCGAACGCCTTCCAGTTGCAGGCGACGGTGAGCTCGCGGCGCCGGGCGGTGACCAGGGACTCGAGCGACCACGGGGCGTGGATGTCGGGGAAGTCGCCGAACCAGGCGTCGACGTCGGGCGGGTCTGCGGCCAGGCTGACCAGCACGAAGCCGTGCCGCTCGACCAGGGCGAACTCGTGCAGGCCATGGTCGGCCGGGTCGAAGCCCGGGGTGCGCTGCATGCTCGGGGCGCCGATGAGCCGGCCGTCGAGGTCGTAGGTCCAGAAGTGGAACCGGCAGCGCAGCCGCTTGGCGTTGCCGTCCCCGAGCGCAATCTGGGCCGCCCGGTGGCTACACGAGTTGGCGAACGCCCGCAGTCGACCGTCGGCGCCCCGCACGACGACGACGGGCACCTCGCCGATCTCGACCGCGGCGTAGTCGCCGGGATTCGGCCAGCGGTCGCTGCGCCCCACCCCGACCCATCCCTGACGGAACACGGCATCGCGCTCCACCAGGTAGAGGGCGGGGTCGGTGTAGCAGGCGGGCGGCAGGGTGGCCGCGGTGTCGGGTGGGGCGATGCACCGGGTCAGGGCATCGGCCGTCGGCCGGTCGAGCCGGGCCGGTCGCACCGAGAGGTCGTACAGGTCGCTCACCGCCGCGAGTGTACGAACCCACCCGTCCCGGTCAAGGGGCCGACCCCAACGTTGAACGTGCAGGCGTTCGCCGGCTCCTCCACCGCCGGCAGCGGCGGTATTCTCGCGACGTACCCGGCGATGAGGACTGGTGTTGTGGGACCCCTGGACGACGCGCAGATCGAGGCCTTCCGGGCCGATGGTTACGTGATGATTAGCGACGCCGTGTCGGCCGAGGACCTCGCGGCCCTGCGGTCCACGGTCGACCGCTGGACGGCCGAAGCCGTCGAACAGGGCGCACCGTGGGGCGAAACGCTCGACGGCCGGCCCCGCTTCGACGTGCAGCCCGGTGTCGACGGGGCGCCGGCGACCCTGCGGCGGGTGGCATCGCCCCAGGAGGTGTGCGACGTCCATCTGCGGGTGATGCGCGACAGCCCGCTCGTCGACGCCGCCGCCCAGCTGATCGGGCCCGACGTGGCGGTCAACAACGTGAAGCTGAATGCCAAGCAGCCGGGGGCCGCCACCCAGGTCAAGTTCCACCAGGACTTCGCCTACGAGGCCCACAGCAACGACGACCTGGTGGCCGTCCTGTTGTTCGTCGACGACGTGACCCTGGACAACGGCCCACTGGAGGTCGTGCCGGGCACCCATCGGGGGACGATCCACGACCATTGGCAGGACGGCGTGTTCACCGGCACGATCACCGACGAGGCCCTGGCCGGGATACCGGCCGCGGTGCCGTGCTACGGCCCGGCCGGTGCCGCCTGCCTGATGCACAGCCGCCTCGTCCACGGATCGGCGCCGAACCGAACCGACCGGCCCCGAACCCTGTCGATCTTCTCGTACCGGGCCGAGGACAGCCGGATCCTCCATCCGAACCATCTCCCGAGCATCCACGAGGGCGAGGTCGTACGGGGTCGGGCCACCGGGCGGGTCCGGAGCATCGCCTACGAGATGCCGATCGCCGAGATGCCGACCACGGCGTCCTTCTTCGACCAGCAGAACCGTGGGGTGGGTGTGGCGTGACGGCCACCACCGCGGTGACCCGCCTGGAGTTCGACACCGATGGTGGTCTCGGGGTGACGGCCCGGCTGGGCCTGGTGGTCCTGGAGAACGATCAGACCATCGAGGCCGAGGTGGCCGCGCTGTGCCCCGACGGCGTGGCGGCGTTCGTCACCCGCATTTCCATGGACGATCGGATCACCCCGGAGGCGCTGCGGGCGATGGAGGAGCGAATCCCGGCTGCCGCCAGGCTGCTCCCTTCGACCCTCGGGCTGGACGCCGTCGGGTACGGGTGCACATCGGCGGCGACGCTGATCGGCGAGGAGCGGGTGGCCGCTGCCGTCCGGCAGGCCCATCCCGACGTGCCCAACACCAACCCGATCTCCGCTGTGCGAGCCGCCTTGTCGGCCCTGGGGGCCCGTCGGATCGCCGTGGTGACCCCGTACAGCGCCGAGGTCACCTCGGGCGTCGTCGACCTGCTGGCCGAGGACGGTCTGGACGTGGCGGTGGTCGGGTCGTTTCTGGAGGAGAGCGACAGCGTCGTGGCCCGCATCACCGAGGCGGCGGTGGCCGACGGGGTCCGCCGGGTGGTCGCCGAGGCCACAGCGGCCGGCGGCCCGGTGGATGCGGTGTTCGTGTCGTGCACGAGCCTGCGGGTGGTTGGTGTCGCCGGCGAGTTGGAGGCCGAGTTGGACGCCGCCGTGGTGTCGTCCAACCTGGCCTTCGCGTGGCACCTGCTGCGCCTGGCGGGTGTGGACGGCCCGCTCCCCGGCCCGGGCCGACTCCAGTCCCGCCCCCTCCCCTAACCCCCAACCTGCAGGAAGGGGACAGGCCCCATCCTGCAGGTTTTGTGCAGGATGGGGCCTGTCCCCTTCCTGCAGGTTTTGGGCTCAGATGCCGCCGAGGGCCAGGTACTTGGTCTCCAGGTACTCGTCGAGGCCGTGGCGGGAGCCCTCTCGGCCGATGCCCGACTCCTTGAAGCCGCCGAACGGTGCCACCTCGGTGGAGATCAAGCCGGTGTTGACCCCGACCATCCCGTACTCGAGGCCCTCGCCGACCCGCCAGATGCGCCCCATGTCGGCGGCGTAGAAGTAGGCGGCCAGGCCGTACTCGGTGTCGTTGGCGATGGCGATGGCGTCGTCCTCGGTGGAGAACCGGAACAGCGGGGCCACCGGGCCGAAGATCTCCTCACCGTGGATCGTCATGTCCGGGGTGACGTCGGTGAGGACGGTGACCTCGTAGTAGGTGCGCCCCAGGTCGTGGCGACGTCCGCCGGTCAACACGCCGGCGCCTTCGGCCAGGGCACCCTGCACGAGCTCCTCGACCTTGTCGATGGCCGATTCGTTGACCAGTGGACCGATCTCGCTGGTCTCGTCGATGCCCGGCCCCACCTTGAGGGCGGCAACGGCCTCGGCGAACTTCTTGGCGAACTCGTCGTACACCCCGTCCTGGACGAGGAACCGGTTAGCGCACACGCAGGTCTGGCCGCTGTTGCGGTACTTGGACACGATGGCCCCTTCGACCGCGGCGTCGACGTCCGCGTCGTCGAACACGATGAACGGGGCGTTGCCGCCCAGTTCCATCGACGCCTTCTTGACCGTGCCGGCGGCCTGACCGAGCAGCAGCTTGCCGATCGGGGTTGAGCCGGTGAACGAGATCTTGCGGATCGTCGGGTTGGTGGTGAGCTCACGCCCCACCGCGGCACTGGCAGTGGCCGGGATGACGTTGAGCAACCCCCCGGGCAGCCCGGCCCGGGCGGCCAGTTCGGCGGCGGCGAGGGCCGACAGCGGGGTTTCGCTGGCCGGCCGGACCAGGGTCGAGCAGCCGGCGGCCAGCGCAGGGGCGACCTTGCGGGTGATCATGGCTTGCGGGAAGTTCCACGGCGTGATGGCCGACACCACCCCGATGGGCTGTTTGATGACGAGCAGTCGCTTGGAAGGGTCGGGGGTAGGGATGACCTCGCCGTAGGCCCGCTTGCCTTCTTCGGCGAACCAGTCGATGAACGACGCTGCGTAGGCGACTTCGCCGCGGGACTCCCCGATGGGTTTGCCCATCTCGAGGGTCATGATGCGGGCCAGGTCTTCCTGGTGCTCGTGGAACAGCTCGTACCAGCGGCGCAGGATGGCGCCGCGGTCCTTGGCGGTGCGGACCGCCCACGCCTTCTGGGCCGCCTCGGCGATGTCGACGGCCCGGCTGGTTTCCTCGACCCCGAGGTCGGCGACGGTGGCGATGACGTCGCCGGTGGCCGGATCGGTCACGTCGAACGTGGCACCGGAGTCGGCGTCTATCCACTCGCCGCCCACATAGGCCTGGGTCTTCAACAGCGTCGGGTCGTTCAGCTCCACGGGGCACCTCTCGGGGTTCGGTGAACGTAGGCGCAGCGTAGTGATGCCGACGTGGGACGCGTGCTGGCCTGGTCACCCATTTGCGGAAGCGCAGACACGGCTGACAGGGTGGCGAACCTCATTGGCGAGCAGAAGGCGACGACACGATGGCCAGCCCTCAGGCGGAAGCGTTCAAAGCGGCACTGCGCGGTTTGCGCGACAGCGCCGGGCCCGGCGAAGCGCCGATCGAGGAGCGGCGGGTCCAGATCGATGCGGCACTGCTCATGATGACCACACCCGTCGACGGCACGGAGTGGACCGACGTCGCCGCTGGTGGTGTTCCCGCCGTGTGGGTCGACACACCCGGCGCGTCTACCGACCATGTGGTCATGTACGTCCACGGCGGCGGATACACGGCCGGGTCGGCCAGCGCGTATCGCAACTTCACCAGCCAACTGGCCGCAGCGGTGGGTTGCCGGGTGCTCAACGTCGACTACCGGCTGGCTCCGGAGCATCCGCATCCGGCGGCCGTCGAGGACGCATCCGCCGCCTACCGGTGGCTCCTCGACCAGGGGTACGACCCGGCCCGGATGGCGGTGTGCGGCGATTCGGCCGGTGGCGGGCTGACGGTGTCGACGCTGCTCAAGCTGCGCGACGACGGCGTGCCGCTGCCGGCCGCTGGCGTTCCGATCTCGCCGTGGGTCGACATGGAGGGGCTGGGCGAGTCGATGACCACCCGAGCCGATGTCGACATGTTGATCGACGCCGAGGGAATGAAAGAGGGCGCCGAGATGTTTCTCGCCGGCGGCGACGCCCGCGACCCGCTGGCCGCACCGTTGTACGGCGACTTCACCGGCATCCCGCCGCTGCTGATCCAGGTTGGCGACGAGGAGACCCTGCTCGACGACTCGACCCGCCTCGACACCGTCGCGTCGGCGGCCGGGGTCGACACTGTTCTCGACGTGGTGCCCGAGATGCAGCATGTGTTCCAGTTGCTGGTCGGCACCATGCCGGAAGCCGATGAAGCGGTGGCTCGTATCGCCGCCTGGTTGCGGCCCCGCATGGGTCTCGGCTAGACGCAGCCCCAGGTGGCGTTCCCTCCGGCTTCAACGCAGTGGCGACCATCTCCGCAGCCCGGCCTTCTCCGTTTCTCTGACCGGGTCTGGGGCAACTGGGGGATTCGGCCGGGCGACTCAGGGGTGGGTGGATGCGCCGTCGTGCGTCGTCGGCGCGGCGGACTCGAGGACGAACACCCGTATGACCCGGTGTTCGGCTCTGGCCCGGTATTTGGCGTAGCCGGGGTAGACGACGCTGCCGAGTTCGAAGACGTGGTCCTGTTCGTGGTGGTCGGCCCGACGGGCGACCACTTTGACGGTGCGGTCCCGGTATTGGATGGTCGCTGCCGGATCGGCTTCAAGGTTGTATACCCAGCCCGGTGTGTTCTTCTGCCCGTAGTTGGAGCCGATGACAGCGACGTCATCGGCCAGGGGGATGCCGAGGAGCGGCATGGTGCGACGCTTCCCGGTTTTGGCTCCGGTGGTGGTCAACATCAGCACGGGCAGTCCTGCCAGGAGGCCAGGAACGGTGAGCCGTCCTTTCGTGATGGTGAACAGCACTTTGTCCTGCATGTAGAGCGTTTTGGCGAAGAACCACGCTCCGGGTCGACTGGACGCCACTTTCTGGACGATTCGTTGCAGGGCGTTGGCAGACCTGACTTCAAAGCCCAGTTCGTTGAGCACCCCCATGGCGGCACCTCCTGGCGCAAACCTAGTGGGTTCGTGTTGAGGCCTTCTTGCCGGGGGTGGGTGGCCGACGAGGTTTCTCTCCGTCCAGGTCTTTGTTGACCTGTCGTCGGGCTGGTGTCTGTCGGCTCTTGTTACACCGTGGCGAGGGCGCGTTGCAGGTCGTCGATGAGGTCGTCGAGGTCCTCGATGCCGACCGAGATCCGGATCAGGTCGTCGGGCACTTCAAGAGCCGACCCGGCAGCCGACGCGTGGGTCATGGCGCCAGGGTGCTCGATGAGCGATTCGACGGCACCGAGTGATTCGGCCAGGGTGAACACCTGGGTGGAGACGGCCATCTTGTCGGCCGCCTCCCGCCCGCCGGCCAGGCGGAACGACACCATGCCGCCGTACCCGGACATCTGGCGGGCCGCCACCTCGTGCCCCGGATGGTGAGCCAACCCCGGGTAGAGCACGTCGGACACCCGCGGGTGGTCGCCGAGCACGGCGGCGACGGCCGCCGCGTTGGCACAGTGGCGGTCCATGCGCACGGCGAGGGTCTTGAGGCCCCGCAGCACCAGGTACGAGTCGAATGGTGCGGCGACTGCTCCGACGGCGTTCTGCACGAACCCGAGGTGGTCGACGAGCGCATCATGGCTGGTGGCGACGACCCCGCCGACGACGTCGCTGTGGCCGCCGAGGTACTTGGTGGCCGAGTGGACGACGGCGTCGGCACCGAGGGCGAGTGGTTGCTGCAGATACGGCGTCGCGAACGTGTTGTCGACGACGACCAGGCCGCCGAGTTCATGGACGATCCTGCACACCGCGTCGATGTCGATGACGGTGAGAAGCGGGTTGGTGGGGGTCTCCAGCCAGACCATGCGGGTGGCCGGGGTCCAGGCGGCGGCGATACTCGACGGGTCGGTCAGGTCGACGGCGGTGGACGTCACCCCACCGCGGGCGTGGACTTTGTCGATGAGCCGGAAGGTGCCGCCGTACGCGTCGTCGCCGAGCAGCAGGTGGTCGCCGGGCTCCAGGTGGCGGAGCACGGCATCCTCGGCAGCCAGCCCGCTGGCGAAGGCGAACGCCCGGGATGCGCCTTCGAGGCTGGCCATGCACGTTTCGTAGGCGTGGCGGGTGGGGTTGCCGGTGCGGGCGTACTCGTAGCCGAAGCGGGGTTCACCGATGCCGTCCTGGGCGAAGGTGGTGGCGAGGGAGATCGGGGTGACGACGCCGCCGGTGCGGGGATCGTGGGGTTGTCCGGCCCGGATGGCTCGGGTGGCGAACCCGTAGTCGTCGGGGTTTTCGAAGCCGGACGGCAACGGATCACCACCGAGACGGTGCTGGCCGGCAGGGCCGGGGACGGTCATGTCAGATCTCCTCCGGTGAGAGGTGTTCGAGCACGTCGGTTCGGGAAATGACGGTGCGGGGTCGGCCGCCGTCGATGACCAGTAGCCCGGAGGCGTGTTCGAGCATGGCGACGGCCCGGTCGACGGGTTCGCCGATGCCGATGGTGGGCAGCGGTGGCTGCATGACCTCCTCGACCCGCTTGTCGAGCAGGTCGACGTGTTCGTAGGCCTGGTTCATGAGCCACAGTTCGGACACTGAGCCGAGCACTTCGGCGGCGGCCACGGGCATCTCCCCCTTGGCCACCGGCAGCTGCGAGACGCCGAACTTGCGCATCATGATGACCGCTTCGCGCACGCTGTCCGTCGGGTCGACGTACAACAGGTCGGGAAGGTCGCTGCTGGCGGCGCCGAGGATGTCGGCGACGACGTGGCCGTCGCTCTGGAGGAACCCCATGGTGGCCATCCACCGGTCGTCGAAGACCTTGGACAGGTAGCCGCGGCCGGTGTCGGGCAGCAGCACGACGGGGAGGGCGCCGACCGCCTCTTCGGCGGTCATGCCGGCGACGAGGCGACAGGCCGCGGCGACGGCGGTTCCTCCGGAGCCACCGATGAACAGGCCTTCTTCGCGGGTGACCCGGCGGGCCATGGCGAACGAGTCGGCGTCGCTGACGGCGATGGTGTCGTCGACGATGGTCGGGTCGTAGGTGTCGGGCCAGAAGTCCTCGCCGACGCCTTCGACGAGGTATGGCCGCCCGGAGCCGCCCGAGTAGACGGAGCCTTCGGGGTCAGCGACGACGATCCGGATGTCGGGGTTCCGCTCCTTGAGGTAGCGGCCGACGCCGGTGATGGTGCCGCCGGTGCCGGCCCCGGCGACGAAGTGGGTGATGCGCCCCCTGGTCTGCTCCCACAGTTCGGGGCCGGTGGTTTCGTAGTGGGCCCGGGGGTTGTGGGGGTTGTGGTACTGGTTGGGCCGGAAGGCGTTGGGAGTTTCACGCATGATGCGTTCGGCGGTTGAGTAGTAGGAGTCCGGGTCGTCGGGCAGGACAGCCACCGAGCACACCACCACTTCGGCGCCGTAGGCCCGCAACAGGGCCACCTTTTCTTCGCTGACCTTGTCGGTCATGACGAAGATGCACGGGTAGCCGCGGTGGGCGGCGACGATGGCGAGCCCGACGCCGGTGTTGCCTGAGGTTGGCTCGACGATCGTGGACCCGGGCCGGAGCAGGCCTTCGGCTTCGGCGGCGTCGATCATGGTGACCGCGGCCCGGTCCTTGACGCTGCCGCCAGGGTTGGTGGCCTCCACCTTGGCGATGATGGGGCAGGCCAGGCCGGCGTCGATCTGCCGGAGCCGCACAAGTGGGGTGTGGCCGATCAGGTCGAGGACGGAACCGGCGACGTCGGTGCCGTCGAGCTGCGGGTACGGGGAGGTGTCCACGGGGTCATTGTGCACCACGGGTGCCTGGAGCCGGAGACCGGAGGCCTTCCCGGCGACCGGTGGGCCTAATGGGGCAGCCTTCAAACCCCCTGGGCATCACCGAAACCCTTGCAACCAAGGGTCAGAGCGGATGGTCAGCTCTTTCGAGGGCGTCGAAACCGCCCGGATTCGACCCTCCAACGACCGTGCCGAGGGGCCTTGAGAAGAAAACGGGCGGCTCTTTCCCCGAGAAGATGAACCGTGCCTCCGGGCCGGACCAGTACGCGTTTCCTCAACGGCCCCAGGGGAGTTGTGACCAGCCGCAGGCCAATGAGGCCACCCCGGTCCTGCCCGAAGAAGGTGCTGTCCGCGAGGTCCAGCACGTCGAAAACCAGGCTGGACATCCAGGCCACATGCCGGGCTCAACCGTGGTCGTCCGCCCGGGTTGGCTTGCCGCTGTGACCGAAGCCGACGTGGCAGGGACGACCGCCCGGTGACCTGCGCTCACGAGAGGCGGAACCATATGCCGGTAGAGGTGGCTCCAGGAGGGTTCTCGATGGAGCAGCAGCACGGGCCAGTCGTCAGGTCGCCCTCGTCGAGGTGGTGGACGCGCAGCGTTCCACCGTCCTAGTCCGGCACCTCGGCGCAGTCCGGCTTGAACGGGAAGTCGGGTAGATCAGCGAAGCGCTTGTCGAACGTTCGGAGGGTCGCCATTAGTGGCCTCCTCCTTTCGACTTCAGGGCGGCGACGTCATCGGGGTGGGTGGCGGAGGGGGCCAAGTGTTCCAGGTAGGCGGTGAAGCCGACGTAGTCCCAGACCATGCGCGCGCCCTCCCTGCGGCGGCGGACCTCAATGGGCAAGCCCTCGGGGCGCAGGACGTGGACCCCATCCTCGTAGGTGGCCACCACGTGGATCTCGGTGGCCTTGTCGAACTCAGCGACGTCGTGGACACCTCGTTCCAGTGTGCCGTCGCAACGCATGTCGTGGATGACGCCACTGGCGGTGACGACGATCCGGTCGCCACGCTGCTCCACCCGCTGGATGCTGCCGAGTGCCGGGTGGCCAACCTGAGCCTCGTCGTCGACCAGCACCTCCACCGTGCGCCAGTAGCCATCTAGATCGGGGACGCCCTCAGGCACCGGTTCGATGCACCCCGCCAAGACCGGTTCGGGCCAGACGTCCCATCCGCCGGTCGGGGTGGTCGCCACGGGGACACTGTCGACAGTGGGTTGGCCGCTCACTGCCGGTACATCTCCGCGCGGGCAATCCCCACCGCCTCGTTGTCGTCGGCCTCCCTGCGGGATCGCGGCAACTCGATGACCACCTCATGCAGGGTTCCGGTGAAGGCGAACGGAGCCCGGTACCGGGTGGAGACTGCGGAGCCGTGGTCGTAGCCGATGCTGGAGCCGACCGACGAGACCATGCGCATGTAGGTGGGGATGGCGGCCCTGCCGCAGGCGTGACCGTCGATGGCCACCTCGGCCCAGCCCGTGCTACGGCTGTCCCGTTCGAGGTGGACGCCAAGGATGCTGTCGCCGGCGGGCACCTCGATGCCGGACTCCACGATGGTGTGGTCGTCGAAGGCGTTGTAGTCGAGCACTAGGCGGTTGTTCTGCACGAACACCGAGCAGCCCGAGTTCTGGTTCCCGGTGGCCCAAAGGACGCCCTCGTCGGCCGGAGCGCTGGTGATCCTGGCAGTGAGGTCGAAGGAGCGGCCGCCAAGACCCGGGGATGCCCCGCTGGCAATCGGCGACATGGGTGGCCGGTAGACGTAGCGCCGTTCAAGCCGGTGCGGGGAGTGGTCGCTTCGGTGAACACCGAACAGTTCGATGGTGCGGTCGTCGAGCGGTAGCACGCCGTGGCGTTCCGCCTCCTGCCACCAGAGGTCGACCAGTTCGGCGAGGCACCGTGGTTCGGCCTCGGCCAGATCGGTGCACTCCGAGGGGTCGGCGGTGAGGTCGTAGAGCTCCCAAGGCTCAGTGTCGAAGTCGGCGCCCTGCTCGTGCTTGGTGACCGCTTTCCACCAGACTCCGTCGCGTTGGACGACGAGGGCCCGGCTGCCGGAGTTCTCGAAGTACTGGAGGGTGTTTGCCGCCGGTGCCTCTGGGTCCTCAATCACGGCCCGGAAGGAGTGACCGGTTATCGGTATCTGTGGGATCCCCCGGTACTCGTCCGGGGCCACGATCCCCAGCAGGTCGTAGATCGTCGGGGCGATGTCGGAGACGCTGGCGAATTGTGTCCGCTTGGTGCCTGCCTGCTCGGCGCCTAGGCCAGCCGGCCAGTGCACGATCATCGGGACATGGACGCCGCCCTCGTGGGTGTTCTGCTTGTACCAACGGAAGGGCGAGTTGCCGCACTGGGCCCAGCCCCAGGGATAGTTGGTGTGGCTGTGCGGGCCGCCGATGTCATCGATGCGTAGCACCACTTCGTCGGGCGACTCCACGATGCCGTTGAAGTACTGCATCTCGTGCATCACCCCGTAGGGCCCACCTTCCTGGGAGGCGCCGTTATCGGCCAGGAGTACCAGGATCGTGTCGTCCAGCTCGCCCATAGCCCGCAGCCCTTCGACCAGTCTCCCGATCTGGTCGTCGGTGTGGTCCAGGAATGCCGCGAACACCTCCTGGAGTCGGCAGGCCAGGCGGCGTTGGGTGTCGGGCAGATCCCCCCAGGGGTCCACGCCCGGGTTGCGTGGCGCCAACCTGGCATGCGGGGGGATGACGCCCAGTTCCAATTGGCGTTCGTACCAACGTTGCCGAACGACGTCCCAGCCCTCGTCGTAGCGGCCCCGGTACTTGTCGAGGTAGGCCTGCGGCGCCTGGTGGGGGGCGTGGGTTGCGCCGAATGGCAGGTAGGCGAAGAAGGGGCGGTCCGGTCGCACGCCCTTGCTGTCGTTGATCATCCGGAGGAGTTGGTCGACGAGGTCCTCGGAGAGGTGATAGCCGTCCTCGGGGCCTGCAGGCGGGTCGATGTAGGTATTGTCCCGGACCAGTTCTGGATGAAACTGGTCCGTCTCGCCCTCCAGGAAACCGTAGAACCGGTCGAAGCCGCGTCCCAATGGCCACTGGTCGAACGGTCCAGCCGCTGAAATGTCCTGTGTGGAGGCCAGGTGCCACTTGCCGGCGCAGAAGGTGGCGTAGCCCTCGCCAGCGAGGACCTCGGCCATGGTGGTCGCGGCGGTGGAGATATGCCCCAACTGGTGCGGGAACCCGGTGCGCCAGTTGGAGACACCTCGCAGCCCGACCGCGTGCTGGGAGCGTCCCGTCAGCAGCGCAGCGCGCGTCGGCGAGCACAGGGGCGTCACGTGGAAGTTGGTGAACTGAAGGCCTCCCGCGGCCAGGGCGTCCACGTGCGGGGTGTCGATGTCGGAGCCGTAGCAGCCGAACTGGGCGAAGCCGGTGTCGTCGAGCAGCACGATCACCACGTTGGGGGCGTCCTCACCCGGATGGGTCGGTTCGATGAAGTGCGGCTCGGAGTCCGCCAGGGTTCGGCCGACCGTGCCGGCGAACTCGGTCATGGCAACTCTCCCTCCCCGTTCGGCACCGTGGCTTAGCGGCCTCGTCAGGTCGACGATCGGCGTTCCTCAAAGGCGGCTACGCCCTCGGTGACGTCCTCGCTGTCGTGGACGCGGTTGCAAGCGGACAGAAATGTATAACAGGCTCCGCCCTGCGTCCTCCAACGCCTCCGGTCTCCCCATAGGTGATTGGTGGTGTGGGTTGGGCTGTGGTGGTTGTGTCCAAGGTCAGGTCCGGGCAGTGGTTTCTGGGGGGGGTCTGAACATCTAGGGTTTCGGTTTATGGGCCGTCGTGGTGTGGGTGGTTGGGTTGCGTTGGCGGTGGTTGCGTTGGTGGTGGTGGTGTTTGTGGCCA
>CAZPGL010000048.1:0-13312 GCA_964586175.1 uncultured Microthrixaceae bacterium | reverse complement strand
TGGTGAACCGGCTCAAGATGGAGGGCGTCGAGTACGAGGAGCGCATGGAGCGCCTGGCCGAGGTGCGCCCGCCCCGGCCGCTGGCCGAGTTCCTGTGGGGCACGTTCGACGTGTTCCGGGCCCACCACCCGTGGGTCGGCGACGCCAACGTCCAACCCAAGTCGGTGGCCCGCGAGCTCTATGAGACCGGTTTCGACTTCCGCCAGTACATCGAACACCACGGGTTGAAACGGTCGGAAGGCACGGTGCTGCGCTACCTCACCGAGGCCTACAAGGCCATGGTCCAGAACGTGCCCGAGGCTGTCAAGACCGAGGCCGTCCACGACCTGCAGGCTTGGCTGGGCGAGACGGTCCGACAGGTCGACTCCAGCCTCATCGACGAGTGGGAGAAGTTGCGCAACCCCGACCCCGACGACGCCCCGGACGGCGGCAGGGGCGGACCGGCCGACCTGGCGCAGCGTCCCGACGTGACCTCGTCGCCCCGCGCCTTCCGGGTCATGGTCCGCAACGAGGTCTTCCGCTGGGTCCAGCTACTGGCCCGCCGCGACCACGCCGCGCTGGCCGAGGTGCCGTCACCGGACGGTGCTCCGTGGCGGGTCGAGGACCTCGCCGGTGCTTTCGCCCCCTACTGGGACGACCACGCCGTGGTGCCGACCGACAGCCACGCCCGGGGTGGCGGGTTCTTCGTGCTCGACGACGCCGGGACGGACCGGTGGCCGGTGACCCAGACCATCGCCGACCCGCAGGGCTGGCACGAGTGGGTGCTCGACGGCTCGGTCGACCTGGCGGCGTCCCGCGACGAAGGGCGGGCCGTGGTGGTCCTGGAGGCGATCCGGCGGCTCTAGTGGTCGCGGTCGGCCACGAAGCGGGCCAGACCGGTCAACTCGGCCACGGTGGTGTCGACCAACCCGACACCGTCGATGGCCAGCAGGGCCGCGTCGAGACGGTGTCGGGCCTCGTCCTCGGTGCGGGTCCGGCCACCGGCGGCGTCGATGACGTCGGCGGCCCGAGCCACCTGGTCGTCGGTGAGGTCGCCGGGGGTGTCATAGATGGCGGCCAGTTCGTCGGCCGCCGCGTCGCCGCCCGAAAGAACGATGGCCACCGGCATCGACTTCTTGCGTTCCCGCAGGTCGTTGCCCGCCGCCTTGCCGGTGACCGCCGGATCGCCCCAGATGCCCAGCACGTCGTCGACGGCCTGGAAGGCCAGGCCCAGCTCGCGGCCGTACCCATCGAGGGCGTCGACCATGGTCGCCGGTGCGCCGGCCAGGACGGCACCCACGCTGGCCGCGTAGCCGAGCAGGGCTCCGGTCTTGCCGGCCTCCATGGCCAGGCAGTCCTCGAAGGTGACGCGTGGCTGGTCGTCGAACGCCATGTCGGCGGCCTGGCCGGCGATCATGGCTGCGGTGGCCCGGGCCAGGCCGGTGGCCGCGGCAACCCGTTCGGGGGTGGGGTCCTCGAGCAGGACCTGGAAGGCCAGGTTGTGGAGGGCGTCGCCGCTGATGACGGCGTCGTCGATGCCGAACGCCGCCCAGACCGTGGTGCGGTGCCGGCGCTCGGTGTCACCGTCGATGATGTCGTCGTGCATGAGGGAGAAGTTGTGCACCAGCTCGACGGCGACCGCGCCGGGCACCCCGGCCTCGGCCGCCGCCCCGACGGCTTCGGCCGACAGGACGGCCAGGGTGGGCCGCAGGCCCTTGCCGGCACCGATGGCGGACGGCGACCCGTCGGCCTCAGCCCATCCGAAGTGGTAGCGGGCCGGCAGGCGCAGCTCGGCGCACAGCCGGTCGACGGCTGCGGCCATGGCCGGTTCGACGAGGCTCCGGGCCCGGCCCAGAACCGGCGGGGGGGCGTTCACCGGCGGTCGGCCATGAACGGGAAGGCAGCCCGCACCTCGGCCACCCGGCCCGGGTCGACCTCGGCCACCAGCACCGCCTCGACCCCCGGCTCGGCCTCGGCGAGGGTCTCGCCCGCCGGGTCGATGACGGCGCTGTCGCCGGTGTAGGCCAGCTTCGGGTCGGCGCCCATGCGGTTGACGCCGACGACATAGGCCTGGTTCTCGATGGCCCGGGCCCGCAGCAGGGTCCGCCAGTGGTTGCGGCGGGTGTCGGGCCAGTTGGCGACCACCAGGTAGCAGTCGGTGTCGGGGGCTGGCTCCCAGTACACGTCGCTGAACCGCAGGTCGTAGCAGGTGGTGAGGGTGACCCGGACGCCGTCGAGCTCGACGGTGACCCGCTGGTCGCCGGCCCGGTAGTGCTCGTCCTCGCGGGCGTAGGAGAACGGGTAGCGCTTGTCGTAGTGATGGCGGGTGCCGTCGGGCCCGGCGACGACGAACCGGTTCACCGGCAGGGCGTCGGGCCGGTCGGCGACCGGCACGCTGCCCCCGACCCACATCCCGTGACGTTCGGCGCACTCGTGCAGGAACCGCACCGACGGCCCGTCGGGGTCCTCGGCGATGCGGTCGGCGGCGATCGAGAAGCCGGTGGAGTACATCTCGGTGAGCACGGCCAGACCGGCCCCCCGGTCGGCGGCCTCGGCGATCAGCGGCTCGAGGTGGGCGCAGGTGGCTGGCTGGTCCTCCCAGACCACGTCGTGCTGGATGGCGGCGACCAACATGGGCTCAGCCTGCCAGAACCCGGAGCCGGCGGGACGCCTCGGCCAGCACCTCGGGGCGTTTGCAGAACGCGAACCGCACCAGGGTCCGCCCGGCGTCCGGGTCGTCGTAGAACACCGAGGTCGGTACGGCCACCACGCCACATCGCTCCGGCAGGGACAGGCAGAAATCGACGCCGTCGTCGAAGCCGAGGGCGGTGATGTCGGTGGTGATGAAGTAGGTGCCGGCCGGCCGGTGGACCTCGAAGCCGGCCGCGTCCAGCCCCTCGGCCAGTTGGTCGCGCTGGGCCTGCATGCCGGCGGCCAAGCCGGTGAAGTAGTCGTCGCCCAGGCCGAGGGCGGTGACCATGGCGTGCTGGAACGGCCCGCCGCTCACGTAGGTCAGGAACTGCTTGGCGGTGCGCACCGCAGCGACCAGGTCGGCCGGGCCGTGGACCCAGCCGATCTTCCAGCCGGTGAACCCGAAGGTCTTGCCGCCCGAGGAGATGGTGAGGGTGCGTTCGGCCATGCCGGGCAGGGTGGCCAGCGGGATGTGGGCGGCCCCGTCGAACACCAGGTGCTCGTAGACCTCGTCGGTGACGACGAGCAGGTCGTGCTCGACGGCCAGCCGGGCGACGTGGGCCAGTTCGTCGGCGTCGAACACCTTGCCCGTCGGGTTGTGGGGCGAGTTGAGCATGATGAGCCTGGTGGCCGGCCCGACGGCCGCGTCCAACTCCGCCGGGTCGTACCGGTAGTCGGGGGGCCGCAGGGTGACGACCCGCCGGGTGCCGCCGGCCATGGCGATGGTCGCCGCGTACGAGTCGTAGTAGGGCTCGAAGGTGACCACCTCGTCGCCCGGCTCGACGAGGGCCAGCAGGGTGGCGGCGATGGCCTCGGTGGCTCCGGCGGTGACGAGCACCTCGGTGTCGGGGTCGACCTCGATGTCGTAGAAGCGCCGCTGGTGATCGGCGACGGCCCGGCGCAGCGGCTCGATGCCCGGTCCCGGCGGGTACTGGTTGTGGCCGGCCCGCAGGGCGTCGACGGCCGCTTCGCGCACCGCCTCGGGCCCGTCGGTGTCGGGGAAGCCCTGGCCCAGGTTGATGGCACCGGTGCGCATCGCCAGGGCCGACATCTCGGCGAAGATCGTCGTACCGAACCCCTGCAGGCGGTCGACGAGGTACGGGGCCCGGTCGCTCACTCGTGCCGCGCTCAGTCGACGGGGAACCGCTCGAGCAGCTTGCGGGCGATCACCAACTTCTGGATCTCGCTGGTGCCCTCCCCGATGATCATGAGCGGGGTGTCGCGGAAGTAGCGCTCGACGGGGAACTCGGTGGTGTAGCCGTTGCCGCCGTGGATGCGCACCGCGTCGGTGGCGATCTCGAAGGCGGCTTCGGAGGCGAACAGCTTGGCCATGCCGGCCTCCATGTCGACCCGCTCCCCGGCGTCGGCCCGCTCGGCGGCGTCGTAGGTCATGAGCCGGGCGGCCTGGAGCTTGGTGGCCATCTCGGCCAGCTTGAACTGGATGGCCTGGTGCTCGAAGATCGGCCGGCCGAAAGCCTCGCGCTGCTGGGCGTACGCCATGGCGGCCTCGAAGGCGGCCTGGGCCACGCCGACTGCCCGGGAGGCGATGTTGATGCGGCCCAGTTCGAGGGCCGACAGGGCGTACTGGCGGCCGTGGCCGATGCCGTCGTCGCCGCCGAGCACGTTGGCGTGGGGTACCCGATGATCGACGTAGGACATCTCGACCGTCTCGAGGCCCCGATAGCCGAGTTTGTCGATCTTCTTGGACACCGAGATGCCCTCGAAGGCCTCGCCGGGCTCCTTCTCGACCAGGAAGCAGGTGATGCGGTCGTCGGGGGTGCGGGCCAGCAGCATGACCAGCGACGACCGCGTGCCGTTGGTGACCCACATCTTGGTGCCGTTGATCACCCATTCGTCGCCGTCCCGCTCGGCCTTGCAGCGCAGGGCGCCGGTGTCGGAGCCGGCGTCGGGCTCCGACAGCGAGAAGGCGGCCCGGAACGAACCGTCGACCATGCGGGGTAGGAACCGCTGGCGCTGCTCGTCGGTGCCATAGCGGCCGATCATGGTGGCGCCGATCTTGTGTGTGTTGAGGATGCCGGCCAGGGACATGAACCCGCGGGAGAGCTCTTCGATGATGCGGGCGTAGGTGGTGATGTCGAGGCCGAGGCCGCCGTACTCCTCGGGGATGGTCGAGCCGAACAGCCCGAAGTCGCACATCTGATCGAACATGGCCTGGGGGAACTCGTCGGCGTGTTCGAACTCGGCCACGTTGGGGATGACGTCACGGTCGACCCATGTGCGGATGGTGGCGATGATTTCGTCGGCCAGAGCCGGATCGGTGGCCATGGGGTCCCTTTGGCAGGTGGAGGGTCGGGGGCGGGTGCTTCGGCCGCCGACGGTAGCGCCTGCGTCGGCTACGGGGCGTGGCCGGGCTCGTGGTGTTGGGTCATGGGCAGCAGGTAGTTCCAGAAGTAGAAGCCGGCGCCCTGTTCCTTCATGGCGATCCGTGCCCGTTGGATGACGTCGCCGGCCCGGGTGTGGTCGACGAACCAGGTTTCGGCCTGGCGGGCGCCGGGCACCCCGCCGGTGAGGCCGATGGCCGCCTCCTCGTAGAAGTTGCGGATGTCGCCGGCGATCTTGGTCGGATCGCCGGGCAGACCGACCTCCTTCCACGATTCGCCGTCGGCCACCCGGGCGAAACGGCCCACGGCGTCGGGCACCTGCTCGGCGGTCACCACCTTGCCGACGGTGGAGCGGCCATGGGATGCGAGGGCCCGCCGCCATGCCGGCAGCAGCCCCAGGGCCTCGGCTTCGGCCGGGTGGCGGTCGCCGTGGTCGGCCGGCGGGATGGCGCAGACCAGCGGGGCTTCGGCCTCGTCGTCGATGACCTCGTCGAAGTCGGCGAGCACCGGGCCCTCGGGTTCCTCGAGCAGGGCGAACGCCGCGTCGAGCACCCGGTGCTGGAAGTCGGCGTCGCCGGGGCGACCCAGCGGACGGCCCAGCGGGAACTGGCAGTGCAGGGCACGGGGCGGGCGGGTGGTCTCCACCTGTTCCCGGATGGCCGAGATGGCGACGGTGGCGATGCCGTGCTGCTCCAGGACCGAGGCGAGCGTACCCACGGTACGCGTGCACAGCGGTCAGACCGGGGTGAGCACCACCAGGTCGACGTCGTCGGCGAGGAGGGCCTCGGCCGCTGCCGGACCGGTGTCGAGCCGGATCGTCTCCAGGGTGTGGTCGACCTGGGCGCCCATGAACGAGATGTGGACGTCGGCCACCGAGCCGATGGTGCCGCCGGCGGCCTTCTCCCGGAGGCGGGTCACCGGGAACACGACGTCGGGGTCGACGATCCAGCCCGAGCGGTCGAAGTTGGGGCTGAAGTGGGCGAGGGTGAGGCCGTCCGCGTCGGCCGGCAGCACGGTGAACGACTGGTCACCGGGGTTCCAGTCGGCGATGCCGTCGGTGGTGAGCCCGGCGGTGGTCACGATGGCCACCCGGCTATCGGCCAGCGGCCGGGGCGTCACCCACGGCACCTCGTCGAAGGCGAAGCCCGGCAGCTCGGCCAGCGCCTCGCGAACTTGCTGATCAGCCATCGTGGACCTCCCTGTACGCGGTCGCCCCATGGTTCCAGCCGCCGGCCGCCGGCGACGACTCGGGCTCAACCGATGGCGACCGTCCAGCCGCCGACCCGGAGCGCATCGACGACGGCGTCGGCGTGGCGGTGGTCGCGGGTCTCGACGGTGACCGACAGGTTGGTACGGCGCACGGACACGTCGTCGAACAGCCGGCCGTGGTCGACCTCGATGATGTTGGCGCCGGCGTCACCGATGACCGCCGACACGAGCGCCAGCTGTCCGGGCCGATCGTCCAGCTCGATGAGCAGACGCACGACCCGGCGGTCCCGCACCATCTGGCGCATCAGCACCGAGGCCAGAACCCGGGAGTCGATGTTGCCGCCCGACAGCACCACGCCCACCCGGCGGCCGGCGAAGCGGGCGGGGTCGGCCAGCACCGCGGCGAGCGACGCCGCGCCGGCTCCTTCGGCCACCGTCTTCTCGATCTCCAAGTACAGGCCGATGGCTGCCTCGATGTCGGCCTCGTCGACGGTGACGACATCGACGCCCAGATCGGCCAGCATCGCCGTGGTGAGGGCGCCGGGGCGCCGGACGGCGATGCCGTCGGCCAGGGTGTCGGTGGAGGTGACGTCCAGATCGTGGCCGGCCAGGGCGGCGACCATGCCCGGGTAGGTGGCGCTCTGGACGCCGACCACCTCCACGCCGGGGGCCCGCTCGGCCGTGTAGGCCGCCACTCCGGCGGCCAGCCCGCCGCCGCCCACCGGCACGACGATGGCGTCGAGGTCGTGGTCGGCGACAAGCTCGAGGGCGACCGTGCCCTGTCCGGCGATGACCGCCTGGTCGTCGTAGGGGTGGACGTACACCATGCCGGTGTCGTCGGCCATGGCGTGGGCCGCCTCGGCCGCCTCGGCGAACGTGGTGCCGGTCTGGACGACGGTGGCGCCGAGGGCTTCGGTGTTGGCCACCTTGGAGTAGGCGGCCGTTTCGGGCATGACGATGGTGGCGGCGATACCCCGGAGGTCGGCGTGGTGGGCGACGCCCTGGGCGTGGTTGCCGGCCGAGGCGGCGATGACCCCGCGGGCCGCTTCGTCGTCGGTGAGCATGGCCAGACGGTTGGCGGCGCCTCGCCCTTTGAACGACGCCGTGAACTGCAGGTTCTCGAACTTGACGTGGATGTCGGCCCCGGTCAGAGCGGACAGGGTCTCGGAGCGGGCGCTGTGGGTGCGCACCACGGCGCCGGCGATACGCGCTGCGGCAGCCTCCACATCCGCTGCGGTGACGGGCCGGTCCATGTGCCGCACCCTACGTGCCCCACCGGGCGCTGACGGTGTGGTCAGCGGCCGTCACGGCGTCCGGCCGCCGGGGTGCCGATGTCGCCGATCAACCGGCCGGTCAGCATCAAGGCCACCGCACATACACCGGCGGTGAACAGGAAGGCGTCGGGGCGGCTGGAGAGGGCGACGACCATCCCCACGACGGCCCCGCCGAAACCCATGGCCAGATCGAAGAACACCGAGAACGAACCGATGGCGTGACCCCGCTCGGTTTCGGGTGCACGGTCGACGGTGAGCACGAACAGGGCCGGGAACAGGAAGCACTGGCCGCAGGCCATGACGGTGGCGCCCACGAACACCCCGGTGCCGCTGCGCCACACGCCGAGGATGAACAGCCCGGCGGCGGAGAAGGCCATGGACAGCCGGGTCGTGGTCAGGGCGCCGAGACGGTCGGGCAGCCGGGCGCCGAACAACCGGACGCCGACGATCAGCGCCGCGAACAGGGCGAACACCGAACCCGACGAGGCGATCCCCATGTCGGCGGCATGGAGGTCCATGAACGCCAGGAACCCGGTGTATCCGAACAACCCGATGAACAGCACCAGCCCGGGCCGCACCGCTGCACCGTGGAGCCGCCACCGCACCGGTGTGGCGGCCGGCGGGTCGGCCGGCGCCCCGGGGGCGGCCCGCAACAACAGGAACGGCACGAAGAACAGCGCTGCAGCGACGAGAAATGCCCGGTCCGGCCCTCCCCCGGTGTCCAACCATTCACCCAGCGTCGGCCCGATCCCCAACCCCGAATAGAGGGTGACGGTGAAGTACGAGACGGCTTCGCCGCGGCGGTTGACCGGCGCCAGGTCCTGGATGGCTGCCGTGACCCCGATGAAGTAGGCGGCTTCACCGGCGCCGAGCACCAGGCGGGCGCCGATGACAGCAGCCACCGACTGGGCCGGGATGAGCAGCAGCGACGACGCCGCGGTGAGCACCGATCCGACCGTGACGAGGAACCTTCGGCCCTTGCGGTCACCGACCGGCCCGACCAGTGGACGCAAGATGGCGGCCGAGACACCGAACGCCCCCATCGACATTCCGACGGCCAGACCACTGCCTCCCAGGTCGTGTTCGACGAACGCCGGGATGACCGGCCAGGTGGTGCCGATGGCCAGGAAGTAGCCCAGCGACCCGACACACAACACGAGGAACCGCGGCGTCAGGACCCGGTCGCCGGTGGTCGGGGCTGCGGACACCGCGGCACCGTAGGCCTCCGACCCCGCTGTGCCATGCTCGGGCGGTGACCGCTCCTTGGCCCGACCCTGGTCACGTCGCCTCGACGGCGATGGTGTGCTCGGTTGACGCCGTGGCCTCGGATGCCGGCCTGGCCATGCTGCGCCGGGGCGGCAACGCCGTCGACGCCGCCCTGGCCGCCAACGCCGTGCTGACCGTGACCGCCCAGCACTTCTGCGGCCTGGGAGGTGACCTGTTCGCCCTGGTCCATCAGGCCGACGGGCCGCCGGTGTGTTGCAACGCCTCGGGTCGGGCCGGCTCAGGTGCCGACCCCGACCGGATGACGGCCGAGGGCCGGGAGACCATGCCCCATCGGGACGATGTGCGTTCGGTCACCATTCCCGGGGTGGTCGACGGATGGGCCGCCCTCCACGAGCGGTTCGGTTCGATGCCGCTGGGCGAGCTCGTCGCTCCGGCAGTCGCCCTCGCCGACGACGGGTTCGCCGCCTCGCCGCTGCTCGTGGCCGCCGTCGACCGCATCCGGGGGGTGGCCGGCGGAGACGACTTCGCCGGCGTCCGCGGCGCCGGCGACACCGTCCGTCGTCCCGGAGTGGCCCGGGTGCTGCGGGCGTTCGCCGAGGGCGGCCGCCAGGCGGTGTACGGCGGCGAGTTCGGCGACGAGCTGCTTGCCGTGGGCGACGGCGAGTTCACCCCTGCCGACCTGGCCCGCCCGCAGGCCGACTGGGTCGAGCCGCTCGGGGTCCGGGTGTGGGGCCACGACGTGTGGACGGCCCCGCCCAACTCGCAGGGCTACCTGTCCCTGGCCGCGGCGGCGGTCGCCGAGGGCCTGCACCTGCCGCCCCATGACGACCCGCAGCGGGCCCATCTGCTCGTCGAGTCGGCTCGGCTGGCCGGCCACGACCGGCCCGCGGTGCTCCACGAGCATGCGGACGGCGCGGCCCTGGTGTCAGCCGACCGCCTCGACCGGCGGCGGGCCGCCATCCGCCCGGACCGCGTGGCACCGCTGGTCACCGACTGGCGGGACGGCGACACCATGTACCTCTGCGTCGTCGACGGCTCGGGCATGGGGGTGTCGCTCATCCAGTCGAACGCCGACGGTTTCGGCAGCCACCTGACCTTGCCGGGGCTCGGGGTGTTCCTCCACAACCGCGGCATCGGCTTCGCGCTGGATCCCGACCATCCGGCCCGCTATGGGCCGGGCCGTCGACCGCCCCACACCCTCTCGCCGGCGCTGGTGACCCGGCCCGACGGCGGCCTCCGGGCCGTACTCGGGACGATGGGGGCCGACGCCCAACCCCAGGTGGTGCTCCAGATGCTGGCACGCATGCTCCACGACGGCGCCCCGGCCGGCACGGTGGTCGGCGGCGGCCGGTGGGTGCTGCGGGGCTCCGACAGCGGGTTCGCCACGTGGGACGAGCCGGAGGGGGCCGAGGTGGTCCTCGAGGCCCACTGCCCGGGGGGCTGGGCACCCGGTCTGGCCGCGCTCGGGCACCGGGTCCGGACCGACGAGGCCAACTTCGGCCACGCCCACTGCATCGAGGTGACGGCCGACGGGCTGTCCGGTGCCTCGGACCCCCGGGCCCTGGTCGGCAAGGCTGCCGGATACTGACCGGCGCAGCGCCGACACGGCATGATCAGTCCATGAGCGACGTTCCGGCCGATCCGCCGATCACCTACGTGAAGAAGCAGTACACGACGATCGTGGCCGAGCGGGTGATCGACGCCCCCCGCCAGGTGGCGTGGGACGCCATGCTGGCCCTGCTCGTCGAGTCCACCGGCGGTTACGTCGCCGAGGGCGACCCGGCGCCCCACGGGGTGGGTGCGGTGTTCGAGTTCCCGGTGGACGGCCTGGCCCTGCGGGAGGAGGTCATCTCGATGGAGCCCCCATGGCGCCGGGTGTACGAGTTGACCGGCGCCCCGGTGGCGCTCTACCAGGGCACGGCGGCCTTCACCGACCAGGGTGGCTCGTGCCTGCTGGCCTGGTCACTGCTCATCGACCCGCTGCCCGACGGGGCCAGCGACGCCTTCATCGCCGCGGCGTCCCGATTCGTCGAGGACTACGTGGATCGGGTCAAATCGGCAGCGGAAGCCGTCAACTGAACCGGGAGCCGCCACCGTGCGCATCGCCATCAACGCCTCGAACCTGCTGCAGAGCGCCGACCTGGGCCAACTCAGGGACCACGCGGCCGAGGCTGCAGAGGCTGGCTTCTCCGGTTGGTGGCTGGCCCAGACCGGCCTGATCGACGCCCTCACCGTGTTCACCGCGATCGGCGACACGGCACCCGGCATCGAGCTGGGGACGGCGGTCGTCCCGACGTTCCCCCGGCATCCGACCATGCTGGCCGGCCAGGCCCTCACCACCCAGGCCGCGCTGGGCGACCGCCCGCTGGCCCTGGGCATCGGGTTGTCGCACAAGCCAGTGGTCGAGGGGTACCTCGGGATGTCGTTCGAGAAGCCGATCCGCCATCTCATGGACTACCTGTCGATTCTCCAGCCGCTGCTCGAAGAGGGATCGGCCGACCACGCCGGCGAGGTCTTCACCGCCCACGTGACGACCGCCCGACCACCGGTCACCACGCCGTCGGTGCTCGTGGCCGCCCTGGGGCCCCAGGCGCTGCGGGTGACGGGACGACGGACCGACGGGACCGTGCTCTGGATGGTCGGGCCCCGCACCATCGCCGACCACATCGGTCCGGTGATCCGGTCCGCAGCCGCCGAGGTGGAACGGCCTGAGCCCCGCATCGTGTGCAGCCTGCCGGTGTGCGTCACCGACGACGAGGACGAGGTGCGCAACATCCTGGCCACGGTGCTCGAGATCTACGGACTGCTGCCCAGCTACCGGGCCATGCTCGACCGCGAGGGCGTCGACGGTCCGGGCGGCGTGGCCGTGGTCGGCGACGAGGCGTCGGTCACCGCCCAGCTCGACGCCCTGGCCGCTGCCGGAGCCACCGACTTCAGCGCGGTGGAGTTCGGCCGCAGCAGCGACGAGTACACCCGCACCCGGGCCCTGCTGGCCGACCGCTGCTGACCCGTCCCCGTGGCCACGGGGACGGGCTTCACGGTCACGCCCCGGTCGCTACGCGCCGGAGTCGGCTGCTCCGGCGGCGGCCCGCACCACCGGCTTGGCGATGCAGGCGACGCCCAGGCCGGTATCGGCCAGCATGTCGAGATCGTTGGTCCCGTCGCCCACCGCCACCACCTGCTCTAGCGGCACCCCCTCGTCGTCGGCGATTCGGCGCAGCAGCCGGGCCTTGCCGGCCCGGTCGACGATCTCGCCGTCGAGCCCCAGGTCGAGGCGGCCGTGGAGGACGATCTATTCGACGTCGTGCACCTCGGCGCCGCAGCGGTCGAGGATCGCCATGAGGCCCGCGGTGATACCCGGCTGGTCACGGCCCGACGCCCGGACGAGGACCGTCTCATGGTCGGGGGCGCCGCTGGTCATGGTGCGAACGTGAGTGACCACCGACGGCGGCGCGTCACCGGTTGCCGACGCCCGTCCGGGCACGCGAACCTTGCGCTCCGGTGGTCAAACCGCCCTCCGGACAGGTACGGTGGTCATACCTGACACACCGTCAGATTTCATCGAGTCGCCGAGCAGGAGCCCCCCATGGTCCACATCCCCCGGATCATCTCGGTCGACGACCACGTCGTCGAGCCCCCCGACCTGTGGACCTCGCGTCTGCCCGCCAAGTACCAGGACCGCTGCCCCCGCATCGAGCGCGACACCGCCCGGTTCAACTTCGAGGGCGGCGTCTTCTCCTACGAAAAGGGCGTCGAGGGTGGCGAACTGTGCGACTGGTGGCTCTACGACGACCTCGTCTACCCCTTCCCCAAGCTGTCGGCGGCCGTCGGCTTCGACGACCTCGACGTCACCCCCATCACCTTCGACGACATCCACCCTGGTGGCTGGATCCAGGCCGAGCGCCTCAAGGCCATGGACGAGAACCACGTCGACGCCTCGATCTGCTTCCCCAACGTGCTGCCCCGGTTCTGCGGGCAGGCCTTCCTCGAGCGGGAGGACAAGGAGCTGGCCCTGCTGTGTGTGCAGGCCTACAACGACTGGATGATCGACGAGTGGTGCGCCGGCGACGGCAAGGGGAAGCTCATCCCCCTCACCCTCATCCCCCTGTGGGACCCGGTCGCCGCGGCCGCCGAGGTGCACCGGTGTGCGGCCAAGGGCTCGTTCGCAGTGGCCTTCTCCGAGAACCCGTACCCGCTGGGCCTGCCGTCCATCCACGACAAGGACCGCTTTTGGGATCCCTTCCTCCGAGCCTGCGAGGAAACCGACACCGTCGTGTGCATGCACATCGGCTCGTCGTCGAAGATGCCGTCCACGTCGCCCGACGCGCCCTTCGCGGTGTCATCGACCCTCACCTTCTCCAACGCCATGGGCTCGATGTGCGACTACATCCTGTCCGGCGTGTTCGTGCGGTTCCCCCGACTCAAGATCGCCTACTCCGAGGGGCAGGTCGGCTGGATGCCGTACGTGGTCGAGCGCATGGACAAGATCTGGGAGGAGCGGGGTGACGCCTCGTTCGGCATTGACCTGCCCGAGCCGCCCAGCACCTACATCCCGGGCCACATCTGGGGCTGCATCTTCGACGACGAGAC
>CAZPGL010000047.1:0-14096 GCA_964586175.1 uncultured Microthrixaceae bacterium | reverse complement strand
TGGTGGCCCTGGACACCGACGTGGTCGGCTGCCACGGCTACTACTCGGACTTCTCCCGCACCTTCCACGTCGGGCCCGGTGCCCCCACGGCCGAGCAGCGCCGCCTGTACGCACTGGCCCACGAACAGGTGCACCACAACATGGGCGTCATCGGCCCCGGGGTGACGTTCCGGGAATACGCCCAGCGGGCATGGGACATCCCCGCCGAGTTCGCCGACCAGCGCTACTACCTGTCGGCCCACGGGGTGGGCATGACCGGCGAGTACCCGTACCTGTACCACCGGCACGATTTTCCCCAGGCCGGCTATGACGGGGTGATCGAGCCGGGCATGACGCTGTGCGTCGAGTCATACATCGGCGCGGTGGGCGGCAGTCAGGGCGTCAAGTTGGAGGAGCAGGTCCTGGTGACCGACACCGGCATCGAGTTGCTCAGCGACTTTCCCTTCGAGGACGCCCTGCTGACCAAGTGATCGGGGGATCGGCCCCCGATCACTTGTGCGTGACACGAAGCCCCTCCCCCGATCACTCGTCGTCGAAGACCACGATGCGGCGGCCCTCGGCGCCGGCCCGCACGACGTCGAAGGCGTCGTTCAGGTCGTCCAAGCCGATGCGGGCCGACGTCATGGCGTCGAAGTACAGGTCGCAGTAGTACGGCATGTCGACCCGGAACCGGCTCGAGCCCATCGACGACCCACGCAGGACCCGTTCGCCGATGAGGTCGGCGGCCACGATGCCGACCTCCACGGCCCGGGCCTGGTCGAGCGTGGCCGACCGGCTCGCCCGGGCCAGCTGAACCGGCTCAGGCCGGTTCGGTGGTCACCGCGGTGCCGTAGGCAAGGATCTCGGCCGCCCCGCCGGCCACCTGCGACGTGGTGATGCGCAGGTTCACCACGGCGTCGCCGCCCAGCTCGGCGGCGTGCTCCTCCATGCGGGCCAGGGCCTGGGTGCGGGCGTCGATGAGCATGTCGGAATAACTCTTCAACTCGCCGCCGACCAGCGACTTGAGTCCGGCACCGATGTCCTTGCCGACGTTCTTGGATCGCACGGTCGAGCCCATGGCCACGCCCCGCACTGCGGTAATGCGCCGGCCCGGCACTCCGTCGGTGGTGGTGACGTCCATCAGACTCGGGTCCCCTCGAATGGGGCCACGCCGAACGCACCCAACTTGGCTTCACCGGTGATGGTGTCGCCGTCGACAGCGGCCGAGGCTTCGACCTTGATCGGCATGGGCGACGTCATGTTGACCACCCATGAGGCGGTGTTTCCGTCAACCGTGCCCTCCTCGAGGTCCAACGAGCCCTGGGGGCCGGACATGGTCCCGGTGAGTGTCCCGCCGTCACTGGCCAGGGTCAGGGTGCCGGCCTGGGCCCCCATCGGGGTCTGCATGGTCACGTTCCACGTGCCGTCGACGCTCATTGCTCCTCCTCGGATCTCAGTGTGCGTGTCTCCCGGCCACTGTAAACGGTGGACTCAACGTCTGCCCATCGGAGCCCGGAGGGCGACGTCGCGGCGCACGACGAACGCCAACACGACCACGACGACCGTCATGCCGAGCACCTGCACCGCCGTGATGGGCTCGTCGATCGCCAGCCAGGCTCCACCGGCCGACACTACGGGGATGGCCAGGGTGAGCATGCCGGTGAGGCTGAGCGAAACGTGCAGATGGGCCCAGTTCATGAGGACATGCCCGGTCCCCGGGATGGCCAGCAGCAGGAGGACCAGCCTCCATTCGGCCCACGACGGCACCGGGACGGCGAGGGTCCCGGCGTCGACGGCAGCCATCGGGAACACCACCATGGCTCCGATCGCCATCGACACGGTCTGCAAGGTGAACGTGTCGACCCGGCCCCGGACGTTCTTGACGGTGACGAAGTAGGCAGAGAACAGGAACATCGACAGGAAGGCCAACAAGTCGCCCCGGGGACTCCACGCCACCTCGTCGGACGAACCGAGCACGGCGACGGCCACCCCGCCCACGGCGATCAGCGAGGCCCCGAACAACAACCGGGTGACCGACTCCTGGAACCGGCGTGACGCCACCGCCAACAGGACGATGGGCTGGAGGGCGCCGATGATGGTGGCATTGGCCACGGTGGTGTTGCGCAGGGCGGTGAAGAACGTGCCGATCTCCAACCCGATGACGACGGCGGGCAGGAACACCAGACGAACGGTCGCCCAGTGCAGCCGACGACCCGTCCCGAAGAACACCAGCCCGTAGGTGACGCCGCCCAACAGCAATCGCCAGAAGGCGATCTGCAGGCCCGGCATGTCCGACGAGGCCACGATGACGTTGCCCGCCGACCAGCAACACATCGCGGTGATGGCGGCCAACCGCCCGCGGGAGCCGAAGCCGAAGCCCGTATGCGGCTGAAGGTCGCTCATGGTCGGGTCAGGGTACGACGACCAGCCGGCAAAGGTCCCACCGCAGACGACTCCGCGAACGCTGGCTAGTGTCGGCGCTGGAACATTCACCGTCCCGAGGAACAGCCATGCAACGATCACGCCTCACTCGACTGCTCACCGCCATCCTCGCTGTCATCTTGGTGACCGCGGCCTGCGGGAGCGACGACGACCCGAACGCCTGGCCGGACAAGATCACCTTCGGCTTCGTCCCCAGCCAGGAACAAGAGACCCTCCAGGACGACATCCAGCCGTTCATCGACGTACTGGAGGAGGCGCTCGGCATTGAGGTCGAGGGCATCGTCACCACCGACTACACGGGTCTGGTGACCGCGATGGGCACCGGGAACGCCGACCTCGGCGCCTTCGGGCCGTTCGGGTACACGCTGGCCAAGGACCAGTTCGGCAACATCGAACCGCTCATCCAGTCGATCCGCTACGGCGCGGCCACCTACCACGGCCAGTGGTTCACCAACGACGCCAGCATCTGCGACGCCGCACCCGAGCCGGCCACCGCACTCGAGAACGGTGCCGACGGCGTGGTCCAGGTCGGGGCCCTCGACGCGGTCGCCCTCCAGGTCGGCGTGTACTTCGGCGACGACGGCAAGGCGCTCGGCGAAACGGTCGACGCCGGCGAGGTGTCACCCGGTTCGTCGTGCACGGCTCCCCTGTCGGCGATCGCCGGCAAGACCGTCGCGTTCACCGGTGAGAGCTCGACGTCCGGTTACCTGTTCCCGGCCCTACAGCTCATCGACGCCGGCATCGACCCGACCACGGGCATCAACCCGGTGTTCACCGGGGGCCACGACGCCTCGATCATCGCCGTCTACAACGGTGACGCCGACGTCGGTCTGTCCTACGACGACGCTCGACGGTCATTGCGCAAAGAGTCCACCGACGTCGGTGAGAAGGTGATCGTGTTCAACATCACCGCCGAGATCCCCAACGACGTCGTCGCCGTGAGTTCGGACCTGCCCGATGAGCTGAAGACCGCCATCTACGACGCCATCGACGCCTACCTGGCCACCGAGGAAGGCGAGCTCATGTTCGACTCGATCTACGGCTGGACCGACATCCGTCGTGCCGTCGAATCCGACTTCGACATCGTCCGCTCCGCCGCTGAGGCCCTCGGCATCTCCGAGCCTCTCGGCTGACCGACAGCCCCGCCGCCACCCCAGAGGACCGGCCGGGTCATGATCCGCTTCGAGGACGTCTCGGTCACCTACCGGGGTGGCGTCAAGGCCCTGCGCGGCCTCGACCTGACGATCGACGACGGCGAGTTCGTCGTCATCGTCGGGTTGTCGGGAGCCGGAAAGTCGACTCTGCTGCGCGCCCTCAACGGTCTGGTCCCTGCCACCACCGGTTCGATCACCGTGGACGGCGTCGAGGTCGTCGGCGCCGCACCGGCCACCCTGCGCCAGGCCCGGGCCCGGATCGGCATGATCTTCCAGACCTTCAACCTGGTTGACCGGACCACCGTGTTGAACAACGTGCTGATGGGCCGTCTCGCCTCGGTGCCGGCCTGGAGATCCACCCTCGGCCTGTGGCCCGCCGAAGACCGCGAGGCGGCGCTGCAGGCCCTCGAACGGGTGGGCATCGTCGAGAAGGCATACGTCCGGGCGTCCAACCTGTCCGGGGGCCAGCAGCAGCGGGTGGGCATCGCCCGCGCCCTGGCTCAGAATCCGTCGGTGATGCTGGCCGACGAGCCGGTCGCCGCCCTCGACCCGGTGACCAGCCGCCAGGTGATGGCCGACCTCCAGCGCATCAACCAGGACCTCGGCATCACGACCCTGGTCAACCTGCACTTCCTCGATCTGGCCCAGGAGTACGGACGCCGGCTGATCGGCCTTCGGGAAGGCGAGCTGGTGTACGACGGCGACATCGCCGATGTCGACGACGCCACCTTCCGCCAGATCTACGGCCGGGCCATCACCGACGACGACCTGCTCGCCATCGACGAGCCGACCCAGGGCGAGCCGGCCGAACCGGCACAGGACCAGCCGGCTCAGAACGAGCCGACATGACCGAACCGGTCGCACCGGCTGCACGACCCGTACGACCGCCACGCCGGCCGTGGACGCTCGTCGTGGCCGCCCTGGTCGCGGCCTACAGCCTGTACGCCGCCCGGCAGGTGGGGTTCGCCCCGTCGACGTTCTGGGAGGTCTGGACGAACCCGCTGTGGGAGAAGTTCTGGCCGATCCCGTGGGACTGGGTCTTCGACCGCCACAACGTCATCGACCCGCTCATCGAGACGTTCCAGATCGCCATCGTGTCGACGCTCATCGGGTGCAGCCTGGCCCTGCCCATCTCGTTCGCCATGTCGTCGCTGACGACGCCGAACCGGGTGACCCATGTGGTCAGCCGATCGGTGATGAACGTGGTGCGGGCCGTCCCCGACCTGTTCTGGGCCAAGCTGCTGGTGACCGCCATCGGCATCGGGGCCTTCGCCGGCTCGTGGGCCCTGTCGGTCTTCTCGCTGGGGGTCATGGTCAAGCTGTTCTCCGAGACCATCGACGGCGCCGATCCCCGGCCGCTCGAAGCGGCCCGAGCGGCCGGTGGCCGCCACGGCCCAGCGGTCCGCACCGGGGTCCTCCCCACCGTGCTTCCCGCCTACGTCGCCTACGCCCTCTACGTGTTCGAGCTGAACATCCGAGCCTCCGTCGTGCTGGGGCTCGTCGGCGCCGGCGGCGTCGGGCGGGTCGTCGAAGCACAACGGCAGTACTTCCGCTTCGACCGGGTGCTCGGCATCCTCCTCATCATCTTCGCCATCGTGTTGATCATCGAGCAGGTCAGCGTGGTCATCCGCAGGCGGCTGGTGTGACCACGTGACCGCCACCGTCGAGCGGCCGACCCGCCCGCCCACCGCCCGACGGCGGTGGCTGCTCGTCGGTCTCGCGGGCGTCGCGGTCATCTGGTCGCTGTCGGGGCTCGACATCACCCTCGAACGGCTGCTGGGTGCGCCGGCCGACGCCTGGAACATCGTCCGGCGGATGTTCCCACCGGCGTTCGACGAAGCCTCCGACCGGGGGGTGTTCGGCAAGGTCTTCGAGTCGGTGCACATCGCCTGGATCGGCACCGTGATCGGGGCGGTGGTCTCGCTGCCCCTGGCGTTCCTCGCCGCCGACAACGTGAGCCCAGGGTGGGTGCGGTTGCCGGTACGGCAACTTTTCAACGCCATCCGAGCGGTCCCCGAGTTGATCCTCGCCGTCATCCTGATTCCGGTGACCGGCCTGGGGCCCTGGGCCGGTGCGCTGGCCATCGGCATCCACTCGGTGGGCACCTTGGGTAAATGGGCATGCGAGTCGATCGAGAGCATCGACTACGGGCCGGTCGAGGCCGTCGAGTCCTGCGGGGGCCGGTGGGTCGGGCGAATGCGCTGGGGGGTGCTCCCCCAAGTCATGCCGGTGATCACCTCGTACTGGCTGTTCCGCTTCGAGATCAACGTGCGGGCGTCGGCGGTGCTGGGCATGATCGGGGCCGGCGGGGTGGGTGCCGAGTTGGTGTCCCAGTTGATCTTCCGGAACTTCCCGGCGGTCGGGGCGGTGTTGGCGGTGACCATCGCCATGGTGTTGACCATCGACACCGTGTCCGGGGCGGTACGGCGCCGCATCATCGGGGGCGCGTCGAGCACCCGGCGCTCCACCGAAGCGGCGTTCGCCCTGCTGGGCATCAGGGGCTGATCGGGCGCCACGTAGCCTGCACGACATGAACATCGGTCTGGACGTCGGGGGTACCTACGCCCGGGCCCTGGCCGTCGACCCGGTCGACCACCGGGTGCTCGGGCGGGCCGACGCTTCCAGTGCCGGCGACGGCCCGACGCTGGTCGCCACCCTGTCCGGGCTGATCGGCGACCTGCGGGCCACCCACGGCGAGGCCGATGCCGTTGGCTTGGGCATCGCCGGGCTGATCACCGACGACGGCACGGTGCGCCACTCCCCCAACCTGCCCGGACTGGTCGAGTTCGCCGTCGGACCGGCCCTGGCTGCCGCCGTGGGCGTTCCGGTGGCATGCGGTAACGACGCCACCACCGGGGCGTGGGCCGAGGCCCGCCTCGGGGCCGGCCGGGGCCACGACCACTTCGCCTTCGTCGCCCTGGGTACCGGCATCGGCGCCGGCCTGGTGGTCGATGGCCGCTTGATCACCGGTGCCCACGGGTTCGCCGGCGAGGCCGGCCACATGGTGGTCGACGCCCACGGACCCACCCACCTCACCGGCCAGCCCGGGCCGTGGGAGTACTTTGCCTCCGGCAACGCCCTGGGGCGCATGGCCCGCCAGGCGGCGGCCGACGGCCGGTTCGCCGCCAGTGTGGCTGCTGCCGGGTCGGTGGAGGCGGTGACCGGGCACCACGTCACCGAGGCACTCCACGACGGCGATCCCGACGCGCTGGCCATCCTCGACGACTTCTGCCGGGAGGTGGCCCGGGGGGTGGCCAACCTGGTCGAGTTGCTGGACCTGTCCCTCGTCGTGCTGGGCGGCGGGCTGGCCGACATCGGCGAGCCGCTGCGGGCCGGCACCGACCGCTGGCTGGGCCGCCTGCTCCGGGCCGCCGACCACCGGCCGGCCGTCGAGATCCGCCTCGCCGAGCTGGGCCCCGACGCCGGTGCGCTGGGGGCCGCGCTGCTGGCCGCCGACCGGCCGGGCTGACGGCCCGGCCCGCTAGCCTGACCCGTTCCAGCCCCTGTAGCTCAGCGGATAGAGCATCGGCCTCCGGAGCCGTGTGCACAGGTTCGAGTCCTGTCAGGGGCGCCATCACCGGCCGGGGCGGACAACACGGTTCGAGATAGCGGCGGCTACGGTCGGCGGCCATGGCCAAGAAGTGGACGTTCCAGTGGAAGGAGCTCTACGACGAGGTCATCACGTCGGGGCTCTGCACGGGTTGCGCCGGGTGCGTCATCTCCTGCCCCCACGACGTGATCGGTTACGAGCACGCCCCGGGCGCCTACACGCCGTTCCATCTCGAGGAGGAGCTGGGCCTCGACGACTGCGCCCACGGGGTCAAGGGCTGCACGTCGTGCACCCGGGCCTGCCCCCGCTTCCGCGACTGGGAGACCGAAGCCGACCAGCACCTGTTCGCCCGCCACCGGCGGCCCGACGAGATGGCCGGCGTCTACAAGGATGTGCTGCTCACCCGGGCCTCGGACGCCACCGTGCACCAGTTGGGCCAGGACGGTGGGCTGGTTTCGGCCATCCTCATCTGGTGCCTCGACAACGGCATCATCGACGGTGCGCTCACGTCGCACCTGGAGGCGTCAGCCAGCGACGACGAGACCAACTGGAAGGCCGTGCCGGCTCTGGCCACCGACCGCGAGTCGGTGCTGGCCGGGGCGGGCAGCCGCTACACCTACTCGGCCAACACGATGGCCATCGGCGAAGCCCGGGAACGGGGCCTGTCGTCGCTGGCCCTGGTCGGCATGAGCTGCCAGACGTCGATCGGGCCCGTCATGTGGCATCGCAAGGTCGGCAAGGCCGGCAAACCCATCAAGCTCAACATCGGGTTGCTGTGCTCCAAGTCGTTCGACGATTCGATCTTCGAGGAGTTGTTCCTCGCCAAGTACCGCCTCCGCAAGGAGGACATGGTGAAGATGAACATCAAGGGCGTGTTCCAGATCTGGATGCGCAACGGCGACTACCACGAGATCAACCTGAAGGAATGCCACGCCTGGACCCGAGAAGGCTGCAACCACTGCCCGGACTTCGCCGCCGAGCACGCCGACATCTCCACGGGCGGCATCGGCGAGAACAACGACTGGACGCTGACCGTCGTCCGCACCGAGCTGGGCCGTCAGATCATCATGAAGATGCTGGAGGAGGGCGTGATCGAGGGCCGGCCCGGCGATTCGGACCCCGGTGCCATCACCCTGATGCACAAGTTGGCCGAAAAGAGCCGCACCCGCTGGCCCGAATGGGCCAACCCCACTGCGAGGGTTGGCATTCCCGTCAAGGCCGGCTGACCGCCGACCGGCACACACGACAGCGCCGGCGGACCGGCGCTCAGGTCACGAACAGCCGCCGACCGCGTCGCCGAACCAGGGGTAGCCCTCGGCCAGGCCGGAGGCGGTGATCTCGTCGCCGTTCTTGCGGATGTGGTCGTCGAGTTCCTTGAACTTCCCGTAGGTGACGGCTTCCTGGACGGCCACCAGCACGCACTCGCAGAACGCCTCGCCTTGGGCGGCCGGCAGGTCGTCGTTGGCCTCGATGCAGGCCTCGAGGAAGTTGCGCTCGGCCAGGCCTCGGCCCGTGGAGTCGGCCTGCTCGTCCCAGCCGTTGGGTTCGGCCGAGTTGGCGCAGCCGGCGGTCAGCAGCACGGCGGCCAGCACCAGGCCGGTCAGGCGGCGGGGGGAACGGTTCGTCGACGTCACGGCGTGGAGGCTACCGGCCATCGGCCAGAGTCACCGCCCGCTGGAGCACGGCGTCGAACATGGGCCCGGTGAGCCGGCCGGTGAACGTGTTCTGCTGGCTCACGTGGTACGAGCAGAGCACGGTCGGCCCGTCGGGGACCGGGGCCTCGACGCCGTGGCCGAACTTGGGGCGGGGCGCCGGCAGGCCGAACTCGACGGCCGCCGCCTGGTAGCCGATCTGGCCGAGCACCACCACGACCCGCACCCGGTCCAGGGCGGCCACCTCCCGCTGGAAGAACGGCCGGCAGACCGCCCGCTCGTCGGGCGTCGGCTTGTTGGCCGGCGGGGCGCACTTGACCGGAGCGGTGATGAACACGTCGGTCAACTCGAGGCCGTCGCCGCGGCCGGTGGCCTCGGCCTGGTTGGCCAACCCCACCCGGTGCAGGGCGGCGAACAGGAAGTCGCCCGACCGGTCGCCGGTGAATACCCGGCCGGTGCGGTTGGCCCCATGGGCCGCCGGGGCAAGGCCGACGATCAGGATGCGGGCCGCCGGATCGCCGAACCCCGGCACCCCCCGACCCCAGTACTCCTGGTCCCGGTAGGCGGCCCGCTTCTCGGCCGCCACCTGCTCGCGCCAAGCGACCAGCCGGGGGCAGGCCCGGCAGGCCACCACCTCGTCGTGCACGGCGGCCAGGGCACGGTTCCGGTCCATCCCGGCAGGGTAGGTTGAGCGGCCGATGGCTACGAACCCCGTCAAGCCCACGCTGGTGCTCTACGTCCGCCACGGCCGCACGCCGACCACCGGCGCCACCCTGCCCGGCCGGGCCCCCGGCCTCCACCTGTCCGACGAGGGCCGCGACCAGGCGGCCTGGGTGGCGGCCCGGCTGACCGACGCCCTGCCCACCCTGCCCGGCAAGGGCGTGGCCGCGGTGTACGCCTCACCGATGGAGCGCACCAGGCAGACAGCGTCGCCCATCGCCCGGGCCGTGGGCCGGCGGGTCCGGATCGCCCCCGGCCTCAACGAGTGCGACTTCGGCGCCTGGACGGGCCGCAAGCTGCGCGACCTCATGAAGCTCAAGGCGTGGGCCACCGTGCAGCGCCAGCCGTCGGTGTTCCGATTCCCCAAGGGCGAGTCGTTCGCCGAGATGCAGGCCCGTATCACCGGCCAGGTGGCGGTCCTGGTGGCCAACCACCCCGGTGAGGCCATCGTGTGCGTCTCGCACGCCGACCCCATCAAGGCCGCCCTGGCCACCGCGCTCGGCACCCCACTCGACCTGTTCCAGCGCATCGTCGTCGGCCCGTGCTCGGTGAGCGCCGTGCTCCACACCGCCGAACGCCCCGTGGTGCTGGCCGTCAACACCCAGGGGTCGCTGCGGGAGCTGGCCCTGGCATGAACCGCCCCGAGATCGACTGGGACGACACCGACGTGCTCGCTGCCGGCACCACCGGGCCCCAGGGGCGCCGGGTCTTCTACCTGCAGGCTCAGCGGGCCGGCGACCTCGTGTCGCTGAAGTTGGAGAAGCAGCAGATGGCCGGGCTGGCTGAGTTCCTGGACCGCCTGCTGGCCGACCTGCCGCCGGTCGGTCCCGACGGGGACGACGCCGGGGCCGGCCCCCAGGATTTCGTCGAGCCCGGCGAGCCGGCCTGGGTGGTGGGCAGCCTCGGGGTCACCTACCAGCAGTCCACCGACCGGCTGATCCTGTTCGCCGAGGAGCTGGTGCGCGACGACGCCACCCCGGCCCAGGCCCGCTTCCCGGTGCGCCGCGAGCAGGTGGCGGCGTTCGTCGGCCAGGCCCGCGGGCTGGTGGCCGCCGGCCGGCCGCCGTGCCCGTGGTGCGGGGCGCCATTGGAGCCGGCCAACGACGGCTGGTGCCCCTGTGGCAACTGACGCCGAGCCGGCCCCCGACTCGCCGTTCCGACCCCGGGGCCCCATCGCCGACGCCGACGCCGTCGCCGTCCTGACCGACGGCGACCTCGACGTGCTGGGCCGCATGCCGTGGTCGTCCAATGCCACGTTCCTCGTCGACGTCGCGTGCGACGACCATCTGCTCCAGGGCGTCTACAAGCCGGGCCGTGGCGAGCGCTCCCTCCACGACTTCCCGCCCGACATCCACCGGCGGGAGGTGGCGGCCTGGGAGCTGACCCACCAGCTGGGCTGGGGGCTCGTACCGCCGACCGTGCTGCGGGACGGTCCGCTCGGACCGGGGTCGGTCCAACTCTTCGTGCCGTGCGACTACGAACAGCACTTCTTCACCCTGCGCGACCTCCCCGACCACGTCCCGGCCCTGCGGCGCCTGGCCGCCTTCGACCTGGTGGCCAACAACACCGACCGGAAGGCCGGCCACGTGCTGGCCGGCTGCGACGGCCGGATCTGGGCTGTCGACAACGCCTTGTGCTTCCACCACCAGTTCAAGGTGCGCACCGTCATCTGGGACTGGGCCGGTGAACCGCTCGACACCGACCTGGTGGCCGATCTGTGGCGGCTCGTCGAGGACGGGCCGTCGACCGCCCTGGCCGACCTGCTCGACCCGTTCGAGGTCGACGCGGTGACCGCCCGGGCCCGGGCCCTGGCCACCGACGGGGTGCTCCCCCACGACCCCACCGGCCGTCGGGTGCCGTGGCCGCTCCTGTGAGTCCTGCCCGGCCCCTCGACCGGCTGCTCGACACCGGGGACCTCGACGGCCTGCTCCGGGCCGTCGACGAGGCTTGCGACGATGGCGACTGGGACAGCGTCGAAGCCGTCGCCGAGCGGGCCCGGGGTGCCCACGAGCGGGGCCACCAACTCTGGCCGGCCGCCGACCACGCCGACCACCGCCTGGCCCTGGCCGGCCCGGCCGACGCCGCAGCCCGGGCCGTTGGGCGCGACGCCCAGCGGTTCGGGCTGGCCCCGCTGGCCGAGGTGGCCGCGTCCGGGCGGAGCTGGGCCGACCTCGAACCGCACCTGCCCGACGGCCCGCTGCGGGCTCTGGTGGCCCACGAACGGGTCACCAGGGGCGAGGACCTGACCGGCCTGGTGCTTCCCGACGATCCGTTGGATCTGCCCCTGCGGCTGGCCGCATGGGAACCGGCGACCGACGGCCCCGCCATCGGGCCCTACGACATCGACGACCCGGCCCCGCCGACCGGCCGGCTCGATCCGGTCGACCTGCCATCGGCCGGCCCCGCCGTCGACGACCCCGCCGTCGACGCCCTCCGCGACCTGACCCGCACGTGGACCGAACAGTCGGAGGGCACATCGCGGGCGGTGGCCGTCACCGGCGATGCTCCGGCAGCCGTCGCCGCCCTCGGTGCGACGACCGCCCGGATGCGACCCATCGGCGCCGACGAGGCCATGACCCACCTGGCATGGGCTGCAGCCTCGGGCGGGGCCCACGGCCGCCGTCCCGGCACGGCCCGGGGCCGCTTCGATGCCTGGTGGTGTGCCCACCTGCTTGCCGGCTTCGACGACGACTGGCCGCCCGACCCCGGCGAACTGGGCGACGCCGTCCTCGAGTTGGCCTGGTGGTCGTGGGACGACGGATCACCAGTGCCCGGTTGGCACCTCGGCTTGGCCGTGGCTGACCCCGACGACGGGCTGGCCTGGGCCCTCGACACCCGCGACCACCGTGCCGCCGGGTGAAAACGACGACGGTCCCGACCCCGTCGGAGCCGGAACCGTCGTGTTCGTCCGTTCGCGGCCGGCCTCAGCCGGCGGCGGTCATCGGGCTTCGAGGGCCTCGATGAGGGCGGGCAGCACCTTGTGCACGTCTCCCACGATGCCGAGGTCGGCCACCCCGAAGATGGGGGCCTCCTCGTCTTTGTTGATGGCGATGATGTTGGCCGAGCCCTTCATCCCCACCAGGTGCTGGGTGGCACCGGAGATGCCGCAGGCCAGGTAGACGGTGGGCTTCACGACCTTGCCGGTCTGGCCCACCTGGTACGAGTAGGGCACCCAACCGGCGTCGACCACGGCCCGGGAGGCACCGGCGGCGCCCTTGAGCAGACCGGCCAGCGACTCGATCATCGAGTACTTGTCGGCCTCGCCGAGGCCACGGCCGCCGGAGACGACGATGGCCGCCTCGTCCAGCTTGGGGCCGGTGCTCTCCTCGACGAAGCGGTCCTTGACGACCGATCCGCCGGTGTTGCCCAGGTCGCCGACCTCGAGGCTGCCCACGGTGGCCGCCGCGCCGCCCGCGGCTTCGGCCACGAACGACTTGGGGCGGACCAGGAAGATGGCCGTGCCGTCACCGGTGAACCCAGTGCTCACGTCGGTGGTGCCCCCGAACACCGGCTCGGTGCCGAGCAGGCGGTCGCCGTCGGCGACCAGGTCGACCACGTTTGTGATGACCGGAGCGTCCAGCTTGGCCGAGAGGCGGCCGGCCACGTCGCGGCCGTCGTAGGTGGTGGCGCACAGCACGACGTCGGGTCCGGTGCCGGCTGCCACGGCACCGGCAACGGCCGATGCCACCCGGGGCCCGGCCAGGCCGGTACCCAGGTCGCCGATACTCAGCACGGCGGCCGCGCCGTGATCACCCAGTTCGGCGGCCAGGCCAGCGGCGTCGCCGTGGACGACGACCTCGACGGTGTCGGCCAAGGTACGGGCCTTGGCCAGCAGTTCCAGCGTGGTGGTGGTGGTGGCGCCGTCGACCGACTCGCCGTAGATCCAGATCTTCGCGATTCCCACAGCGGCCTCCTACAGAACCTTGAGGTCGTCCAGGAACGCCAGGATGCGTTCGTGGGCGTCGCCCTCGTCGTGAACGATCTCGCCGGCCTCGCGGGCCGGGGCCTCGGCGATGTCGGTGATCTCCTGGCGGGCGCCGGCCCAACCGACGGTGGCCGGGTCGATGCCGAGGCCGGCCAGGTCGAGCTCCTCGACCGGCTTGTTCTTGGCGGCCATGATGCCCTTGAAGGACGGGTAGCGGGGCTCGACCACACCAGCGGTGACCGACACGACGCACGGCAGCGAGCACTCGATCTCGTCGTAGCCGGCCTCGGTCTGGCGCTTCACGGTGGCCACACCGTCGGCAACCTCGATCTCCTTGCCGAAGGTCACCGACGGCAGATCGAGCAACTCGGCGATCTGCACCGGAACGGTGCCGGTGTAGCCGTCGCTGGACTCGGTGGCAGCCAGGATCAGGGTGGGCTCGCAGCGCTCGATGGCCTTGGCCAGCACCTTGGCCGTGGACAGGGCGTCCGAGCCGGCCAGCGCATCATCGCTGACCAGCACAGCGCTCGCTGCACCCATGGCCAGGGCGGTGCGCAGGCCGCTCATCTCGTTGTTGGGGGCCATGGAGACGAGGCGCACCTCGCCCTCGCCGGCGGCATCCACCAGCTGCAGGCCCATCTCGACCCCGTACGAGTCGGACTCATCCAGGATGA
>CAZPGL010000046.1:0-14774 GCA_964586175.1 uncultured Microthrixaceae bacterium | reverse complement strand
TTCATGGTCGCAGCCAGTGTCGGAGACGGCAAACCGTGGTGCATCCGTGGACCGTGCTGGACGTGAACCCGTGACCTCCCGCGTGTGACACGGGTGCTCTAGCCAGCAACCACCCTGTGTTCACAACCCATGGTGTTTCAGCGATGTGACACTCGTCTGGTCGTGCCCTGAGAGGTCAAGAACCTTCCAGGCGGGCGGTCAGCTCACCCATCCCGTGTCGGGGGGCACCGGAGCCCCCGGGGTGTGGATGCCCACAGGCGGCCACCTATCGACCAGTCCGTGATCACTCAGTGCGGGCGTTGGGGCAAAGGTGCGCCAATACAAACTCTGGGCTGGTTCCGCCGCAGTCGTTGAGACCACCAAAGTCGCCGACTCCGCAGGCAACCCCATCTTCGTTGCCGTCAACGCCCTCGCCAAAACCGGGGCTTGCTTCAAGCCATTCTTGAGCCGCCTGCTGTGAATCAAACCACCCGCAACCGGCCACGACATTATTTTGTGGGCCACTAGTGGACCCCACAGTGCTGGTCGGCTCCAAAGTGGTAGCCGGCGCCACCGTGGTGGTCGGCGGTGCGGTGCGGACGATCCGCACCACGTCGCGGTCTCCGCTCTGGACGACGGAAACGGTGACGCCGTCGTAGGTGACCGACTCACCGAGCATCAGGAACGGATCCATGCCCGCCCTACTCGATTGCCCGCGCGCGATTCGTTCCGAGAAGGTGAGGGGAGGCGCCAGGTAGGCCGCAAAGCGATCGAGGGCAACACCGTTTACTTCACCACTCCGGTCGTAGTCCAGAGTGGTGTCGACCACGTACACCACAACGCCGTTGCCGTACGGTGCCGCACGCTCCCCGTAACCCTCCGATCGGCGGGATTCCACCACGAGGATCGACGACTCGGTGAGCGGGATCATCGCCGCCCGGTAGCCGGCCTCTTCCGGGCGTTCCAATGCGACGAGCTCGACGTCGGTCCGGTCGAGTCGGGATCCCGGAAGGCAGTAGACCTCCTCGTCCGGCAGCCAACCGAGCAGCCATTGGTCCCAGACGGAGAACACCTTGTGGAGCGCGTCCTGGCTCCCCATGAGGTGCAGGTCCGAGTCGGTGGAACCCTGTTCGTCTTCCCTGCCGAGAATCGCCACCGGAGCATGCCCGGCGAGGCCCCAGGTGTGACCGATCTCATGGATCCAGACGCTCCACAACTCCTTGTCGTCGCCGTAGGCATCGGGGCGGTAGAAGAACGCGCCGCCACCCCACAGCTTCTCGATCGGGCCTTCGTCGGACGGAACGTCGAGGTGGAAGTAGCCGACATGGGGGTCGATGTGGACGATCGTCTCAGGGAGGAGCACGTAGACGAACTGGACGTCGGTGAAGTCGACGACCGGATCGGCGAGGGCGACGACTTCTGTGCCGAACGCCTCGACGATGGCCGCATAGGCGCGGACGTCGCCACCGCGCATGGCCGCGTAGACGGAATCGGGATCGAGGCCGTAGTCGGAAGATGGCCGCGAGGCTCGAAACCACGCCACGGGGAACGCCCAGTCGACGGTGAGGGCTGATCGTGACTGGGACCGGACCCATTCGTTGAACAGGTCGATCTGGATTCCTGCGTCGGAGATCTCCTGCCCGGTTCCGACTGCGTCGGAGAAGTCGACTGGGAGAAGGACGACCTTGATAGCTCCCGTTGCCGGCGTGTTGCCGGCAAGGGGAAAGCCAACGGAGTACGTCACCCGCTCGACGAACGTCCGGGCGTCGGCAATACGACATTGCGAAGGATCAACGCTGGCCGCAGTTGGTTCGCGTGGTGTGATTGTCGTCGTAGTGGGAGACACCGCCGGAGCCACCGTCGTAGCCGGAGCCACCGTGGTGGTCGGTGCCGGAGTCGTTGCTGGAGTTGCAGTGTCCGAACTACCGCCACACCCCGAGACGACCAGCAGGAACGTCAGAGCAACCGCGTACTTCCTCACGGTTTGAGTCTGTCACTTCCCCCCAGAAAGGGGCGGGGCACAGAACTTCACCGTGGACCGTACTGGACTTGAACCAGTGACCTCCCGCGTGTGAGGCGGGCGCTCTAGCCAACTGAGCTAACGGTCCGTTGCGACCGTGGAGGGTATCCCCGCCGTCGACGGGAACGGTGCTCAGCCCGCCGGCGGGGCCAGGCACACCTGCTCAGTGCGGGTCGGCAGCACCACGGCCAGCGACCCTTCGGGACACGAGGTGCCGGCCACACCCCGGGCCACGATCCGCACCTCGACCCCGGTGCACGGCACCACCCGAAGGTCCTCCTCGACGACGTCCACGCAGCGTCCCGGCTCCAACCGGGGCGGTCCGTCATCGCCGCTGTCCCGGGCCACCGCGGTGACCACCAGGATCAGGAACAGCACGGCCCCGGCGATGAACACCGGGCCGTAGGACAACAGGCACCCCACCCCGGCCGACACCTCGACATCCTGGAACGAGTCGTGGGCAGACACCGGCTCCGGATCAGGGCGGCGCTCGGGGCGGGGACCCGGCCGCGGGGCCGGCCGGCGGCTCTCGTCGTAGGCCCGCCGCCGGTCGGCGTCGCCCAGAACCCGCCAGGCGTCGTTGACGGCCCCCATGCGCTGCGCAGCCGCCGCCCGCTGCGCCGGATCGGCCACCGCATCCGGATGGAGCCGTCGGGCCAGATCCCGGTAGGCCTGATGGATCTCGTCAGCGCTCGCCGTCGGCGCCACCCCGAGGGTGCGGTAGTGGTCGGGCACCCGCCCACCCTACGACCGGCCGGTACCGTGGGCGTATGGTCGAAGTGCGATGCCCGGGCTGCGGCGAGGACGAGCGCCTCACCGGGCGCCGCGACGGCGAACCAGGCGCCGAGGTCATCACCGTCACCTGCGAGGCCTGCGGGCTGTCGTGGGTCCGGGACCGCACCCCCACCTGCCCGACGTGCGCATCAACCGACGTGCGTCAGGCCGTGCGGTCCATCGTCGACAAGTCGAGGGGCAGCCAGCTGTCGATCCAGTCGATGGAGGTCGTGCACCTCTGCCGGGTGTGCGACGCCGACGACTTGGCCGTCTGGAACCGCTCCAACACCCCGCTGGCCCCCCGGGAACTCCCGGTCGACGGCGACTGACCGTCGCCGACCCGTTTCAGGCCAGCAACCGGGCCGCCAGGACCTCGAGACCGGCCACCCGGCTGCCCTTGACCAGCACGGCCTCACCGGCCCCTCGGTCGGCCAGGGCCTCGGCGGCCGCGTCGGCGTCGAGCGAGGCGACGCCGTAGAGGTCGGTGCCCACGGCGAGCAACTCGACCCCCAGGGCCTCGGCATGCTCCGCCACCCGCCGGTGCTCGCCGGGCGCGTCGCCGCCCAGCTCGGCCATGTAACCCAGGACGGCGACCCGACGGTCGGCGTCGAGGGCCGCCAGGGCGTCGAGGGCGGCGACCATCGAGGCCGGGTTGGCGTTGTAGGCGTCGTTGAGCACCCGCAGCCCCGACGGCGCGGTGGCCAACTCCATGCGCCACGGCGACAGCCCGGCCTCGGACAACCCGGCCGCCACATCGTCGATGGTCACGTCGAGCACCAGACCCACCGAGGCGGCAGCCAGGGCGTTGGCCACCATGTGGGCGCCCCGCACACCCAGACGCACCTCGGCACGGCCCCACGGCGACTCCAGACGGAAGGCGGGCCGCAGCCCGTCGTCGAGCACCACGTCCCGGGCCCGCACCTCGCCGGCATCGCCGAACGTCAGCGTCCTGGCCCGGGTCCGGGCAGCCTGGGCGACGACCTCGGGAACATCGACGTTGACGACCGCGCAGCCCTCGGCCGGCAGGGCGGCGAACAACTCGCCCTTGGTGCGGGCCACCGCCTCGAGCGATCCGAACACCCCGGTGTGGGCGGCGGCCACCGTGGTCAGCACCCCGATGTCGGGCCGGGCCACGGCGCACAGGTCGCCGATGTCGCCCTCCCGGCGGGCCCCCATCTCGACGATGACCGACGAGGCGTCGTCCGGCGTGCCGAGCAGGGTGAGCGGTACCCCGATCTCGTTGTTGAACGACCGGTGGCTGGCGTGCACCGGGCCCCGGCGGGCCAGCACCGAGCGGGCCAGGTCCTTGACCGACGTCTTGCCGACGGACCCGGTGATACCGACGACCGGTGCGGTGATCGACGAACGGGCCGCGGCGCCCAGCGCGGTGAGGGCCGCCGACGTGTCGGCCACCTCGATGGCCGGGCCGGCACGACCCACATCCCCACCGGCCGGGCGGGCCGTCAGATGGGCGCCGGCTCCAGCGGCCATGGCGGCCCCGATGAACCCGTGGCCGTCGCGTTCGGCCTGCAGGGGCACGAACAGGCAGCCCGCGGTGACGTCGCGCGAGTCCTGGGTGGCCCCGTCGAGGTCCACGTCGCCACCGACCAGCCGACCGCCGACCACGTCGGCCACCTGGGACGCCCGGAACCTCATGGGTCGCAGTCTCCCAGGCTGCCGACCGGATGCGGTGCCACCCCGCTCCCCGGACCGCGCCGTACGATGCCGCCATGACCGATCGCCGTCGACTCGTCGTGCTGTTCGGCGGGCGCAGCGCCGAACACGACGTGTCGTGCGTGTCGGCCCGCCACGTCCTGGCCGCCGTCGACACCACCCGCTACGAGGTGCTGCCGGTCGGCATCGACCGCGACGGCCGCTGGTCGTTCGCCCAGGCGGCGGCCGATGCCCTGGCCGCCGCCGACCTGCCCGACGCCCTCGACCCCACCGGACCGACCTGGGATCCCCTCCCCCGGCTGGCTGAGTTGTCCGCCGCCGGCCCGGTTTGCGTGTTTCCGCTGCTCCACGGCCCGCTCGGCGAGGACGGCACCGTGCAGGGTCTGCTCGAGTTGGCCGACGTCCCCTATGTCGGTTGCGGGGTGCTCGGCTCGGCCCTGGCCATGGACAAGCTGGCCTCCAAAGAGGTGCTCCTCCACCATGACATCCCCCAGGCCCGCTACCGGGGCCTGCACGCCGACGACCTCGGTGCGCCGGGGACCGACGCCCTGACCGCGCTGCTGGCCTCGCTGCTCGACGAGCTGGGCCCCACGGTGTTCGTCAAGCCGGCCAACCTCGGTTCCTCCATCGGGGTGTCGAGGGCAACCGATGCCGCCACCCTCGAGGTGGCGCTGAAGACAGCCGCGTCCTACGACGAGTGGATCATCGTCGAAGAGGCCATCGCCGGCCGCGAGATCGAGTTGGCCGTCCTCGGTGACCGGTCGCCGCAGGTGTCCGGGCCGGGCGAGATACGACCCGGGGCCGAATTCTACGACTACGCCGACAAGTACGAGGACGGCAGCGCCGAGCTGATCGTCGACCCCGACCTGCCCCCCGAGACCGTGGTGCGCCTCCAGGAGTTGGCCGCCCGGGCGTTCCTGGCCCTGCGGTGCTCGGGGCTCTCCCGGGTCGACTTCTTCGTCGACGGCGAACGCATCGTGCTCAACGAGATCAACACCATCCCCGGGTTCACCCCGATCTCGATGTACCCCCGCCTGTGGGACCACGCCGGGCTGTCCTATCCGGCGCTCATCGACCGCCTGGTCGAGTTGGGCGTGGCCCGCCACGCCCGGCGGCGTCGCAACACCGACCGCTGAGGACGGTGTTCAGGACGCGGGGTCCAGCGACGCCCGCAGGAACCGCAGCAGTTCGCGTCGACGCAACGCCACCGGCCGCAGAGCCCGTTCGATCCCGGCCGCCCGCAGGACCTCGATCTCGGTGGCCAGGCCCACGACGGTGGAGTAGGCGCTGAGCAGCACCAGTTGGGCGTCGGTGCGGCGCATCCGGCCGGCGTCCATCTCGGCCTCCATCCAGGCCACGGCCCGGTCCATCAGTGGGGCCATCAGGTGCTTGAGTCGGGGGGCGGCCGGCGAACCGGGGCGACTGACCTCGCGGAGCAGTCCGAGCAGCAGCGGTTCGCGCAGCGCCTCGCGGAACACGGTGCGGACCAGGGCCTCGACCCGCTCCCAGTCGGTGGCGTCGGAAGCCAGCACCGCCTCGAGAGCCTCGGTGAGGCGTCCGGCGCTGCGGTCGACCACCGCACCGAGGAGGCCCCGCTTGGTCACGAAGTGGTACAGGATCGTCTGCTTGCGGATGCCCAGGCCATCAGCCAGGTCGTCGAGGGAGGTGCCGTCGTAGCCGACGGTGCCGAACGACTCGAGTGCGGCATCCAGGATGCGCTGCTGGGTCTCGCCTCGTGGCGCCATGACGGCAACGTACTGCAATTCCTGACCGTCTGGTAAGCCGCCTGACCATCTGGTAGAAAGACCGACGATGATTCCCGAGTCGCTGGCGGGCCGCCGCATCGCAATCACCGGAAGCACCGGTTTCCTGGGCACCGCCCTCGTCGAGCGGCTCCTGCGGGCCGCCCCCGACTGCGAGCTGGTCCTCATCGTCCGCCCCGGCCGCCGCGGCGCCGCCCGCCGTGTCGACCGCGACATCCTGCGCAACGACGCCTTCGACCGTTTGCGGACCGACCTCGGCGACAACGGGTTCGCCGAAATGGCCGCCCGCCGCATCACCGCGGTGGCCGGCGATGTCAGCATCGACGGTCTGGGCCTCGACGACGACGGCCGGGCCGCCCTCGCCTCGTGCGACACGGTCATCCACTCGGCGGCCACCGTCAGCTTCGACTCGCCGCTCGACCAGGCCGTCGAGATCAACCTGCTTGGACCCGTCCGCATCGTCGAGACACTCGCCGAGATGGGCGTCGCCCCCCATCTGGTCGCCGTGTCGACGTGCTATGTCGCCGGCAGCCGGCGCGGCGGTGCACCCGAGGAGCCCGTCGACGAGAGCCCGTTCTTCGTCGACGTCGACTGGCGGACCGAGGTGGCCACCGCCCGCCGAACCCGCCTCGAGGCCGAAACGGCCAGCCGGACCCCCGAACGCCTCGCCGAACTCCGCGAAGAGGCCCACGGCGAGCTGGGCGCCGCCGGCACCCCGGCCCTGGCCGCCAAGACCGAGCAGCTCCGCACCCGCTGGGTCGACGACCGCCTCGCCGAAGCGGGCCGCTCCCGGGCCTCGTCGCTCGGCTTTCCCGACGCCTACGCCTACACCAAGGCCCTCGGCGAGCTGGCCCTGGCCGAATCGGCCGGCGACGTTCCGGTCAGCATCGTGCGGCCATCCATCATCGAGTCTGCCCTGGCCGAGCCGTCACCGGGATGGATCCGCGGCTTCCGCATGGCCGAGCCGGTCATCATCTCGTACGCCCGCGGCCTGCTCGAGGAGTTCCCCGGCGTCCCCGAAGGCACCATCGACGTGATCCCCGTCGACTTCGTCGTCGCCGCCATCTGCGCCGTGGCCGCCCGGGGCCCCATCGACGGCCCCGACATCGTCCAGGTCGCATCGGGCAGCGTGAACCCGCTGCGCTACGGCCATCTCGTCGACATGGTGCGGGCCTGGTTCACCGACCACCCCATCTACGACGACCGGGGCCAACCCATCTCGGTGCCCGAATGGTCGTTCCCGGGCCGGGGACGGGTCAAGAAGCAACTGGAACGGGCCGGCACCATGCTCGACGGCGCACAGAAGGTGTTCGACGTGCTTCCCGTGCGAGGGCGACAGGCCGAGATGGGTGCCCGCCTCGAAGAGAAGCGGGAGCTCGTCAAACGGGCCATGGGCTACGTCGACCTGTACGGGGCGTACGCCGAGTGCGAAGCGGTCTACGGGCTCGAACGCCTGCTCGGCCTGTGGGACTCGCTCGACGACGACGACAGGGCCGCCTTCTGCTTCGACCCCCGGGTCATCGACTGGGACCGCTACGCCCCTGAGGTCCACCTCCCGTCGGTCGTCAAGGCCGGCCGGGTGCCGATGAAACCTCCAGCCCGCGGCGGTGAGAGCCGCTCGGCCCGACTGCGCCGCCAGATCCTGTCGCCCGACCGCCACCTCGCCGCCTTCGACCTCGAGAACACGCTCATCGCCTCCAACGTGGTCGCCTCGCACGCCTGGCTGGCCAGCCGCCGGCTGTCAGGCCGGGACCGTCTGCGGTTCGTGCTGTCGGCCATGGCCGAAGCCCCCACCCTGCTGGCCCTCGACCGACGCGACCGCAGCGACTTCCTGCGCTACTTCTACCGGCGCTACGAGGGCGCCCCCATCGACCAGATCGCCGAGGACAGCGCCGAGGCGTTCAGCGACCTCATCCTCGCCAAGTCGTTCCCGGCCGGCATACGGCGGGTGCGCGAGCACCGGGCCCTCGGCCACCGCACCCTGCTCATCACCGGCGCCCTCGACTTCGTGATCGAACCACTGCGCCCCCTGTTCGACGACATCGTGTGCGCCGAACTGGGCACCGACGGCGAGGCCTACGACGGGCGTCTCACCGCCGTCCCCCCGACCGGCGAGGCCCGCTACCAGGCCCTGGTCGACTACGCCGACCTCCACGATCTGGACCTGCGCGAATCCGCCGCCTACGCCGACTCGGCCAGCGACCTCCCCATGCTCGAAGCCGTCGGCTTCCCGGTGGCCGTCAACCCCGAAACCCGCCTGGCCGCCATCGCCCGCAAGCGGGGCTGGCTGGTCGAAGACTTCCACAAGTCGCCCGGCATGCACCGTCGGGCCCTGCCACTCGCCCCGCCGCGCCGCACCCCGGCTGGAGCGCGGCCATGAAGGCCCTCCAGTTCCGTCGCAACCTGCCGCGGTACGCCGCGGCCCGCCTGGCCGGCGGCCTCACCCCCGGACGGGGTGCTGCCGTCGGCCCGCTACGCCTCGCCGACCTCGACCAGCCGGAGATGCCCGGCCCCGACTGGGTGCGGGTCCGGCCCCGACTGTCGGGCATCTGCGGTTCCGACCTGGCCACCGTCGACGGCCGGTCGGCCCGCTACTTCGAGCCGCTGGTGTCGTTCCCATTCGTCCCCGGCCACGAGGTCGTCGGCGACCTCGACGACGGCACCCGCGTCGTGCTCGAACCGGTGCTGGGCTGCGTCAGCCGCAACCTCGACCCGACCTGCACCCCGTGCGCCGACGGCCACCTCGGCAACTGTGAACACACGGCGTTCGGCGACCTCGAGGCGGGCATCCAGACCGGCTCCTGCCACGACACCGGTGGCGGCTGGTCGACGGCCTTCGCCGCCCACCCCAGCCAGCTTCACCCGGTGGCAGACGACCTGAGCGACGAAGCGGCGGTCATGATCGAACCGACGGCGTGCGGCGTGCACGCCGCGCTCATGGCCCGGGTACCCGACGACGGCGTGGTGACCGTGCTCGGCGCCGGCACCCTCGGGCTGCTCACCATCGCCGCCCTCCGGGCCCACGCCGGGCCCGCCACCATCGTCGCCACCGCCCGGTACCCCCATCAACGCCGGCTGGCCGCCGAACTGGGTGCCGACATGGTGGTCGGCCCCGATGAGGTGCGCCGGGCCGTGCGCCGGGCCACCGGGACCCGGGCCGTCAGTCACGGCGGCGACGACGGCTCCGTCGACCGACTGGCCGGCGGCAGCCACGTGGTCGTCGACTGCGTGGGATCGTCGGGGAGCCTCACCGACGCACTCGCCGTCACCCGCCCCCGGGGCCGCATCGTGCTCGTCGGCATGCCGGCCTCGGTCAGCCTCGAGTTGACCCCGCTGTGGCACCGCGAGATCGAGCTCGTCGGCGCCTACACCTACGGGCTGGAGGCCCTCGCCGACGGCACGACGGCCCGTACCTTCGACCTGGCCACCGACCTGGTGCGCACCGCGGGCCTCGAACGGCTCGTGTCGGCCACCTACCCCCTCGACCGCTACCAGGACGCCATCGAGCACGCGGCTTCGGCGGGCCGCCGTGGCGCCGTCAAGGTGGCCTTCGATCTCCGTGACGAAAAGGAACGAGACCACTCGTGAGCAACGGACGCCATCTGGCCCCCCGACCCGGCTTCGTCCTCGACGTCGACCGCACCAGCCCGCCCATCCTGTTCCACCACGGCGAAGGGTTCCGGCTCGAAAAGCTGCCGGCCGGACGCTCGCGGGTGATCTACCCGGCCGAACCCCTCGAGGGCGTGGCCGACCCCGACGGTGCGATCCGCCACGCCCTGGCCAACCCCATCGGCGACTCCGAGCCGCTGGCCGCCCTGCTGCGGCCCGACATGAAGCTCACCATCGCCTTCGACGACATCTCGCTGCCGCTGCCTCCCATGCGCCGGCCCGACATCCGCCAACGGATCATCGAAGCGGTGCTCGACGAGGCGGCCGCGGCCGGCGTCGACGACGTACACCTCATCGCCGCCCTGGCCATCCACCGCCGCATGACCGAGGACGAACTGCGCCACGCCGTCGGGGACCGGGTGTACGACGCCTTCGCCCCGTCAGGTCGGCTCTACAACCACGACGCCGAGGACCCCGACGGGATGGTCGTGCTCGGCGAAACCCCCCACGGCGAGGACGTGCAGTTCTCGAAGCGGGCCGCCGACAGCGACCTGGTGGTCTACGTCAACATCAACCTGGTGGCCATGGACGGCGGGCACAAGAGCACCGCCACCGGCCTGTCCGGCTACACCGGGCTGCGCCACCACCACAACGTCCACACCATGCAGCACTCCCGATCGTTCATGGACCGCGAGAACTCCGAGCTGCACGCCTCGAACTGGCGGATGGGCAAGGTCATCCGCGACGCCGGCGTCAAGATCTTCCAGATCGAAACGACCGTCAACAACAACACGTTTGGCCGTTCCGGCCCGCTGGCCATGCTCCAGAAGCGGGAATGGGAGTGGTCGGGCCGCGACCGGGCGTCGTTCCTGGCCATGAAGGCCGGCCTCGAGGTACTGCCGGTCAACGCCAAGCGCAAGATCTTCAACGGCTGGGAAGCCCCCTACGAGCTGACGTCGGTGCAGGCCGGCGAGGTCGAGGCGGTGCACGAGGTGACGACGGCCAACGTGTACCGGCAGCACCTGGTGCCCGTCGAGGGCCAGACCGACGTGCTCACCATGGGGCTGCCGTACATCTGCCCGTACAACGTCAACTCGATCATGAACCCGATCCTCGTGATGTGCCTGGGCCTCGGGTACTTCTTCAACCTGTACAAGGGGCGGCCGCTGGTGCGGGAAGGCGGGGTGCTCATCATGAGCCACCCCACCCCGTGGGAGTTCCACCCGGTGCACCACCCCAGCTACATCGACTTCTTCGAACAGGTGCTGGCCGACACCACCGACCCGGTCGAGATCGAGCGCAAGTACGAGAAACAGTTCGCCGAGGACGAGTGGTACCGCCACCTGTACCGGACCTCGTACGCCTACCACGGGGTGCATCCCTTCTACATGTGGTACTGGGGCAGCCACGCCCTCCAGCATCTGGGGCGGGTCATCGTCGTCGGCGGCGACACCGCCGCCGTGCGGCGTCTGGGGTTCCAGCCGGCGTCGACCCTGCAGGACGCCTTGGAGATGGCCTCGGACGTCGTCGGCCCCCAGCCGACCATCACCCACCTGAAGAACCCGCCGATCCTGATGGCGGACGTGACCTGAGATGGGCACCGTGTCTTTGCAGGTGGCCAGGGCCCGGGCGTTCGCCGGACGCTTCGGGTTTCCGTTCCGGGCCGCCCCGACCCCCAACGGGGTGGCACCGGCACCGGTGGTCGGCCGAACCGGTGCCGACTTCGACACGGCGTGGGCCCGCCGCTATCCGGCCCGCCTGACCCGGGCCGCCCTCGTCGAGGGGGTGATTCGGCCGGCCATGACGGTCATCGCCTCGCCGACCGTGCAGGGCACCGACCGACTTGATCTCGTGGACGGGCCGGTCATCTTCGCCGCCAACCACCACAGCCACGCCGACACCCCGCTGCTGTTGTCCACGGTGCCCGAACCGTGGCGTCACCGCCTGGTGGTCGGAGCAGCCGCCGACTACTTCTTCGCCACCCGGCTCGGCGGGGCGGTGGCGGCCCTCACGATCGGTGCCGTACCGATTGAGCGTTCGAAGGTGGGGCGCCGGTCGGCCGACCTGACCCGTGAGCTCATCGACGACGGGTGGAGCCTGCTGATCTTCCCCGAGGGGGGACGCAGCCCCGACGGGTGGGGGCAGCCGTTCCGGGGCGGGGCCGCCTATCTGGCCATCCGCTGTGGTGTGCCGGTCGTGCCGGTGCACCTGCAGGGCACGGGGCGCATCCTCCGCAAGGGACGGTCGCTGCCCCGGCCGTCGTCGACGACGGTCACGTTCGGCGATCCGCTGGTCCCCGAGGACGGTGAGAACGCCCGCCGGTTCGCGATGCGCTTAGAGGCCGCGGTGGCCGGGTTGGCCGACGAGGCCACCACCGACTGGTGGCAGGCCCGGCGCCGGGCCCATGCCGGGACGTCACCGGGCCTGACCGGCCCCGACGTCGGGGCGTGGCGGCGCATGTGGGCGCTGGGCGACCGGTCGCGGCGCTCGTCGCGCCACCGCCGCCGCTGGCCCGAGATCTAACGACCCTCAAGTGACAGGGGGACAGGCCCCCGATCACTCGGGGAGCGGGTCAGCGGTCCCGGGCGATGAGGGCCTGGGCGACGGCCAGGCGGGCCACCGGCACCCGGAACGGCGAACACGACACGTAGTCGACGCCGGCCGCCACCAGCAGGGCGATGGACGCCGGGTCGCCGCCATGCTCCCCGCACACCCCCACCTCGAGGTCGGGTCGGGCCATGCGGCCGGCCCGGGTGGCCGCCGCCACCAACGGAGCCACCGCTCCCGGGTCGAGATGCTGGAACGGGTTGGCGTCGAGCACGTCGGCATCGAGGTAGTGGCCCATGACCCGGGCCTCCACATCGTCCCGAGAGAAGCCGAACACCATCTGGGTCAGGTCGTTCGTTCCGAACGAGAAGAAGTCGGCCTCGGCAGCCAGCTCACCGGCCAACAGGGCAGCACGGGGCGTCTCGATCATCGTCCCAACCGGCAGCCCGCCATGAAAATCCGGTTCGGTCAACCCGAATTCCTCGGCCGCTGCCTCGATCTCCTCGACGATCCACCCCCGCACGGTCGCCAGCTCGCGACGGTCGGCGACCAGGGGCACCATGATCGCCGCGTGGGGGTGCCCGCCAGCAGCGATCACGTCGGCGACGGCCCCCATCAGCGCCCTGGCCTGCATGCGGTACAGCCCTTCGCGTAAGAGCGCCAGACGCACCCCACGGGTGCCGAGCATCGGGTTGTGCTCGATCAACGCCTCGGGCACGTCGTCACCACAGAACTCGTGCAACGGAGCGTCGAGCAGCCGCACGGTGACCGGCCTCGACCCCATGGCGCCCAACACCTCGGCGAAGTCACGGCGTTGCGCAGCACCCAGCGCGTCGAGGGCCTCGGTCTCCTCAGCCGGCCCCGCAGCCAGGATGAACGCCCGGATCAGCGCCAGACGGTCACCGAAGAACATGTGCTCGGTCCGGCACAACCCGATGCCCTCGGCGCCGAACCCGACGGCCCGAGCGGCGTCGTCGCCGGTATCGGCATTGGTCCGCACCCCGACCCGGTCGCCGCGCACCTCGTCGGCCCAGGCCAGCAGGGCGTCGAGTTCAGGAACGTCGACCGACTCGGCCACCTCGGCCCGGCCGGAGAACACTTCGCCGGTCCCGCCGTCGAGGCTGATCGGGTCTCCCTCGGCCACCGAGGTGCCGCCGAACACCGCCTCGCCGTCGCCGATCGCCAGATCACCAACCCCGACCACCGCCGGAATACCCCACCCGCGGGCCACGACGGCGGCGTGGCACGCCATACCGCCCCGGACGGTGACGATGCCCTCCGCCAACTGCATACCCAGCTCGTCGGCCGGGCTGGTTTCGACACACACCAGCACCGCCGGCTCGCCCCGGTCGGCGGCGTCCATCACCGCTTCGGAGGTCAGGCACACCACGCCCGATGCCGCACCGGGGCTGGCCGCGGTGCCGACACCCAACCGGCCGGCCGACCCGGCACCACCGGCAGGTCCGGCGAACCCGGCGTGCAGCAGGCCCTCGACAAGGCTGGTTGGCACGGCGGCCACCGCCTCCCAGCGGGCCTCGGCTGTTCCCGCCGCCTCGGCCTCGGCGACCAGCCGGGCGAGGTCCTCTGGGGTCATGCCCCCAACCGCTCCACCAGATACTCGACCAGCGAGTCGATGGGTACCCGGTCCTGGGCCATCGAGTCACGCTCACGCACGGTGACCGCCCGATCGTCGAGGGTGTCGAAGTCGATGGTGACGCAGTACGGCGTGCCGATCTCGTCCTGGCGCCGGTAGCGGCGGCCGATGGCCTGGGTCTGGTCGTAGTCACACATCCAGCGGGACTGCAGCAGCGACAGCACCTCCTGGGAGGGTTCGATCAGCTCGGGCTTCTTTGACAGCGGCAGCACGGCCACCTTGAACGGCGCCAGGCGGGGGTCGAGGCGCAGCACGGTGCGCAGGTCGCCGTTGACCTCGTCCTCGTCGTAGGCGGCCATCAGGAACGCCATGGCCGTACGGGTGGCGCCGGCAGCCGGCTCGATGACGTGGGGCACGTACCGCTCGCCGCTGTTGGGTTCGTGGTATTCGAGCCGGGTGCCCGAGGCCTCGGCGTGACGCTGCAGGTCGAAGTCGGTGCGGTTGGCCACGCCCTCCAACTCGTCCCATCCCCACGGGAACAGGAACTCGATGTCGGCGGTGCCTGCCGAGTAGTGGCTGAGCTCGTCGGCCTCGTGGTGGCGAAGCCGCAACTTGTCGTCGGGGATGCCGAGATCGAGATACCACTCGTGGCGGGCCGTGCACCAGTACTCGTACCACTGGGCCGACTCATCGGGCGGGACGAAGAACTCCATCTCCATCTGCTCGAACTCGCGGGTCCGGAACACGAAGTTGCCGGGGGTGATCTCGTTGCGGAACGACTTGCCGATCTGGGCGATGCCGAACGGCGGCTTCT
>CAZPGL010000045.1:0-15725 GCA_964586175.1 uncultured Microthrixaceae bacterium | reverse complement strand
GCAGGATCAGGATGTACACCTCGGGGTGGCCGAAGATCCAGAACAGGTGCTGCCACAGCAGCGGATCGGCACCCATCTCGGTGTTGAAGAAGTTGGCCCCGAACAGGCGGCTGAACATGAGCAGGAACAACGCCACGGCGATCACCGGCATGGCGAACACCAGCAACAGCTGGGTCACGAACAGCATCCAGGTCAGCACCGGCATCTTGAACAACGTCATGCCGGGGGCCCGCATGTTCAAGATGGTGACGGTCAGGTTGATGGCCGACATCAGCGATGCCAGACCGGTGATCTGCAGGCCGATGGCGTAGAAGTCCATGCCGACGCTGGGCGAGAACACGATGCCGCTGTTGGGGGCGTACCCGAACCAGCCGCCGTCGGGGGCCCCGCCGAGGAACCACGACAGGTTCAAGAAGATGCCGCCGGCCAGGAAGATCCAGAAACTCAAGGCGTTGAGCCGGGGAAAGGCGACGTCCCGGGCACCGATCTGGAGCGGAATCAGGTAGTTGGCGAAGGCGGCGGCCAGCGGCATGGCGGCCAGGAAGATCATGGTGACGCCGTGCATGGTGAACACCTGGTTGTAGGTGTCGGCGCCCAGCACCGTGCCGTCCGGCGTCGCCAACTGCAGGCGGATCAGCAGGGCCTCAATGCCGCCGACCAGGAAGAAGAACAGAGCCGCCGCCCCGTACAGGATGCCGATCTTCTTGTGGTCGACGGTCGTGACCCAGTCACGCCAGCCGTCGCCGCCCTTCGGGCGGGTGTAGACGCCCAGCGGCTTGGACTCGCCGCTCGGGAGCTCGAGGGTGTCGGTCATCACTCGACCTCCGTGGCCTGGATGATTGCGGCACTGGGCGAGGAGCCCAGGGTGGTCAGGTACACGACCACGTCATCGATCTGGTCTTCGCTCAACCCCATGGCCGGCATGCCGCGCCGGCCCTCGGCGTAGGCCGGCTTCTCGGCCGGCGCGTCGCGCAGCCAAGCCTCGAGCTGGGTTCGGTCGAGGGTGCCGTCGGGCTCGTAGAGGTTGAAGATGCCGCCGGCGTAGGTGGTGCGGCTCATGAAGTGGGTGAGGTTGGGGGCGGCGTTGGCCACCAGGTCGGCGCCCGTACTGGTGTCGTCGTTGACACCGTCGACGACGTGGCAGCGGGCGCACTGGCCCTCGAAGATGGCCAGACCCCGCTCAGCGGCCGGGTCGGTGGGCGCAGCGGCCGGGGTCATCTGCTCGTCGACCCAGGTCTGGAAATCGGCCGAGGTCATGGCCACGACCTGCATCCGCATCCGGGAATGCGACAGGCCGCAGTACTCGGTGCACTGACCGAAGTAGACGCCCGGGGTCTCAGCCTCCAACTTCCAGGGGTGCACCCGACCGGGGGCGGCGTCCTTCTTGCCGTTGAGGGCCGGAATCCAGAAACTGTGGATGACGTCGCGGCTGGTGATCTGCAGCTCGATCTCCTCGCCGATCGGGATCACCATCTGGCCGGAGGTCACGATGTCGGCGGGCGGCAGGTTGCGGGCGTCGGTCAGGTCGACCCCGTCGAGGCCACCGAAGTAGTAGCGGTACTCCCACCACCACTGCTGGCCGACGACCACGACCTCGGGCTCCCACGTCCGGGACTCGCCGTCGACGTCGACGGAGATGGCGTTGGCGTCGCGGCTGTTCAGGTCGGACAGGGTGAGGAGCGTGAACACGGCGATGACGGCCAGGATGATGGTCGGCACCACGGTCCAGGCGATCTCCAGCCGGGTGTTGCCGTGGATCTGCTTCGGGAATTCCTCGTTGTCGTGATCGTCACGGAACTTCCACCAGATGACGATGGTGACGACGAACAGGATGAAGAACACCGCGTAGGCGACCAGCAGCACCGGGTCGAGCAGGCCGTCGATCTTGCGGGAGGTGGGCCCCTGGGGCTTGAGGGTGTCGAGCTCGGCGTCGGCGGCACAGCCGGTCAGGACGACGAGGGCGCCCAGCCCGAGCAGCCGCATCGAGGTGCGCAGGGAACGCAGGCGGGTGGGAATCAATGGTCCGCCTCCACGTGGGCGTCGTTCGAAGGTCCTTTGTGGTGGAACTCGCGTTCACCGTTCGCTGCGGTGACGATGCCGGCCACGATCACCGCTAGGCAGCCGACGAACAGCACGCTGCGGACGATGCCCCGGGGGAGGGCGGGCCGGCGGCTGATGAACACCGCGGCGCCGAAGATGAGCACGCCGGCGACGGTGGCCACCCAGACGGCACCGGTGACCGACGAGGCGAGCAGCACCCGTGACACGGCCAGCACCAGCACGGCGATGCCGACCAGGCCGAGGATCGGGATCTCGATGGGGCGCAGCAGGTTCTCGCGCAGCTCCCGGTTGCGTTCCGGATCGCCGGTGGCCTTCTCGGACCAGTTGGTCATGGTCCACTCAACGCCGACGGCGACCAGGATCAGCAGGCCGGTGACGAACACCGCCGGATGCACGACCAGGCCGACGGCGCTCGAGGCGGCACCCAGGCCGGCGAACACCGGCCACAGCGACGAACCGACCTCGGGCTGGCTGTCGGGGGCGGTGTCGAGGCCAAGCAGCTCGGCGGCAGCCTCGGCGTCGGCGTCACGGAAAGCGACGGCGAACAGGGCCAGCATGAGGAAGACCGCTCCGGCCATGACGAGCGTGCCGTAGGCGATGTGGTTCCCGACAGCACCCTTCCACCCCAAGCTGATGGGACCCGTCTCGGTACCGCCGGTGGTGTAGCCAGCCAGGACGGCCGCGGCGACCGCGGCGGTGAAGAGTCCGAACCAGAGCTTGAATCCGGTGGTGAGCATGTCGTGTCGTCCTACTTGGCGATGTAGATGGAGAGCCAGATGACCGTGTAGACGGCCACCGCGGCGTACCAGTAGATGGCGGCGGCGGCCACGAGGTCACGGTGCCGACCCGTGTCCTGGCCGCCAAAGGCCCGCAGCAGCAGCAACCCCAGCCACAGCACCCCGATGCCGACCATGGCCAGGTGGGCACCGACGATGACGAACAGCAGCGTCGCCGACTGGCTGTGGTCGATGGGCAGGCCGATGTCGTTGAAGTAGAAGACCGTCTGGTTGATCATGGCGATCCCCAGCACGGCGGTGAGCCCCATGCCCAGGTAGGCGTGGATGCGGTCGTCGGCGATGACGGCATGGACGGCCCACGCCATGGTGATGGCCGACAGCGCCATGGTGGCCATGTTCATGCCGCCGGGCACCAGCTGGATGGCGCCCTCGGGGAACCACTCGACGCCCCACGCCAGCGCGTCGTCGCGCACCGAGGCGTAGATGGCGAACAGGGTGCCGAAGAACATGAGCACCCCGCCGGTGCCGAATGCCGACGCGACGAGCAGCGTGCGGGGCCGGGACGGCGGGGCGGCAGGCAGCACGGTTGCCATCAGGCGCTCCCCTCGTCGGCCGTGTCCAGCAGGGGTTCGGCCGAAGTGACCTCGACGGGGCCGTTCGCCCATTCGAGGGTGTGGCCGCCCCACGGATCGGCGGCACCGGGCGTGGTGGACCGAAGGTGGGAGATTCCGGCGGCCAGCACGCCCAGGACTCCGACGGCGACCACCGCGTACCCGGCGAACCCGACGACGTTCAACGTGTCGACGGTGGAGTCCGGGGAGCCGGCGGCGACGACACCGTCACCGGTGAAGTCCCTCAGGCCCATGAAGCCGCTGATCGTCTCGGCGATGCCGACCAGGCCGACGCCGAGGGCGATGGCCAGGCCACCACCGAACAGCGGCGCCTGCGGCGTGGCCGAACCGACGGCCCGATCGCCCCACCAGGCCATGCCGGCGACGATGGCGACGCCGGCGGCGCCGAGGGTGAGAACCATCTGGGCTCCGCCGACTGACCGTCCGGCCAACTCGAGGGGCTCGATGCGGTGGACGGCACCGACCACGGTCGCCGCGAAGAGCAGCAACACCGACAGGAGGCTCAGCACGAAGGCGGCCGGCGGCCTGGACCCGACGTTGGCGATGCCCCGGCGCAGATAGTCGAGGATGCCACCGAGGAAGGCCAGGGCCACCAGGACGGCGGCGAAGGCGTCGACGACGGACAGGGTCTCCTCGACCACCGGGGTGCCGAGGTCGAAGTAGGTCTGGGCGTAGGCGCCGAACGACGTCACGCCGAACAGCCCGATCAACACCAGCAGGGCGTTGCGCCCGGTCGGCCGGAACCGGCCCGCGACCGGGAGGACGTCGGCGGCGATGCCGAGCAGCGGTAGGGCGAAGGCGTACACCTGCGGGTGGGTGAAGGCCCAGGAGAGCTGCTCCCATATGGCCTCTTCAGCGCCGAAACGCACCGGGGCGCGGCCCCGCAGGTCGACGTAGGCCAGCACGGCGTTGGCGGCCAGTACCGGCAGGGTGACCATCCAGATGGTGCCGGCGACCAGCATCGACCAGGTGAACATCGGCACCCGGATCAGGGTCATGCCGGCGGTGCGGCCGGTGACGATGGTGGTGAGAATGCAGACGGTGCCCAGCAGGATGCCGGTGATGGCCAGCAGCAGGCCGACCAGGGTGAGGGCCACGGCCTGGGTCTGGCTGCCCCCGTTCGGGGTGCCGACGCCGCCGTCGATCAGGAAGCCGGCGACCGTGATGCCCCCGCCGAGCAGCCACAGCCAGAAGGCCAGGGCCGACGCACGCGGAAAGGCCGGTGCCGAGGCACCGACCTGGAGGGGCACGATCCGGGACGCCAGACCGATCAGGAGGGGAAGTACCCCCAGGAACACCAGGCCGACCCGGAATGCCGACCAGAACTGGAAGAGCTCGTCGGCGCTGCCGAAGACGTCCATGGTCGCCAGATCCAGCCGCTCGAGGCCGACCAGCAGCCCGGCGACCACACTGGCCAGCAGCCCGAGGCCCCCGGACACCATCCAGTAGCGCGGCAGAACGGCCGGGTCAGTGGTGGTCACGGCCCCCTCGAGAGCGGAGGGAGCAGCCGGCACGGCGTCGCTCACTTCCTCAGCGGTGTCAGTCGTCATCACAGCTTCTTCGGTCGTTGGGGCTGGATCGCGCCAGCGTCGGGGGCCCGATCCGGCTCGGGCCACCTGATGCTATGCGAGCCACGACCGGCCCGGGGACAACTCAGCGCCGGCATCATCGCCGAGTCGCGTCACGTGTGTCCCGAACCTCACGTGGCTCGTGAGCGGCCACGATACGGGATGCGGGGGCCGGTCGGGCACATCCGCGGCGGCATTCGTCACCCACGCCTCGAAGCCCTCACACGAGGACGTCGACGATCATGGCGCCAAACAGCAGGGTCACGTAGGTGATGGAGTAGGTGAACAGCCGCATGGCGGTGTGCTCGCCCGGATCGCGGCGGACGGCCACGGCCATGGCGGTGAACACCGCGCCCAACACCAGGGCCGCCGCCAGGTACACGGCACCCAGGTCGGCGACCGGTGCGAACACCAGGGACAGGGCGACCAGGACCACCGTGTAGCGGATGATGCGGGTGGCCGTCTCGGCCAGGGTGGCCACCGACGGCAACATGGGCACGTCGGCCGCCGTGTAGTCGTCGCGGTACTTGATGGCCAGGGCCCAGAAGTGCGGTGGCGTCCAGTAGAAGATGACCAGGAACAGCACCACCGGCGGCCAGTCCAGCGAGTTGGTCACCGCCGACCAGCCGACCAGCACCGGGACGGCACCGGCGGCACCTCCGATCACGATGTTCTGGGTCGAGGTGCGCTTCAGCCACAGCGTGTACACGAACACGTAGAAGAAACATGCAGACACGGCCAGCACCGCGCTGAGCAGGTTGACGGTGGCGAACAGCCACACGAAGGCCGCCGCCTCGATGGCCACCGCGAACACCAGGGCCGCCCTCGGGGTCATCACACCGGTCACCAGCGGTCGGTCGCGGGTGCGCTCCATGATGCGGTCGATGTCGCGGTCGACGACCATGTTGACGGCGTTGGCCCCACCGGCGGCCAGGGTGCCGCCGACCACCGTGGCCACCATGAGCCACACGTCGGGCACGCCCCGCTCGGCGACGAACATCGTGGGCACCGTCGTGACGAGCAGCAGCTCGATGATGCGCGGCTTGGTCAGCGCCACGTACCCGGCGACGCGGGCGCGGAGGGGAAGGGTGGGCAGGGCCGACATCGGCTTCAGACTAGGTGGTCGGGCGACGGCCGCGGTCGGCGTCGACGACCGGGCCAGGTCGCGGAATCGTTCAGCCGAGCAGCCAGTCGGCCGGGGTCGGGCCGTCGGGGAACAACCGGGACTGGAACCGCTGCATGCCGCCCAGCCAGCGATCGACGTCGTCACCCTTGCGGCGCACGTACTCGGCCACGTCCGGGTGGGGCAGCACGTGGAACCGTTCGGCAGCCAGGGCTTCGATGACGTCGCCGGCCAGCTCCTCGGCGGTGAGCACCCCATCGACGGCCGCAGCACTGCCGGCTTCGTCGCCGGGCAGCAGATCGACCGTCGGGCTATTCGCCTTGATGTTGGTCTCGACGGCCTGCGGGCACAGCACCGACACCCCGATGCCCCGGTCGCCGTACGTGATGCGGATCCACTCGGCCAAGGCCACAGCGGCCCGCTTGGTGACCGAGTAGTGCAGCGAACCGATCTGGGTGAGCAGGCCGGCCGCCGACGACGTGTTCAAGAGGTAGCCCCCGCCCTGGTCGACCATGTGGGGGATGACGTGTCGGGCCGCGTACACGTGGGCCATCACGTGGACGTCGAACATACGGCGCAGTTCGTCGTCCGGGGCCTCGAGTCCGCCGACGGTGACGTACCCGGCGTTGGAGACGAACAGGTCGATGCCGCCGTGGTAGGCGACGGTGTCGGTGACCAGGGCGGCCACCGCAGCCTCGTCGGCGACATCGCACACCACGCCTGTGCCCCCAATGGACTCGGCGACGGCCAGTGCCCCCTCGGCGTCGCGGTCGGCGACGACCACGGCCCGGGCCCCCTCGGCGTGGAAGCGCTCGGCGAGAGCCCGGCCGATACCGCTGGCACCACCGGTGATGACGGCGACCTTGTCGTTGAGCTGCATGAGGCGATCCTACGAACCGATCGTCGGCCATGCTCGACCCGGCTCGTAGCCTCGTCACCGATGAGCCGCACGCTGACACCAGCCACCTACCGCCGGATCTGCGCGGTCGCCGTCGGCCTGCTGGCGGCCATCGTGGTGACCGGCGGCGCCGTGCGTCTCACCGGCTCGGGGCTGGGCTGTTCCGACTGGCCCACCTGTGAACAGGACCAGTTCGTGCCCGAAGCCGAGATCCACGGGTGGATCGAATTCGGCAACCGGCTGATCACCGGACTGGTGTCGGCGGTCGTCATACTCGCCGTGTCCGGATCGCTGCTGCGCCGGCCCCGCCGCCCCGACCTGGTGGGCTGGTCGCTGGGGCTGGTCGCCGGGGTGATCGGCCAGATCGTGCTCGGTGGCCTCGTGGTGCTGAGCCACCTCAACCCGTGGCTGGTGCTGGGCCACTTCGGCCTGTCGATGGTCCTCGTATGGAACGCCGTCGTGCTCCACCACCGGGCCGGCGACCCCCGACCGTGGGCCGCACCGCCTCTGCTGCGCCGGGGAGCCGATGTGATCACCGGCTGGGCGATGCTGGTCCTGGCCTCCGGAACCCTGGTCACCGGATCCGGTCCCCACGCCGGTTCACGCGACGAGCCGATCGAACGCCTGCCGTTCCTCGTGCGGGACGTGGCCCGGATCCACGGCACGCTCGTCGTCGGATTCATCCTGCTCGTGGCGGCCCTCGTCGTCACCGTCCGCCGCCACCCCGACCTCGCCGTGATGCGACCGTGGGCCGGGATGCTGGCCGTGGTCGTCGCCATGCAGGCGGCCGTCGGATGGACCCAGTACTTCACCGGCGTCCCGGAAATTCTGGTCGCCGTCCACATCGCCGGGGCCACCGCCCTGTGGATGGCCGTTGTCAAGGTGCGGCTCACCGTCGCCACTGTGCCGACGCCCGCCCGCTCCTCGGAGGTCGGCCCGTGAGTCCGGGCCCGACGCCGCTTGAGGTCGACCAGCCCGACCTCGGCCACGACGAGGCCATCGACACCGAACGGCCGTGGATCGTGCTGGTGTGGAACGACCCCATCAACCTCATGTCGTACGTGTCGTTCGTGTTTCGCAAACTGTTCGGCTACAGCCGGGAGAAGGCCGACCGGCTCATGCTCGATGTCCACCACAAGGGGCGGGCCGTGGTGTCCTCGGGCACCAGGGAGAAGGCCGAGATGGACGTGTTCCGGCTCCACGAACACGGGCTGTGGGCCACCATGCAGCACGAGGACGCCTGATGCTGCGCCGTCGCCCGTACGCCTTCCGGGCCCGACCCGACGGTTCCGTCGAGATCCGCCTCGGCGACGACGAACGCGAGCTGATGCTGGATCTGGCCGGGCAGTTCCGGTCGCTGCTCGCCGCCGACTCACGGGACGATCCGGACCTCCGCCGGCTCTACCCGGCGGCCTACCCCGATGACGCCGAACGCGACGCCGACTACGCCGGGCTGGTCCACGACGATCTGCTGCGGGGCCGCCTCGAGGCCGTCGACGTGGTCGAGGCGACCATCGGCGAAACGCACATCGACGGCAAACAGCTCGCCAACTGGATGACCGTCGTCAACGGCCTGCGTCTCGTGCTCGGCACCCGACTCGACATCTCCGAGGAGGACCGGTTCGACCCCGACGCCGACGACGCCGCCCTGCGGTCCCTGCTCGGGTGGTTGGGCCTGCTGCTGGACGAAGCCGTGACCGCCGCCGAACCGACCCTCCTCGGTGACCGGTGACCGGCGAGGCGCGAATCGCCGCCTTTCGCGAACCGCGTCACGAAGCGGCCCTGCTATCGTGACGCCGCCCTCACGTGGTCTGAGCCCCCATCGTCCAGCGGCCTAGGACACCGGCCTTTCACGCCGGTAACACGGGTTCGAATCCCGTTGGGGGTGCCAGAACGGTCGACCGGTCCGCCGGTCGACCATTCGGGGTCCTGTGGTGCAGTTTGGAGTGCACGCCGGCCTGTCAAGCCGGAGGTCGCGGGTTCAAATCCCGTCAGGACCGCCACCGTCGTCCGCCGACCAGGCGGGCGGTGCACGGTCGGGTAGCTCAGTTGGCAGAGCGTCCGCCTGAAAAGCGGAAGGTCACCGGATCGACGCCGGTCCCGACCACACGAATCGGAGCCCGCCCCACCGGGGCGGGCTTCGCCGCGTCGGCCACCAGCGTCTACGGTCGCCGGCGTGCTCGACCCGTCCCGCGTGATCGCCGCGCCGGCCAACCTCCGGGACCTCGGTGGGGTCCCGACCCTCGACGGCCGCATGGTGCGGACCGGCCGCATCTTCCGCAGCGGCTACCTGTGCGACCTCGACGGTCCGCCGCGGACCGCCCTTGACGGCCTCGGCCTGCGGACCATCCTCGACCTGCGCCGCACCTCGGAGATCGCCGACCGTCCCCATCCCGAACTGCATGACTGCACCGTCGAGCACCACATCGTGTCGTCGGACGACAACGAGTTCGCGGTGGTCGCGAACCGGCTCGCCGACCCGGACGGCATTGACGGGCCGGCGTCGGTCGCCACCTACTTCAGCCGGTCGGTCACCCACCGGCTGGACGCCTTCCGGCCCGTGTTCCAGGCGGCCACCGACCCGGCCCGCCACCCGCTGCTGTTCAACTGCACCGCCGGCAAGGACCGCACCGGCTTCGTCGGCGCCGTGCTGTTGTCGCTGCTGGGCGTCGACCGGGAGACGGTGATCGCCGACTACATGCTGTCCAACGAGGTGCGCCGGCCGTGGCTGGAGGAGCGCCAGGACCGGCACCGCGAGCACCTGGCCAACTATCTGGGCGTCGACCCCGACGACCTCGACGACGACCTGCTCGAGAATTCGCGGGCCCTGCTCTGGTGCCAGGTCCCGTTCATCGAGGCGTCGCTCGTCGCCATCGACGACGGCTGGGACTCGTGGGGCGACTTCCGGCGCGACGGTCTGGGCATCGACGACGACCGGTTCGCCGAGTTCCGCGACGCGCTGCTCGTCTAGGGCTGCTCGTCTAGGGCTGCTCGTCTAGGTTGGCCGAGCGTCTTCGACGGCAGGGGCCCAACGGGAGGTACCGCACATGACAGTCGGCTGGTTCATGGACGACACACCGTCGCCGTCGTTCCCGATCTACACCCGGGGCAATGTCGGGGAGGTGTTCCCCGACCCGGTCACACCGTTGACCGCCGACCACACCTGGCACGGGGCCGGCGACGAGGGCATGCGCGACTTCATGGCCCGGTTCACCATCGACCTCGACGAGATTGACGACGGCCACAAGGTCATGTTCGAGATCTTCGGCGGCTACATGTACCTGAACCTGTCGATCGCCCGGCTGATGGGCGCCCGGTCGTCGGGGATGACCCCCGAGATGGTGGACATGGGGTTCTTCGGCTCGTCGGCCACCCTGCCCGAATACGTGCCCCGCCCCAAGGACGACGACCCCGACATCACGGCCCGGGTCGACGGGCTCATGTTCTCGTGGATGACCACCACCGAGTTTCCGCTCATCGACGAGTTGACGGCCGAGGTCGCCGACGTGGTCGCCGCCCGACCTGACCTCGGCACCGCCGACGAGGCGGTCCTCGTCCAGCGCATGCGGGACATGATGCCGCACTTCGCCCGCATCTTCGCCGCCCACGGCGAGGTCAGCGCCGCCGCCTCGGTCACCGCGGGAGCCATCACCGGCCTGGCCCTCGGCATGGGCCGCCCCGGGCTGGACCTTCGCATCACCGGCGGGCGGGGCGGCGTGGCGTCGGCGGCCCCCAGCTTCGCCCTCTGGGACCTGAGCCGCCGGGTGGCCGCATCACCCGAGTTGATGGCCGCCTTCGACGCCGGCGGCGACGATCTTCCCGACCGCATCTACGACATCGACCCGGAGTTCTGCGACGGTTTCTCCCAGTTCATCGCCGAGCACGGCAGCCGGGGGCCCAACGAGTGGGAGCTGCGATCCCCAACATGGGAAACGAAGCCCGAGCTGGCCCTCGCCCTGGTGGACCGTATGCGTCTGGCCGGTGACGACGAGGACCCCCGGACCCGCCACGAGGCGGCGGTCGCCCGGTCGGCCGAAGCGCTCGACGAGCTGCGGGGGCTGGTCGCCGGCGACGAGACGGCGGCCGGCACCCTCGAGATCGCCGCCGCTTCGAGCGCCGTGTTCATCCCGGCCCGGGAACAAGCCAAGACGATCATCGTGCGCATCGTCCACGAGGCCCGCCTGGCCGCCCTCGAGCTGGGGCTTCGCCTGGCCGCCGACGGTCGTCTGGCCGATCCCGACCACGTGTTCATGCTGCGCGATGCGGAGTTGGAGTCGGCCATGGCCGGCGGGTCGGCCGACGAGGCCGCCGACCGTCACGCCATCTACCTGGGGCTGTTCGACCTGGAGCCGCCGTTCTGGTTCGCCGGCCAGGTGCCCGACGAGTCGGCGTGGCACGGTGCCGAGGTACCGGAAGCGTCGACCCGCCGCATCCTGCAGGGCATGGGTGGCAGCGCCGGCAAGGTCACCGGTCGGGCCCGGGTCGTGCTGGACCCGTCGGATCCCGGTGCCCTCCAGCCGGGCGAGATCCTGATCGCCCCGCTCACCGACCCGTCGTGGACACCGCTGTTCGTGCCGGCGGCCGGCGTGGTCGTGGAGGTCGGGGGCACCATGAGCCATGCGGTGATCGTCAGCCGGGAGTTGGGGATTCCTTGTGTGGTCTCGGCGGTGGGCGCGACCACCCGTATCCCCGACGGCGCGTCGATCCGAGTCAACGGCGACACCGGCACGGTGACCATCCTCGACAAGTGACCGTGGGGACGGTCAGGCGCAGTCGGGGGCCCACTCGGCGTCGAGCAGGCCGCCAGCGATCAGCCAGGCGACCGTGTCGGCCAGGGTCTCCTCCACCGGCCGCCAAGCACCCAGGCCACTGTCGGCCAGCAGGCCGGCATCGTCGCCGGGCACGATCCCCAACATGATCTCGACCGCCTCGGCGTCGACCATCTGCTCCAAGGCCTCACGCGGCGTCGGGAACAGAGCCCGGTCCCGACCCGTCACCTCCGAGACGACGGCATGGAACTCGCCCCACGGCAGGAACGTGCCCCCCGCCATGTAGCGGGCCGGGCCGGTACCCGGCTGCAGCAGACCCACCAGCGCCATCGCCAGATCGCGCACGTCGACCAGCAGCCAGCCGCCACTGGCCAGGCTCATCATGATCTCCGACTGCAGGGTCGGAATCAGGTTGGCGGCCAGGACGTTGAGACCCAGATCGGTCGGGCCGCACACCCCGGCCGGATACACGATCTTGACCGGCGCACCGGTCGCCTGAAGCCCCCGGGCATGCTCCTCCGCATCGGCCTTCGACGCGTTGTACGGGTTGCCACCGCCCTGCACCGGGTCGTCACCGGTCAACACATCGCCGGTCGGCGGGAAGATGACCGACATCGTCGACACGTGGACCACCGGATCACACCCGGCGGCCAGCGCTCCGTCGATCACCGTCTGGGCACCCGGGGCGTTGACGTCCAGGGCCTTGGCCATCTCCGCCGGGTCCAGGCTGGTGAACGCCGCGGTGTGGACGCAGGCGTCGCACCCCTCAAGGGCCGCAGCCACCGCGTCGGGGTCGGTCATGTCACCGACCACGTGGTCGACGGCGACGTCGATGCCGTGAGCCTCGCGCATCCGGTCCAGCTTCTCGGCACTACGCACCAGCAGCCGGGGCTCGTGCCCCGCAGCGACCAACGCCGCCAACACGTGGCCGCCGATGAACCCCGTGCCTCCCGTCAACATCACCCGCATGGCACAACTCCCCTCGCTGTCTGAAGATCCCCGGCGAACCTAGTCGGCCGGCCGCTCGAGCCGCCCGTCCGGTCAGATGCGACGCTCCCGACCCACCCAGTAGGCGTCACGCAGATGGCGCTTCTTGAGCTTCCCGGTGGCCTCGCGGGGCATGACGTCATGAACGTCGATGCTGCGCGGGCACTTGAACGCTGCGATGCGGTCCCGACACCAGGCGATCAGCTCGTCGGCGGTGGCCGAGGTGCCGGGCTCGAACTGGACCGCCCCCTTGACCTGCTCGCCCCACTCGTCGTCGGGGATACCGAACACCGCGCAGTCCGCCACCGCCGGGTGTTCGATGAGGATGGCCTCGACCTCGGCCGGGTAGATGTTGGCGCCACCGGAGATGATCATGTCGATCTTGCGGTCCGACAGGAAGAGGTAGCCGTCGTCGTCGACCCAGCCCACGTCGCCGACGGTGAACCATCCGCCGGGCAGCCGGCTGGCCTCGGTCTTGTCGGGATCGCCGACATACTCGGGTCGACCGTCCTGCCGGAGGAAGTACAGGGTGCCCGTCTCCCCCCGAGGGAGCTGCCGGCCGTCGTCGTCGAACGCTTCGACGACGAGCGACGCGATCGGCAACCCCACCGTGCCTGGCCGCTCCCGGAACATCTGCGGCGTGACCCGCACCGGCCCGGTTCCCTCGGACGAGCCGAACAACTCGTAGATCACCGGACCCCACCAGTCGAGCAACGTCTCCTTGGCCCAACGGGGACACGGCGCACCACCGTGGACCATCGACACCAGCGACGACAGGTCGTGGCGGCCCCGCAGTTCGGCGGCCCGCTTGGCCAACCGCACAATGTGGGTCGGCACGAAGGCGCCGCTGGTGACGCCTTCGCGTTCGATGACCTCGAGGAACCGTTCCTCGTCGAAGCGGTGTTCGAACCACAGCGACTGGCCGAGACCCAGAGCGGCCACGGCCAGCGCCGACGGCAGGGCGTGGTACATCGGGCTCACCACCAGATGGGTGCCGTGGTCGGGCATCTCGTAGAACCGCCCCCACGTGGCCGCGATTCCGGCCAGAACGGTCCGGGCGTCCCCCCGGGAGTCGGAACGGGCCACACCCTTGGGGCGTCCGGTGGTTCCTGACGTGTAGTTGCGGGGGCCACCGGCCTCATCGTCGGGAGGATCGACGTCCGGATGGGCGGCCAGCCAGTCGTCGAGTTCGGTGTCGATCACGATCACCCGGTCGACCCCGGCGGCCGAAGCGGCGGCCCGACCCGCGGCCTCGTTGGCGGCATCGGTCAGGAGCAGCCGGCTGTCGGAGTCGGTGAGCAGGTAGGCGATCTCGTCAGCGGTGAGGTGCCAGTTGCACGGCACATAGCGGGTTCCGGCCCGCAGGTTCCCGACCACCAGCGGCGCCCATTCGATGCGGTTGTGAGCCAGCAGGGCCCAGCGGTCGCCGGAGGCCAGGCCGGCCCCGGCCAGGGCGGCGGCGAACCGGCGGGCCCGGCTCTCGATCTCGGCCCACGTGTAGGCGGCGTCGGCCGACGCGGCGCCGACCCCGGACGGGTCGTCGTCGGTGCGGGGCAGCAGGTTGGTCAGCATGGCGGCTTTTCAGAAGCCCTCCGTGTCGGCTACGGTGTCCACAGAGATTAGCCATATGGCTAAACACCCATGCAAGCCAGGAACGACCCGCCCGGGGGACACCCATGAAGATCACCGTCGACGCCGACAAGTGCGAAGGCCACAGCCGCTGCTACTCACTGGCCCCCCAACTCGTCGACGTCGACGACCTGGGCAACGCCTTCGTCCTGAACGACGGCGAGGTGCCGGCCGAGCTCGAGGACCGGGCCCGGCTCATCGTCGACAACTGCCCCGAGTTCGCCATCGAGATCCAGGAGTGAACCGATGACCGACACCGAGCGCTGCCCGGTCACCGACCTGGCCACCGACTACGACATCTTCGACCCCGACTACGTCGCCGACCCCACCACGGCGTGGGCCGAACTGCGCGACACCTGCCCCATCGCCCACACCGACCGGTGGGGCGGCTCGTGGCTCCCCACCCGGTACGCCGACGTACAGGCTCTGGCCAAGATCGTGCCCGACCTGTCGAGCGCCAGCCCGGGCCCGATCGTGGTCGACGTCCCCGAGGAGCTCCGTCGCCCCGAGCGCGAGGGCTACAACGCCGCCGCCCCGATCAGCGCCGACCCACCCGACCAGACCTGGACCCGACGGGCCCTGCTCCCCCACTTCACCCCCAAGGCCATCGGCCCCGAGCGCACCTACACCGAGGGTCTCTGCCAGGAGCTGATCGACGCCTTCATCGACAGCGGTGAATGCGACGGTGCCGTCGACTACGCCCAGCAGATCCCGCCCCGGGTCATCGCCAAGAAGCTCGGCGTCAGCGAGGACATGACCGACGACTTCATCGAATGGGTGCGGGGCGTCCTCGAGCTGGGTCTCACCCAGCCCGAGTTGCGGGTCAAGTACTCCGACATCATCCGGGACTTCTTCGCCGACGAGGTCAGGGACCGGCGGGCCAACCCCAAGGACGACCTCATCACCGCCCTAGCCCAGACCGAGGTCGACGGCGAGGTGCTCCCCGACGAGGTCGTCATCGGCATGTGCAACCTGCAGCTGGTCGCCGGCATCGACACCACCTGGTCCTCCATCGGATCGGCCCTGTGGCATTTCGCCACCCACGCCGACGACCGCCGGCGCATGGCCGCCGCCCAGGCCGACGGCGACGACGACCTCTGGGACACCGCCATCGAGGAGCTGCTGCGCTTCTACGCCCCGGTCACCATGGCCCGTAATGCCATCGCGACCGTCGAGTACAACGACGACGTCACGTTCCAGCCCGGCGACAAGATCCTCATGAACTTCCCCGGAGCCAACCACGACCCCGAGGCGTTCGACCATCCTGAGCAGGTCATCCTCGACCGGCAGCGCAACCGCCACATCGCCTTCGGCTCGGGCA
>CAZPGL010000044.1:0-16186 GCA_964586175.1 uncultured Microthrixaceae bacterium | reverse complement strand
AGCGCTTGTATGGCTCCGGGGGTGGGGCTCGAACCCACGACCTGCGGATTAACAGTCCGACGCTCTGCCAGCTGAGCTACCCCGGAAAGGCGAGCGCAGGATACCAGCGGCCCCACCGGGCCGGTCGGCCCGCGACGGCTCGACCGTGACGAGAGGTCAGGCGTCCTCGAGGTAGTCGCGCAGCTTCTTCGAGCGCAGCGGATGGCGCAGCTTGGCCATCGTGCGGGTCTCGATCTGGCGTACCCGCTCCCGGGTGACGTTGAAGTGCCGCCCCACCTCCTCGAGCGTCTTGGGCTTGCCGTCACCGAGGCCGAACCGCATGCGCACCACGCCCTGCTCGCGCTCGTCGAGATCGTCGAGAGCGGCCACGACCTCCTCGCCCATGAGGCGTCGAGCCGCCGCCGTGTCCGGGTCGACGGCGTCGAGGTCGGCCAGGATGTCGGCCAGGCTGGTGTCGTGCTCCTCACCCATCGGCGAGTCGAGCGACAACGGCACCTGGCTGCGGTCGAGGCCCAGCAACTCCTCAGCCCGCTTGGGCTCGACGGCCGCCCGGTCGGCCACCTCGTCGATGCTCGGTGCCCGCTCCAACTCCTGCTGCAGGTCACGCTGGGCGCGAATCACCCGGTTCATGGCGTCCACCATGTGCACCGGAATGCGGATGGTGCGGGCCTGGTCAGCGACGGCCCGGGCCACCGCCTGGCGGATCCACCACGTGGCGTACGTCGAGAACTTGAAACCCTTGCCGGCGTCGAACTTCTCGACCGCCCGCATCAGGCCCAGGTTGCCCTCCTGGACCAGGTCGAGCAGCGGTAGCCCCCGACCCGAGTACCGCTTGGCCACCGACACCACCAACCGGAGGTTGGCCCGGGTGAGGCGATCGCGGGCCTGCTCACCCTTGCGCTGCCGTCGCCGCAACGTGGCCAACTCGACGCCGTCGAGTTCGTCGAGACGGCCCGCTGCCGCCAGATCGGCCAATGTGGACTCCGCTTCGGCACCCGCGGCGATGGCCGTGGCCAGGTCGACCTCCTCGGCGGCGCTCAACAAGGCCACCTCGCCGATCTCCCGCAGATAGAGGCGGGTCGAATCGCCGCCGCTCCCCTTGTCGACCGGGGCGGCACGGCCCCGACGGTCCGACGCCTTGGGCGGACCGGGACGGAGAAGCTTCAGGATCTCCTCGTCCTCATCGTCCTCGACGACCACGACGGTGTCGTCCAACTCAATGCCCTCAGCAGCCAGGGTGGTACGCACCTCGGCGATCAACTCGGGGGTGAGGTCGGCGTCGCGCACGACGTCGAGCACCTCGTCGAGGCTCAGACGGCCGCGGGCCCGACCGCGGCGGAGTAGCCGGGCGAACTCGAACTCGGACACCCCGGCCCAGGTACGCGGGTCGGGGTCCGTGTCAGCCATCGGCTCTCCCTTCCGAATAGTCGACGAGCCACCGTAGCAACGGCTCGAGGTCCGTGTCGTCGGAAGGCACCTCCCGCAGCTCCATCACCCAGGTACGCAGGAACGTGATGTTCGGCATGTACACGGCCAGGTCGTCGGCGCCGGCCTCCAACGTCCGGGCCTCGGCCTCGAGCGCCACCGCGGCCCGCTCGGCGGCCAGGGCCAGCAGACGGCAGACCACCCCCACAGGGGTGTCGTCGGTGGCGTCCTCGACGGCGACCCGGCCGAGCAGGTCGTCGACCCCGGCGCCGGCCGCGGCCAGCGCCCCGTGCAGATCAGGGTGGTCGACCAGCACCTGATAGGCCACCCGGGCCTCGGCGTCGGCGAACAGGACCGGGGCCAGATGGTCGATCACCTCGTCCCGGCGGTGCATCAGCAGCCGCAGGGCCTGTCGTTCGGCGCTGGTCGGGCCGGGTCCGGCCGGCGCATCGGAAGCCGCCGGGGTCTCCGATCCGGAGCCCACGGGATTCGACGACACGGCGACACGGCGCCGCAACTGTGATGGTTCGATGCGGCACCGGTCGGCGATCGACACCAGGTACTGGTCGCGCACCAGCGCGTTGGGGTGGGCCACCACCAGTCGCATCGCCGATTCGGCGGCTCGGGCCCGACCCTCCATGGTGGTCAGGTCGCTGCGGGCCAACTCCCGTTCGACCCGGAACTCGAGGAATGGACGGGCCGCTTCGACCGCGGCACGCAACGCGTCGGGATCGGATCGGGCCAGATCACCGGGATCGGCGCCCTCGGGGAGGTCGACGACGGCGAACTGGATGCCGAACGCCTCCTCCCACTCGTAAACCCGTTCGGCGGCCGCCTGGCCGGCACCGTCGGCGTCGTAGGCCAGCACCACCCGGGGAGCGAACCGGGCCAACTTGCGGGCGTGGTCGGGGGTCATGGCCGTACCGCACGTGGCCACCGCCCGCTCGATGCCCGCCAGGTGGAACCCGATGACGTCGGTGTAGCCCTCGCACACGATGATCTCGCCCAGCCGGCCGGCCTCGGTCTTGGCCCAGTTGAGGCCGTACAGGACCTGGCTCTTCGAATAGATCTCGGCCTCGTCGGACGTGTTCTTGTACTTGGGGCCCTCGGCGTCAGGCAACTTGCGGCCACCGAACCCGACCGGGTCGCCCCGCTCGTCGAAGATGGGGAACACCACCCGGGCCCGGAAGAAGTCGTACTGGCGGCCCCGCGAGTTGAGCCCGCCCAGGCCCGCACCCTTCAGGTCGTCAACCGACAACTTGAGGTGGCGGGACAACCGGTCCCAGTCGTCGGGCGCCCACCCGATGGAGAACCGCCGGGCCACGTCGCCGTCGTACCCACGGGACCGCAGATAGTCGCGGGCCGCCCGGGCATCCGGATCGTCGAGCAGCCCCCGGTGGTAGTAGTCGACCGCCCTGCGGACGTGCTCGATCAACTCCTTGCGACGGCTCCGCGAGCGCCCTTCGTCGCGGTCGGTGTAGCGCAACGAGATGTTGGCCTTGGCCGCCAGGTACTCCACGGCACCGGCGAAGTCGAGGTGCTCCATCTCTCGCACGAAGTCGATGGCATCGCCCTTGATCTGGCAGCCGAAGCAGTAGAAGACCCCCTTCTCGGCGTTTACCGAGAACGACGGCGTCTTCTCGCCGTGGAACGGGCACAGGCCGCTCCACTGACGGCCCGCCTTCTTGAGCTGGGTGTGCTGGGTGATGAGACGGACGATGTCGGTCTGGTCGCGGACCCTGCGTACGTCCTCGTCCACGATGCCCATGGCCGCAAGTTAGCAGCGGCCCCCGGCCGGTCCCGGGGGCGGGCCCAGTGATCGGGCAACAAGTGATCGGGGGACAGGTCCCCGGTCACTTGGGGGGGTTGGGGCGGGGGCGGGGCGTCGCCGGGTCGTGGGCCATACCGGGTACGTGCGAGCATCACGGCATGCGCTTCTCGTACGCCGAGTCGATGACCGACCCGGCCAACTACCCGACCCTGGTCCAGGCCGCCGAAGCGGCCGGATTCGACTCGTTCGTGGTGCCGGACAGCATCTGCTACCCCGAGTACTCCGACAGCACCTACCCGTACACCGCCGGCGGGCAGCGTGAGTTCCTCGACGACAAACCGTTCATCGAGCCGTTCACCCTCATCCCGGCCCTGGCCGCGGTGACCGAACACCTGCGGTTCACCACCTTCGTGTTGAAGCTCACCGTGCGCAACCCGGTACTCGTCGCCAAGAGCGTCGCCTCGGTGGCCGTCATGAGCGGCAACCGGCTCGGGCTCGGCATCGGCACCAGCCCATGGCCCGAGGACTACCAGGTCACCGGCGTGCCATGGGCGCAACGCGGCGCACGCACCGACGAGATGATCACCGTCATCCGGGGCCTGCTGACCGGCGACTACACCGAATACCACGGCGACCACATCGACGTGCCGTCGATCAAGATCTGTCCGGTCCCCGTCCAGCCGGTACCGATCCTCGTCGGCGGCCACTCGGCCATGGCCCTCGACCGGGCCGCCCGTCTCGGCGACGGCTGGATGCACGCCGGCGGCGACCCCGAGGCGCTCGACGAATACCTGCGGCGACTCCAGGGGCGGCGCGACCACCACGGACGCGCCGCCCACCCCTTCGAGATCCATGTCATCTCCACCGACGCCTACGACCCGGCCGGGCTCGACCGGCTGGCCGCCCGGGGGGTCACCGACGTCATCGTCGGATTCCGAGCCGATAGCTACGCACCGGGCCCCGACACCCAACCTCTGTCGGAGAAGCTGGCGGCCATCGAGTGGTACGCCACCAACGTCATCGCCCCGTACCGGGGCCAGGCCGGGCCGGTAGCCTGAGCCCGGCAGGCCCGGGCAACGTCGCCCCAGCCGCGGCTCCGCCCGGCACCTCCGGCCTCCTGACCCGCCTATCCACTCCGAAAGCCCTAGGTTCCCCATGGCCGTCGCCGCTTCCACCCCGATCGAGTTGATCAACCGCGTCTACGCCTCCCTCGACGAGCGGGTCGCCGCCGGCCGCCATCGGCTGGGTCGGCCGCTGACCCTGGCCGAGAAGATCCTCGTCAACCACCTCGACGACCCGGCGACCGCCGAACTCGAACGCGGCAAGTCGTACGTCGACATGCGCCCCGACCGGGTGGCCATGCAGGACGCCACCGCCCAGATGGCGTGGCTGCAGTTCATGACCGCCGGCCTCGACGAGGTCCAGGTCCCCACCACCACCCACTGCGACCACCTCATCCAGGCCCGCGACGACGGCAAGAAGGACCTGGCCGCCGCAGTGGACGACAACCGCGAGGTCTACGACTTCCTGGCCTCGGTGTGCGCCCGCTACGGCGCCGGCTTCTGGAAGCCCGGCTCGGGCATCATCCACCAGGTCGTGCTCGAGCAGTACGCCTTCCCCGGCGGGATGATGATCGGCACCGACAGCCACACCCCCAATGCCGGCGGGCTCGGCATGGTCGCCATCGGCGTGGGTGGAGCCGACGCCGTCGACGTCATGACCGGCTTCCCGTGGAACGTCAAGTGGCCCCAGCTCATCGGCGTCCACCTCACCGGCGAGCTGGACGGCTGGGCCGCCCCCAAGGACGTCATCTTGAAGGTCGCCGACATCCTCACCGTCAGGGGCGGCACCGGGGCCATCGTCGAGTACTTCGGCCCCGGGGCCCGCAGCCTGTCGGCCACCGGCAAAGCCACCATCTGCAACATGGGCGCCGAGATCGGGGCCACCACGTCGCTGTTCGCCTACGACGACGCTGTCGCCCGCTACCTCAAGGCCACCGGCCGCGAAGCGGTCGCCGACGCCGCCGACGCCGTCGCCCACCACCTGCGGGCCGACGACGATGTCGAGGCCGACCCGGAGCGGTTCTTCGACCGGGTCATCGAGATCGACCTCTCCACCCTGTCGCCGCACATCAACGGCCCCCACACGCCCGACCTGGCCCGACCGGTCGCCGACCTGGGTGCCGAAGCCGAAGCCAACGGCTGGCCGCTCGAGGTCAGCGCCGGCCTCATCGGCTCGTGCACCAACTCGTCCTACGAGGACATCACCCGGGCGGCCAGCATCGCCCGCGACGCCGTCGCCAAGGGTGTGTCGTGCAAGGTGCCGCTGCTCGTCACCCCCGGTTCCGAACAGGTGCGGGCCACCATCGAGCGCGACGGCCTGCTCGCCGACTTCGAGGCCCTCGGCGCCACCGTGCTGGCCAACGCCTGCGGGCCGTGCATCGGCCAGTGGGACCGCCAGGACCTCGACGACGGCATCCCCAACTCCATCGTCACCAGCTACAACCGGAACTTCCCCAAGCGCAACGACGGCTACGCCACCACGCACGCCTTCGTGACGTCACCCGAGACGGTGATCGCCCTGACCATCGCCGGGCGGCTGGACTTCGACCCGGCCAACGACACCCTGGTCAACGACGCCGGCGAAGAGGTCCGCCTGACGGTGGGCGACGGCGAGGAGCTGCCGGCGGACGGCTTCGACCCCGGCGAGGAGACCTTCCAGGCGCCTCCCGCCGATGGCTCGGACATCGAGGTGGCCGTGTCGCCGACCAGTGACCGCCTCCAGGTCCTGACCCCCTTCCCGGCATGGGACGGCGGCGACCTGACCGACCTGACGGTGCTGGTCAAGGCCCAGGGCAAGTGCACCACCGACCACATCTCCATGGCCGGCCCGTGGCTGAAGTACCGGGGCCACCTCGAGAACATCTCGGGCAACGTCTACATGGGTGCCGTCAACGCCTTCACCGGCGAGGTGGGTACCGGTTGGGACGCCACCGACGGCGAGACCCGTACCTACCCGGAGATCGCCCGTCGCTACCACGAGGCCGGCGTGTCCTGGGTGGCCATCGGCGACGAGAACATGGGTGAGGGGTCGTCGCGGGAGCACGCGGCGATGGAACCGCGGTTCCGGGGCGCCAAGGTGGTCATCGCCCGTTCGTTCGCCCGCATCCACGAGACCAACCTCAAGAAGCAGGGCGTTCTGCCGCTGACCTTCGCCGACCCGGCCGACTACGACGCCATCGGCGAATCGGACCGAATTTCGGTGATCGGCCTGGCCGGGTTGGCGCCGGGCCGGCCGGTCGAGGTGGTGGTCAACCACGCCGACGGGGGTGCAACGTCGATCGCCACGAATCACACCATGTCCGACGACCAGATTGCCTGGTTCCGGGCCGGCAGCGCCCTCAACCTGATCCGGGCCCAGACCGGAGGCTGACCCGGGTCGGCCCGCCTACCGGAGGGCCGTGTCCGCGCATCCCAACCGGACGTTGCGGGTCAGACCTCGGACGACTGGCCTACGAGCCGGGCGCTCGCCGCCAGGTCCTCGGGAGACCCCGCCCAGGCGAACAACAGCACGCACGGCCCGTGGTCGGGGTCGAAAGCCAACTCGTGGGGATCGCCCGGACCGTTGTGGGCGCTGTCCCCGGGCCGCAGATCCCGCCACGCACCGTCTGCACCCTTGAAATCGACCCTGCCGGCCAGCACGTGGTACGTCTCCTCGGCCGGGTGGATGTGCAGTGGGTAGTCCAACCCCGGCCCCCAAACGCCGATCCCCACGTACGCCCGATCCGACGTGACGACGCCCGCGGGTCCGATCAGGCGCACGTACCCGTAAGCGGCCAGGAAGTCGTCGGGAAACAACCGCAGGTAGGCCCGGGTCTGCGTCCATGGCAGGCAGCCGGCCAACGCCAGGAACTCACGGAGCACCGGGCCGCCGGCATCCAACGGGGAGGCAGCCTCCGGCACGACCTCGGCCAGCAGGTCGACCACCGGCAGATGCTCGGGTTCGCCGACCACCGACGGTGCAGCGGCCGCGGCGGTCCGGATCTCCCTCGCCGCTTCGGCCAACATCGGCCAGCCGTCGATGGCCGACCGGTCGTCGTAGAAGTCGGCGACGGCGCCCAGCAGCGGGGTCAGGTCCAGATCGGCCACGATTCGGTGCCGTGGCCTAGACGCGCCGCAGCCGGTAACCGCGGTTGCGGGCCTCGGCCATCGTGTCCGGCCCGAACCCCAGCGAGGCGTCGGCCGACATCAGCTCGTCGAGCACCACCGCCATGGCCTCCTCGTCGATCACCGCGTCGAGGTCGTACACCTGCTGGGTGCGCTTGTCGCCTATGAACCGGCGGCCGGCGTAGGCCGAGGGGGGGGCAACCGATGTCGTCATGGCGGCGAGGTTAGCCCCGTGCTCCCCCGCGGGACATGACGACGAGCAGATCCGTGGTCGAGACGACCTCGGACGCGCCGACGGGGGCCACCAGGTGGTGAACCCCCGTCGAGGCCCCTCAGGGCCGCGTGTCCTGGAACTTCCCGTCGGTGATCGTTCATGCTCGGCCGGGACCAGGGCCGAGGATCGCCGGTGGGGGTGGGTCGGCGGGTAGTCGCCGGGTGGTCCAGGGCCGCCCTAGCGGCCGCCCACCTCCGAAGTCCCGTTGCGTTCGTCTGAGAACGATGTGCTCTCGCTGATCTGGACCACCTCCTTTCCTCGGTGTCCGCGAACCTAGTCGCTGATCGCCGGCCGCGGGAGGGCACGTCGACAACCAGGCCCAGTACGGATTCGTACTGTCATGGGGTCTACGCTGCTACCGTTCGCTCCCCCGAACCCCAGATCCAAGAACCCCATGCCCATCCCCACCACGATCTTCCCCGCACGGGCCATTCACACCATGGACCCGTCGCGACCCACCGCGCAGGCCATCGCCGTGCGCGACGGGCGCATCCTCGCTGCCGGAACCATCGACGAGCTACGCGTCATCGACGACCACGCCGTCGACGACTCGCTGGCCGACAAGGTGCTGCTCCCCGGCTTCGTCGAAGCCCACTGCCACGCCATGGCCGGCGGCAACTGGCTGCACACCTACTGCGGGTTCTTCGACCGCGAGGACCCCGACGGCCGGATCTGGACCGGCTGCACGGACATCAGCCAGGTCATCGAACGGCTGCGGGAAGTCGACGCCGCCCTCGACGATCCCGACGAACCGCTGCTGGCCTGGGGCCTCGACCCCCTCTACTTCGAGGGCGAACGCCTCTACGCCCAACATCTCGACCGGGTCTCGACCACCCGGTCCATCTTCGTGCTCCACGCCAGCGCCCACCTGGCCACTGTCAACTCGGCGCTCATGGAGGCTGAGGGGATCACCCCCGACACCGACCTGGAAGGCGTCGCCAAAGACGCCTCGGGCTGGCCAAACGGTGAGCTCCAGGAACCGGCGGCCATGTTCCTCGCCAGCACGGCCTTCCGGTCGTTCTTCGGCCGGATGAAGGCCGACGACAGCCTCTGGGCGTTCGGACGCCTCGCCAACCGCACCGGCACCACCACCCTCACCGACCTCGGCAACCGCATGTCGACCCAGGACGCCGAGATCGAACGCTGGTGCCGGGTCGTCGACCACGACGACTTCCCGGCCCGGGTGTCGGTATTCCACTCCCCCGTCCCCGGCCCGGCCGACCAGATGGCAGAGAGCGTCGAAGCCGTGTTGGCTTCCCGGGCCCGATCCAGCGACAAGCTGCGCTTCGGCCACATCAAGCTGGTGCTGGACGGGTCGATCCAGGGGTTCACGGCCCGGCTGCGCTGGCCCGGCTACCTCGGCGACCGACCCAACGGCATCTGGGTCGTCCCCCCCGAGCAGGTCGCCGACACCCTGGCGCCGTTCTTCCGGGCCGGTCTGACCATCCACGTCCACTGCAACGGCGACGAAACGGTCGACGTACTGCTCGGCGTGATGGACCAGCTGCTGACCGCCTCCCCCCGGTGGGACCACCGCACCACCGTCCAGCACTGCCAGCTCACCAGCCCCGGCCAGTACCGGCGGATGGCCGCCATGGGCATGTGCGCCAACGTCTTCGCCAACCACACCTACTACTGGGGCGACCAGCATGTCACCGACACCGTCGGCCCCGATCGGGCGGCCCGCATGAACTCGGCCCGCACCGCCCTCGACCTGGGCGTGCCGCTGTCCATGCACTCCGACGCCCCGGTCACGCCGCTCGGCCCCCTGCACGTGGCCTGGTCGGCCGTCAACCGCCGCACCTCCACCGGGTTCACCCTCGGGCCCGACGAGCGCATCAGCGTGACCGAAGCCCTCCGAGCCGTCACCCTTGGCGCGGCCCACCAGCTGCACATGGACGACGAGATCGGCTCGCTGTCGCCCCGCAAGTGGGCCGACGTGGCCATCCTCGACGAGGACCCGTTCGAGGTCGACCCCATGGCCCTGAAGGACGTGCCGGTAGCCGGCACCATGCTGGCCGGGCGGATCTTCCCGACCGGCTGAGGCCCGCCGGTCCTCCCCGTCGCCGCGACTGCCAGACTGCCGTCATGACCGACCGCCGCCTGCCCCTCAGCGTCATCGGCGGCTACCTGGGGGCCGGCAAGACCACGCTGGTCAACGGCCTGCTGGCCGACCCCCGAGGTGAACGCATCGCCGTTCTCGTCAACGACTTCGGCGAGATCGACATCGACACCTCCCTCATCGCCGACCACGACGGCGACACCCTGAGCCTCGCCAACGGCTGCATCTGCTGCTCCCTGGTCGACGGCTTCGCCGAGACCCTGGAACGGATCCGGGAGATGGCCGACCGCCTGGACCGGGTGGTGGTCGAGGTCAGCGGAGTGGGTCAACCCCACAAGGTGGCCCAGTGGGCCCGCACCCCCGGGTTCCTCCCTGACGGCGTCGTGGTCCTCGTCGACGCTGAGACGGTGGAAGCCCGGGCCGTCGACCGCTACGTCGGCGACACCGTCCGCTCCCAGATCGCCGCCGCCGACCTACTGGTCGCCACCCGGGCCGACGTGATCGACGCCGACCGGATGGCTGCCGTCACGACGTGGCTCGGCGAGCTGTCATCGGCACCGGCGCTGTCCGCCCCGGTCGATCGGGCCATCCTGTTCGGCCTCGAACCGCACGGCATCGATGACGGGGCGACACCAGCCGACCACGTGACCGCTTCCGTCAACCTGAACGGGCCGGTCGATCGGTCGACCCTCGACACCTGGTTCGCGGTCCGGCCCCGCGGGGTCATCCGGGCCAAGGGCCTGATCGAGCTGGCAGACCGACCCGGGATGCGCACCGTGGTCCACGTCGCCGGCGCGTCGCACGCTGCGACCCCCGACGGCCCACTCGGCGACACCGGGGCCGCTGTGGTGGCCATCGCCCTGCCCGGCACGCCGCGGGCCGGTCTCGTCAAGTGGCTGAAAATGCTGGAGGACTAGGCGGGTCCACCCATGGCCGCCGGCCTCACCCGGTCAGATCCACCTGACGGGTTCCGGCCTCGACGGCCAACCGGTCGGCCTCGTCGTTCCACCGGTCGCCCGAGTGGCCCTTCACCCACCGGAATTCGACGTCGCCGCGCTCCCGGTAGAGCGTGATCAGCGGCTCCCACAGGTCACGGTTGGCGACCGGCTTCCTCTGGCTGTTAACCCAGCCCCGCCGCAGCCAACTCTGCCACCAGCGGTCCTGAAAACACTTGACCACATAGGTCGAGTCACTCACGATCAGCAGCGGACCCGACAGGGCCCGCATCGCTTCGAGCGTGGCCGTCAGCTCCATGCGCTGGTTCGTGGTGTCCGGAGCGAAACCGGCTGCGAACGCCCCGCCGGGAATCACCCACGCCCAGCCCCCCGGTCCGGGGTTCCCGGAACAGGCGCCGTCGGTGTACACGGTGGTGACCTGCTCAGCGCTCATCGCCGGCGACCGTACCAGCCGGCGGCCGGCCGACCGGGTCGACAGATCGCCGACGAAACACCAGGCATGGCAGACTCGCTATGTGATCGACGGTTTCACCCACCAGCTCCCCGACGGTGATCCGGCCGAGACCAAGGAGTGGATCGACTCCTTCGACTCGCTGGTCGACCGGTCGGGTCGGCGCCGGGCCCGCTTCCTGCTGGCCAAGCTGCTCGAGCGGGCCGGCGAGCTCAACGTCGGCAATGCCCCACCCACTTGGACCCCGTACATCAACACCATCGCCACCCAGGACCAACCGTGGTTCCCGGGCGACGAGTTCATCGAGCGGCGCATCCGAGCGTTCATCCGCTGGAACGCGGCCGCCATGGTCATCAACGCCAACAAAACCTCCGACGGCATCGGCGGCCACCTGTCGACGTTCGCCTCCTCGGCGTCGCTCTACGAGGTCGGGTTCAACTGGTTCTTCCGCGGCAAGGACGACGGCCGGCCCGGCGACCACGTCTACTACCAGGGCCACGCCGCCCCCGGCGTGTACGCCCGTGCCTTCCTCGAACGGCGTCTCGACGAGGGCCACCTCGACGGCTTCCGCATGGAGGTCGACGGCACCGGCCTGTCCAGCTACCCCCACCCACGGCTCATGCCCGACTTCTGGGAGTTCCCAACCGTGTCGATGGGTCTCGGACCCATCAACTCCATCTACCACGCCCGATTCAACAAGTACGTCCGGGACCGCCGGCTCGACGACACCGACGAGAGCCGGGTGTTCTGCTTCCTCGGCGACGGTGAATGCGACGAACCCGAAACCCTCGGCGCCATCTCGCTGGCCGGACGGGCCAAGCTGGGCAACCTCATCTGGACCGTGAACTGCAACCTCCAGCGCCTCGACGGCCCGGTCCGAGGCAACGGCCAGATCATCCAGGAACTCGAAGGCGTGTTCCGAGGGGCCGGCTGGAACGTCATCAAGGTCATCTGGGGTTCCGAATGGGACGACCTCATCAACGTCGACGTCGACGGCATCCTGCTCAACAAGTTCAACACCACCGTCGATGGTGAGTATCAGCGCCTCGCCATCGAATCCGGGGACTACATCCGCGAGAACTTCTTCGGCCCCGACCCCCGCCTCCGGGCCATGGTCGAACACCTCAGCGACGAGCAGCTCCAGGCCCTGCCCCGCGGCGGCCACGACTACCAGAAGATCTACGCCGCCTTCCGGACCGCCACCGAGGAGAACGAGGCCCCCACGGTCATCCTGGCCAAGACCATCAAGGGCTGGACGCTGGGCGAAGGCTTCGAGGCCCGCAACGCCACCCACCAGATCAAGAAGATGACCAAGACCCAGCTGTTGGCCCTGCGGGAGCGGCTGTACCTCACCGACGAGATCCCCGAACATCTCCTGGAAGGCGACCGGGCACCCTATTTCCGTCCCGGCGAGGACAGCGACGAGTACCAGTACATGATGCAGCGGCGCCGAGCCCTGGGCGGACCGATTCCGAAGCGCCGTATCCGCAACCGGCGACCCATCACCCTGCCCGACCCCGAGGTGTTCACCGGCCTCACGAAGGGCTCCGAAGGCCGCGAGGTGTCGACCACCATGGCCCTCACCAACCTGCTGCGCGACCTCATGCGCGACGAGGCGTTCGGCCCCCGCGTGGTGCCCATCGTGCCCGACGAGGCCCGCACGTTCGGCATGGACTCGCTGTTCCGTGAGTTCGGCATCTACGCCCCGTTCGGCCAGCTCTACGAGCCGGTCGACCACGAGCTGCTGCTGTCGTACAGCGAGGACACCGACGGCCAACTGCTCGAGGAAGGCATCACCGAAGCCGGGTCGCTGTCCAGCTTCATCGCCGCTGGCACGTCGTACGCCAACCTCGGCGTCCCCATGGTGCCCTTCTACACCTTCTATTCGATGTTCGGCTTCCAGCGGGTCGGCGACTCCATCTGGTCGGCGGCCGACTCCCGGGCCCGGGGGTTCCTGCTCGGGGCCACCGCCGGGCGCACCACCCTGGCCGGCGAAGGCCTCCAGCACCAGGACGGCCACAGCCTGCTGCTGGCCGCCACCGTGCCGGCCTGTCAGGCCTACGACCCGGCGTTCGCCTACGAGTTGGGCGCCATCGTCGACGACGGGCTGCAGCGCATGTACGGCCACGACGACCCGCACGACAACGAGGATGTCTTCTACTACCTCACCCTCTACAACGAGGCGTACGCCATGCCGCCCCGACCCGACCACGTCAGCGACGCCGACGTGGTGCGCGGCCTCTACCAGTGGTCCGACGCCCCCGAGCGTCCACTCAACGCCACCCTGGTGTTCTCCGGTTCGGCACAGGTGGCGGCCCGGGCTGCCGCCGACGAGCTGGCCGCCGACTGGGGGGTCGGCGTCGACCTGTGGAGCGCCACGTCCTACAAGCGGCTCCGTGAAGACGCCCTGGCCTGCGAGCGCCGCAACCGCCTGCATCCCGACCAGGCTCCGGAGGCACCGCTCGTCACCCGCCTGCTCGACGAAGGTGCCGGACCGGTGGTCGCCGTCACCGACTTCCAGAAGCTGGTGCCCGGACAGATCGCCCGCTGGGTGCCCCGTCCGTACCACACGCTGGGCACCGACGGCTTCGGCCGCAGCGACACCCGCCAGGCGCTACGCCGCTTCTTCGAGGTCGACCAGGGGCACATCGTCGTCGCCGTCCTCCATGCACTGGCTCAGCAGGGCTCGGTCGACCCGGCGCTGGTCGTCGAGGCCATCAGCCGCCACGGCATCGACCCCGAGACCGCCGATCCGGGCCGCCACGACACGGTTCCCACCCCCGGCGAAAGCGTTGGCCGCAGCGCTGGATAAGTTCGGCCCATGACGCCGACGACACCACGGGGCACGCTGGCCATCACCGGCGACGCCCATGCCGACCGCCTTCTCAACACCGACCCGCTGGCCCTGCTCGTGGGCATGCTGCTCGACCAGCAGGTCCCCATGGAATGGGCGTTCCGCGGCCCGGCCACCCTGGCCGAGCGGCTCGACGACGTGGGCGGACTCGACGCCGCAGCCATCGCCGCCATGGACCCCGAGGCGTTCAGCGAGGCCTGTCGGACCAAGCCGGCGGTCCACCGCTTCCCCGGCTCGATGGCCACCCGCATCCAGGCCCTATGCGCCCACATCGTCGACCACCACGCCGGCGACCCGGCCGATGTGTGGACCGGTGCGGCCGACGGATCCGACCTGGCCCGGCGACTCCGGGCCCTGCCCGGCTACGGGCCCGAGAAGACCATGATCTTCGTGGCCCTGCTCGCCAAGCGTCTGGGTGTCCGGCCCGACGGCTGGGAGGCGGCGGCCGGCCCGTTCGCCGACGACACCCCGCGTTCGGTGGCCGACATCGACGGACCCGAAGCCCTGGCCACCGTGCGGGCCTGGAAGAAGGAACAAAAGGCGGCCGGGAAATCCAAGCAGGATTAGCTCGCCAACCCGTGGAGTCTCGTTCCGCCCCGACCTAGAGCCGCACCTCGCCGGCAGCCAGCGCGTCGCGGAACCAGCGGTACGTGCCCTCCAGGCCGTCGGCCAGGCTGGTCGACGCCCGCCAACCCAGGTCGGTCAGCCGGGTCACGTCCAGCACCTTGCGCGGCATGCCGTCGGGCCTGGCCGTGTCGTAGACGATGGTGGCGTCGGGATGCACCAGATCCCTGATGCGTTCAGCCAACTCGGCGATGGTGCAGTCCACGCCAGTGCCCACGTTGAGATGCCCCTCGGCCGAGTAGTGGTCCATGACGAAGAGGCAGGCGTCGGCCAGGTCGTCCACGTGGAGGAATTCGCGGCGGGCCGACCCGGTCCCCCAGATGGCGACCTCGTCGACCCCGGCTTCACGGGCCTCATGGAACCGCCGCATCAGCGCAGGCACGACGTGGCCGCCGTCGAGGTCGAAGTTGTCACCCGGCCCGTAGAGATTGGTGGGCATGGCCGAGATGAAGTCGCACCCGTACTGGCGGCGATAGGTGTCACACAGCTTGATGCCGGCGATCTTGGCCAAGGCGTACCCCTCGTTGGTGGGCTCCAACGGCCCGGTGAGCAGGGCCTCCTCGGTGATGGGCTGGTCAGCCAACCGCGGGTAGATGCACGAGCTCCCGAGATACAGCAACTTCTCGACCCCGACGCGGTGGCTGGCCTGCACCACCGTGCCGTGGATCATCAGGTTGTCGTAGAGGAACTCGGCCGGCCGGATGCTGTTGGCGTGGATGCCGCCGACGGTCCCGGCAACGAGGAACACGTAGTCGGGTCGATGCTCGTCGAACCAGGCGTCGACCGCCGACTGGTGCCGGAGGTCGAGGTCGGAGCGGTCGACGGTCAGCAGGTTGTCGAACCCTTCGACCCCGAGACGCCGCAACACCGCCGAACCGACGAGGCCCCGATGCCCGGCCACGAACACGGACCCCGACCGATCGAGCATGGGGCGAACCTACTCGCCAGGGGCGTCGCTGACCGCGCCCATCTCGGCCAGGTAGACGTTGAGCAGATCAACGGTCACCGTCACCGCCACGGCGTCCAGCGGCTCCTCGTCGTCGAGACCGCGGGCCACCACATGGTCGATGGCACCGTCCATCTCGGCGACGACCCGGTCGGTTCCGTCATCAAGTGCCTCGTCGCCCAGCTCCTGGCCGTGCTCGGTGGACAAGCCGACCTCGTCGAAGAACTCCAGCCACCATCCGACGATGCGCCCGACATCGTCCCGGCTGAGTTGGCCGGCGGCCTCCTCGGGGAGTCGTTCGGCCACCCAGTCGACGGCGTCATCGACCTCGAAGACCGCTGGGGGTGCGGCACCGGACAGCCGATCGACCGCGGCACCCACTGCCACCAGGGCAACGGCCCCGACGAGCACGGCACCGACCACCAGGAACAGCCACGTCATGCGAAGATCACGCCCCGATCATGGCAGGCGCGGCCCCGCCGGGCCGATCGGCCTAGATGCCGATGCGCTGGGCCAGCAGCTCGCGGTGGTAGGTGGGATCGCCGAACAACAACTCGGAACTCTTGGCCCGCTTGAAGTACAGGTGGGCGGGATGCTCCCAGGTGAAGCCGATGCCGCCGTGGATCTGGATGTTCTCGGCGGTCGTGTGGAAGTAGG
>CAZPGL010000043.1:0-17100 GCA_964586175.1 uncultured Microthrixaceae bacterium | reverse complement strand
ACCATCTCCACCGCTGTTTCGGCGGAGGATCCAGGCTTCTTCGAGTGGCCACCGGCGGGCCCAGTCGACAGCGGCCCACGGGTATTGGCTGGGTGGAGTGTCGACGCCGGGCCGCAATTCGACGAGCCGTTCGACGGTGAGGCCACACGACCCGAAGATGTCGATCAGTTCCCCATGGGACAGGTGGAATTCGACCGAATCGTCGTCCGGATCGTCGAACCGGTGCATCCCGAACTGTGAACGGGCCAGCCCTTCGCCGATCTGCGACCAGTCGTCGTTGACACACATGACCATGAGCGGCGAGTTGCCGAGAAACACCAGACGGCCACCGGGCCGCAAGACCCGAGCCGCCTCGGGCAGCCACCGGTGGGGGTCGCACCAGATCGCGGCGCCGTACTCGGAGACGGCGAAGTCGAAGGACCGGTCGGGGAACGGCAGCCGTTCCGCGTCACCGTGGACGAGCGGGAACCGAAGACCGAACTCGGCCTGGAAAGCGGCCGCGGTGGCCAGCTGTGCCGCCGAGTTGTCGACCCCGACCGGCCGTCCGCCTCGCCGGGCCAGCCATGCCGACACGTAACCGGTGCCGCACCCCAGTTCGACGACGTCGCCGCCGGCAAATCCGGCCAGCAGGCCGATACGCGACTCAGGAAGCGCGAACACCCCCCACCGGGGCTCGTCAGCCGCCCAGGCGCTCCGCCCGCTGTCGACCCAATCGCCGGCCATGCGGTCCCAATGGGCGCGGTTGGCCAAGACATGGTCGGCGGGGCCATGGCCCGTCAAAGCATCCATCCAAAAAGTAAAGCACGGCCGTCCCGTCGCCGGTCCTGTCGTACGTCAACCTTCGCGGGTCAGGTGCACGATGCGGGGCGGCTCGGTGAGCAGGGCGTCCATATCGGTAAAGAAGTCGGTCTCGGTAGACCGCCACGCCAAATAGGCCGCGTGGTCCTCGCGGCGATCCCAGCGGCCCCACAGGACCACGACGTCCGGGTTGTCGTCCGCCCGGTAGGTGTCGAGGCCCCGACAACCGTCGAAGGCTTCGGTCTCAGGCACCGTGACGGCCAACACCTCGAGCAGCGCGGGCGCCTTCCCGGGCCGACACCGGAACTCGACGAACACGACGTGGGCCACGAACTCAGCCGTGATCGCGGGGCGGTTCAGCCGAGCGCCGCCGTGTACACCGGCCAGAAATCCTCCATGGGCGAGAACATCCCCCGCGACTCGACGTCGATGATTCCGGACGCTTCGACCTCGATCCCCGCCTTCGCGGCTGACTCCGAATCCGGGTACGTGATGATGGCCACGTTGCAGGCCCGGGCATGGTCGTATCCGATCAACGAGGTCTCGCCTCCATGCTTGGCGGTGATCTCCATCACCCGAGCAAACAACGCGTTTGCCTCATCGGCGCTGGACACATCCCGGAATGCCTGACCCGGCCTGTTGGTGGTGATCGTCGTGTACGACATTGGCTTCTCCCGTGCGCTGTCGGACCCCGCCGTGGAGCCCCGCAAACGCAACCTTCGCGCGAATCCGACGTGCCGACAAAAAGCGCTGGTCAAACGCCGGTTGACACCAAGCCCAGAAAAGCGTCGGTGACGTCGACGGCGCCAGCAGGCACGTCGACGACGATGTCGGCGTCGTAGTCGAAGAACACCACCTCGAGCACGTAGCGCATGGTCACCTCACCCATGTCCCCGGCCCCTTCCAGGGCGGCCAACTCGCTGACCAGCCCACCCATGTCCATGTCGTAGGCGACCCGCCGGACCAGGCCGGCGGCGTCGATGTCGATGTCGAGGGTGACCGGCTGGCCCGCCAGCACATCGAGCACCTCATCGTCGCCACTTGCGCCGGCCACGTCGGCGAACTGCTCCGCCCCGATACCCGACATTGCCGCCAAGGCGTCGAGGAGACCGGCGGTGGCGGTCAATCGGGTGGTGGGCACACCACGGACCTCGGAAGGACCTTCATCGTTGACGGCGGCGTCGATGCCGTCCAACAAGCCAAACAGGTTCGACGGGTCCATGCCCGCCTGGCCCGACAGGGCAGCCACGTCCGCCGCCGACAAGTCGGGAGATTCGCTGAGATCGACCCGGCCCCAACCGTCGGCCAACGCATTCAGACCCAGTAACTCGGCGGCCACACCCGCTCCGAGAATCGGCGCATGCAGGTACAGGACCGCGCCGTCACTGACCGTTTCGATCACCATGTCGTCAGCGGTCAGACCAAGCATCGACAGGTCGAAATTCTCGCCGGTGGCCTCGGCGATCTCGGCGAACATCGGTGCCATGTCGGTCGTCGTCGCCATGCGGGCGCCGTCGAACGACCCGGTAGTCATCGGACCGTCGCCACCGAGCTGCATGGCCATGAACCCCATGTCCATGTCGATGGCCAGGCTCACGTCGAACCGGTAGGCCGCGGTCTCGGACCGTTCGGCCGCGGTGAGCACGAAACCCCGGCTGGCCTCGATCTCGACCGAGACGCGGCCGGTGTCCGACGAGTTGCTGCCACAACCCGCAGCGACCACGGCCGCCAACGCCACACCGAGCAGGATGCGCTTCACGGTGGCGATGGTACCGGGGTTGCGATGCTGGTGGAGGGTCGTGTGTGGCGGTGGACTACCAGCCCAGGGGGCGGGGGCGTCGGCCGGACGGGCCCGATGCCAGCGACGAGGCGATCAACGAGAACACCTTGGCGCCGAAGCCGAAGCCGTAACCGGTGCCCACTGCCTGGTGGATCAGCTCGGTCAGGTCGTCGCGGTACCGGGTGGAGGTGGTGCGCTGCTGGTACATGGAGGGTCCTTCGCTGGGGCGCCACGGGTCACGCCCGGGGCGGGGATTACCGGAGATTCTCGTGGGACCGCCACCCCGCCGAGCTCGTGAACGAGCAGATTGGTGACGGTTACCCATCGGCAGGGCAGTGTGCCGCGGCGGGGACCGGGACCATCGGAGACAGCGGTCACAACAGACCCCCGACGACCACCCAGCGGCGTCCCGTCAACCCTCCGGATCACTCAGGGTGAGCATGCCGTGCGGGGTGGCCAGGCGGTTGACCAACTCGCTCTCGACGACCATCGGCCGCCACCCGGCGAGCCGTTCCGCATACCGGGCCATCGCCGGATGGTCGACCAGCGGGTGGCGTTCGTCAGGATCGGCCACCAGGTCGACGAACAGGTCGGGATAACCGCCGAACCGGACGTACATGCCATCACGATCCCGTTCGACCACCAAATGGCAGTCGTCGAGGGGCAGCCCCGCCATGGCGGCGAACACCCGGAAGTCGAACTCCCAATGGGTGGCGGTGCGCCAGTCGTCGGCTCGACCATCGGTGAGGAACGGACGCAGCGAACGGCCCTGGCACTGGTCGGGGACCGGCAGCCCGGCCAGGTCCAGCAACGTCGGCATGACGTCGACGTTCTCGGTGAACTCGTCGACAGCGATGCCGGTTGGACCGCCGAGCGCCGGATACCGGACGAGCAGCGGAATGTGGAACGCCCCGTCGTGGTAACCCAGCTTGCCGAACAACCCGTGGTCGCCGAGCATCTCGCCGTGGTCCGAGGTGACGGCCACGACCGTGTGCTCCTCGACCGGCCGCACCGCGTCGAGCAGGCGGCCCATCTGGGTGTCGACCTCGGCCACCATGCCGAAGTAGGTGGCCCGCAGCTGGCGTACCTCGTCCGGATCGTCACGGCCCTCCTGGTGCTGGGCGGCCCGGACGGTGTCGAGGAACGGGTGGGCCACGTCGGCCGGCGGAATCGGGGCGTCCACGTCGGCCGGGTCATGGAGGTCGTGGTACGGCGACGGCACATGGAACGGCGGGTGGGGCCGGTACAGCGACACGTGGACGAACCACGGTTCCGGCAGGTCGGCCAGCAGGTCGACCACCCGGTCGACGACGAACGCCGTCTCCGTCTCGTCGGCGGCGTACGGCGACGGCGGCCAGGTCGCGCCCCGTCCCGGCGGCACCGCATCGGGGCCGGGACGCAGGAACCGCCCACGGTCGGTGATGTCATGGCCCCGGTCGGCCAGCCACCGGTACCACGCCTCGCGGTGCTCCGGCAGCTCGAGGGCCACCGTGAACCCGGGCAGGGTCCCCTCGTAGTCGAGCAGCCGGGGATCGTCATCGGTGGTGGTACGAGGGTCGATGGTGGTGTCCGTGTGGCCGAACAACTGCGGCTCGTAACCACCGGCCCGAGCCTCGAGGGCCAGGTTCGTCAAGCCGGCGTCGAGCGGGGTGCCGTTGAACACCACCCGGTTGGTGTGTTGGTAGGTGCCGGTCAGCAGACACGCCCGGCTCGGCGCACACGGTGTGGCCTGCGCATGATGGGCGGTGAAGCGCACCCCGTCGGCGGCCATGGCGTCGAGATGCGGGGTACGCACGAGCGGGTGTCCGGCCACCCCCAGGCAGTCGGCCCGCCACTGGTCGATCGTGACCAGCAGGACGTTGGGGCGGTTCGCCATCAAGGCAGTCTGGCAGGGCCGGCCAGCCCTGTCCGGCGGTCGGGGCCACGGCTAGTGTCCCGCCGATGCGCCGACCCGTCCTCCCCCGCTCCGGCCGCCCACTCGGCCTGCTGCTGGCCGGGACCGGCATGTTCCTCGTGTCGACCGATTCGCTGCTGATCCGCATCGCCGACATCGAGGGCTGGACCATCGCGTTCATGGTGGGCGTCTGGTCGATCCCGGTGATGGGAACTATCGCCGTGCGCACCCTCGGCTCCGACCTGTGGGGTGAGCTCGTCCGCTACCGTACGCCGCTGCTGGCCACCGGGTGCGTGTCGAGCATCAGCACCACGGCGTTCACCGTCGCTGTCACCAAAACGTCGGTGGCCAACGTGGTGGCCATCATCGCCGCCGCCCCCATCGTCGCCGCCCTTATCGCCCGGGTGGCCATCGGCGAACGGGCCTCGGCCCGCACCTGGCGGGCCATCGTCGCCACGATGGCCGGGATCATCGTCATCGTCGGCGGTTCGATGTCCGGTGGGTCGATCACCGGCGAGTTGCTGGCCTTGACCGCGATCGTCGGCTTCGGCATCAACCTCACCATCTGGCGCCGCCTCCCCGACCTCCCGCGTTCGCTGGTGGTGCTGTGCGCGGCGACCGTCACGGCCGTCGTCACCTCGGTGCCGGCCGAACCGCTGGCCATGGACGCCGATGCCTTCTGGGCCACCCTGACCATGGGGTTGTTCTTCGGGCCGGTGGCGCGTTTCTGCATGGCCACCGCCACCCGCTACGCCAAGAGCGCCGAAGTCAGCCTGTTCACACCGGTCGAAACAGTGTGCGCCAGCCTCTGGGTGTGGCTGTGGTTCGGTGAAGTGCCGACCACCACCACCCTCGCTGGCGCCGCGGTCGTCGTGACCGCCGTCCTGTACGGCATCACCGGCCCGGCCGCCGACGTGACCCCTGCCCCAACCACCCACACCGGCCCGTCCGACTGACCCGCCCGATGGAGACCCCCCAGGCTCCCGATCCGGTCCTCGACGAGCTGGTCGACCTCGGCGTCGTCCACGAGGTCTTGGCCTGTGACCCCGACCTGGCCGACACGGCCCTGTTCTGCGAGGCATACGGGATCGCCCCCGAGGATTCGGCCAACGCCATCCTCGTGGCCGGCAAGCCGCGTCCCGACGAGCCCCGGCCGTACGCCCTGTGCCTGGTGCTGGCCACCCATCGTCTCGACGTGAACGGCACGGTGCGTCGGCGGCTCGGCGCCCGCAAGGCGTCGTTCGCCGGTGCTGACGAGACGGCCGGGCTGACTGGCATGGTGATCGGCGGGGTGACCCCGTTCGGCCTGCCCGGCAGTCTTGCCGTCTGGATCGACGCCGCGGTGATGGCCCGCCCAAACGTGGTGATCGGCGGCGGCAGCCGGGACCGCAAAATCCGGCTGGCCCCCGACGGGTTGCTGTCCCTACCGACGGCCGAGGTGGTCGATGACCTGGCCCGCCCCGTCGACCCGTGACAGGGGACCGGCCCGTGTCACGTTCTACATCCTGAAGCGCGGGGGCCTGTCCCCATTGCTTCAGGTTGGGGAAGGTGGGGTCAGACGGAGCCTCGGGCCAGGTGACGGGCCAGGGCGTCACGGGCCGAGGACGCGGGGGCCTCCTCGAGCAGCCGGGTCACCGACTCCCGCCGCCCCATGACGGTGAGCAGATCGGTCGCCAGCGTGTCGGCCAGACACAACAGGTCGAGACGCGAGCCCTCGGTCAACGGATCGGCGATCAGCCCATCCACCACCGGACCGCAGGCCAACTCGGCCCGCACCAACTTGAGGGCCGCCGCCTCCATCTCGTCGAGGGCGTCGAGCGCCCGCAGGACGTGGGTGGCCTGGTCATCGTTCAACACGCGGCAAAGTTTGGATCACCGCCGATGCCCGGTCGGGGATACTCCACGACGCGTACCCGGGCCCCGTGCGGTACGGTCGCCGGCCGTGGAACTCGACGACGTGCAGCGGCTCATGGACGAGCTCTACGGCGATGCCGACCGGGGCCGGGGCATCCCATCGACCGTGGCCTGGCTGTGCGAGGAAATGGGTGAGCTGGCCCAAGCGGTCCGCAAGGGCAGCGCCGACCAGCAACTCCACGAGCTGGGCGACGTGCTGGCCTGGCTGGCCAGCCTGGCCAACCAACTCGACCTGTCGCTCGACGACGCCATGGCCAGGTACGTGACCGACCCGCCCTGACCGGACGGAACCGGCGTCAGCCCCGTCGGTTCAGCAGTTCCTCGGCGATCTGGATGGTGTTGAGCGCCGCCCCCTTACGGAGGTTGTCGCTCGACAGGAACAGGGCCAGACCGTGCTCGAGGGTCTCGTCGCCCCGGATGCGCCCCACGATCGTCGGGTCGACACCAGCAGCGTCGAGCGGCGTCGGAACATCGGCCAGCACGACCCCCGGGGCGTCGGCCAGCAGCTCGGTGGCCCGCTCGGGGCTGATCGGCCGGTCGAAGCCGGCGTGCACGGACAGCGAATGGCCGGTGAACACCGGCACCCGCACGCAGGTGCCCGACACCGCCAGGTCGGGGATGCCGAGGATCTTGCGGCTCTCGTTGCGGAGCTTGTGTTCCTCGTCGGTTTCGCCACGGCCGTCGTCCACGAACGAGCCGGCGTGGGCCAGCACGTTGAAGGCGATGGCCCGGGAGAACGACGACGGCTCCGGGAACTCGACCGCTCGGCCGTCGTGGGCCAGCCCGGTGGCCCCATCAAGCACCGCGGCGACCTGATCGGCCAGTTCCTCGACCCCGGCCAACCCGGCACCCGACACCGCCTGGTAGGTGGCGATGGTGAGCGACCGCAGGCCGGCTTCGGCGTGCAGCGGGGCCAGCACCGGCATGGCGGCCATCGTCGTGCAGTTCGGGTTGGCGATGATGCCCTTGGGTGCGTCGTCGAGGGCGTCGGCGTTGACCTCGGGCACCACCAGCGGCACCTCGGGGTCCATGCGCCAGCCCGACGAATTGTCGATGACCGTCACGCCGGCGGCCGCCATGACCGGCGAGTACTCCAGCGACGCCGTCTTGCCCGCCGAGACCAGCGCGATGTCGACGTCGGACCAGTCGGCGGTGGCGACGTCCTCGACGACAATGGTGCCGTCACCCCACGGGAGCGTGGTGCCGGCCGACCGGGCCGACGCGAAGAACCGCAGGTTCCCGACCGGGAAGCGGCGTTCGGCGAGCAGGGCACGCATGACCCCACCGACCTGACCGGTGGCTCCGACGACAGCGACGTTCATGGGCCAGAGGCTACCGACGGCTGGGGCCGGGACCAGCGGAGATATGGGTCACGGCTGTTCAGGACCACCGCGTCGCGAACAGGTCGCCGATGGCCGCCACCACCGGGTGACCACCACACCCTCCGCTGACCCGCTCCGCCACCCGGGCGGCCGCGTCGGCCAGATCGTCACCGGTCTCCGAGGTCTCCTCCAGGAGGGCGGCGACGAGCCGGCCGCGGACATCGTCAAGGGTCAACTCGGGCGTGTCATCAGCCGCTACCGCATCGGCCAGCACGTCGTAGACGTCGGCCAGGCGTTCCGCATCGGCCGCCTCCGGCCCGGGCAGCGAATCGGCGAACCACCGCAGCAACCGGCCGGTGGCGACGACCGAAGCGGCCAGGGTGGTACCGGTGTGCTCACCGTCGGCGGGCGTGGCGTCGACCACGATGGTCGTCACCTCCAGGAGTTCAGCGTCGAGGTCGTCGCAGAAGCCGGCGGGCAGACCGGAATCGTCGCCGTGACCGACGTGGGCCACAGCCGCTTCGAGCACGCCATACAGGAGGTCGATCACCGGTCCGGCGATCTCGCCGCACGCCGCTTCGACCCGGACCGCCAGGGCGTCCAGCGCGTCGACGGCGTCCCCGGCTTCGTCGACGGTCAGTAGGTCACCCGTGTCGGCCACCGCCGCCCAGACGTGCTCGTCGGGGGGGTCGTCGGCCAGGCCGCCGAAGGCATCGGCCAGAGCGGTTGCCACGGGAACCAGTGCCGCCGCATCGGCCGCCACCGCCGCGTCGGGCCCATCGATCAGCGCCTGCACCACCCGGGGCACCTCACCGGCCAGGCCCGCCAACAGCCCCGCCTCGGCCGGGGCGTCGAGCACGACCAGGGTGGCGGGCACCATGGCATCCACCAGCGGAGTGCACAGCGGAGGGGCGTCCGCTCCCACGGCCCGATCGACGTCCTCCCACAGCGTGCACCACACCAGTTGGGTCAGCATCGGCGTGTCGAGCAGCCCCACTGACACCACGCCGTCGCCGGACGCCGCCAGCTCGGCTTCGAGTACCGGGGCCAGATCGGACGGATCGGCACCGGCCAGCAGACAGTCGGGGTCGGGACCCAGATCGGCCACCCCGAGCCGGAACACAGTGACGATCAGGTCGCATGTCCCGAGGGCGTCGACTACCTGCCCGGCCTGATCGGGTCGTGGGCCGAAGCGGCCGATGACCGACACGGTGGCCGGGTCGGTGACGGCCAGCAGGGCGTCGGCGACGCATCCCAATTCGTCGAACGTCAGGGTGCTCATGGTGAACGTCGAGCCGGCGACCTCGGCGACGAAACCCTGCCGGACCACCGAGACCGGGTCGTCATCGGATCCACAGGCCCCGGCCACCGACGCCAGGACCAGCAGACAGGCCAGCACACAGGCCGGCAGCGGAACCCGGTGACCGGCACCCCTGGTCATGACGAGCGGCCCGACACGGCCGGCGCCATCAGCCGACCGACAGGCCGAAGACGTTGTGCAGGGTGCGAACCGCGTCCTCGACCCGGTCGCCGTCGACCACGCAGCTGACCCTGATGGCCGACGTGGAGATCATGGCGATGTTGATCCCCTCGCCGGCCAGGGTCTCGAACATGGTGGCCGCCACACCCGGGTTGGTGCGCATCCCGGCTCCGACCACGCTGACCCTGGCGATCGAGTCGTCGACCGACACCCCCGAGGCACCGAGGTCGCCGGCCAGTGACTCGGCGATCTGTCGGGCCTCGACCAGCTCGCCGTGGGGCACGGTGAACGAGATGTCGGTGACCCCGTGGTCGGACACGTTCTGGACGATCATGTCGACGTTGACGTCGATGTCGGCCAGGGCCCGGAACACCGTGGCGGCCACACCCGGCTGATCGGGCAGGCCGGAGATGGTCATCTTTGCCTCGGACGTGTCATGGGTGACTGCCGAAACGATCGCCTGTTCCATGTCGGGTTCCTCCTCGTCGACCCACGTTCCCTCCTGCCAGGTGAACGCCGATCGCACATGCAGCCGCACCCCATGGGTACGGGCGTATTCCACTGACCTCATGGCCGGCTTCGGACAGCCGGTCGCGGTCATCTCCAACAATTCGTCGAACGAGATCGTCGCCATCTTCCGGGCCGTCGGCACCACCCGCGGATCGGTGGTGAACACCCCGGTGACGTCGGTGTAAAGCTCGCAGGCCGTGGCGCCGAGGGCGTGGGCGAGAGCGACCGCCGTCGTATCGGACCCACCGCGGCCGAGGAAGGTCACGTCGTTGTTGGTCGACACCCCCTGCGAGCCGCCGACCACCGCCACCCGTCCCTCGTCGACGGCGGCACGGATGCGGTCCGGCCGGACCTCGAGAATCCTGGCGTTCGTGTGCGTGGTATCGGTCAGAAAGCCGGCCTGGCTGCCGGTGAACGAATCGGCCGGCACGCCGAGATCATGGAGGGCCATGCACATCAGCGCCGTGGCCTTGCGTTCGCCGGCGGTGATGAGCATGTCCAGCTCGCGCCCAGGGTGGGTGGAGGCGACATCCGATGCCAGACGCAGCAACTCGTCGGTTTCCTTGCCCATGGCCGACACGACCATGACCACCTGATCGCCGCGCCGGACGGTGCGGGCCACATGGTCGGCGACGGCGCGGATGCGGTCGGGATCCCCGACCGATGTGCCTCCGAACTTCTGGACCAGCAATGCCACGGTCCACCACGCTAGCGGTGGGGTGTACCGGCCCGGCCGCGAGTTGACGGCCCGCCGATCGGCTCCGGCAGGCGGCCGCGGCGTGCCGGAACGGGGTTGTTAGGGTGCCGTCCCATGGCCAGACACGATCGCAAACCGGTGTTCTCGCAGACCGCTGCCCGCAACGACCGCCGCTCCACGACGGTGCGGCTCACCGCGGGCATGCTGGCCGCCATCATGGTCGGCGGCATCATCGTCGGCATCGTGTCGTCGCAGACCGACGGTGGGGAGGCCGGCACCGACCCCGTGGTCCCGGTGGCCACCTCGTGCCCGGCGGCCGACGGCAGCGACGGCCCCCGCATCGACTTCACCGGCCGACCCAGCTTCTGCCTGTCCAGCAGCACCGTGTACACGGCGGTGTTCGACACCACCGAAGGCCAGATCCGGTTCACCCTCGACGCCGAACGGACCCCGGAGACCGTCAACAACTTCGTCGTGCTGTCCCGGTTCGGCTACTACGACGACACCGCCCTGTTCCGCTTCGACCCGACGATCGCCATCATCCAGGGCGGATCACCCCACACCCAGGACTGGTCCGACCCCGGTCCCGGCTACACCATCCCCGACGAAGGCGGGGTGTTCATGCCGCTGGCCAACGGCGGCATGCGGGGTCCGTTCACCTACGTTCCCGGCCAGATCGTCATGGCCCGCTCGGCCGGCCCCAACTCGTCGGGCGCCCAGTTCTTCCTCACCACCGGAGACGCCGTCAGCCTGCTCGACAGTCAGGGCAGCTACATCGTGTTCGGCCACACCGACGATGCCGGGCTCGCCGCACTCCAGGCGATGATGGACCTCTACGTGGCCGACGAGACCTCCGAGTACGGCGGCGGCCCCAGCCGCCCGGTCACCGTCAACTCGGTGACCATCGTCGAAACCCCCGCCGGGAGCTGAGCACCCCGGTCCTGGCGATGCCCGTCGAGCCGGACCCCAGCCCCTGGTTGTTCCCCCCCGCGTCCACTGCCGACGAACACGGTGTGGTCGGCGTCGGCGCCGACGTCACGCCCGGCACCCTGCTGGCCGCCTACCGGCAAGGCCTATTTCCGATGCCGCTCCACCCCGGCGGACCGATGGCGTGGTGGTCGCCCGACCCGCGAGGGGTGCTGGACCCACAGCGGGTCCGGGTCAGCCGATCGCTGCGGAGGTCGTGCCGGCGCTACGAGATCCGTGTCGACACCGCCTTCGCCGAGGTCATGGCCGCCTGTGCCGACCCGGCCCGGCCCGGCGGTTGGATCGACGACCGGATCACCGACGCCTACGCCGACCTGCACCGACTGGGTTGGGCCCACTCGATCGAAGCGTGGGACGACGATGGGCTGGCCGGCGGCCTCTACGGCATCGGCATCGGCGGGCTGTTCGCCGGCGAGTCCATGTTCCACACCCGCACCGACGCATCGAAGGTGGCGCTCATCGCCCTCGCCGGGATCATGGGCGACGGCGACCGGCTGATCGACGTGCAGTGGACGACCGACCACCTGTCCAGCCTCGGCTGCGTGGACATCGACCGCGACACCTACGTCGCCGACCTGGAGCGGTTCACGACGGTGGCCGCGCCCGACTGGGTCGCCGGCTAACGACCGGTCCGTTTCGGCTGGCCGCTGTCGACCCACCATCGGCCGGAGAAGCGCCACGGCGAGGGCGCCGACGGCACGGTCGGTTCGGCCGGCTCGGGCCACAGCTGCTGATAGGCGACGATGATGGCCGCCAGTTCGGCATCGCTCGCCCCGGGAGCGACCACGTGCAGCGGCGGGTCGACGGCCACCGCTACAACGGCACGTTGCCGTGCTTGCGCATCGGCAACTCCTCGCGCTTGGTGGCCAGCAACTCGAGGCCGGCAACCAGCTTGGCCCGGGTGTCGGCCGGGTCGATCACGTCGTCGAGGTAGCCCCGTTCGGCGGCGACGTACGGGTTGGCGAACTTCTCCGCGTACTCGTCGACCAGCTCGGTGCGGCGGGCCGCCGGGTCGGCGACCTCATCGAGTTCGCGGCGGTGGATGATCTCGACCGCGCCCTGTGGACCCATGACCGCCAGCTCGGCCGACGGCCACGCCAGCGACAGGTCGCAGCCCACCGACTTGGAGTCCATGACGACGTAGGCCCCGCCGTAGGCCTTGCGGGTGATGACCTGGATGCGGGGCACGGTGGCCTCGCAGTAGGCGTAGAGCAGTTTGGCTCCGTGCCGGATGATGCCGCCGTATTCCTGGTCGACGCCGGGCAGGAAGCCGGGCACATCGACGAAGGTGACGACCGGGATGTTGAAGGCGTCGCAGGTGCGCACGAACCGGGCCGCCTTCTCGGAAGCCTGGATGTCGAGCACTCCGGCGAACACCAGTGGCTGGTTGCCCACGACACCGACGCTGCGGCCGTTGAGCCGGGCGAATCCGCAGACGATGTTGCCGGCCCACGCCGAGTGGTATTCCAGGAACTCACCGTCGTCGACGACAGCCCCGATGACCGCCTTCATGTCGTAGGGCTGGTTGGCGCTGTCGGGCATCAGCTCGCCCAGTTCGGGACAGCGGCGCTCGGGATCGTCGTCGGTGGGCTGGACCGGGGCCTGCTCCATGTTGTTGGACGGCAGGTACGACAGCAGCACCTTGACCTCGTCGAGGACGTCTTCTTCGCTGTCGCACACGAAGGTGGCGACACCCGACTTGGTGGAGTGGCTGCCGGCGCCACCCAACTCCTCGAGGGTGACCTCTTCGCCGGTGACCGTCTTGACCACGTCGGGACCGGTGATGAACATGTGCGACTTCTCCCGGACCATGAAGATGAAGTCGGTCATGGCCGGGCTGTACACGGCGCCGCCCGCACACGGGCCCAGGATGACGCTGATCTGGGGAATGACCCCCGACGACTGGACGTTGCGCCAGAAGATGCCGCCGTACCCGTCAAGGCTGACCACCCCTTCCTGGATGCGGGCCCCGGCACCGTCGTTGAGGCCGATCATCGGTGCCCCGACCGACTGGGCCAGGTCCATGACCTTGTGCAGCTTCTCGGCGAACACCTCGCCGAGGGCGCCGCCGAACACCGTGAAGTCCTGGGCGAAGAGGAACACCTTGCGGCCATCGATGGTTCCCCAGCCGGTGACGACACCGTCGGTGTAGGGCCGCTCCTCGATCCCGCTCTCGTGGGCCCGGTGCCGGACCAGCATGTCGAGCTCGTGGAACGAGCCATCGTCGAGCAAGTACTCGATGCGCTCACGGGCCAGCATCTTGCCCTTGTCGTGCTGGCGTTGGACGGAGCGTTCGGACCCTGCGTGCAGGGCCTCCTCCTTGCGTTTGCGGAGGTCGTCGAGGCGGTCGTTCATCGAGTGCTGTGTCATGGCGTCCACAGGGTACCGAAGGGAACCACCCCGGCTCCAACAACCCGGTCTGGCTAGGGTGCCCCGATGACCACCGACCGCTGGCTGTGCGTGTTCTGTGGCTCCCGCCCAGGGCGGGTCGACGGGGTCCACGTGCTGGCCCGACGGCTCGGCGCGGCCATGGCCGACGCCGGTGTCGGGCTGGTGTTCGGCGGTTCTGGCACCGGGGTCATGGGCAGCCTGGCCGATGCGGTGCTCGACGGCGGCGGCCGGGTGGTCGGGGTGATGCCGGCCGGGGTGTTCGGCGAGGAGGTGCCACACCGGGGCCTGACCGAGATGATCGAGACTGCAGACATGCACGACCGGAAGCGCACGATGTACGACCGGGCCGACGCGTTCTGCGCTCTGCCCGGCGGTTACGGCACCCTCGACGAGGTGTTCGAGGCCGCCACCTGGTCACAGCTCGGGATCCACGATCGCCCCAAGACGGTGGTGTTGCTGGATCACGACGGCTTCTGGCACCACCTCGAGCGGTTCCTCGACCAGGCGGTGACCAGCGGGTTCGTCACAGAGCAGAACCGTCGGCTGGTGCGCCGGGTCGATTCCGTCGACCAGGTGCTGACCGCCATGACCTGACCGGTCAGGCCCGGAGCTCGGCCAGCTTCCGGGCACGTTCCACGGCCCGCGGAGCGTCAAGGTGCCCGCAGATCTCGGCCAGGTGGCCCCGGGGGCCGGTCCACCGGAGGTCCTCGACGTCGGCCATGACCGGTGCCGCCAGGTCGAGGGTGGCCAGCCGCCGGTAGAGCAGGGCGTCGTCACGCTGGGCGGCCAGGGTGTCGGCCAGCCTGGCCGCCCCCCGGACGGCGACCCCCCAATCGTCGGCCGAGTCGGGGATGTGCTCGAGATGCCCGAAGTGGGCCAGCACCGCCGATGTCGACTTGGCCCCCCATCCCGGCAGGCCCGGAATGCCGTCGGCGGTGTCGCCCACGAGCGCCAGGTAGTCGGGGATCGACTCGGGTGGCACCCCGAACTTGTCGATCACTCCGGCCCGGTCGTACACGACCTCCCGGCGTCGGTCGAACTGCACGATGCGGCCGTCGTCGTCGACGACCTGAGCCAGGTCCTTGTCGGGCGTGCAGATCAGGGTCCGGGTGACCCGGGGGTCGGCGGCGGCCCGCACTGCGGCGGCGCCGAGGGCGTCGTCGGCCTCATGGTCGACCATGGCGAACACCGTGAACCCGGCGGCTTCGAGCACCGCTTCGAGCAGCGGGAACTGGGCGAACAGCTCGGGCGGCGTCCCCTCGCCGGTCTTGTAGCCGTCGAACATCTGGTTGCGGAAGGACTCGACGACCCGGTCGGTGGCCACGCCGACATGGGTGGCACCGTCATCGAGGAGGGAGAGCATCGAGCCGAGAACGGCCCGGGTGGCCGCCACCTCGATGCCCTCGGTGGTGACGTGGGACGGCACCGCGAAGTGGTGGCGGAACAACTCGTAGGTGCCGTCGACCAGATGGACCTCGAACGGTTCGTCGGTGGATGCCACGGACGCCCGGTCAGCCCGCCGCCTCTTCGACCAGCTCGATGAGCGTGCCGAACGAACCCTTGGGGTGGACGAAGGCCACCGTGGTGCCCCGGGATCCGGGTCGCGGGGCCTCGTCGATGGCCCGACCACCTGCTGCGACGATGGCGGCCAGGGCGGCTGCACAGTCGTCGACCCGGTAGCCGACATGGTGAACCCCCTCACCGCGGCGTTCCAGGAACGTCGAGATGGGCGAGTCCGGCCGGGTGCCGGTGGTGAGCTGCACGTAGGACTCGCCGACCCGCAGCAACGCCTCCTCAACGCCGTCGCGGTCGACGACCTCGCGGTGGGCGACCTCGGCACCGAACGCTCTGGCGTAGTAGTCGACGGCGGCCTCCAGGTCGTGGACGGCGATAGCGACGTGGTCGATCTGGGTGAGCAGCACGTGGGGAGGCTCCGTTCGGTGACCCCGGGTCGGTCGCCGGGTGGTCCCCATCGTGGCACGGTCACCGGCGATCCGTCCCACCTGGACGGCGACACTGTCGTTGACCTGCATTTTCATCTGTCGACCGGCTGGCTGTGGGGTGCTGTGGAAAAGTCTTCCGCGCTGGGCTTGTCATGTCCCCGTCATGGTCGTAATATGATCGCAACACGTTGGGGTCACCCCTCCACCCAACCAGGAAAGCGCCTCCGGCGTCGGCCAGCACCGACCCCCGGGGGCGCTTTTCGGTGTTCGGGTCGTGATCCGGCCGTGCTGGCGGGCCGGTTCAGCCCCCGTCCAGACGGCGGCGTCCCTCGAGGGCCCGGCCCAACGTGAGTTCGTCGGCGTACTCGAGGTCGCCGCCCACCGGCAGGCCGCTGGCGATCTTGGTGACCACCAGCCCCAGAGGTCCGAGCAGGCGGGCCAGGTACATGGCCGTGGCCTCCCCCTCGATGTTGGGGTTGGTCGCCAGGATCACCTCGGTGACACCCTCCGGCTGGATCCGGGCCAACAGCTCGGCGATCCGCAGCTGATCGGGACCCACCCCTTCGATGGGGCTGATCGAGCCGCCCAACACGTGATAGCGGCCCCGGAACTCCCCGGTCCGCTCCACGGCGACGATGTCGCGTGGTTCCTCCACCACGCACAGCACCTCGCCGTGACGCCGGGAATCGGTACACACCGCGCACAGCTCGTCCTCGGCGATGTTGAAGCACCGACCGCAGAACCTGATCCGGTCCTTCATTTCGGCGATGGCCGCGGTGAGCCGGTCGGTGTCCTCGGCCGGCAGCTTGAGGAGGTGGAAGGCCAGGCGCTGGGCCGACTTGGGGCCGATGCCCGGCAGCCGGCCCAACTCGTCGATCACCTGCTGCACCGCGTCGGCGTACACGTCCCCGGCCTCAGTCGGGGTCGACGAACGCCGCGCCGGGGAAGGCCTGGGTGATGCGCTCGACCGCCGACCCGTCGCCCGCCGAGGCGTCGACCAACTCGGCCGGGTCGATCGAGGTCTCGTCGCCGACCGCTGGTGCCGCGGTCGCTGCCGGCTCCGCTGGTGGCGGCATCGTTCCTTCGACGACGAACCGGACCGGGACCGGAGCGCCGAAGCGGCTGGCCAGGGCGGCCTCGACCTCGTCACGGAGGTCCTCGCAACGCGAGCGGTGGGCCTCGTTGGGCAAGGCCATGACCGCCGCCCCGTCGGCGACCGCGGTGAAGCGTCCGGCGGCCAGGCGGGCCCTGGCCCGCTTGGACATGGTGGGCAGGATCTCGTCGCCCCAGGCCAGCACCAACGCGTCGCGATCGGGCAGCCCACCAGAAGGGGCCGGCGCGGGTTCGGGGGCCGGCGCGGGTTCGGGGGCCGGCGCGGGTTCGG
>CAZPGL010000042.1:0-17134 GCA_964586175.1 uncultured Microthrixaceae bacterium | reverse complement strand
CCCATCATCATCCGGGCCGTCACCAGCGAGGACGCCATGACCGCCGACTGGGCCCGGCTGCCTTACGACCTGCTCGAGGCCATGTCCAGCCGCATCATCAACGAGGTCGACGGCGTGAACCGGGTGGCCTACGACATCACGTCGAAGCCGCCGGGCACCATCGAGTGGGAGTGAGCGAACGGGCTGATCCGCTCTCCTACGACGACTACGTGGCGGCCAGCACGCTCTTCGGACGGCAGCTCGTGGCCTTGGCCGACGACTGGTGGTTCCGGCCGACGGGTTGCGGCGACTGGGACGTACAGGCCCTGGTGGCCCATGTGGTGATGGGTGAGGCCGCGGTGGTCGACGTGGTCGCCGGTGCCCGGCCGTCGCCGGGTGCCGAGGTCGACGTATCGGTGCTGGGTCCCAACCCCGTCGCCACCTGGCGGGGCACGGCCGTGGCCGCCCTCCGGGCGACGGCCGACGCTGCGGCGGCCCCGACGGTCGGGGAGGTCGACGTGGCCACCCTCGTCGGGTTCCGGACCATTGAGAACCTCGTGCACGCCTGGGATCTGGCCCGGGCCGGCGACGGCGAGCCCGACGTTCCCGACGACCTCGCCACTCGGTGCCTGGACTTCTGCCTGCCCCGCCTCGAGGCCCTCGGGTCGGGGGGCTTCTTCGCCGACCCGGTCATGCCTCCCCAGGGGGCGTCGGCCGGTGTCCGGCTGCTGTCGCTGCTCGGCCGGGTGGGATGATGACCGTCGTGTCCGACGACATCATCCGCGCCACCGGCCACATCTACTCGGAACGGGACGGCCTGCTGATCCCCGGGCCGCTGTCCGGTGGGCCGTGGGACGCCGACCACCAGCACGGCGGGCCGGTGTCGGGGATCCTGGCCCACCTCGTGGAGCAGGTGCCGTCCGACGTCCCGATGCGCACGGCCCGCCACACCGTCGACATGATGCGCGGCGTGCCCCTGACCCCGCTGCGCCCCGAGGTCGAGGTCGTCCGGGCCGGCCGTCGCATCCAGGTCGTCCGGGCGTCGATCTTCGCCGGTGACGATCTGGACGTCGAGGTGGCCCGGGCTACGTCGTTGCGCATACGGGTCAGCGGCGACCCCAACCCGGTCGACCCCGATCGGACCTTCCACGAGGAGGACGCTCTACCGCCGATGCCCGACCGGGCCGTCGAGTTCGAGGTGCCGGGGATCGGCGTGCCGGCCTTCCTGCGCAGCATCGAGTTCCGGCAGGCCAACTCCTACCGGTCGGGCGCCCCCGGCCTGGCCTGGTTGCGGATGCACAGCACCATGGTCGAGGGCCATGAGACGTCGGGGTTCGTCCGTCTGGCCACCCTGGGCGACATGGCGTCGATGGTCGCCCAGTACCTCGACCCGGACGGTTGGGTCACTATCAATGCCGACCTTTCGGTGGCCGCGTTCCGCGACCCGGTCGGCGACTGGATCGGTATCCGCGGCCTCCACAAGAACGACGGCGACGGCATCGGATTGTCCGAGGCCGTGCTCTACGACGGGACGGGCCGGGTCGGCCGGGCGACCGCGTCGATTTTGATCTCCCCCCGATGACCATCACCGCTGGAGGCTCCGGTTCCCATGGCACCCCCTGACTATCCGATCAAGGTCGGCAGCATGCTGTACACCCTCGTCGACCCGAACGAGGGCCACGAGGTGGCCTACAACCGTTGGTACGAGCGGGACCACTACTACGGCGGGTGTCTGAGCGGACCATGGTGTCTGGCCGGCAGCCGCTGGGTGGCGACCCGCGACCTCAAGGATCTGCGGTTCCCGGTGGAAGGCAACTCGGTCAGCGACCCCGTCGACCGGGGTTCGTACGTGGCCATCTATTGGGTGGAGGCCGGCCATCACGACGAGCACTTCGCCTGGGGGGCCGACCAGGTGGTCAAGCTGTACCTGGCGGGCCGGGGTTTCAACGAGCGTCGCCACGCCCACACCGTGCTGTACATGCACGGCACCGACCACTACCGCGACGACGATCCGGTGCCGGTCGAGGTGGCCCTCGACCATGGGTACGCGGCCATCGCTTCGTTGGCGGTGCGTCGGGCCGACGGTGTCGACGAGGCGGCCCTCGACGCCTGGCTGGCGTCCGATGGCCTGCCGCCGCTTTTCGCCGACGGACCAGTCGCCTCGTGTGCTTCGTGGACCGCGGTGCCCCGTGACGACATGACCAGCAACGCTCCGATGGATCTCGGGTCGGCGCCCCTCGACGCCGACTCGACGATGCAGCTGTTCTTCCTGGAGGACGACCCCCGAGCCTGCTGGGACCGTTTCGTGGACTACGCGGCCCGTCTCGAGGCGTCGGGGGTGGGCACGGTCACGTCGGCGGCACCGTTCATCCGCACCGTCGTCGGCACCGACACCTACACCGACCAGCTCTGGTAGCTGACCGGGACGGGGCTCAGACCCCGTCGAGCGCTTCGACGACCGGGGCGAACTCGACCATGGCGTCCTCGTTGAGCCCGATGTAGGACAGCCCCCACCGTTCCCGCCACGACAACAGGGTCTCGACGCACTGGCCGGGCGAACCGACCAGCACGTGCGGCGAGGCCAGGGCCTCTTCGGCGGTGATGCCCAGCGCCGGGGCCATCAACTCAGCGATGCCTTGCGGGTCGTCGGTGATGGTGGCCATGTGGACCCGGGTCTGTAGCTCGATCTCGTCCATACGCTCGCCGGCCGCCTCCCGGATCCAGCCCAACTTCTCGTCGGTGGCGGCCACCGTCGCCGAGGGGCCGGCCCGGTGGTCGATGACCCCGGCGGCCATGTTGGCGTTGACGCCGACGATGTCGCCCTCCCGGGCGGCCAGGGTGAGCATCCTGCGGCCGCCCCCGGCCAGCAGCAGCGGCGGGTGCGGGTCCTGGATGCACGACGGCTGCCCGTCCAGCCCGCGGATGGAGTAGTACTCGCCGTCGAAGTCGAACGGCCCGTCGGCGAAGCAACCCTTGATGACGGCGACGGCCTCGGCCAGCCGGGCGATGCGCACCCCGGGCGGGTCGAGCGGCAGACCCGACTGTTCGTAGTCGGTGGTCTTCCAGCCGGCGCCCAGGCCCAGCTCGAGGCGACCGTCGGACAGCAGATCGAGGGTCGACGCCTGCTTGGCGAGGAACGCCGGATGCCGGAAGTCGTTGCCGAGGACGAGGGTGGTGAGCCGGAGGTCGCGGGTGGCCTCGGCGGTGACGGCAAGGGCGATGAGCGGTGCCATCTCGGCGTCGAGGTGGTCGGAGACCGACAGGGCCGAATAGCCGAGATCCTCGGCCCGACGGCCCAGTTCCCGCCATTCGGCGGCCGGACGCGGCGCGGAGGCCTGGACGCTGAAGCGGAAGGGACGGTGCATGGCCGGTCACCCTAGACGACGGGCATTCGCCGGCGGCCCTTCGGAGGGCCGCCGCACGCCCCCGGTAGGGTGGCGTCGATGGCCGGCCCCGAGCATCCCGACGACCTGTCTTCCGGCCGTCCCGATGACGCTGGCCTCAACCCGGCTCAGCTGGATGCCGTGACCCATCCGTCGGGTCCGCTGCTCGTGGTCGCCGGTGCCGGATCGGGCAAGACGCGGGTGCTCACCCGCCGCATCGCCCACCTCATCGCCGACCGTGGCGTGTCGCCTTTCGAGATCCTGGCCATCACGTTCACCAACAAGGCGGCGGCCGAGATGAAGGAACGGGTGGCCACCCTGGTGGGCCCGGTCGCCCACCGCATGTGGGTGTCCACGTTCCATTCGGCGTGCGTGCGCATGCTCCGACGCGACGCCGAGCGCATCGGTTTCCCGTCGCGGTTCAGCATCTACGACCAGGGCGACGCCGTCCGGCTCACCGGCTACGTGGTGCGCGACCTCGGGCTCGACGTCAAGCGCTTCCCGCCCCGGTCGGTGCACGCCACCATCTCGGCGGCCAAGAACGAGGGCCGGTCGGCCGCCGACTACGCGGCCGGGGCCATGGGACCGTTCGAGACCCGCATCGGCACGGTGTTCACCGAGTACCAGGCCCGGCTGGCCAGGGCCGGCGCCATGGACTTCGACGACCTGTTGGGCAACACCGTCCGGCTGCTGCGGCAGCACCCCGACGTCCTCGACGCCCATCGGGAGCGCTTCCGGTATGTGCTGGTCGACGAGTACCAGGACACCAACCCGGTGCAGAACGACCTGGTGATGCTGCTGGCCTCCGAGCACCGTGAGATCTGCGTGGTCGGGGACAGCGACCAGTCGATCTACCAGTTCCGGGGGGCCGACGTCCGCAACATCCTCGACTTCGAGCAGGCGTTCCCCGACGCCACGGTGGTGGTCCTCGACCAGAACTACCGCTCGACCCAGACCATCCTCGACGCCGCCAACGCGGTGATCGCCCGCAACCTGGGCCGCAAGCCCAAGGAACTCTGGACCGATGCCGGGGCCGGCGACCGCATCGTCCGGTACCGGGCGACCGACGAGGACGACGAGGCCCGCTGGGTGGTCGAGCGGCTGGTCGCCCTCCACGGAGGCGGCCAGCGGTGGCGGGACCTGGCCGTGTTCTACCGGACCAACGCCCAGAGCCGGGCCGTCGAGGAGCAGCTGGTCCGGGCGGGCGTGCCGTACCGGGTCGTCGGCGGCACCCGGTTCTACGACCGCCGGGAGGTGCGCGACGCCATGGCCTACCTGCGCCTGGCGGCCAACCCCAGCGATGAGGTGGCGGCCAAGCGTGTCATCAACGTCCCCAAGCGGGGTGTGGGCGACACCTCCGTGGCCCGCGTCGACACGTGGGCCGAGCAGGCCGGCATCGGGTTCGTCGAGGCGCTGTCCCAGGCCGAGGAGGCCGGGGTGACTGGTCGGGCGGTGGCCGGCATCCGCGGGTTCATCGACCTGCACGACACGCTGGTCGGCCATGTCGACGATGGTCCGGCCACCGTGCTCGGCGTGGCTCTCGACCGGTCCGGCTACCTCGACGAGCTACGGGCCGAGACCACCATCGAGGCCGAAGGCCGGCTGGAGAACCTGGCCGAACTGGTGGGGGTGGCCGAGGAGTACGACACCGTCGACGAGTTCCTCGAACAGGTCGGCCTGGTCGCCGACACCGACGACCTGCCCGACGCCGACGACGTGTCGGCCGGGGCCGAGGCCCAACGCGAGGACGGGGAGGTCGTGCTCATGACCCTGCACGCCGCCAAGGGCCTCGAGTTCCCGGTGGTGTTCCTGGTCGGCATGGAGGACGGGGTGTTCCCCCATGTCCGGTCGTTGGGCGACCCCGACCAGCTCGAGGAGGAGCGCCGCCTGGCCTACGTGGGCATCACCAGGGCCCGCCGGCGGCTGTACGTCAGCCACGCCTGGAGCCGCATGCTGCACGGCACCACCCAGTACAACCCACCAAGTCGGTTCCTCGACGAGATCCCCGACGCCCTGCTGGAGGAGGCCGAGGGCAGCCGTCGCAACCGTCCGGCCGCCGACACGGGCTGGGGCGGGGGATCGGGCTGGGGTTCGCGGGCCACCCGGTCGGAGCGCTGGCTGGACCGGGCACCCGACCCGGCCGATCAGGCCGACGCCCCAGGCGACGAGCCGTCCGGCGCGGTGTTCGGGCGGGGTACCGGCGGGTCGGCGGCACCGTCGGGCAACGGTGCCCACGAGTTGGGCCTGCGGGCCGGCGACGACGTGCGGCACGCCGCGTGGGGCGACGGCGTCGTGATCGACGTCTCCGGCCAGGGCGACCGGTCGGAGGCCGTGGTGCGGTTCGCCCGGGTCGGCGAGAAGCGCCTGCTGCTGGCCTGGGCCCCGTTGGAACGGGCCTGAACCGGCCCACCGTCCCCACCGGGGTGCCCGGTACGCTTGGCGCCTGCGCCCGTGTAGCTCAGTCGGCAGAGCGGCTCACTCGTAATGAGCAGGTCCGGGGTTCGATTCCCCGCGCGGGCTCGTCAACGACGTCCCGGGTGGTCCCGGTGGTGACCGGTGTGCGGAGCCGACCCTTCCACCCTCTAGGATCCTCGCCATGAGCGTTCTCGCCGGTGTCATCTGGCATTACTGGTTGGCGGTGCCCCTGGTGGGCGGTGGCGTGGCCCTGTGCATCGCCACCCTGGTGGGCTACTTCCAGAAGGTCAGCGCCACCCGCTACCCCCGGCGCTGATCCCGGCCCCGTGGCAGGCCCGTCGGTCGTCGACTGGACCCTGGCCGAACAGGTCGCCATCCGGGTCGCCGACCGTGCCCCGTTCGGTGGTGCCCGCCATCGGACCGGGCTGACCGAGGAGTTCACCGAGCACACGGCTCGCGCTGAGGCCCTCGTCGCCGCCGCCACCGGTCTCGTCTCCGACCAGGGCGCGGCCCGGGCCCGGGTCGTCGATCGGGCTGACTGGATCCGGGCCAACCTGGCGTCGCTGCAGCGGCTGCTGCGCCCGTTGTTCGAGCGCATGGCCGACGGACGCTCGTCGGGGATGGCCTCGGCGATGGCACCGTTGACCGCCCGGGTGTCGGCGGTCGAGATGGGTGCCGTGCTGGGCTGGATGTCGACCAGGGTGCTCGGCCAGTACGACCTGCTGGTGCTGGAGGACGAGGCCGCCGAGGACCAGGACCTCGTGTACTACGTGGGCCCCAACATCGTGGCCCTCGAGCGGCGCTACGCCTTCCCGACTGCCGATTTCCGATTGTGGCTGGCCCTCCACGAGTGCACGCACCGGGCCCAGTTCACCGGGGTGCCCTGGATGCGGGGCCACTATCTGGGCCTGGTCGAGACCCTGCTGGCCGATGCCGAGTCCGACGATGCCGCCGGCGGTTGGCTGGCCGGGCTGTCGTCCCGGGTCCGGCGCGTCGACGGCGAGCCGTCGGACGCCACCGGTGTCGACGGGGCCGGCATGCTGGGGGCCGTCGCCACCCCGGCCCAGCAGGAGGCCCTCGACGCCATCGCCGGGCTGATGAGCCTGCTCGAGGGTCACGGTGACGTCACCATGGACCGGGCCGGCGAGGGCCTGGTCGAGCACGCCGACCGGTTCGCCCGGGTGATGCGCGACCGCCGCCGGTCGGCCACCGGGCTGACTCGCATCATCCAGCGCCTCATCGGCCTCGAGGCCAAGCTGGCCCAGTACGCCCAGGGGGAGGAGTTCATCGCCGCCGTCGAGGCCGCCGGCGGCCCTGAGCTGCTGGCTCGGGTTTGGGAGGATCCGGCCCATCTGCCCGGTTCGGCCGAGATCCGCGACCCTGGCCTGTGGGTCGCCCGTATGGCGGCGCCGGTGGCATGAGCGGAGGGCTCGACGCCTCTCTGGCCGGGCTGCTCGATCGGTGCGCCTTTCCGCCAGCCGAAACGGCTGTCGACTGTGCGGTGTCGGGCGGACCCGACTCGTTGGCCCTGCTGGTGCTGGCCGTCGAGGCCGGTCTCGACGTCACCGCGTGGCACGTCGACCACGGCCTGCGTCCCGGCTCGGCGGGTGAGGGGACCATGGTGGCCGACGTGGCCGCCGATCTGGGGGCCTCGGCCCGCCTGGTCGTTGCACCGGTCGCCGCCGGCCCCAACCTGGAGGCCAGGGCCCGTGACGCACGGCGGCACGTGCTGCCGGCCGGCGTGTTTACCGGGCACACCGCCGACGATCAGGCCGAGACCGTGCTGCTCAACCTGGTGCGTGGTGCCGGTGTCCGGGGGGCGGCCGGCATCGGCGACCCCCACCGCCGGCCCCTGCTGGCGCTCCGGCGCTCCGAGACCCGTGCCCTGTGTGCGGCACGGGGCCTCACCCCGGCCGAGGACCCCATGAACCTCGACCCCCGGTTCACCCGCAACCGGATCCGTCACGAGGTGCTACCCCTGCTGGCCGAGGTGGCCGACCGCGACCCGGTACCGCTGCTGTCCCGCCATGCCGGGTTGGCCCGCGAGGCCGCCGAGGTGGTCGACGCCGCCCTGGTCGACGTCGACCCCACCGACACCCGTGCACTCGCCGTCATCGACCCTGCGCTGGCCCGGCTGGCCGTCCACCGCTGGCTCACGACGTCCCGCGACGGCCTCGCACCCGACGCCGCCTCGGTCGACCGGGTCCTGGCCGTGGTCGACCATCGGGTTCGGGCCGCCGAGATCGCCGGTGGCGGCCGGGTGGAGCGCACAGCAGGCGTCCTGCGGTACATCCCCCGCTAGGGTCGGGCGCCATGGGAGCGGAGCACGCCAAGGATGCCGTCCCGGTCCCCGGTCGGGTGCTGGTGTCGGCTGAGGACCTGGCCGCCCGGGTGACGGCCATGGGTGCCGAGATCACCGCCGACTACGCCGGGCGGGCCCCGCTGCTCGTCGGGGTGCTCAAGGGGGCGTTCATGTTCATGAGCGATCTGTCCCGCGCCATCGACCTGCCCGTCGAGTTCGACTTCATGGCCGTGTCGTCGTACGGCCACTCCACCCGGTCGTCGGGGGTGGTGCGCATCGTGAAGGACCTGGATCTCGACCTGGCCGACCGCGACGTCATCATCGTCGAGGACATCATCGACAGCGGCCTCACCCTCAACTACCTCCGCAAGAACCTGCTGGCCCGCAACCCGGCCAGCCTCGAGGTGTGTGCCCTGCTGGTTCGCGAGGATCATCGGCTCGACGAGTCGATCCTGCGTTACGAGGGCTTCCGCATCCCCGCCGAGTTCGTCGTCGGCTACGGGCTCGACGTCGCTGAGCGCTACCGCAACCTGGCCGACATCCGGGTGGCGGAGACCGCAGGGGCAGGGGAGCACGCGTCGTGAGCGAGCACGTCGACCTGCCCCGGATCGAGGCCGCGGTGCGCGAGATCCTCGAGGCCATCGGCGAGGACCCGTCCCGGGACGGGCTGGTCGAGACCCCGGCGAGGGTGGCCCGGATGTACGCCGAGGTGTGCGCCGGACTCCACGAAGAGCCGTCCGAGCACCTCATCAAGACGTTCGACGTCGACCACGACGAGATGGTCATGGTCCGTGACATCCCGTTGTACTCGCTGTGCGAACACCACCTGCTGCCGTTCATCGGCATGGCCCACGTGGCGTACATCCCCCGTAAGGGCGGGCTCATCACCGGCCTGTCCAAGCTGGCCCGGCTGGTCGACGGGTACTCCCGGCGGCCCCAGGTCCAGGAACGCTTGACCTCCCAGATCGCCGACGCCCTCCAGCGCACCATCGACCCGCAGGGCACCCTCGTCGTCATCCAGGCCGAGCACCTGTGCATGTCGATGCGCGGGGTCCAGAAGCCGGGCAGCGTCACCATCACGTCGGCGGTGCACGGGGTGTTCCGCGACGACATGTCGACCCGGCTCGAGGCCATGCGGTTCCTCGAGAACGGGCGCCGCTAGTTCGCGGAATTCCTCGCCGAACACCGGCGAGGGTGGGTGGTCGGGGCACTAGATTCGGCTCCGATGCGCACCGTGATGGGGATCGTCAACGTCACCCCCGATTCGTTCTCCGACGGGGGTCGGTTCCTCGACCATGGGGCCGCGGTCGCCCACGGCCGCCGGCTGGTCGACGAGGGGGCGTCGGTGATCGACGTTGGCGGTGAGTCCACGCGGCCGGGGGCCGCACCGGTCGCCGTCGACGAGGAGATCGACCGGGTCGTGCCGGTGGTCGCCGGCCTGGCCGCCGACACCAGGGTCTCGATCGACACCCGCCACGCCGAGGTGGCCCGGGCGGCCGTCGACGCCGGTGCCACCATCATCAACGACGTCAGCGCCTCGCTGGGTGGCGTGGCCGGCGAGCTTGGGGTCGGCTGGGTGGCCATGCACATGCAGGGCGATCCCCGCACGATGCAGGCCGAGCCGCACTACGAGGACGTCGTCGGCGAGGTCCTCGACTTCCTGGTCGATCGGGCCCGCAGCGCCGAGGAGGCCGGGGTGTCCGAGGTGTGGATCGACCCCGGCATCGGGTTCGGCAAGACCACGGCCCACAACCTCGAGCTGTTGGCCCATCTCGACCAGTTGGTCGACACCGGTTGGCCGGTGGTGGTCGGGGCCAGCCGCAAACGGTTCCTCGGTGAGCTGTCGGCCGTCGACGGTGAGCCTCCGGCGGCGTCCGACCGCCGGGAAGGATCGGTCGCCGTGGCCACCTGGGCGTTCCTCCAGGGTGCCGCGGTGGTGCGGGCACATGACGTGGCGGCCACCGTGCAGGCAGCAAGGGTGGTCGGATGAGCCGCCGATGGGCCACCATGCGCACGGTCGACACCGCGTCGACGGCAAACACCGGGCAGCACACGATGGGACGGCCATGAGGGGCAAGTGGGCGCAGGGCATCGTGCCGCGGAGTTTCCGCTGGATCATCAAGGACCAGTTGGCGGTCTGTGAGCGTCCCGGCGGCTACGGGCCCAGCCATCGGCGGGTCCGCCGCCAGGAGGAGATCATCTGGATCCGGGAGAACGACTTCGACGTCGTCGTCTCCCTGTTGCCCACCGACCACAACCTGCACAGCTACGAGGAGCTCAGCGTGGCCGCGCTCCAGCTCACGTACGGCGGGGCCGACGAGGGTGTCGACCGGCTCATCGAGGTCGTCGACCGCCTGGCCGCCCTGACTGCCAACGGGGGCCGCATCATCGTGCACCGCGACGAGTTGAACGACGTGGTCTGTGGGCTCATGGCGGCGTACCTGTTCGTCACCGGTCTCGTTCCGGTCGGCCCACGGGCCATCTCCATCCTCGAACAGCTCGTCGAACGTCCGCTGGGGGCCGAAGGGCGTCGGATCGTCGACCAGGCGGTGTCCCGGGACAGTGGGGACGACGCGTGACCCCCGATCGCATCGAGTTGCGCGGCCTGCGGGTCCAGGCCCTGTGCGGCCTGCTCCCCGAGGAGCTCGACCGTCGCCAGCCGGTGTCGTTCGACCTCGACGTGTACGTCGACCTCGGAGCCGCGTCCGCGAGCGACGACCTGGCCGACACCGTCGACTACGGGGCCCTGTGCGGTCTGGTCGCCGGGCTGGCCGACACCGAGCGCTTCGACCTGCTGGAGCGGTTCGCCGGCCGGGTGGCCGAGGTGGTGCTGGCCGTCGCCGGGGTCGAGGCGGTCACCGTGGCGGTGCACAAGCTGCGCCCGCCGGTGCCCGAGGACCTGGCCACCAGCGGGGTCCGCATCCACCGGTCGAGATGACCCGCGCCGCCTATCTGGGCCTCGGTTCCAACCTGGGTGACCGCATGGGCCATTTGTCGGCTGCGGTGGCCGCCCTGCCCGACGTCGAGGCGGTGTCGACGGTGTACGAGACGGCCCCGGTCGGTGGCCCGGAACAGGGGTCGTACCTGAACTGTGTGGTCCGCCTGGAGACCGACCGGTCGGCCCGCCGGCTGCTCAGGGACTGCCATGAGCGTGAACAGGCCGCCGAGCGTCGGCGCCTCGAGCGATGGGGTCCTCGCACCCTGGACGTCGACGTGCTGTGGATCGACGGCGAAACGGTCGACGAACCCGACCTGATCGTGCCCCATCCCCGAATGGCCGAGCGGGCGTTCGTGTTGGTGCCGCTGCGTGACGTCGCCCCGGAGTTGGTGGCTGGGCTCGCCGGTGCCGATGAGGTCATCGCCGCCGCGGCGGACGTCGTCGCCGTTGGGCCGCTCGGCTCCTCGGTACCCTGACCGGCGAGCGCCATGGAACGCGTACGCATCATCGGGTCCGGGCGGGCCGGTCGGGCGTTGGGCAGCGCCCTCGGTCGTCGCGGCTGGGAGGTCGTCGGCTACCTGGGTCGAGGCGACACCATCGGTGACGCGGCCACCGGGGTCGACATCCTCGTCATCGCCACCCCGGACGCCGCGGTGGCCGAGGTGGCGGCCGGGGTGACGCCGGTGGCTGGGACCACCGTGGTGCATCTGTCGGGGGCGATGGGCCCCGATGTGCTGGCCCCCCACGACCAGCGGGCCGCGGTGCATCCCCTGGTATCGCTGCCCGACGCCGCTCGGGGCGCCGACCTGCTGACCTCCGGTGCGTGGTTCGCGGTGGCCGGTGCCGCCCCGGCCGAACGCATCGTCGAGGCGCTGGGGGGTCGCACCGTCCGGGTGGCCGACGGCGACCGGGCCGGATACCACGCGGCGGCCGCCGTCGCCTCCAACCACCTGGTGGCCCTCCTCGGCCAGGTCGAGCGGCTGGCTGCGCAGGTGGGCGTGCCGCTCGAGGCGTTCCTCGACCTGGCGGCCGGCAGCCTCGACAACGTGCGGGCCATGGGCCCGGCAGCCGCCCTCACCGGACCGGCGGCCCGGGGTGACGACGCCACCATCGCCGCCCATCTCGAGGCCCTGCCCGACGACGAACGGTCCACGTACCTCGCCCTGTGCGAGGCGGCCCGGCGGCTGTCCCGGGAGCGCCGGTGACCGTGCCGGAGGTCGTGACGACCGTCGCCGGGCTGCAGGCGGGGCTGGACGCGGTGCGGGCCGGCGGTGGGCGTGTCGGTTTCGTCCCCACCATGGGTTATCTCCACGCCGGACACGGTTCGCTGATCGGGTCATCGGTGGCTGACGGCCGCCACACCGTGGTGTCCATCTTCGTCAACCCGCTGCAGTTCGCCCCCGACGAGGACCTCGACGCCTACCCGGTGGATCTCGACGCCGACCTGGCCCTGTGCGGCGCCTCGGGGGCGGTGACGGTCTTCCTGCCCTCGGTGGACGAGATGTATCCGGAGCCGGCGGTCGACCCGATCGCAGTGGGTGCCGTCGGCAGGCCGCTCGAGGGGGCCAGCCGCCCCACCCACTTCACGGGTGTGGCCACGGTCGTCCACCGCCTGTTCACCGCGGTCGGACCGTGCCACGCCTATTTCGGCGACAAGGACTTCCAGCAGTTGGCCGTGGTTCGGGCCATGGCCGCCGAACACGGCCTGCCGGTCACCGTCGTCGGATGCCCGATCGTGCGCGAGGACGACGGCCTGGCCATGTCGAGCCGCAACGTCTACCTGACCGACGACGAGCGGTCCCAGGCACCGGTGGTGCACCGTGCCCTCCAGGTCGGGGCTGCAGCGGTGGCCGGCGGCGAGACCGACCCGCGGGCCGTCGAGCGGCTCATGGCCGACCTGATCGCTTCCGCCCCGGCGGCTGAGGTCGACTACACGGCCGTGGTCGACCCGGTCACGTTCGTCACCCCGGATCGGGTGGACGGTGAGGTCAGGCTCCTAGTGGCCTGCCGGTTCGGGCGGGCCCGCCTGATCGACAACGTGGGTGCCTCGCCGGGATCAGCGTCGTGAACCCGGGAGGGGGGCATTTGGACCTCGTCGTGGTGGGCAGCGGGGTGGCCGGCCTGTCGGCCGCGGTGCGGGCCGCCGACCTGGGACTGGCCGTCGGCGTGGTCACCAAGGGGCAGCTCGACCAGGCCACCACCCGCTGGGCCCAGGGCGGCATTGCCGCCGTGCTCGGCGGTGACCCCGATTCCACCGACCTCCACCTGGCCGACACCCTGTCCGCCGGGGCCGGGTTGTGCGACGAACGGGCGGTGCGCATCCTCGTCGACGAGGGCCCGGGCCGGGTGCTCGAGCTCATCGCCCGGGGAGCCGAGTTCGACCGGGACGAACGCGGTGCCCTGGATCTGGCCCGGGAGGGCGGCCATTCGACGGCCCGGGTCGTGCACGCCGGCGGCGCGGCCACGGGCGTCGAGATCGAGCGGGCCCTCGTCGAGGCCGTCGAGGCCACTGCCACTGTGCTGTTGGAGCGCTGGTTCGCCGTCGATCTCGTCGTCGATGGTGGCCGCTGTACCGGCGTGGTCGCCATCGACGGCGACGGGCTGTCGCGCACCGTGCTGGCCGACCACGTGCTGCTGGCCGCCGGCGGCGCTGGGCAGCTGTACGCCGTCACGACCAACCCGCTGGAGGCCACCGGCGACGGCCTGGCCATGGCGCTGCGGGCTGGTGCGCCGGTTGCCGACGTCGAGTTCGTGCAGTTCCACCCGACGGCCCTGCACCACCCGCGGATGCCCCGGCCGCTGCTCTCCGAAGCGCTCCGCGGCCACGGCGCGTTGCTGCGCGACCGTGCCGGTGACCGATTCGTCGACGAGTTGGAGCCCCGCGACGTCGTGTCCCGGGCGATGACCCGCCGCATGCTGGTTGACGGCCACGACCACCTGTGGCTGGACGCCACCGGACTGGCTGACTTCGGTGTCCGTTTCCCGACCATCGCCGGTGAGCTGGCCGAGATCGGGCTCGACCCGGGCCGCGACTGGTTGCCGATCGCCCCGGCGGCCCACTACCAGTGCGGCGGGGTGCTGACCGACCTCGAGGGTGCCTCGGGGCTGCCCGGCCTGTGGGCGGCCGGCGAGGCGGCGTGCGCGGGTATCCACGGTGCGAACCGCCTGGCCTCCAACTCCCTGCTCGACGGCATGGTGTTCGGGGCCCGGGTGGTCGAGGCGGTAGCCGCCGGCCGGACCGGTCCGGGGCCCGGCGGGCCCCTGGCCGCCTGGCTGGCCCCCGATGGCCCCGACGACGGCGCCATCGACATCCAGCGGCTGGTCGTCGAGCTTCCCGAGGTCGCCGGGAGCGACGACCCGCTGGCCGTCCGGGCCCGCCTGCAGCAGGTCATGACCCGAGATGCCGGCGTGGTCCGTACTGGGGCGTCGCTGGCCCGAGCGGCCGACGAGGTGGCCGCGCTGGCCTCGGCCAGTGCCGATCCCGGCTCGGGTGCGATGGCCGCCGAGACGGCGAACCTGTTGACGGTGGCGACGGCGTTGATCGCCGCCGCCGGTGCCCGCTGCGAGTCGCGGGGTGCCCACACCCGGGACGACCACCCCGCCAGCGACCCGGCCCAGCGCCACCGCCTGGTCGTCGGTTGACCGGCGTGTTGGGAGCACCCTCGCCGGCCGGGCAGGCTGGAGCCGTGACCGCCGCCATGCATCCGCCGACCGCCGAGGTCGAAGCCGCGGTGGCGGCGGCCCTGCACGAGGACCTGGCCCCCGACGGCGACCTCAGCGCCGCCCTGGTGCCCGCCGGCGCCGTCGCCAGCGGGGTGCTGGCCAGTCGGGCCGGCGGCGTGGTGGCCGGCACGGCGTGCGTCACCGAGACGTTCCGGCAGTTGGATCCGGCGGTCCGGCTGGCCTGGTGCGTGGGCGAGGGCGACAAGGTGGCGGCGGGTCAGGTGCTGGCGTCCATCGACGGCCCGTTGACCGCGGTGCTCACCGGTGAGCGCACGGCCCTCAACTTCCTGGGCCATCTTTCGGGCATCGCCACCGCGGTCGCCCGCTGGGTGGCGGTCGTGGCCGGCCGTATCGAGATCTGGGACACCCGCAAGACGACGCCGGGCCTCCGGGTGCTGGAGAAGGCCGCGGTCCGGGCCGGGGGCGGGGTCAACCACCGCATGAACCTGAGCGACCGCATCATGGTCAAGGACAACCACCTGACCGGCACCGACATCGCGTCGGCAGTGGCGGCGGCACGCGCCATGTGGCCCGGCCGCATCGTGCACGTCGAGTGTGAGACCGTCGAACACGTGACCGAGGCCCTGGAGGCCGCAGCCGACGCCCTGCTGCTCGACAACATGGACCCCGACGGGCTGCGACGGTGTGTGGCGGTCGTCGACGCCCACGAATCCAGCCACGGGCACCGTCCGGTCCTCGAGGCGTCGGGCGGCATCACCCTCGACGTGCTCGATGCCTTCGCCGGAACCGGTGTCGACGCCGTGTCGAGCGGGGCGTTGACGGCCGCCGCCCCGGCCCTCAACGTCGGGCTGGATCTGGTGGGCCAAGATGGGGGGTCCGAATGACCCCGTGCACGCCTGTCACCCTGACGATGCACCCGACCGGAGCGAACCGATGCTGCTGACCATCGACGTGGGCAACACCCAGACGGTGATCGGCCTGTTCGACGACGCCGTTTCGTCGACCGCCGAGGCCGAGTCCGGTCTCGTCAACCATTGGCGGATCGCCACCGACGCCGACCGCACCGCCGACGAGCACGCCGTGGTGGTTCGCAACCTGTTCGAGGCTGCCGGGCAACCGTTCGACGTGTCCGGGGTGGCCATGTGCGCCGGCGTGCCCCGGGTGTTGGCCAGCCTCCGCCAGATGGTCGATTGCTACGTCGGCCTCGACCCGGTCGTCATCGAGCCGGGGGTCCGGACCGGTATGCCGATCCTCTACGACAACCCGAAGGAGGTGGGTGCCGACCGCATCGCCAACGCCGTCGCCGCCTTCGACCTCTACGGGGGCCCCACGGTCGTGGTCGACTTCGGGACCGGCAACAACTTCGACGTCATCTCGGCCAAGGGTGAGTTCGCCGGTGGGGCCATCGCCCCCGGCATCGAGATCAGCCTCGACGCCCTGTTCGGCCGGGCTGCGGCGCTGCGGGCCGTCGAGCTGGTCGCCCCGCGCAGCGTCATCGGCAAGAGCACCGTCGAGTCGTTGCAGTCCGGGGCGGTGTTCGGGTTCGCCGCCCAGATCGACGGCATGGTCGAGCGGTTCCGGGCCGAACTGGGCTCGTGCACGGTGGTGGCCACCGGTGGGCTGGCCCACCTGATCGCTCCGGTCGCCACCTCCATCGAGCACGTCGAGCCGTTCCTCACCCTGCACGGCCTGCGCCTCGTGTTCAACCGCAACCAGGAGCGTGACCGGTGAGCGACGCCGGCCCTCCGTACCGCTTCGAGCCCACCGCCACCGCGGCGGGCCTCCACGCCGACCACGGCGGTCTCGACGACGGCGCCGAGACCGGTATCGAGGTCACGGTGGCCGGCCGCCTGATGCTCAAGCGCGACCAGGGCCGGCTGGCCTTCGGCGTCGTCCAGGACGCCACCGGCCGCATCCAGTTGTTCGCGCCCGAGAAGACCACCCCGGATTTCGCCGGGTTCACCGGTCTGCATCTGGGCGACTGGATCGGCGTCACCGGCGAGGTCATCAAGACCCGCCGGGGCGAGCTGTCGGTCAAGGTCGGGTCGTGGGTCCGGTTGGCCGAGGCCCGGCGGTCGTTCCCCGACAAGTGGCACGGCATCGCCGACACCGACATCCGGTACCGCCAGCGGTACGTCGACCTGTGGGTCACCGACGAGGCCCGCGACGCCTTCGTGTTGCGTAGCAGGGCCCTGTCGTCGATGCGGCGCTGGCTCGAGGAGCGGGGCTTCATGGAGGTCGAGACGCCGGTGTTCCACCCCATCCCCGGTGGTGCGCTGGCCCGGCCGTTCGTCACCCATCACAACGCCCTCGACCTCGACCTGTTCCTGCGGATCGCCCCTGAGCTGTACCTGAAGCGCCTCACCGTGGGTGGCTTCGAGCGGGTGTTCGAGATCGCCCGGGTGTTCCGCAACGAGGGGCTGTCGACCCGCC
>CAZPGL010000041.1:0-17934 GCA_964586175.1 uncultured Microthrixaceae bacterium | reverse complement strand
CTCGACAGCCCTCGACGGGCCAGGCGGTGGATGACATCGGTCCGGTCGAGGGCCGTGACCTGCACCAACGCTTCGCGCGCTTGGAGGGACTCGAACCCCCAACCTTCTGATCCGTAGTCAGATGCTCTATCCAATTGAGCTACAAGCGCAGGCGCCGACGAGTGTAGGAGCGCCCTGGGAAGGGGCCCCACACCTGTGACGCATGGCGGAGAGGGTGGGATTCGAACCCACGAAGAGCTTTTGGGCCCTTACTCCCTTAGCAGGGGAGCGCCTTCGACCTGACTCGGCCACCTCTCCTCGGCCCACGGATGCTACCGGCCACCCCCCGCCAAGGGCACCGCGCCCGCACCCGACTACCCGACGCTGGCCCGTGCGGCCCTGCCCGGAGTGCCGTCTACGCTGACCGGCGGAGGGATGGCAGAGCGGACGATTGCGACGGTCTTGAAAACCGTTGAGCCTCACGGCTCCGGGGGTTCGAATCCCCCTCCCTCCGCCACAACCGGCCCGCCGATCCGCGGCCCGACTCAGTCGGCGATCTGGCCTCGCAGCCCGTCCAACCAGGAGTCGGCCTCGACGAGGGCTGTCGAGGCGGCGTGGCGCGCCCGGTCGTCGTCGGCCCCGTTGCCGGACCCGGCCGGGTACGACCCCAGGAACTTCACGTTGCCGTGCTTCATCGAGATGTTGCGCAGACAGTCGGCGACCACGTCGTCGGCGATGTGGCCCTCGAAGTCGATGAGGAAGCAGTAGTCGCCCAGCCCCTGCTTGGTGGGGCGCGACTCCAGCTTCGTGAGGTTGATGGCCCGGGCGGCGAACTCCTGGAGGATGCCCAACAGCGACCCGGGACGATCGGCCCGCTGGAACACCACCAGCGACGTCTTGTCATGACCGGTGGGGGCCGGCACGCCTTCGCGGGCGACGAGCACGAACCGAGTCTGGTTCTCGGGATGGTCCTCGATGTCCTCGTCGAGCACCTCGAGCCCGTACACGGCGGCGGCCCGGGCTGTTCCGATGGCCGCCGTGGCCCCGTCACCACTCTCGGCCAGCTGGCGGGCCGCGTCAGCGGTCGAGTTGGCGGCCTGGTGGGAGGCAGCCGGCAGGTGTTCGGCCAGCCAGCCGCGACACTGGGCCGTGGCGTGGGGGAACGACACCACCTGAGTGATGTCGGACCGGACGGTGCCCTGCCGCACCAACAGGTTCAACTGGACGGAGATCACCACCTCCCGCTGGATCAGCAGGTCGGCCTCGAAGGCCAGGGTGTCCTGGGTGACGTTGACGCTGCCCTCGATGGAGTTCTCGATGGCCGCGAACCCGAGGTCGGCCCGGCCGTCGGTCACCCGGCGCAGTACCTCGGGGATGGACGGCGCCAGGTCCAGAACGTGGGCGGACGGGTCGGCCAGGTCGCCCTGGGTGTGCAGGGCCTGTTCGGTGAACGTGCCCGCCGGGCCCAGGTAGGAGAGCACGGCGCGGTCGGAGGGTGCGTTTACGGCCACGGCGGGCAAGGATAGGGCGATGGACCTCGAAGGGCTGCGCCGTTTGCTCGACGACGTCGCCTCGGGCGCCACCGCCCCCGACGATGCAGTGCGTTTTCTGCGTCGCGAGCCGTTCACCGACTTGGGCGTGGCCCGGATCGACCACCATCGTTCCATCCGGCAAGGACTGCCCGAAGCGGTGTACGGGCCGGGCAAGACCCCCGAGGACGTCGCGGTCATCGTCGCCGAGTTGCTGTCGGGTGGCGACGGCCCTGTCGTGCTGTCCCGGGCCCACAAGGCCCAGGCCGCCGCCGCCCTGGCCGTCGACCCGTCGGGCACCGTGCTCGACCGCACCGTCGTTTGGCGGCCGGCCCCGACCCGGCCCGAAAAGGTGGTGGTGGCCACCGCCGGCACCGCCGACCGGCCGGTCGCCGACGAGTGCGCCGCAGTGCTGTGGGCCCACGGCGTCGAAGCGGCACGTCTCACCGACGTCGGGGTGGCCGGCCTGCACCGGCTCCTCGCCGACGTCGGGACCGTGCAGTCCGCCGACGCCGTCGTCGTGGTCGCCGGCATGGAGGGGGCCCTGGCCAGCGTGGTCGGCGGGCTCACCGCGTCGCCGGTGGTCGCCGTCCCGACCAGCGTCGGGTACGGCGCCTCGCTCGAGGGCGTGACGGCCCTGCTCGGCATGCTGGCCTCCTGCGCCTCGGGCATCACCGTGACCGGCATCGACAACGGGTTCGGCGCGGCGTGCGCCGTCATGCGCCAACTCGGCCCGGTGACCCGATGACCCGGCTGGCCTGGTTCCACTGCTTCTCGGGCATCGCCGGCGACATGGCCCTCGGGGCCCTGATCGACGCCGGTGCCGACGGCGACGAGGTCACGGCCCTGGTCGAACGCCTGCCGGTCACCGGCTGGCAGGTCGCCTACGAGCCGGTGCTGCGGGGCGGCCTGGCCGGCATCAAGGCCCGGGTCACCGCCGAGGACACCACCGTGCATCGCACCGCCGGGCACATCAACGCGATGATCGAGGAGGCGGGCCTTCCCGAGCGGGTCACCCGCCGGGCCCTCGCCGTGTTCGACGCCCTGGCCACCGTCGAAGGCCGGCTCCACAACCGCCCGCCCACCCAGGTGCACTTCCACGAGGTCGGGGCCCTCGACAGCATCGTCGACGTGGTTGGTACCTGTGCCGCCCTCGAGGTGCTGGGCGTCGACGAGGTCCGGGCGTCGTCGGTGGCGACGGGCACGGGCATGACCCGGTCAGCCCACGGCCTCATCCCGGTACCGGCCCCGGCCACCGTCGGACTGCTGGCCGGCGCCCCCACCCACGGCACCGACGTCCCGTTCGAGCTCACCACCCCCACCGGGGCGGCGCTGCTGGCGGCCATGGTCACCGGCTGGGGGCCCATGCCGGCCATGCAGGTGGCGGCCACCGGGTTCGGCGCCGGCGACCGTGACCTCGACGGCCGGCCCAACCTCACCCAGGTGGTGATCGGTGAGGCCACGGCGGCCGCCGAGCCGGGCCATCCGGTCACCGTGCTCGAGGTCAACGTCGACGACGCCACCGGCGAGACCCTCGCCCATGCCATCGCCCGATGCCTCGACGCCGGCGCCCACGACGCCTGGGTCACCCCCATCGTCATGAAGAAGGGCCGCCCGGCCCACGTGGTCAGCGCCCTGTGCGACCCGGCCCGCACTGCCGGGGTGGCAGCAGTCCTCACCGCCGAGACCGGATCGCTGGGGGTGCGGGGCCACACCCTCGAACGCTGGCCGGCAGCCCGCACCATGGACACCGTCACCGTCGACGGCCACGACATCGCCGTCAAGGTCACCGCTGGCCGCACCAAGGCCGAGCACGACGACGCGGCCCGGGCCGCCGCCGCCCTCGGCCTGCCGCTGCGCGAGGTCGTGTCGCGTGCCGAGGAGGCTTGGCGGCGGACCCAGGGAGCCGTCGCGCCCCCGCTACCGCCGCCACCCGACGGCGAGCCGGCCTGAGCCGTCTGGTCGGCACCACCCTCCGGTCCGTACGATGCGCCCATGAACGAAGCGCCCACGACCGATGACCGCCTGTACTTCCGCCAACTGCTGTCGGGGCGTGACTTCGCCACCGACAACCCGCTGGCCCGCCAGATGGTCAACTACGTGTACCTCATCGGCGACCGGGAGACCGGCGAAGCGGTGGTCGTCGACCCGGCCTACGACGTGGCCGGCATCCTCACCGTTCTCGACGCCGACGACATGCGGTGCGTCGGTGCCCTGGCCACCCACCACCATCAGGACCATGTGGGCGGTTCCATGATGGGGTACGACATCGCGGGGGCCAGAGAGCTGCTCGAAGCGGCCTCGGTGCCCATCCACGCCCAACGCGAGGAGGCCGGGCTGATCCGCGAGGTCACCGGGGTCGAACCGGGAGACGTCGTCGAACACGCCAGCGGCGACATCGTGTCGGTCGGCGCCGTCGACATCGAGCTCATCCACACTCCGGGGCACACCCCGGGCAGCCAGTGCTTCCTCGTCGACGGTCGCCTCGTCGCCGGCGACACCCTGTTCCTCGAGGGATGCGGCCGCACCGACCTGCCGGGCGGCGATCCGTCGGCGCTGTACCACAGCCTCACCCATCGCCTGTCCAAGGTCCCCGACGACGCCGTGCTGTTCCCCGGCCACCACTACTCGCCGGACCCGTCGGCGTCGATGGGCCACACCCGGGCCACCAACTTCGTGTTCATGCCCCGCTCCGAGGAGCAGTGGCTGGCCATGTTCGGCCGCTGAGCGCCCGGACCCCCGTCGACCGACCCTCTGACCCAGGAGCGACCAACGTGTTCCGCGCCGTACTGCTCGACAAGAACGACGACGGCCTCTCGGCGGCCGTCACCGACCTCGACGAGGCGGCCCTCGACGGCCTGGAGCTGGCTGGTCCGGTGGCCGTCGACGTCGAGCACTCCACCGTCAACTACAAGGACGGCCTGGCCATCACCGGCACCCTGCCGGTAGTGCGGTCGTGGCCCATGGTGCCCGGCATCGACCTGGCCGGCACCGTCACCGCCTCCGGGCATCCCGACGTGGCCGTCGGCGACCGGGTGGTCGTCAACGGGTGGGGTCTCGGCGAGGAGACCTGGGGCGGCCTGGCCCAGAAGGCCCGGGTGGCCGGCGACTGGACCGTGCCGCTACCCGACGCGTTCACCGCCGCCGAAGCCATGGCTGTCGGCACCGCCGGCTACACGGCGATGTTGTGTGTGCTGGCCCTCGAGGATCATGACATCACCCCGGATGCCGGCCCGGTGCTGGTCACCGGTGCCTCGGGTGGTGTCGGCAGCGTCGCCGTGGCCCTGCTGGCCGCCCGGGGCCACGAGGTCCACGCGTCGACCGGGCGGCCCGAAGAAGCCGACTACCTGACCGCCCTCGGGGCGTCGGCCATCGTCGACCGGGCAGAGTTGTCCGAGCCGTCGAAGCGCCCGCTCGCCCGGACCCGCTGGGCGGGTGCCGTCGACGCCGTCGGCAGCCACACCCTGGCCAACGTGCTTGCCGCCGTGTCCTCCGAAGGCTGCGTCGCGGCGTGTGGCAACGCCCAGGGCATGGACCTGCCGTCGTCGGTGGCGCCGTTCATCCTGCGGGGCGTCACCCTGCGGGGCATCGACTCCGTGTACGTCCCCCGGCCCCGCCGTCTCCTCGCCTGGGAGCGGCTGGCCACCGACCTCGACCGCGACCTGCTGGCGTCGATGGCCACGACCGTGGGCCTCGACGACACGCTGCGCATCGCCGACGACATCATCGCCGGGCGTGTTCGCGGCCGCGTCGTCGTCGACGTGAACGCCTGATGGCGTGTTGCGGGTGAACCCGTGAAGCTGGGCCTCGGGCTCGACCTCTGGGCCGGGCGGGAGCTGCGCATCCCGTGGGACACAGTGCTCGAAGCCGAGCGCCTCGGCTTCGACTCGGTGTGGACGGCTGAGATCTACGGTGCCGACGCCGTCACCCCGCTGGCCCACCTGGCGGCCCGTACCCGGCATCTTCGGCTCGGTTCGGCGGTGGCCCAGGTGGCGGCCCGGCCTCCGACGACGACCGCCATGCAGTTCGGCACCCTCGACGCCCTCGCCCCGGGCCGGGTGGTGTGCGGGCTCGGGCTGTCCGGCCCCCAGGTCGTCGAAGGCTGGTATGGGCAGCCGTGGCAGCGCCCCAACGCCTGGCTGCGCGACTACGTGGACGTGGTCCGGCAGGTCTTCCGCCGCGACGGGCCGGTCGCCCTCGATGGCGACGTGGTCCGTCTGCCCTACGACGGACCCGATGGTCTCGGCGTCGGCAAGTCCCTCGCGTCGATCCTGCACATGAATCCCGATCTACCGATCTTCCTGGCCACCGGCGGACCGATGAACACCCGGCTGACCGCCGAGGTGGCCGATGGCTGGCTCCCGCTCGGTTACACCCCGGGCAGCGCCCACCTCTACCGCGACGATCTGGCGGCCGGCCGGGCGCGGCGCGACCCCCGCCTGGGACCCTTGGAGATCCAGACCGGGGCCCGGCTCGAGCTCACCGACGACGTCCAAGCGGCCATCGACCGGGCCAAGCCGCAGACGGCGATGCTGGTCGGCGGTTACGGCACCGCCGAGCACAACTTCCACCGCGACGCCATGGTGCGGCGGGGGTTCCCCGAAGCCGCGGAACGCATCGCCGAACTGTTCGCCGCCGGCCGGCGGGAGGAGGCCGTGGCCGCGGTGCCCGACGACTACATCGACGATGGGGCGTTGATCGGGTCGGCGTCGCGCATCGCCGAGAAGTTCGCCACCTGGGAGTCGACCGACGCCACCGGCCTCACCGTGCGGCCCGCATCGGTCGAGGAGATGGTTCTGGTCGCCGGCCTGGCCGGCTGCGAACCGAGGGACCCGGCCGGCGGGACCGAAGGGTCGACTGGTGCGCGAGGAGGGACTTGAACCCTCACGTCCTTGCGGACACAGGAACCTGAATCCTGCGCGTCTGCCAATTCCGCCACTCGCGCGAGTAGCGGCCGGAAGCGTAACGGCTTCCCATGCTCGCGCGGTCCAGTGGGGCGCACCGTCCACGGTGATCAGCACCCGGTAAGGTCATCAACATGACGCGCCATCGGGTGGAACGCCGCCTAGAGGCAGCGGTCGAAGGGGTGTTCGCCCGCCTGTTCAAGAGCGGCCTGCGACCAGTCGAGGTGGGACGACGGATCGTCCGCGTCCTCGACGCCAACCGGTCGGTAGGGGTTGACGGGCGGGTCGTGGCCCCCAACCACTTCACCGTCTACCTGGCCACCCCAGACGCCAACCGCTTCGCCGAGATCGACTCTACGTTGCGACGCGAGCTCGCCGAATCGGTACGCGACCACGCCCGCGAGGAGGGCTATCGGTTCGTCGGCCCGGTGACCGTCGACCTCGACATCGACGCCGCCCGCCGCACCGGCACCATCGAGGTGATCGCCGCCATGCGCGAGGACGCCGAGGGTGCGGCCGGGTCGCTGGTCGCCGCCGACGGCACTCGGACACCGTTGGACGACCAGATCACCACCCTCGGCCGCCACCCCGATTCCGACGTGGTCCTCACCGACCAGGCGGCCAGCCGCCACCACGCCGAGATCCACCGCCGAAGCGACGGCCACGTGGTCGTCGACCGAGGCTCCACCAACGGCACCCAGGTCGGTGAACGACGGATCACCGAACATCGGCTCGCCGACGGGGACGAGATCCGGATCGGGGCCACGGTGCTGCGGTTCGACGCATCGTGAGCGCCGAGCTCTCGACCATCCTCCGGCTCTGTTTCCTGGGCCTGTGCTACCTGTTCTTCTTCCGGGTCCTGCGGGCAGTGTGGGTCGAGTCCCGCCCGGGGGCGGTAGCCAGGAAGCGGGAGACGCCCGATGCCGCGCCGCAGCTGGTCGTCGTCGCCCCCGACGCAGGCGCCGGACGCCGTTACGACCTGGGCGACGAGATCACGCTGGGCCGGGCCACCGGCTGCACCATCACCGTCGACGACGACTTCGTGTCGCAACTCCATGCCCGGGTGTTCCGGCGCGACGGCCAGGTGGTGGTCGAGGACCTGGGCTCGACCAACGGTACCTACCTGAACCGGCAGCGGGTCTCGGCACCCATGGTGGTGCGTGACGGTGACCGCCTCCAGGTGGGTGACACGGTGCTGGAGTTGGCGTGACCCGCGAGGAGGCCAGCCCGGTGTCGTGCCGGCACGGTGGTGCCACCGACGTCGGGCGCGTCCGGGCCACCAACCAGGACGCTCTGGGTGCCACCGACGGCCTCTACGTCGTTGCCGACGGCATGGGCGGACACTCAGGTGGGGAAGTGGCGTCCAGTGTGGCGGTGGCGTCGATCCTGGGAGCTTTCGAAGCGGCCGGCCGTCGCCGGACCCGTGCCGCGCTGCGAACCAGGGCCGGTCTGGCCGATGCCGTCTCGACCGCCAACCGCGAGGTCATCGAGCGGGCCGCCGAGGATCCGGCCCTGCACGGCATGGGCACCACGTTGTGTGCACTGGCCGTCGTGACCGGCGAGGACGGCGGCCCCGCCCTGGCGGTGGCCAACGTGGGCGACAGCCGGGTGTACCGGTTCGGCGGCGGGGTCCTCACCCAGGTCAGTGACGACCACAGCCTGGTCGGCGATCTGGTGCGGGCCGGTGAGCTCACCCGCGACGAGGCGTCCCGGCACCCGCAGCGCAACATCCTGACCCGGGCCCTGGGCATCGAGGTCGAGGTGATGGTCGACACCTGGGAGTTGGTGCCGGTGGCCGGCGACCGGTACGTGCTGTGCAGCGACGGACTGGTCAACGAGGTCGATGACGCCACCATGGCCGACCTGCTGGCCGGGACCCCCGATCCGCAGGACGCCGCCAACGCCCTCGTCGAGGTCGCGGTGGCCACCGGTGGCCACGACAACGTGACCGTCATGGTCGTCGACGTCGACACACCGGCGGGTGGGCCGGAGGCCGGCGAGGTCGACCGGTCGGTTCCGGCGGCCACCACCGAGGGGCGGGCGGTCACCGCCCGGGCCGCTCGGCCTTCCCGGGAATCCTCCCGCCGACCCGCCGAGCGGCGTGTCCTCACCTGGCGGGTCGGCGTGTTCTTCGCCACCCTCCTCGCCCTCGTTGCGATCGTGGTCGGATCGGTCTGGGCTTACGCGCGCAGCGGTTGGTTCGTCGGGGAACACGACGGGCGGGTGGCCGTCTTCCAGGGTCGGCCCGACGGCCTGCTGTGGTTCGAGCCCCGGCTGGCCGACGACGACGGCCCGCCGGTCGTCGACCTGCGCGAGCTGGATCGCAACCTCGTCGCCGAGGCCATCGAGGTCGACTCCCTCGACGAGGCCCGCGCCGTCGTCGAACGTCTCCGCGAACGCTCGACCGGCTGAGTCGCCCTCATGCACCGCCGCCGGACCGAGCTGGGCCTGATCGCCGTGGCCGGCCTGGTGATCGCCGCCCTCTACGCCCTGGCCGGGCTGGGGCGTTCGGCGACGATGCCCGTCGACCTCGGATCGTTCGTCGGGGTGGTGCTGGGCCTCGGGCTGCTGGCCCACATGGCGTTGCGGTGGTTCGCCCCCGACGCCGACCCGGTCGTGCTGCCTCTCGTCGTTTTCCTCAACGGCCTGGGACAGGTGTTCGTGACCCGCCTGGCCCCGGAGACGGGAATCGCCGACGAGCTGCCGGCCCTCCAGACCCTGTGGACGGGCATCGCCGTCGTCGCCTTCATCGGCACCCTGGTGGTCGTCCGACGGCCCCGCGACCTCGAAGCCCACCGGTACACGTTCGGCCTGGTCGGTTTGGCCCTGCTGGCCCTCCCGCTGATGCCGGTCGTCGGCCGCGAGATCAACGGGGCCCGCATCTGGGCGTCGCTCGGCCCGGTCAACCTGCAGCCCGGCGAGTTCGCCCGACTGGCGCTGGCCGTGTTCCTTGCCGCCTACCTGGTCGAGCGGCGCGAGCTGCTCCAGGTCGGTACCCGCCGGCTGGGCCGCCTCGATGTGCCGACCGGCCGGGACCTCGCACCCGTGTTGGCGGCCTGGGGCATGTCCATGGTCGTGCTCGTCGCCGAGAAGGACCTGGGGTCGAGCCTGCTGTACTACGCCCTGTTCGTGGTGGTGCTGTGGGTGGCGACCGAACGGGTCGGCTACTTGCTGGTCGGTGGGGGTCTGTTCATGGGCGGGGCAGTGGCCGCCTGGCGGACCTTCGACCATGTCGAGGCCCGGGTGTCGACATGGCTGGACCCGTGGTCGGTGCGATCGGGGGCCGGCTACCAGCTCGTCGAGGCGTCGCTGGCCCTGGCCACCGGAGGCGTGACGGGTGCCGGCCCGGGCACCGGTGAACCCGACCGCATCCCGGAAGTCGAGACCGACTTCATCTTCGCCGCCATCGGCGAGGAGCTGGGCCTGCTCGGGGCGACCCTCGTCATCGGCGCCTACCTGCTGATCGCCGGTGCCGGTCTGCGCACCGCGATACGCACCGACGCACCGTTCGACAAGCTGCTGGCCGTGGGGCTCACCACCCTGTTCGGCCTCCAGGCCCTGGTGATCATGGGCGGGGTGGTGCGGCTCCTGCCGCTGACCGGTGTGACCCTGCCGTTCGTGTCGTACGGCGGGTCGTCGCTGGTCGCCAACTACGTGCTGGTCGCCCTGCTGCTGCGGTTGAGCGACCGGGCATCGGGTGGCCGGCCCGACCGCCCCGGTGAACCGGCGACGGCCGGCCAGGAAACCGATCCGACCGGGGCGGCCTCGTGAACCGGCGTATCGGCCGTCTGGGCATCGGGCTGCTCGTGGCCTACGCCCTGCTGTTCGCCCAGCTCAACCGGGTGCAGGTGTTCGGGGCCCAGCGGCTGGTCGCCGACCCCGGCAACGCCCGGGTGGCCGTCGACGCCTTCGGGGCTCCACGGGGCCGTATCGCCACCGCCGACGGAGTGGTGGTCGCCGAGTCGGAGGCCACCGATCCGGGTGGCACGTTCGAGCACCGCCGTCGATACCCCCACGGCGAGCTGTACGCCCACCTCACCGGGTATGTGTCGTTCACCGCAGGGAACACCGGTCTCGAGCAGCGGTACGACGAGGTCCTCGGTGGTCGCACGGCCGAGCAGCGGGCCGACGACCTCTACGAGTTGTTCGCCGCCGACCCCGACACCGCCGACGTGATCATGACCGTCCGTCACGACGTGCAGGCCGTCGCCGCCGAGGCGTTGGGCGACCGGGTCGGTGCCGTCGTGTTCGTCGAACCGGTGAGCGGCGACGTGCTGGCTCTCTGGAGTTCACCGACCTACGACCCGAACCTGCTGGCCGACACGGCGACCGGGGCGGCGGCCGATGCCCGGGCCGCGCTGCTGGCCGATCCGGCCGATCCGCTGCTGGCCCGGGCTACCGGCGAGATCTTCGCCCCCGGTTCGACGTTCAAGGTGGTGACGGCGGCGGCGGCCATCGAGGTCGCCGGGTTCACCCTCGACGACCCGCTGTCCGACGTCACCGCTGCCTACGTGCCGCCGCTCACCAACCGGCCCATCACCAACTACGGCGGCTCCAGTTGCGGCGGTCCGCTGCGCGAGAACATACGGGCCTCGTGCAACACCGCGTTCGCCCTGATCGGCGCCGAACTGGTCGGTCCCGAGGGCATGGTCGGTACCGCCGAGGGCTTCGGGTTCAACGAGGAACCACCGTTCGACCTTCCGACCGCCACCTCACGGTTCCCCGACGACTACGGCCGGGTGTTGTCGATGGTGACCGGTCCCGACGGCGTGGCGACCGACGTACCTGTCGTGGCGAACACACCGCTGCTGGCCCAGGCGTCGATCGGCCAGTACGACGTGGCGGCCACCCCGCTGCAGATGGCGCTGGTCGCCGCCGCCGTGGCGTCCGACGGCACGGTGCCGGTGCCGCGCCTGGTCGGCGAGGTGCTGGACCGCACCGGACGCATCGTGGAGGCGGCGACCCCGGCGACATGGACGACGGCCATGGCGCCTGGCACCGCCGCTGCGGTGCGCGAGGGCATGATCGGCGTGGTCGTCGAAGGTACGGCGCGCCGGCTGGCCGTCGACGGCTTGGTTATCGGCGCCAAGACCGGGACCGCCCAGCTGGCGGCCGGCGACGACGCCACCCATGCCTGGATCGTGGGATTCGCGGGCCATCCCGGCATGCCGGCCGCGGTGGCCTTCGCCGTGCTGGTCGCCGCCGATCCCGAGGTCGGCGAACAGACCGGCGGCCGGGTCGCGGCGCCGATCGCCCGTGAGGTGCTGCTGGAGCTGTTCGGCCTGCCGGGCTGACCGGGTCGGACGCGGGTAGATCCCGGCCCGGTGTGCCTTCAGCGTCGGGGTCGGCGACGGTACAATCGGCGCTCTATGTCGAACCCGGAGCCGACGATCTTCAACGAGCGGTACGAGCTCCATCGCCAGATCGCCCGCGGTGGCATGGCCGAGGTGTTCCTCGCCCGCGACCAGTTGTTGGACCGGCCGGTCGCCGTCAAGGTGCTGTTCGATGAGTTCGCCGCCGACGCCAACTTCGTGGAGCGGTTCCGTCGCGAAGCCCAGGCGGCCGCCAACCTGAACCATCCCAACATCGTCAGCGTCTACGACTGGGGTGAGCAGCAGGGCACGTACTTCATCGTCATGGAATACGTCGAGGGGCGCAGCCTCGCCGACATCCTGCGCAACGACGGGCCGCTACACCCGGACCGGGCAGCCGAGGTCGCGACGGACATCGCCGCCGCCCTCGGGTTCGCCCATCGCAACGGCCTCGTCCACCGCGACGTCAAGCCCGGCAACGTGCTGGTGACCGCCAGTGGCCAAGTCAAGGTGGCCGACTTCGGCATCGCCACGGCTCTTGTCGCCGGGCAGACCGACCTCACCCAGGCCGGCACCGTCATGGGCACTGCCACTTACTTCTCGCCTGAACAGGCGCAGGGCCATCCCGTCGATCCCCGCAGCGACCTCTACTCCCTGGGCGTCGTGCTCTACGAGATGCTGCTGGGCCGGCCGCCGTTCATCGGCGACACCCCGGTCGCCGTGGCGTACCAGCACGTGCAGGACAGCCCGCCGTCGCTGCGCCGCTCGGGAGCGTCGGTGGCCGACTCGCTCGAAGCCGTCACGATGAAGCTGCTGGCCAAGAACCCGGTCAACCGGTATCCGACGGCCGAGGACCTGCGCAGTGATCTGCGGCGCTACCGCGACGGTGCCCACGACCTGCGGCCGGCCAACCCGGCCGGCGTCGGTGGCCGGGCGGCCGGCGGTGGCGAAGAGTCGGCCGACTTCGGCAAGGGCCAGCGCAACCGCCGCGACGACGGCTGGCGGCGGACGGTGCTGTTCACGATCGGCCTGGCCGCTCTCATCGCCCTGCTCGCTTATCTGGTCGTGGCGTTCGTCGACACCCTCGGGTTCGGTGGCGACGGTGGCGACGATGCCCCGGGTGCCGACCTGGTCGAGGTACCGTCGGTGCTCGGGCTGTCGCTCGAGGAGGCCCGCGAGACCCTGAAGGACGCCAAGCTCAGCGTGCAGATGGACTTCGAGGCCAACAACGAGTTCCCGGAGAACACGGTGTTCGGCCAGGATCCGGACGCCGGCGTCAAGGTCGAGGCCGCTGACACGGTGCGTCTGCTGGTCAGCCAGGGAACGGGGCCGATGGTGATGCTCGACGTGGTCGGCGATTCATCGACCGACGCCGTGCGCGACCTCGAGGCCATGGGCCTGTCGGTCGAGTTGGTGGATCGCGAGGATCCGGTCGTCCCGGCCGGCGAGGTCCTCGACCAGAATCCGCCGGCCGGTGCCGAGGTGCAGCCCGAGGCCGAGGTTGTGCTGTTCGTCTCGTCGGGGCCGCAGGTCGAGCAGATCCCCAACCTGGCGAACCGGCCGGCCATCGACGCCATGAACATCATCACCCAGTTGGGGTGGCGGGCGTCGACGATCCAGGAGAACCATGACACCGTCGAAGCCGGGCTGGTGTTGCGTACCAGCCCGCCGGCCGGCAGCGAGTTGGCACCCGGGGGCACGGTGCAGATCGTCGTGTCGGAGGGGCCGCCGCCGGTCAACGTGCCACCGGTTGAGGCGCTGGTCGCCACAGAGGCGGTGAACCTGCTGACCTCCCAGGATTTCCAGGTGTCGATCGAGTACCAGGACGTGCCCAACGGCAGCATCAACCACAACCGGGTGATGAGCCAGTCGCCGGCTGCCGGCACCGAGGTCGAACCCGAGTCGTTCGTGGTGATCGTCGTCGGCCGTGAGCTCGAACCCGAGCCGGAGCCCGAGCCGGAGCCCGAGCCGGAGCCCGACGACGGCGGCGAGTAGCGGGCGACCGGCAGCCGAGTGGCGGCCGGTCCTCAGCGGGCGCGGGCGAGGAAGTTGGCCAGCAGGTCGTGGCCGGCGACGGTGAGCACCGATTCGGGGTGGAACTGCACTCCCTCGACGTCGAGCTGCCGGTGGCGGAGGCCCATGATGAGCCCGTCGTTGCTGGTGGCGGTGATCTCGAGCTCATCGGGCAGCGACGAGCGCTCGACGATGAGCGAGTGGTAGCGGGTGGCTTCGAGCGGGGAGGGCAGCCCGGCGAACACCCCGGCCCCGTCGTGGTCGATGAGCGACGTCTTGCCGTGCATGACGTCGGGGGCCCGCACGACCCGACCCCCCCACGCCGCGCCGATGGCCTGATGGCCGAGGCAGACCCCGAGCACCGGCACGCGGCCGGCGGCCCAGCGGATCACCGCGGTGGATACGCCGGCGTCTTCGGGTCGGCCGGGGCCGGGACTGATGAGGACGGCATCGGGTTCGAGGGCCTCGACGTCGTCGATGGTGACGGCATCGTGTCGGTGAACGACCGGATCGGCCCCCAGCTCACCGAGGTACTGGACGAGGTTGTAGACGAACGAGTCGTAGTTGTCGATGACGAGGACGGTGGCTCCCACGGGGCACACGGTAGCCAGGTCGGGCGGTGGCCACGTCCGGGTTCTGGTGGCGGCGGCCTATCCTCGCTGCCATGTCGAAGCCCCAGAAGCGTCGTGTCGAAGGTGGGCGGGTCACCCCGAAGGGTGGACCGTCCGGAAGCCGCTACCAGGCACCGGTCCCGGCCGGGTCCGAGTCGTCGCCGCCGTGGGTACCCGTGCTCATGTTCGGGCTGCTCGGGGTGGGGGTGCTGGTGATCTTCTTCAACTACGTCGGCTGGCTGCCGGGTGGCGTGTCCAACGGCTATCTGCTGCTCGGCCTGGGCAGCATCCTCGGCGGCATCGTCACCGCCACGCAGTACCGCTGACCTGCACCGACGGGAATCACGCCGGTGGAATCACATCGCTGTGATTTCCCACAGGTTCGTCCCCACCCTGTGGACAACTCTCGGGTTCATTCCTCGGTGACCAGCAGGTCCATGTCGTCCATGCAGTGACGGGGCGGGTCCGGGTGCTCGTCGGGGGCGGTGGTCATGCGCACCTCGGCGCCGCACAGGCTGCACCGGTAGTGCAGCTTGACCTTGCGCAGCTCGCCGGCCGGCGGCGGCTCGGGCAGCGGGGTGGCCAGCATCCGCAGCACGACGAAACCCAGACGCAGGATGGCCGCGGCGATGAGCACGGCCAGCAGGATCTTCAGGATCAACACGTCGGCCAGCCTACGGTCCCGGTCGTCGCCGGCCCCGTCGACGGGGCTACGGTGCGCCACAGACTGACGAGCCGCACCGGAGTACAGCCATGGGTTCCACCACCGAAGTCGACCTGATCCTGCTGATCTTGCGGGTGGTGACCGGGCTGACCCTGGCCGCCCATGGATGGAACAAGTTCACCGGTGGCGGCAAGATCCCCGGCACCGCCGGCTGGTTCGACAGCATCGGCATGCGTCCCGGAAAGCTCAACGCCTACCTGGCCGCGTCGACCGAGGTCGGTGCCGGTCTGCTGCTGGCCGCCGGTCTGTTCACGTCCTTTGCCGCTGCCGGTGTGATCGGGCTCATGACGGTCGCCGGCTGGACGGTTCACCGGTCCAACGGGTTCTTCATCATCAAGGAGGGCTGGGAGTACGTGTTCGCCCTCGGGGTGATGGCCTTGGTGTCAGCCACCCTGGGGCCCGGCGAGTGGTCGCTGGATGCCGCCTTCGAGGTGGGTGAGGGCCTGTACGGCTGCACCGGCTTCTGGCTGGCTCTCGGTCTCGGTGTAGGCGGCGGCATCGCCCAGATGCTGGTGTTCTACCGGCCGTCCAGCGTCGCCGGCGGCGACTGACCGACGGTCCGGACGGAGGGCCGCGCCGTGCAGGTCATCCTGAGCGACGACCACGCAGCCCACTTCCCGGCCGGCGAGCTCTACGACGGCGCTCTGGTCCGGCCCTTCGAGTGCCCCGAACGCTGGGAGCATGTGGTCGCTGCGTTGGACGACGCCGGGTTCGACGACCGGACGGTCCCCGACCCGGTGGATCTCGATGGGGTGACCGCGGTGCACGACCCGGTCTACGTCGGCTTTCTGCGGACCTGCCACGACGACTGGCGGGCCGCCGGCTACACCGGCGACGCCATCCCCTCCATGTTCCCGGTGCGGGGCATGCGCCACGACCGGGTACCCCTCGATATCGACGGTCGGCTCGGGTGGCACGCCATCGCCGCCGAGACGGCCATCACCGAGGGCACGTGGCGGGCGGCCGAAGCGTCGGCGGCCATCGCCCAGACCGGGCAGCGGACCCTCGCCGGCGGAGCCGACGCGGCGTTCGCCCTCTGCCGCCCGCCGGGCCATCACGCCACCGCCGACCAGTTCGGCGGCTACTGCTTCCTCAACAACGCGGCCGTCGCCGCCCAGGGGTTCCTCGACCGTGGTGCCGACCGGGTGGCCGTGCTCGACGTCGATTTCCATCACGGCAACGGCACCCAGGCCATCTTCTACGACCGGGCCGACGTGTTGTTCGTGTCGCTGCACGGTCACCCGGCCGACGAGTTCCCGTACTTCTGCGGGTACGCCGACGAGACGGGGGCCGGCCCCGGAGAGGGCCACAACCTGAACCTGCCGATGGGCCCGGGTACCGGATTCGACGAGTGGGCCGCTGCCCTAGACGTCGGATGCCGGCGCATTGCCGATCACCGCCCCGACGCCCTCGTGGTGTCGCTGGGCGTCGACACGTTCGCCGGCGATCCGATCAGCTCGTTCCTGTTGACCTCACCCGACTACCTGGCGGTCGGCCGGCGCATCGCCGCGCTCAGCCTGCCCACCCTGTACGTCATGGAGGGCGGTTACGCAGTGGCCGAGATCGGCACCAACACCGTCAATGTGCTCCTCGGCCACGAGGGCTGAACGGCCGGCGTCCAGACCGTCGACGGCCTGGCCTACGTGGCCGGGTCGAGGAATTCGGTGAAGCCGTAGCGGGGGTAGGGGCCGACGACGATTTGTTCCAGCACGCCGATCCCGGTCTTGGTGCCGCACGTGGCGGCCATGACCGTTTGGACGTGCAGGTTTTCGGGAGCCATCTCGTCGATCTCGTCGAGCCGCCACGACTCACCGGCCATGGCCAACTCGCCTTTCCAGAGACCGTGACCCCACTCGGGATGGCTGTAGCCCATGCCCTTCATGCGGGCCGTGACCAGGGCTTCGAGGCCGACGATCAGGGTCTCGCCGCCGACCCGGGTCAGCGACAGGGTGCCGCCGTCGACCCGGCGGGTGCCCGGAGCGAACACCAGGTCGTGGTCGACGGCGCGGAGCCGTTCGATGGCGGGGTCGGTCACTCCGGGGATGTCGTCGGGGTCGTCGTAGGCGGGGAGGATGAAACCGTCCCAGTGCATCTGGTGGCTGTAGGAGTCTTCGAACACGCTGAGGTGGGTGATGTGGTCGTCCCAGTGCAGTGGTGCCCAGAAGAACTTGAGTCCCCGATGCGGGGTGGGAGCACCCGGCGGGGCCGGGTCGCCGACGGGGCGCACCCCCCACGACCGGTCCTTGGTGCCCCACACGTCGCCCGGTGTGAGGTCGATGGTGGTGTGTGGCAGTCGGATTTCGCCTGTCCAGTGGCCGAACTGGTTGAACCGGGTGGATTCCATGTGTCGGTTGATCTGTTCGGTGGTGAGGACCTGGTGGTCTTCGGCGAACGAAGCGGTGCGGGGTGTCCATTCGAGGTCGGCGCCGATACCGGTGTCGTTGTCGTCGAGCACGACCCGTAGGCGTTTCATGGGTTCGATGATCTCGATACGGAACGGCCCGACGGTCATGTCGGCCGGGTCGGCGGGCATGCGTCGGCTGGCGTGGAACGCGTGTTGGACGCCGTCGTGGACGACGGTGAGCCCGCAGTCCTGGATGCCGAGGTTGGGGTAGCGGGCGGCGCCGATGCCGAGGTACAGGCCGCCGTCGTCGGTGTAGCCGTTGAACCAGAACCGGTCGTAGGCGTGCCGGTCGGTGGTGGCCGGTACGGCGACCGGTCGGGAGGTCTGGTGGACGAAGAAGTCGTCGAACGAGCTGAGCATTGGTCCCCCTGGTCGCTATGGCGCGAGTCTGGCCGGTCGTCGGGCCGGACGACGGATCGGAGCGGGAGACCGTGAGTGGTGGGACCGTGAGTGGTGGG
>CAZPGL010000040.1:0-18644 GCA_964586175.1 uncultured Microthrixaceae bacterium | reverse complement strand
CGGCCGACACCCAGCAGACCGACACCTACTACATCGTCGCCCACTTCCACTACGTCATCTTCGGCGGCATCATCTTCGGGTTGTTCGCCGGCTTCTACTTCTGGTGGCCCAAGGTGTTCGGCCACATGCTCGACGAGCGCATGGGCAAGATCGGGTTCTGGACCATGCTCGTCGGCTTCAACCTGACGTTCGGGCCGATGCACATCCTGGGCCTGCAGGGCATGTCCCGCCGCATCGACACCTACAGCCCGGGCTTCGGCTTCGAGGCGTGGAACATGGTCGCCACCGTCGGGGCGTTCATCATCGCCATCAGCGTGGCCAGCTTCCTCGTCAACGTGATCATGTCGGCCCGCCGAGCCAAGGGCCAGCCACCGTGCCCACCCGACCCGTGGGACGCCCGGGGCCTCGAGTGGATCACCCCCAACCCGACGCCGGTCCACAACTTCGACGAGGTGCCGACCGTCGAGGCGCTCGACGAGTTCTGGCACCGCAAGTGGGGCACCGACGACGAGGGCCGCATCGTCCGGGTGGCCACCTCCGAAGAGGTGTGCGAGGCCGGCGACGCCGAGGGCGTGCACCTGCCATCGCCGTCGTACTGGCCGATCGTGTTCGCCGCCGGCCTGCCGTTCATCGGCCTGGGCCTGATCTTCAGCCTGTGGCTGTGTGTGCCCGGCGGTCTGCTGGTCGGCACGGCCATCTACGCATGGATCTTCGAACCGCCCGACGACCCCGAGGGCCCGTTCGGCCACCACCACGACGATCACGCTGATGACGGTGCCGGCGAGCCGGCCCCCGACGAACCGGCCGACGACGTTTCGGCCGACGAGGAGTCCGCCGATGTCTGAGGCCGCCACCGACCACGGTCACGGGACCACCACCGGGCTGAGCCACAACAAGCTCGCCATGTGGGTGTTCCTGGGTTCGGAGTGCCTGCTGTTCGGCGCCCTGATCTCGACCTATCTGCTGTACCGCAACAAGTTCGCCGACGGCCCGGCCCCCGGCGACATCTTCGACATCCCGTTCACGTCGGTGAGCTCGTTCGTGCTGCTCATGAGCTCGCTCACCATGGTGCTGGCCCTGTCGGCGCTGCAGCGGGGCGACATCCGCAACAACCGGATCTGGCTGCTGACCACGGCGCTGCTCGGTGCCCTGTTCATCGGCGGGCAGGTCTACGAGTTCACCACCTTCCTGCGGGAGGGCCTGGGCTACACCACCAGCCCGTTCTCGTCGGCGTTCTTCTCGCTGACCGGCTTCCACGGCATCCACGTCAGCCTCGGCATCGTGATGTTGATGTCGCTGCTGATCTCGTCGCTGCGGGGCAACCTCAAGAAGGAGAACGCCGAGACCGTCGAGATCGTCGGCCTGTACTGGCACTTCGTCGACGTGGTCTGGATCTTCATCTTCACCGTCATCTACCTGGTGCCCTCGCCCACCACCTGATCGGGAGCCGTCGACCATGAGCGCAGACACCGCCGCTGAACACGCCGAGGACCATGCCCACGAGCACCCGTCGGACGGCAAGTACATCCAGATCGCCATCATCCTGGGTGTCATCACCGCCGCCGAGGTCGCCACCTACTTCGTGGACATCGGGGCGGCGCTGATCCCCACGCTGATGATCATGATGGTCGTGAAATTCTTCTTCGTGGCTGCCTGGTTCATGCATCTGCGCTTCGACAGCTCCATGTTCACCACGTTCTTCGTGTCGGGTCTGGTGTTGGCGACGCTGGTGTACATCTTGTTCCTCACCCTGTTCGAGTTCTGGACCAAGGGCTGAGATGACCCTGCTCCCGGTCCGCCGCGGCCGGGGCGACCGGCAACGATGACGGGGTCTCTCGACGCGGTGCTGGCCGCCGTCCCCGACCCGTGGCGCTGGCAGCCCCACCCCGAGGTCTGGTTCCTCGTCGCCGCCATCCTGGTGTTCGCCGTGTGGGCGGCCCGGATCGGCCCGCGGGTGCTACCGGCCGGTGTTCCGGTGGCGACCCGGCTCCAGAAGGCCTGCTTCGTCGTCGCCGTGGTGCTGCTCTGGGGGGCCGCCGACTGGCCGGTGCACGACATCGCCGAGGAGCACCTGTACCTGGTGCACATGACCCAGCACCTGGTCATCACCCTGATCGTGCCGCCGCTGTTGCTGCTGGCCACCCCGACGTGGTTGGCCCGGTTGGTCATCTTGGAGGGCAGCCGCGCCGAGCGGGTGGTCCGCCGTATGGCCCATCCGGTGGTCGCCGCGGTGCTGTTCAACGCCCTGATCGCCCTCACCCACTGGAGCGGGATCGTCCAGTGGTCGTTCGACAGCGGTGCCTTCCACTACGGGGTGCACCTGGTGCTGTTCGCCGCCGCCCTGCTCATGTGGACGCCGGTGGTGTCGCCCCTGCCTGAGCTGCGGCTGCCGCCGTTGGGCCAGATGCTCTACCTGTTCCTCAACACGATCGTGCCGACCATTCCGGCCGCCTGGCTGACGTTCGCTGAGGGCACCGTGTACCGCCACTACGACGACGGCTACCACCTGTGGGGCATCGGCGTGGCGTCCGATCAGCAGGCCGCCGGGGCCATCATGAAGATCATCGGCGGCTTCTACCTGTGGGGCATCATCATCGTGAAGTTCTTCCGCTACACGCACGCCCAGCGGGCCGGTGCGGACCGGTTGCGACCGGCCGCCGGCCGGGATTCGGCTGCGTAGCGTTCCCCGCAGGGCGCTAGGTTCGACCGCGTGATCGACATCCGGGCGCTGCGCGCCGACCCTGAAGCGGTGAAGGCGGCCATCGGCCGTCGAGGCGAGGACGTGACCGTCTTGGACCGGGTGCTCGAGCTGGACGCCCGTCAGCGCGCCGCCGCCGAGCAGCGGGATGCGGTGCGCAACGAGATCAAGACCATCTCCCGCGAGGTCGGCGGACTCCACAAGGAGGGGCGGGGCGACGAGGCTGCCGAACTCCAGGCCCGCAGCCGCGAGTTGGGTGCCGGCGAGGACGCCCTGGCCGCCGAGGCCGACGACCTGGCCGCCGAGGTGCGCGAGCTGCTGTTGCGCATACCCAATGTGCCGTCCGACGACTGCCCTGATGGTGCCGACGAGCATGACAACGTGGTGGCCCGGGTCGAGCATTTCGATCCCGCCGCTTACGCCGACCATCAGCGGGTTCCCCATTGGGAGATCGGCGAGCAGTTGGGCATCCTCGACGTGGAGCGGGGCACCAAGCTGTCGGGGGCCATGTTCGTCATGTACGCCGGGTTGGGAGCCACCTTGTGCCGGGCGCTGGTGCAGTACGGGTTGGACCGCAACGCTGACGGTTATCGCGAGATGCGCCCTCCCACCCTGGTCAAGACCGAGACGATGGTGTCGACCGGGCATCTGCCCAAGTTCGAGGACGACGCCTACCACTTGGAGCGTGACGATCTGTGGGCCATCCCCACTGCCGAGGTGCCGCTCACGTCGTTCGCCCGCGACGAGATCCTCGACGAGGCCGACCTGCCGATGAAGATGATGGCCCACACGTCGTGTTTCCGGCGGGAGGCTGGATCGGCGGGCCGCGACACCCGGGGTCTGCTGCGGGTCCACGAGTTCGACAAGGTCGAGCTGCTGGCCTATGCCACCGCCGACCAGTCGGCGGAGATCCACGCCGACATCCTGGCCCGGGCCGAGGCGGCCATCACCGACCTCGGGCTGTCGTACCGCATTCTCGACCTGTGCGCCGGTGACCTGGGGGCTTCGTCGGCCCGCACGTTCGACATCGAGGTGTACGCCCCGGGTGCGGACCAGTGGCTCGAGGTGTCGTCGGTGTCGTGGTTCAGCGACTATCAAGCCCGTCGGGCCAACGTGCGCTACCGGCCCGAGGGCCAGAAGGGCACCGTGGTGGCTCACACCCTGAACGGGTCGGGTCTGGCCGTGCCGCGGGTGTGGGCGGCGGTCGTCGAAACGCACCGCCAGGCCGACGGTACGGTCGCCGTGCCCGAGGTGCTCCAGCCGTACATGCGGGGCGCCACGGTCATCGGCTGAGCGGTCAGGTCACCAGGACCAGACCCAGCCAGGCGGCACCGATCCCCAACGTGAGGGTGGCGGCCACGTAGCCGCCGGCCCAGCGGGCATCGTGGCCCTCGGCCAGGGCGGTGGTGTCGGCGGCGAACGTGGACATGGTGGTGAACGCGCCAAGCGCGCCGATGCCGACGACGGTGACCCCACTGCCGGTCCAGTTGGCCGTGGTGGCCAGCAGGAACGAGCCGGCCACGTTGGCGAGCAGCGTGCCGGCCGGGCCGCCGCGGGTCAGCATCCAGCGGGCCACTGCGCCGGTGCCGGCGAGCACGACGAAGGCCAGAGCGGTCATGGTCCGGTCCTGGACAGCGTGCGGCCGACGAGGAACGCTGCCAGGCCGCCGGCCACTGAGAAGGCGATGTAGGCCACGGCGGTGGACGGTCGGTCGGCCCGAAGGAAGGCCGCGGTCTCGACGGTGAACGTGGAGAAGGTGGTGAGCCCACCGCAGAACCCGACGCCGGCCAGGAGCCTGAGATCGTCCCCGGGCCGGCGGGCCAGCAGCACGCCGAGGAGGGCGCAGCCAACCAGGTTGACGGCCAGCACCGGCCACGGCATGGCAGCTGGTTCGGGCAGGGCGTCGACCACCCCCCACCGCACGGCGGCACCGGCGGCCCCACCGGCGGCGACGAGCACGGGAGACGGCAGTGGGCGCATCACGACAACCTACGCTCGGCGCCAGACCGTGACATGGGGACAGTTCCCCGATCACGGTCTGGTTGGTATCGGGATGGTTGGCGGTGTTGACTCCACGACGTGGATCTGAGTGAGGTACGGGAGACCTATGAGGAGCGGGGCCTCGACGTCGATGACGTGGCCGCCGACCCGATCGCCCAGTTCCAGCGCTGGTTCGCCGAGGTCGAAGCGGCCGGCTATTGGGAACCCAACGCCATGGTCGTCGCCACCGTCACCCCCGACGGTTGGCCGTCGGCCCGCAACGTGCTGCTCAAACGGGTTGACGAGCAGGGGTTCGTGTTCTTCACCAACTTCACCAGCGACAAGGCGGTCGAACTGGAAGCCTCGGGCCGGGCCGCCCTCACGTTCTCGTGGACCGAGCTGCGTCGCCAGGTCCGGGTGACCGGCACGGCCGAACGCCTCGGTGACGACGAGTCCGACCGCTACTGGACGACCCGACCCAGGGGCAGCCAGATCGGCGCCTGGGCGTCGGACCAGAGCGCCATCGTCGGCGACCGTTCGGTGCTCGACGACCGCTTCGCCGCCGAGGAGGCACGCTGGGCCGGCCGGACCGTCGACCGCCCCGACTACTGGGGTGGCTACCGGGTGGCTCCGGAGATGGTCGAGTTCTGGCAGGGGCGCCCCGACCGCCTCCACGACCGGCTGCGGTACCGCCGGGCGGGTGACGCCTGGCTGGTGGAACGCCGGGCTCCCTGAAGCGTCACTGCGCCCAGCGGTCCACCGCTTCGACCAGACCGTCGATGAGGGCATCGAGTTGCTCGGGCCGCGGGTCGTCGTCGGCGCTCGACCAGTCGGACGTGTCGCGGTTCCAGCGCACCGGTGGCGGTAGCTCGACCTGGACGCCACCGTGGGCCGGCCGGTTCACCGGGTTCCGGGGGTGGACACCGCGCAGGTTGCGGGGCATCAGGTCCAGGTCGTCGACGACCCGGTAGTCGCCGGGCAGGTGGCCACGGAGGCATCCGGCGGTGTGGTGGGCCAGATCCCGGTTCGATCCACCGAGCAGCACGGCCCAGAAGTCGTCGTCCCGCCCGTAGCCGTGGATCGACACGACCACGTCGATGCCGTCGAGGAAGTCGGCGAGTCGGCCCGAGTGGGCCGGATCGAATCGGGTGGACGGCAGGTGGTGGCGGGAGCCGTCGGGCTGGATGACGCCGTAGAAGGAGGCCCCGGTGCGGGCGGCGACCTCGCGGGCGACCACGTCGGTGGTGCGTTCGAGGCCCCCGCCGTGCAGCGAGCACACCCCGATACGCGACCCGGCCACATGCTCTTCGACCACGCCGGGGACGGCCAGCAGGTCGGTCAAATGGTCGACTCGGGTCACCGGGGTCAACGCCGGCTCCGTACCGCGACGACGAGGGTCCCCAGGACGGCCGCGCTGAGCAGCATTTCGAGCGGCACCGCCCATCGGGTCGGGTCGTCGATCCAGCCGGCCATGCGGTCGGGCCATGCGGCGACCAGCCTGGCCATTGGCAGCACCAGCAGTTCGCCCCGTTGCCACACCGCCTCGGCGGCCACCCAACCGGCGATGGTCAGCCCCTGGGCCCAGCGGCGGACCGGGGTGGTCAGCGCCGGGCCGAGCCCCCACACCAGGACGGTGGCGACGAGCAGCCACAGAGCTGTGCCGACCCGGGTGCCACCGGTCTGGGTGGTCCAGGCCGTCAGATGGACCTGTAGGTCGGTGACGCCGTCGATGACTGGGTTGGACGGGGTGGTGGGGTCGTTCAGGATGCGGATCTCGTAGATGCCGTAGACGACGAGGTAGCAGCCGCCGAGTACCAGGGACACGGCGCCGATGCGGTCGACGTGGGGGAGCAGGCGCCGCAGGTTGCGGACCAGGCCGCCGCGGGCCATGGCCAGCGACAGGGTGAGGCCGGCGACCACCGCGGTCATGCCGGCGGCGAACGCCAGGTAGGTGGCGACCCCGTCGACGACGCCGTCCCGGCTGAAGCTGCCGGCCACCTGCAGCAGGAAGATGGGGGCGGCACACCCGACCGACACGATGGCGTACGACATTCCGAAGCCGAGCACCGACCACAGTTCGCTCGAGCGGGGGCCGCGACGGGGTCGGGGGATGGGCAGGGTGAGGCGACGCCCCGAGATGAGGGCCAGACCGTAGGGGATGAGCAGGATGCCGACCACGACGGTGAGCCATGGGGTGCGTCGGGCGATGGCCTCTTCGGTGGTGAGGTGGGTGACGGCCAGGCCGATGGCGCCGAAGACCAGTACGAAGCCGCCGGCCATGACGGTCGACACGATGAGGGCCCGCAGGATCTGTTCGGGGCGGGCGTCGTGGTCGGCGGTGTCGCGGCCGAGGAAGTAGCCGAGCCAGGTGGGCAGCATGGCGAACCCGCACGGGTTGACCGCGGTGACGAGCCCGAGGGTGAACGGCAGGGCCAGCCCGACGTCGATCATGCCCGGCACCTTGAGTCGTCGTCCGTGCCGATCATGGTGCCAGTTCGGCGATGGCCGACTCGAGATCCTCGGGCGACAAGCGCCCCTGGTGGACATCGGTCAGCCGGCCGCCGGCGTCGACGAAGGCGGTGATGGGGAGACCGACGCCGCCGAGGGCCGTTGTGAGGTCGCCGTCGGGGTCCCGGGCCAGCAGGTAGGTGATGCCGAGTTCGGCCACCCGTTCGGCCGACCGGGTCGGGGAGTCGCTGATGTTGATGCCCACGAACCGTACGCGGTCGCCGTGGCGGCGGTGGGCCGCCTCGAGGTCGGGCATCTCATCGAGGCACGGGGCGCACCAGGTCGCCCACAGGTTCACGATTATCGGCCGACCGTCGTCGGCGTGGAGGGCGGTCAGGGTGGTGGCGCCGCCGTCGACCAGCTCCAGGGGGTGGTTGAGCGCGTCGGTGGCCGGGGTGTCCGGCCCGGCCGGTGACCCGCAGCCCGTGGCCACCACCAGCAGAAGGATCCATGCGCCGCGCACGGTGGCAACGTAGCCCGTCGGGTCGCGGCCGTCCGGTGCGCCGACGGGCCGGGGCTCGCCTGAGGCGTCACCCCGGCCCGTCATGGTTGGCGGCTTGGCGCTCCCGGCCGGTGTCGGCGCCGGCCGGAGGGGGAAACCGGTGTGGGGATCCGACACCGGGCCGGGAGCGGGTATGTGGAGCGTTGCGTTCAGGCTGAGCGCAACTCCGACTGCAGGTGGACCGGGATCGGCACCACCGGCAGCTGGTCCTCGGGTCGGGGCACCTTGGATGGGCGGCCCCGTCGTCGCTTGGTGGCCAGCATCTTCCCGTTGCGGAAGATCTGTCCGCCCCAAACACCCCATGGTTCGCGTCGGGTGAGGGCGGCTTCGAGGCACGGGATCATGGCCGGGCAGTCGGCGCAGATGCGCTTGGCCTGGGCGATGTCACCGAGATGATCCGAGAAGAACACCCCGGTGGGCACACCCAGGCGGGTGCATGCGGCGTCGGTGCGCCAGACCTCGGGTTCGTACTGGAGTGCGTGCATGGTCGGTGGTCCTCTCGGTGGCTTCTGTTCGCGGATCGGGTCGGTCGGGGTCGGTGGGCAGGTGGGCCGAAAAACGGAGAAGGCCGCCGGATTGCTCCGGCGGCCTCGGGAAGTTGGGTTCGTTCAGCTGATCAGCTGGTCGCTCCCCGAGGTCGCTGGTGGATGGTCCAGAACACGAAGGTGTTCGTGGTGGTCCACGGCTTGGTGGCGTAGGTCATCGAGTCGTGCACGTCGGCGGAGCCGTGCAGACGCGCGCCGAGCACCGACCGGCCGGCCGTGGGGCCGTGATGGTGGTGGTTTGCGGCGTGCATGGTGTCGCTCGGTGGCTTTCGTGTCGGGTTCGCTGTGGTGTGCCCACCCCAGGATAGGGGTGTTCACGCCGGGTGACCACTCCAGCGCAGCCCGTGGGGGCTGTCAAACCATTTTCGGGGCCTGAGCGGTTCAGGCGACGAGATACCGCTTGAGGCCCTGTTCTTCGTCCTGATCGGCGTCGCCGAGGATACGGAGGTGTTCAAGGTGGGCGTAGGTCTCGCTGGCCGCCATGTCACCCCAGGAGCGTTCCTTGAACAGATGCTGCATGAACGTTTCGACCGGGGCCCGACCGAGGGCGTCGCCGATGAGGCGGAGATGGTCGAGGCGTTCCTCGTGGTGGTGGACGATGTCGTCGGCCCGGCCGGCCAGGTCGTCGAACGGGTGCCCATGGGCCGGCAGCACCGTGGAGACGTCGCTGAACTCGTGCATCAACTCGAGGGAGCGGAAGAACACGGCCAGCGGGTCGTACATCTGGGCGATGCCACCGATGTGCGGGGTGATGGTGGGCAGCACGTGGTCGCCGGAAAGGAACAGCCCATCGTTCGGGTCGTACAGGCACAGATGGTCGTGGGTGTGGCCCGGGGTGTGCACGGCCAGCCAGGTGCGGCCGCCGAGGGTGACCTCCTGGCCGTCGGCCACCCGGATGCTGGGGTCGGGCAGACGGAACGACATCGGCCCGCCGGCCTTCTCCATGGCCGCCCACCGCCGCATCTCGTCGGCGGGCGGGCCGTCCCGCCAGGTACCCCACGGGGTGGGCCGGCGGAGTCGTTCCTGGAAGGCGGCCAGGTCCTCGTCGTCCTCCAGGTCGAGGGCGGCGATCTCGGGATCCTTGGTGAGTTCGTCGATGGAGTCCATGCCGTAGGCCGACGAGAAGTCGGCGTGGGTGAGGACCTCGATGTCGTGTTCGGCCCGTAGCCGGTTGACGCCGCCGAAGTGGTCGGGGTGGCTGTGGGTGACGACCGCGGTGTGCACGTGGTCGAACCGGGCGCCGATCTGGCCGAGACGCTGGTTGAGGGCCGACCACGATTCTTCCCCGGGCAGGCCGGGGTCGACGAGGGCCAGGCCCCGCTCGTCTTCCAGGGCGTAGCAGTTGACGTGGCCCAGCCCCGGCATCGAGATGGGCAACTGCATCCGGTAGAGCCCAGGTGCCAACTCGGCGACTTGCTTGTCGGCCGGCTCCTGTTCCTGCCTCAGGGGCTTGGCGGCACCGTGGTCGGCCACGGGGTGCTCGCCGTGCTGGTGGCTCACGGCGGCCACCCTAGGGCCGGGTCATCGGGGGCGACGAAGCGGCTTCACGGTCACGGCCACGGTCGGCGGTCAGCCCAGCCCGAACCAGGCGGTGCGGTAGTGGCGCAGTTCGGCGACCGACTCGCGGATGTCGTCGAGGGCCCGGTGGCCGCCGGCCTTGTCGGGTGCGGCGTCGGCCACCTCGGGTCGCCAGCGTCGGGCCAGCTCCTTGATCGTGGACACGTCGATCGAGCGGTAGTGCAGGAAGTTCTCGATGTCGGGCAGGTGGGCGGCCAGGAACCGGCGGTCGGTCCCGATGGAGTTGCCACACAGCGGCACCGTGCCGGGCTCGGGGATGTGGGTCTGCAGAAACTCGAGGGTGGCGGCGCCGGCGTCGGACAACGTCACGGTGGAGGCTTCGATCTCGGGGAGGAGGCCGGACCGGGTATGCATGGTGCGGACGTAGTCGCCCATGGCGGCCAGCGCGTCTGGGGGCTGGTGGACGACGAGGTCGGGGCCCTCGGCGATGATCTCGAGGTCGTCGTCGGTGACGAGGGTGGCGATCTCGACGATGACGTCGGTCACCGGGTCGAGGCCCGTCATCTCCAAATCGATCCATGCCAGCACGGCGATGAGCCTACGGGCTGGGTGCCCGGGCGACGGTGCAACGCCGCCGGGCCGTGCGGCATATGCTCGCCGCCGTGCTGGACATCCCGATCACCCGACTCGACGCCGATCTGCCGCTGCCGGCCTACGCCCGGCCGGGGGACGCGGGTGCCGACCTGGTCGCCCGCGAGACCCTGACCCTGCCCCCGGGCGGTGGTCGGGCCCTGGTGCCGACTGGGGCGGCCATCGCCATCCCCGAGGGCTACGCCGGGTTCGTGCAGCCCCGCAGTGGCCTGGCGTTGAAACACGGCGTGACCTGCCTCAATACTCCGGGCCTGATCGACTCCGGCTACCGCGGCGAGCTCAAGGTGCTGTTGGTCAACACCGACCCGTCGGAGCCGTTCGAGGTGGTCCGCGGTGAGCGCATCGCCCAGCTGGTGATCCAACGGGTCGAGGAGGTGGCCTTCGTCGAGGTCGACGAGCTGCCCGACTCCGAGCGGGGTGCTGGCGGGTTCGGTTCCAGCGGCCGCTGAGTCGGCCGGGGCCGTCCGGTTCAGGGCCGGGGAGCCGACAGGCGCACGGTGCGTCCGGCACCGTTCAAATCGACCCGGACCTCCGTGTCGTCGATGCGGTAGTCGATCTCGACGTCGCCGCCGTCGCCGATCAACTCGCCGGCCGCCTGTTGCACCGACACCATCAGGTCGCCGATGTCGGCCGGGTCGATGCGGTAGATACGCAGGATGGTGGCCAACCCGATGCGTGGGAGATCGACGAACGCCGAGGACGGAGGCACGCGTAGCGTCGCCGTGTTCTCGACCGCGGTGCCCTCCATGGGTCAAGTCTGGCATCCCGGGATGGTCGAAGGTGGTCACGGGGATGGCGGCCGCCGGGGGTTCGGGCCACCATGGGGGGCATGTCGGTGTTGGTGGACGAGGCGATCTGGCCGTGGCGGGGCGACCGCTGGGCCCACCTGGTTAGCGACACCTCGTACGCCGAACTGCATGCGTTCGCCGCTGAACTCGGCCTCCGACGCATGGCCTTCCAGGGCGACCACTACGACGTGCCTGCTGCAGTGCGGGCCGCGGCACTGGATCTGGGTGCCCGGCCGGTGCCCGGCCGTGAGCTGGTGCGGCGGCTCCGGACCTCCGGGTTGCGGTTGGCCGCCGCCGACCGTCCGGGCCGGTGGGAGTCGATGGCGATCACGCGGGGGCTCGATGGCCGGCCGGTGTTGGCCGATCAGGCGCCGGTCTCGCTGTCCGATGCGGTGGCGACGGTGGCCGTCGACTGGGTGACGGCCGTGGTCGAGGCGTTCGAGCGCTCGGGCGAGGTCGCCGTCGTGGTCGAGTGCGCCGGCGGTGTCGGTGTCGTCGACGACGGCCGGGTCGAGGCCCGTCGCACCGATGGGGACCGCCGTTTGGAGTTGCTGGCCCGCTGGTGAACGTGCTCAGCCCGACACGGCAGGGCAGCCGCCAATGAGGATCTCGGCCCAGGGCAGGCGGCCCGACCAGAAGCGCACGATGGTGGATCCGTCGCTGACGAACATGACCCGGAAGGCCTTGTCGCTCTCGTCGCGGGGCACGTAGGCCAGCAGGTTGCCGGAGCCGTCCGGCATGGGTGAGCTCACGATGCGTTCACCGAACATCTCGCGTATGCGATCTTCGGTGTCGCCGATGCCGGCACCCGACCGGGTGGTGATCTCGGTGGTGTCGATGTCGACCCGCTCGACGGTGCCGTCCACGATCCAGAAGGTGATGCCGTCGGGGGCGGCGTCGGGGGTGGCCCGGTAGCACTCACCGATCGGTGACACCGGGGTGAACCGGCTGCCGGCGGCCTTCTGTGCGGCGTGAGCCGTCATGCCGAACTGCACCTGGTCGATGCCGACGGTGCTCACCGACGAGGTGCGGGTCAGGGTGGGAGCACCGAGCCCGTCGACGGGGGGCAGGGTCTCGAGGGTGGCCGGGTCGTGCGTCGTGGTCGTCGGTACAGCAGTCGTCGTGGTGGTCGTTGGTGCGGCGCTCGTCGTGGTCGTCGTCGTGGTGGCTGGTGGGTCGCCGCCACCGAGCACGCCGCACGCCCCGAAGCCGATCAGGATCACGACCAGCACGAGGGCGACGGAGGCGACGATCGTGTTGCGCATGCCGCCAGGGTAGAACACGTCGCTCCGGGGGCCGGATCGGCCCGGTCGCTTCGGCGGCGTCGGATGTGCTCCACTGCACGGGTGGACCAGATGGGCATGCTGCGGCGCGGTCGGGCGGTGGTGGGAGTACTGGCCCTGCTGGCTCCGGCGTGCGGCGGAAGCGGTGGGTCGGCACCGGTGACCACCGTGCCGACGACCGTTCCCGCGACCGCCGCCTCGCCGACCACCGTCCCCCCGACCACGGTGGCGACCACCGTGCCCCCGACAACCTCGTCTGCCCCGACCACCTTGGCACCGACGACCGTTCCCCCGACCACGGCGGTGGTGGCCCGCACGGCGGCCGAATGTGTCGCCGACCTGCCGCTGTCGACGCGAACCGGCCAGGTGCTGTTGGTGCTCACCGATCAGGCTGGGATGTCGGTCATGCACGACTTGACGGCCGAGGGTGCGCTGGCCGGGGTGGTGGTGCTGGGGGCTCCCGACGACGGTGTCACCGGGGCCATCGCCGGCCTCCAGGCGTCGTCGACGGTTGGGCCGCTGGTCGTGGCCGTCGACGAGGAGGGCGGTGTCGTGCAGCGGCTGGGCGAATTGCTGGGCCATCTGCCGGCGGCTCGGGAGATGGCCGACGGCACGCCCGACGAGGCACGGGCCGTGGCAGCCGAACGGGCCGAAGCTTTGGCAGCCCTCGGGTTCACCATGAACCTGGCCCCGGTGGTCGACGTGGGTGGCGGGCCGGGCATCGGTAGCCGGGCATTCTCCGACGACCCGGAGGTGGTCGTCGAGTACGCGTTGGCCGTGGCCACCGGCATCGCGTCGGCCGGGTTGACCCCGGTTTTCAAGCACTTCCCCGGCCACGGGCGGGCCGACGCCGACAGCCATCGGACCCTTCCGGTCACGCCGCGGCTCGACGAGATGCAGGGCGTCGACCTGGTGCCGTGGCGGGAGCTGCCCTACGGGGCCGTGGGGGCCGCGGTGATGGTCGGCCATCTCGATGTGCCGGGTCTCACCTACGGCGATCCGGCCAGCCTGTCGAAGGCCGCTGTCGACGGGCTGCTGCGCAATGACCTGGGGTTCAGCGGCGTCGTGATCGCCGACTACCTGGGCATGGGTGCGGTGACGGCGTCGACGCCCCAGCCCGAGGCCGCGGCGGCCGCGCTGGTCGCCGGGGCCGACCTGCTGATCGTGGGCGACGACGAGTCGCCGGCCGCTTCGGCCGCCATGGTGGCGATGGTGGCGCTGGCCATCGAGACGGCCCTCGACGAGGGCAGCCTGGCAGTCGACCGGCTCAACGAGGCTGTGGGTCGGGGGCTGGCCCTGCGGGGCATCGACCCGTGCATGATCGGCGGCGTCGGTCGTGGGTGACTTCGGGGCGCTGCTGCCCACCGCCGAGGAGCGGGCGCTGAACAAGCGGCTGCGGGCCGAGCACCTGGCGTACCTCGCCGAGAACCCTGGGTGGCGGCCTTCGTCGGTGCGGCGCCTGCCGACCGGGATGGTGCGGTTCTTCAACCGGTTGGCCGCCCGGGCGCCGATGACGGCGCCGTTGGGCTGGATCCAGGGCACCACCCACGCCGACGAGGTCGAGCGGGAACGCATCGCCGGGCTGGCCGACGAGGCTGAGCGGGCGGCCGCCGAGCACCAGTTGGCCCGGGCCGTGCACTTCCGCTGTTACCGGCCCGGTGTGCCGCCGTCTCCGCCTGGGGCCGACGATCCGACCTGACCGGCCCGGCCGACGCTGACGACCACCAGCCCGACCACCACGAGGAGCGCACCGATCCAGGCGGTCGCGGAGAGCCGCTCGCCGAGCACCGCCATGCCGAGCAGTCCGGCGGTCAGCGGCTCGGCCAGGCTGAGGGTGGTGACGGTGGCCACCGGCAGCCGGGCGATGCCGAACCCGAAGAGCAGGTAGGCGGCGGCGGTGGCGATCAAGCCGAGATGGGCGACGACCGCTACGCCGCGGGCCGAGCCCACCCACCCGAGGTCGGCGACGGCGAGTGCCGGGGTCAACAGGAGGGCCGAACCGGTGAGGGTGACCGCCATGACGGCGATGGGCGGATGGTCGTCGAGCACTCTCTTGGTCGCCACGGTGAACACGGCATAGGAGAGGCCGGCCCCGAGGGACATGACCATGCCGACCGGGTCGACGCCGATGTCCTCACCGCCGCTCACGAGCAGTGCCCCGCCGGTGACCGCGGCCACTGTGGCCGGGAACCAGCGTCGGTCCGGGGTTTCGTTCTGGATCGTCCAGGCCAAAAGGCCGGCGAACAGCGGTGCGCTGCCCATGGTCATGATGGTTCCGAGGGCGACGCCGGTGCGGTGCACACCGCCGAAGAACAACGGCTGGTAGGCGGCCATGGCGATAGCGGCCACTGCGACCGGTCGGACCGGCAGGCGTCGGGACCGGCGATACAGGTCCTGTCTGGCTTGGGCGACGAGCAGTAGGACGGGCCCGGCGATGACGAGACGCAGCACGCCGACCGCGGTCGGGTCGATGTCGTCGGGTCCGAGAGCCTGCGCGGTGCCTGTAGTGCCCGTGAGGACCATGGCGGGTATGACGAACCATGCTCCTGTGGCGAGCAGCGGACGTCGGATGGTTCCGGGCATTCACCGACCCTACGGCCGGTCGGCGCCGGCGGATCAGGTCAGGCGGGTCCGCAGCCGTCGAAGCCCGGGTCGCCCGGTGCGCCGACGCTGGTGCCGAACAGTGCTTCGGCGTCGGCAATGAGGTCGAGGAGCTGGTCGGTGAGGTCGTCGACCGGTACCGATCCGTCGGCGTAGGCGGCGGCGATTCCGGTGAGGGCGTCGGTGTGGGGTCCGGCGTCGAGGCCCGATTCGGCCAGGAGGACGGTGAGCCAGGCGGCCCGCTGCCAACAGTCGACGTACGCCCCGTTGACGGCCGGGCTGCCGAGGGTGGTCAGGCCGCAGGTGTCCGACAGGTGGGCGGTCAGCGCCTGTTCGGCGGTATTCAGACCGGCCGGGTCGACACCCGAGACCGGGGGCCAGGCCCATCCTGATGCTGCGAGGTCGTCCCGGAACTCCTGGTAGGCGGCAGCGTAGGTGGCCCATGTGGCGGCGACCGGGGTGTCGAAGACGGCGAGTTGCTGCACATACGTGTTGGTCCGGTCGAAGTACGCCTCGATGCTGGCCGGGTCGATGCCGGTGGGTCCCGGGGTGGCGCCGTCGTACCATTCGCCGGCGACGCCGCAGTACGAGCCGAGGGTGTCGGCCAGTTCGGCCACCGCCGGAGGCAGTGGGCTGAGGGGGATCGTCGTGGCGGGTGGTGCGGTGGTCGTGGCTGCGGTGTCGGCCGGGGCCGGGGTCTCGGTGGTCGTCGTGTCGGTCGACGCGGTGGTCGTGGTTGGCGCCCCCTCGGTGGTGGGCGTCGTGGTGGGCGTGGCCGGTGCGTCGGTGGAGGGGTCGCCGCCGCCACCGGTGAACAGCAGGGCACCGCCGCCGATGACCGCGGCCAGCACGACGGCACTCACGGCGAGGGTCAAGCCGCTCATCGTGGCGCCGGCGCCGGCGCCGGCGCCGGCTGCTCCGGTGGCGGCTCCGGTTCCGGCAGCCCCTGAGGCACCGCCTCCCGTTCCGGTACCGGCTGCCCCCGCTCCGGCCGCGACGGGGGTCGTGCCGGCCAGGGCGGTGGCCCGTTCGACGATGGCTGCTGCGGCCTGGGGTTGGCGGAGCAGCTGGGGGAGGGCCAGCACCGGCAGGGCGGCCAGAAGGGCGTGGGGTCGGACCATGCGGCGTTTGGTGGCTTCGCAGGTGTCGCAGTCGTCGATGTGGCGGGCGACCCGTTTGCGGATGGTGGGGTCGAGGGTTCCGGACCAGTCGCCGAGCAGGCGTTGCAGTTCGGTGCAGTCGTCGCGGCCACCGCGGCTGACGACGAGTGACGCCACGGACCGTTCGAACCGGTCGCGAGCGTTGTGGAGCAGCGTGTAGGCGTGGTCGCGGCGCACGTCGAGCGCTTCGGCGAGTTCGTCGCCGGTCATCTGCTGGCGTTCGGCAAGCTCGAGGACGGTGCGGTCGCGTTCGTCGAGGCCGTCGAGGGCGTCGACGACGAAGCCGACGACTTCGGTGCGGCGCAGACCGGTGTCGGGGTCGGGTTCGTCGGCGACCGGTTCCAGCCAGTCCATCTGCGAGCTGGCCGGGGTCTCACGGCGGCCCCGCACGGTGTCGATGGCTCGTGAGCGGGCGATGGAGCACAGCCAGGCCCGCAGGCGTTCGGGGTCGCGCAGCTGGTCGATGCGCTCGACGGCACCGAGGAACGTGTTCTGGACGGCGTCCTCGGCGTCGGCGGATCGTCGGGTTACCGAGATGGCCACTGCCCACACCGACTCGCGGTGGCGGTCGAACACTTCGGCCCACACGGCGGTTTCGCCGTTGCGGATGCGGGCGACGAGTGTGGCGTCGCTGGCTGGTTCGTGGACTGGCGGGTCGGATGGCATGGGCTTCTCCTGGGGTTGGACATTACCGGGGGGACGGCGGCTGGCCCGGTGGTCTGAAAGTTCCGCTCGAAAAGATCCCGGGGAAAAGTTTCAGATCTGTGGTGGCGGACCGTCATGGGGGTGTGCCGGCGAGACCCGCCGGTCATGACACCGAATGAAACAAGGAGACCAACATGAAGAACCGCCACCTCATCACCGCACTGCTCACCGTCGTGCTGGCTGTCAACGTGACCGCCACCCCCGCCTCAGCCGGACCCATCGGCGACTGGTGGGACGATGTCGTCGAAGGCTGGGACCGCCTCTGGGACGACTGCAACGATCTGGGCACCGGCGTCAACGGCTGCGATGACAAGGACGACGACCGGACCGACGATCAGGAGGATCTCGAGGACCCGAAGGACAAGGACGACGTGCTCGGCGACACGCCGCTCAACGAGATCATCATCGAACCCGAGGAGGGCGAAGACGAGACGGACGCCGGGGACAAGAAGTCCAAGAAGCGGCGGGGTTGAGCACCGTTCACCGGTGGCGGTGACGCCCGGGGCCTGCGGGCCCCGGGTATTGCCGCGTCAGCGTGACCTGAAGTACTCGGCGATGGTGTCGGCGGTAGCCGAGCCCGCCACCTCCATACCGGGCATGACCCAGCCGCCGATGTCGAAGCCGCGGCCGGTGCCGATGGTGTCGTACTCCTCGAGGGCGATGAGGAAGTAGTCGTCCTGGAGGTCGCGGAGTCGGGCCACCTCGTCGGGGTCTTCCCAGTCGCCGATGCTGCCTGGCTCGGCCAGCTCGGGCCGATTGCCCGACATTCCCGGGTCGGCGACCTCGGAGAAGAAGAAGTACGTCTCGTGGACCTGCCAGTCGATGCCGCTGGCTGCCGCCGAGGCGACCACGTTGGCCAGGTCGGCGGCTACGACGTTCCGGAAGGACTCGGGTTCGAGGCGGAAGTGGTCGAGGGTGATCCCGATGCGGTCGTAGCTGGGCACCAGGTACCAGGGTGACGACGTTCCGAAGTGGGCGACCAATTCGCCGCTGAACACCTCGCGGAGTTGTGGTGCCCACGCCTCGTGCCATTGGCTGATGAGCGTGGCCCGTACCTTCAGCGAAGGGTCGATGGTGGGTTCGAGGTGCAGGTCGTACGAGTCGTACACGGCTCCGGTGGATTCGTATTCGTCGCCGAAGTCGCGGTCGTGGAGCAGTCCCTCGGCCTCCGGGGCAGGCGAGAAGAACTCGACGTTCAGCCGTTCGGCCAGGGCGGCCAATTCGACGGCCGCCTGGAGGCGCTGGTCGTGGAGTTGGGTCAGCATCTCGGCGGGGGAGCCGGTGAGGTCGGCTCCTCGGACGATGCCGGGGGTGACGGCCACTGCGAAGCCGGCCTGCCGGGCGGCCACGATGCTGTCGACGATCGAGTCGAGCCGGGGCCACACGATGGCACCGTCGGTGTCGACCTCGTAGGAGACGAAGAGTCGCCAGGTGTTGGCTCCCCAGGCCCGGGTATCGGCGACCGCGGCCGCGTCGTGGAAGAAGTCGGTCATCTGTTCGGCGAACGGGTCTCCGAGCGTGAGGGCCTCGCCGACGTTGTACCGGGGTGGTAGTTCCGGGGTGCCGGGGCGGGGGTGCTCGGTGATCGGTAGTGCTGGGCCGTCGCCGTCGCCGTCGCCGTTGAAGCAGCGGCCCATGGCGCGTTCGTCGGTGTTGGTGGGGGTGGCACCGGCGGCGATCTGCTCGAAGCGTTCGTCGCCCAGGG
>CAZPGL010000039.1:0-18967 GCA_964586175.1 uncultured Microthrixaceae bacterium | reverse complement strand
CCGGTGGCCACTCGAAGAAGCCTGGATCCTCCGCCGAAACAGCGGTGGAGATGGTGGGGTCTCGGCAGGTTTGTGTTTGCCCAGCGTGTGAGGGGTATTCGAGCTGCGGGTCCGGGATCTGTCCCAGCGAAACGCCAGATCTATCCCAGACGGGTCCGGCCACGAGGGGTAAGCGGGCCAATCGAAATGAAAATCCGTCAGCCGGACGGTCAGAAGGGCCTCCAGGCTGCTGTCAGGGTGTGTCACCTCCGTGGCTGCCTACTTGAAGGTCACTCCGGCGGCTACCGGATCGAAACGTTTCTGCCAGTCGGTCCTCTAGCAGCAGCCGCCGTTTAACTCGCCCAAAGTACCGTAGAGAGCCACGCCGAGGACAAAAATTGCTATCGGGTTGCCAAAGAGGAGTGTTGCGATGGCGAAGCCTTTTCCTCGCAAACGAGGATTCTTTGCGACTCGCCACAAGCCCAAAACCCCGCACACCCCACTGGTTGCGTAGAAAAAAAGAAAAGCGTAAAAAAAACTCGCTGGCCCTTCGGCGGCCATCGGTATGAGTGCACAAGCAAATGCGAAGAGTAAAAGAACGAGCGAAGCTACAGAAGGTTTGTCGAGTTCTCTTGGTTCCACGGCTCCCACGTTACGTCCCCGCCCAACAGAAAAGGCCGAAGGGCCTCCAGGCTGCTGACTGGGTGTGTCACCTCCGTGGCTGCCTAATCGAAGGTCACTCCGGCGGCTACCGGATCGAAACGTTTCTGCCACTGAGTGTCTTTGTTTGCAGCTGCTCCGGAAACGTAAAGGGTTCGCGGCCTTCCAGCGCCGAAATGCGTGCACCGTCCAAGAAGCCCCGGACGGTCATCGGCATGCAGCAGACACCGGCACCAAGAGCTCGTTCAAGAGCGCCAGTCGACCCCGGTCCGGTCACTCGTCGTGGTCGAAACCTGCCGAGCCGTTTTCAATAACCTGCCGAGACCCCATGGTCGGGTAGGCGGGATTTGAACCCACGACCTCCTCGTCCCGAACGAGGCGCGCTACCAACCTGCGCCACTACCCGTGTAGAACCGCAAAGGGTACCGGCAAGCCCGAGGGATCGGTTCGGCCCGTGCGGGCAGAACCGGTTCAGTCGGGGGCGGTGACCAGCCGGCGCAGAGCCAGTGGGTCGATGGGCTTGACCACCCAGGCGTCGGCCTCCGCTCGTTGGGCCAGGAACTCGTCGGCCTGGCGGTCGAGCAGCATCACGACCCGTTGGTCGGGGATCCGGCCGGCCCGCTGCTCGAGCCGAAGATCGAGGCACGTGGCCATGCCACCCATGTTGCCGATCTGGAGATCGAGCACGACGAGGTCGGGGTCGTGTTCGTGAACGGCGGCCAGTACGGCGTTTCCGGTGTGCACCCGCACCACCCGGTGGCCACCGCCGATGGCCGCCTCGACCTCGTCGTGGAGGTGGTCGGCGTCGGTGGCCAGCAGGGCGAGAGGCAGGGCACTCATGGTCTCAGGAGCGTACCTGCCGGGCTGTGGCGGTTGGTCGCTGCGGTGGTCGCGCCCCCGGACGCCCGCCGACCCGTCTACGATCCGTGGACGAGCCCCCGAGAGAGCACAGGAGCACGCGTTGTTGGAGATCGCCGTCGAACATCATGACGGGTATGTGTCGTGCCGCCCATCGGGAGAACTCGACGCCTACACGGTGGCCCAGTTCCGTGAGGCCCTGACCGACCTGGCGCAGTACCGGTTCATCCTCATCGAGTTGTCCGACGTTCCGTTCATGGATTCGGCGGGCCTCGGGGCCCTCATCGGCGGTATCCGTCGGGCCCGTGAGAACGACGGCGACGTGGCCGTGGCCTGCAACCGACCTGCGCTCACCCGTCTGTTGCACACCACGGGCTTCGACCGCATCGTGCCGGTGCGCGAAACCGTCGACGAGGCGGTGGCCGCCCTCGGAGATCCCGACGCCGTCTGACCGCCGCCGCCCGGTAGGCCGTACGCTTGCCGGGCCCGTTCACCGCCGGTCGAGGTTCCCGTCGTGCTTTCCCGTCTCCTGCGCATCGTCACCGCCGGCCTGTTGGCGACCTTGGCCGTGGCGGCTCTGGTCGGCCCGACACCCGCCCATGCCGAGCACCACGGCGTCGACCCGGTGGTCGAGGTCGTCGAGGTCAGCGGCCTGCTCGACCCGGTCCTGACCGACATGATGGCCGGCGTCCTGGCCGGCATCGACCCGCACGACACGGTTGCCGTGGTGTTCCAGGTCAACAGCACCGGTGCCGTGGTCGATGACGGAGTGCTCCGGGACCTGGCTGCGGCCATCGAGCGATCGCCGGTGCCCATCTCGTTCTGGGTCGGACCCTCGGGAGCTCGGGCGACCGGTCCGGTCGCCCAGCTGGTCGGGCTGGCCGACGACGTCGGCATCGCCCCGGGGGCCCGTCTGGGCGCCATGGGACGGTCGGTGCTCGGCGACGGATTCGATGCCCCGTTCGGGCTGTCGGCCGACACCGACCTGGTCAGCGACACCGTCGGGTTCGACGAGGCCGTCGGCCGCGGCCTGGCCCGCGAGGCGCCGGTGCTGCTGGCCCAGTTGGTCGGCCTCGACGGCTTCGAGGTCCGCACCGACGAGTCGGGTGACCAGCCCACCGTGGAGCCGGTCACCCGCACCCGGTTCTCGAAGCTCGATGTCGTCGACCAGTTCTTCCACACAGTGGCCAGCCCGGCCGTGGCCTACCTGTTGCTGCTGGTGGCGTTCGGGTTGTTGGTCTTCGAGTTGTTCACCGCCGGCGTCGGCATCGCCGGAGTCATCGGGGCCGGGTGCCTGCTGTTCGGTTCCTATGGCGTGGCGGTCCTGCCGGCCCGATGGTGGGCGGTGGCGCTGCTCGTGGTGGCGTTCTTCGGTTACGCCGTCGACATCCAGACCGGGGTGCCGCGTGCGTGGACGGTCATCGGCACCACGGCGCTGGTGTCCGGGTCGTTGTTCCTGTTCGACGGCACGCCCGTGTCCTGGATCACCATCCTGGTCGGCATCGTCGGCACCGTCGCCGCCATGGCGGCGGGCATGCCGGCCATGGTCCGCACCCGCTTCTCGACCCCCACCATCGGCCGTGAGTGGATGATCGGCGAGATGGGTCGGGCCGTGGACGCGCTCGGACCCAACGGCACGGTCACCGTGCGTGACGCCGTGTGGCGGGCCCGCACCAACCGTGCCACCCCGGTGCCGGCCGGTGCGCCCGTCCGTGTGGTGGGTGTCGAGGGTCTGTGGCTGGAAGTCGAGCCCGAGGAGGGCGGAGCCCGCGACTACCGAGAGCGGTCGTCCGACACCTGATTCCCACACAGGGCGCGTCATTGCCCTGATTTCCCCTTGTGGGCCGTGCCGGACCGGTTCTAGGTTCGAGCCACGGACAACACAGGGGTGATGGAGTGGCTGGCAAGCTCACCTACCAGGAGTGGCAGGGCAAGGCGGCCTGCCGCGGGCCGCAGGGGCAGGAGTTCTTTCCGCCGCCCCACAGCGAACGGCGTGACGAGAAGCGCCGGCGGGAGGCACGGGCCAAGGCCATCTGCTCCCGCTGCACCGTGGCCCAGATGTGCCTCGAGTACGCGGTCCAGATCCGTGAGACCCACGGCATCTGGGGAGGTACCAGCGAGTCGGAACGCCGGGAGTTGATCGGGCTCAGCGTCTGACCGGCCCGTCGGCCCCAGGGAGCCGGGGGCCGCCGATCCGGAGGTCGCCGCGCCGCCGGGTCACCCCGGTGCCGTCGAGGTGGGCCAGCAGCGGCATGGCGTGCTTGCGGGTGTTGCCCGCCGCCTCTCGGAAGGATGAAACCGTGAACCCGTCCGGGTTCTCGGCCAGCAGGCGGGCGGCCAGACGGCCGGCGGCGGCGACCGCCGATGCGCCGAAGAACACGCCGTCTTGTTCGACGACGTCGCCGCGCCGCACCAACTCCCGCAGTTCACCCCTATCGACCCCGTCGGGGGCCGGCGGCACGAACGGTGATGCCTCCAACCGGGCCACGAAGGGATGGTCGGCGAGCGGATCGACGACTCCGGCCGACACGAGCCTTCCGGCGTCGATCGTGGCGTCGTCGACCAGCCCGGCGACCGCCCGTTGGTGATCGTCGAGGCCGGCCAGGTCCAGGCCCAACGGACCGGCCTCCTCCAGCGCCGTCCGAACGGCGGTGACCGTGTCGTGCAGGGCACCCGGGTCGACGACCCAGCCCTCCACATCGGGGTCGCGCCGTTCGCCGGTGAGCCGTTCGAGCTCGTCGGCCCCGACCCAGCCCCGCTCACGGATCACCCGGTCGACCGATCGGTCGGGGCGGGCCTGTGACGCCCGCTCACGGGGATCCACGTCCAGGATCTCGCCGCCACCGACCGTTTCGGCCCGGCCGCTCTCACGCAGCACGAAGCGGTCGCCGGGCAGCAGGGGCAGGGCGTGGGGAAGGAAGATGCGCACCGCCCCGTCGCCGCCGGGCTGGATGGCGTCGGGACCGAGGATGCGCATGCGCACCGGATGCTCGCCGGCCCCCAGATAGACGACGTGGGCGCCCCGCCGGGACACGGCATGGTCGAGGCCGTCGAGGACGTGCAGCGAAGCGTCGACGACCGTCGTGAGATGCCACTGGTCGGGGCGCACCAGCACGTCGCCTCGGGTCACCTCGTCGTGGTGCACCCCCACGAGGTTCACGGCGCACCGGCTGCCCGGGGGCAGATCGGCGCGCTCGGCGTGGTGGTTCTGCAGGGACCGCACCCGGACCCTGGCTCCCCGGGGCTGCACGACCAACTCGTCGTCGACCCGGAGGACGCCACCGGTGGACGTCCCGGTCACGACGGTGCCGGCCCCCTTGGCGGCGAACGCCCGGTCGATCCACAGCCGGGGACGGTCGTGGTCGGCAGCGGCCGGCGTGGCGGCCACCAACTCGTCGAGAGCCCGGCGCAGGTCCTCGAGCCCGACACCGGTCGGGGCGTCGACGGGAACGACGGCAGCACCGTCGAGGAAGGTGCCGGCCACCTGCTCCTCGATCTCGAGTTGGGCCAACTCGACCAGGTCCGGTTCGCACATCCCGACCTTGGTCAAGGCGATGATGCCGTGGCCGACGCCGAGCAGTTCGAGGATGCGAAGGTGCTCCTCGGACTGCGGCTTCCAGCCGTCGGTGGCAGCTACGACGAAAAGGCAGGCGTCGACGGCACCCACCCCGGCCAGCATGTTCTTGATGAACCGGACGTGGCCGGGCACGTCGACCAGCGACAGGGGGGCACCAGACGGAAGGGTGGTCGCCGCGAACCCGAGATCGATGGTGAGGCCCCGGGCCTTCTCCTCGACGAACCGGTCAGGGTCGGTGCCGGTCAACGCTTCGACCAGGGTGGACTTGCCGTGGTCGACGTGGCCGGCGGTGGCGACGACGTGCATCAGGGGCCGGGCTCGGCCAGACGGTACAGCGCGTCGCCGACGACCCGGTCGTCGTCGGGGTGCACGGTCCGCAGGTCGAGCACGGTCGTGTCGTCGACGACCCGGGCCAGGATCGGCGGCGAACAGGCTCGGAGCCGGGCCGCATGGTCGCCGGCCACGGCCAGGCCGGCCGACGGGATCTCGACCCCGGGCAGGGTGCCTCCACCCGGTACGGCGACGGTGTCGATGGCCAGATCGGGGGCGATGTCCTGGGCCCGGGCCCGGAGGTCGTCGACGGCCGTGGTGGCCATACGCCAAAACGGAACGGCCGAACCGTCGCGGGACAGGTAGGCCAGGGCCAGCTCGTGGAGGGCGGCCAGGATGAGGCCCCCAGGGCGCAGAGCTCGGGCCAGCGGGTGGGCGGCGCACGCTGCCACCAGGTCGGCCCGACCGGCGATGATGCCGGCCTGGGGTCCGCCGAGCAGTTTGTCGCCGGAGAAGGTCACGATGTCGGCACCGGCCGCCAGGGTCTGACGGGCCGCCGGCTCACCCTGGAGCCAGCCCGGCGGGCCGTCGGCCAGCCAAGGGCAGGCGGCATCGAGGAGTCCCGAGCCGATGTCGGCCACCACCGGGATCCCGAGGCCGGCCAGCTCCGCCACGGCGACCGACTCGGTGAACCCCTCGATGCGGTAGTTGGACCGGTGCACGCTGAGGACGAGGGCGAGGTCGTCGTCGGCCGCGGCGGTGGCGAAGTCGGCGGCCCGCGTGCGATTGGTGGTGCCCACCTCGACCAGCCGGGCCCCCGACTGGGCCATGACCTCGGGGATACGGAAGCCGCCGCCGATCTCGACCAACTCGCCGCGGGACACGGCCACCCCGCGGCCGTCGGCCAGCGCAGCGAGCACCAACAGGACGGCCGAGGCGCAGTTGTTGACGACGATGGCCGCTTCGGCCCCACAGGCCCGGGCCAGGAGGCGGCCGGCCCGGTCCTGGCGGGAGCCCCGCTCGCCGGTGACCAGGTCGAGCTCGAGGTTCGTGTAGCGGGTGGCGCCCACCGACGCCCCCCACGGGGCCCGCCCCATGTTGGTGTGGAGGAGCACCCCGGTGGCGTTCACGACGTCGGTGAGCAGGCTCGCCGAGATGACCGCGGCATGGTCGCGGGCACGGGTCTCGGTCCCGGCCGGGTCGCCGTCGGCCACCGCGGCCCGGGCGGCGTCGACGAGCAGCGGATGGGGCAGGCCGGTGTCGGCGATGGCCCGAGCCAGCCGGTCGACGGAAGGGGGACGGTCCGTGTCCATGGAGCACCGAGGATACGACGACGACGCGGGGGACCGCGTTCCGGCGGCGCCTACGATGGCGTCGTGCTCCTGATGGTGATCGTCCTGTTGTTCCTCGCCACCCCGTTCATCGAGCTGTACGTGCTGTTGCAGGTCGCCGACTCGGTCGGGGTGGTCAACACCATCGGCCTGCTGGCCCTGGTCAGCATCGTCGGCGCCTGGCTGGTGCGCCGTGAGGGGCTTGGTGTGCTTCGACGGGCCCAACAGGAGCTGGCCGAGGGCCGCCTGCCGGAGCGCCAGCTGGTGGACGGGCTGCTCGTGCTGTGCGGCGGGGTGCTGATGCTCACGCCGGGGTTTTTCACCGACGTGTTCGGCTTCACCCTGATGTTCCCCCCGACGAGGGTGCTGTACCGGGTGATCCTGTTGCGCCGGTTCGCCCGGCGTGTGACCCGCGGAGGCACGGTGTGGGTGGCCTCCGACCGTTCGGACGGCGACTGGACGGGTCGGCCGCCGGGGCATTCCCATCCCGGCCACGACAGCGACTTCCTCGACCGCCATCTCGAACAGGGTCGCTGGGGCGGGCACGACCACGGTCATCCGGACGGCGGTTTCCGGGACTGACCCGGTTCAGGTGTCGGCGGCGTCCAGGGCGGCTTCGGCTGCCGCCAGCAGGCGGGCGCTGCATCCGGCCATGTCGATCGGCGGTGCCGCCTCGGTGACCACCGTCTCGACGATGGCCCGGTAGGCGTCGGCGGCCGGCCCGTCACCGAGGGCGATCGGGTCACCGGCGTCGCCGCCGGCGGCCACGGCACCATCCAGGGGGATGGTGCCGAGCAGGGGCGCGCCGATGTCGTCGGCCAGGCTGCGGCCGCCGCCGGTGCCGAACAGTTCATGCCGGGTGCCGTCGTCGGTGACGTAGGCGCTCATGTTCTCGATGACGCCCACGACCCGCAGATAGTTGGTGCGCCCCATGTTGGCGACCCGTACCGCCACCTTCTGGGCGGCTTGGGCGGGTGTGGTCACGATGACCATCTCGGCCCGGGGCAGCATCTTGGCCAGGCCCATCTGGACGTCGCCGGTGCCGGGCGGCATGTCGATGAGCAGATAGTCGAGGTCACCCCAGTCCACGTCCTGGCAGAAGTGCTGGACGGCCCGGTTGAGGATGAGTCCCCGCCACATGAGGGCCGTGTCCTCGCTGTCGACGAGGAACCCCATCGACACGATCTTGAGCAGCCCCGGTCCGACGGCCTTTTCGATCGGGGTGATCTTGCCGATCTCCGGTGAGCCGCCGAGACGGCCGTCGACACCGAGCATGCGGGGCACCGAGAAGCCCCAGATGTCGGCGTCCATCACGCCGACGGTGAAGCCCCGCTCGGCCAATCCGGCGGCCAGGTTGACGGTGACCGACGACTTGCCGACCCCGCCCTTGCCGGAGGCGATCATGAGCACCCGGCAGGTGGCGGGCACCTCGGTGTCAGGGGCGTCCTGGGCGACGTTCCAGCGGGCCTTGGCCATGGCCTGGTTCTTCTCGTCCTGAGTCAACTCGGTCCAGCTGATGTGGACCGATGCCACGCCGGGCAGACCGCCGACCCGGGCCCGGATGTCGCGCTGGATCTGGGCCCGCAGGGGGCAGCCTGAGGTGGTCAGGGCGATGGTGACGTCGACCGCGCCCGCATCGTCGACGGTGGCCCCTTTGGCCATGCCCAACTCAACGATGTCGCTGCCCAACTCGGGATCGACGACCCCGCGCAGCAGGCCCATGACCTCGTCGGGTGTCGGCGGGCTGGCGTTGGCCATGGGTTGAGCCTACGAGCCGTGGCCGCGAAGGGGCGGCGGCGCTGGGGTAGTGGTGGGGACGGTGGCTACACTGACCGTGCGCATCGACATCTGTCCGAGGAGGACATCGACCGATGATCACCCTGACTGAGACCGCCACCACCAAGGTTGGCGAGCTGTTGGCCGGCGAGAGCGAGGACGGCCTGGCCCTGCGGGTGGCCGTCCGCCCCGGTGGCTGCTCCGGGTTCAGCTACGAGATGTACTTCGATTCCGAGACGGCCGCCGATGATCTGGAGTCGTCGTTCGAGGGAGTGCGGGTCGTCGTCGACCCGTCCAGCGCCCAGTTGCTCGAGGGCGCGACCCTCGACTACAAGGACGGCCTCAGCGAAGCCGGGTTCTCGATCAACAACCCGAACGCCCAGCGCTCCTGCGGCTGCGGCCAGAGCTTCTCGTAACCCCGGCGGTTCCGCCGGTCAGCCGGTGGTGGCCAGCGTCGCCGTGATCTCGTCGGCGTCCATGGCCAGGTGCAGGGTGCCGGTGACCGTGCCCGATGCGTCGGCCACGACGAGCGACGGTTCGAAGGCCATTCCGAACGCTGAGATGACCGGGGTGAGGTCGCGGTTTCCTCCCGTGGTAGTGGGAGCGACGTAGACCTCGGCGTGGATCACCGACCAGTCGCCGGCCAGGTTTGCGGATGCGGTGATGAGGTGCTCGAGGGCCGGTCCGCAGACGTCGGTGGTGCAGTAGCCGGGGGTCGACACCAGCACGGCGGTGGGCCCGGGTGCGGCCAGAGCCTCAGCCACTGTGCGGTCGTGGAACGGGCATTCCTGCGGGTAGCGGGTGCAGATCGGGTCGACGCCCCGGGCGTCGGCCACGGTGGGGGTGTCGACAGCGGGCAGGGCGTCGCCGACCTGGACCACCGCCACGTCGGTGGGGTCGACGATCCGGACGGTGTGGCTGCGGCCGCCCTCGAGGGTGACGACGTACTCGCCGGTCGACGTGGGGGTGAACACCAAGGGGTAGTAGGGCGTGGCGCCGGGTGAGCCGTGCCGGTGAACCTCGTGGTCCACGCCGTCGACGGTCATGACGACGGAGTCCGGGGCGTCGTCGACCACCGGGTAGCCGTCGGGCCAGGCCAGCACGTACGGCAGCCGCTGGGGCGCTCCGGTGGCGAAGATGGACGGGGCGTTGAAGCCGTCGGGGAAGCGGGGCAGCGGACCGAGACCCTGGGTGGGCGTCGAGGACGGTGCCGGGGCTGTCGTCGATCCGCCGCAGCCGACGACCAGGGCGGCTCCGGTCACGCCGGCCAGTCCGGCCAGCATGCGGCGCCGCGAGATCACGTCCATGGGGTGAGGGTATCGGGGCCATACTCGTCGGCATGGAGCCCGCCACGCCGCTGACCCTCACCGTCGACGGTTCCCCGGTCGAGGTCCCCGAGGACGGGGCGACGCTGCTCGACGTGCTGCGCGACCGCTGCGGGGTGACGTCGGCCAAGGACGGGTGCAGCCCTCAGGGGCAGTGCGGTTGCTGCACGGTGCTGGTCGACGGCCAGCCGCGGGTGTCGTGCGTGACCCCGGCCCGCCGGGTGGCCGGTCGGTCGGTCACCACACTCGAGGGACTGGGCGACGGGGCCGGTGCGGCGTGGGCCGAGGCATTCTGCGCCACCGGCGGCAGTCAGTGCGGGTTCTGCACGCCGGGCATCATCGTGCGGTTCGAGGCGCTGCGGGCCGCCGGGGTGACCGACCGTCAGCGGGCGGCCCGTGCGTTGCACGCACATCTGTGTCGGTGCACCGGATGGCAGACGGTGCTCGACGCATGGGACGCCCGCCTGGTCGGCACTTCCCGACCGTCGTTCGACCCGGAACGGGCGGCCCGCCGGGCAGGGCTGGAGGGCGGCAGCCTCCAGACGGTGGGCCCGGAGGTGGCCTTGGGCCGGGGCGGGTTCGCCGCCGATGACGTGCCGGACGGGGCGCTGGTCGCCGTACCCGACGGTGCCGGCGGGTGGGCGGTCGGTGAGAACGTGGCTGAGGCACGGGCGGCGGCCGGCACGGTCCAGGGGCGGCGGACGACCATCGATGTCGAACCACCGCTCACCGTGCCCGATGGTGACTGGGTGGCGACGCTGCGGACGTCGTGGACCGATCCGGCGTACCTGGAGACCGACGCCTCGTGGTGCGTACCGGGCGGGGATCCGGCGTCACCGCTGGCCAACGGTGGCGCGTTCGGGGCGAAGGTGGATTCGCCGGCCCCGGCGGCGGCCCGGCGGCTGGCCGATCTCCATGGTCGGCCGGTCGTCGTCCGCTTCAGTCGGGAGGACACCGTGCGCCTCGGGCCCAAGCGGCCACCGGTGGCCGGCGGCGTCGACGCCTCGGGCCGCGGCGTGCTGCGGATCGTGCGCACCCCGGGCATTGCCGACGTCGTCAATGCGGTGGCCCCGGATCTGGAGGTGGTGGAGGTCGACATGGCGGGACCGCCGACCTCGGCGGCGCTGCGTGCGGCTGGATGGGCCGAGGCGGTGGCCCTGCTGGCCGCGGCGCGGGGTTCGGTCGGCACGGTGGTCGCCCCGGACGGGGGTCGGGCGTCGGCCCGGGTCGACGACGACGGCATCGCCGTCACGGTGCAGTGTGGTGATCCGCTCGACGCCGCCGTGTTGCGCTCCTACTGCGTCGGTGCCGCCCACATGGCGTGGAGTTGGGTGACGTCTGAGGCGCTGACCGTCGATGCCGATGGCGTCGTCCACGATCTGACCGTCCGTTCCTTCGGGGTGGTGCGGGCCACCGAGACGCCGCCGATCACCGTCACCGTCGAGCCTGATGACGGTCCGCCGGTGAACGGGTCGGACGCCGTGTTTGCCGCGGTGGCGGCCGCCACGTGGTTGACTCGCGGGACGCCGTCGGTCTGGCCGACCGGTTCTTGAATCAGCGACTATCCGCCGAGGAGGCGACATGTCCAAGCCCGTGGGCCCGTACAGCCCGGTGTTCCGTGCCGGCGATTTCCTGTTCGTCAGCGGTCAGGTCGGCATCGTCACCGTCGACACCGTCGACGGCCCGGTGACCGGTTCGCTCGCCGAAGGCGGCGTGGAGGCCCAGGCGGCGCAGGCGTTGGTGAACCTCCGGACCCAGCTGGAAGCGAACGGGGCGACCCTCGAACACGTGGTCAAGACCACGGTGTTCCTCGACGACATGGGTGACTTCGCGGCCATCAACGAGGTCTACTGCGACGCGTTCGGCGACCACCGGCCAGCCCGCTCGTGCGTGGAGGTGGCTGCGTTGCCGATCGGGGCGCTGTTCGAGGTCGAGGCGATCGCCTACATGGGGTGAGCGCGAACATCGGTACCGGTTGCCGCCGGCGACGTGGCAGACTGCGCCCATGACCGGTGCCGTGATCATGATCGTCGTGCTCGTCGTCGTGATGCCGGTGGGCATTCTGATGAGCGGCGCCATCGGCGCGTCGCTGCTGGGCCGCCTGCTCAAGCGAGGGGTCGATGCCGACCATGAGGGCTCCGAGCTCCTCGAGGTGAGCGAAGCCAACCCCTACGACACCTGACCTGCAGGAAGGGGACAGGCCCCACGCTGCAGGTTTTGTAGGACATGCAACGTTGGGGACAGGCCCCACCGTTGCATGTTGGGGTCTACACGCCCCAGCGGGACTGGCCGAACCGGTAGCCGACGCTACGCACCGTGTGGATCAGCCCGGCGTGCTGTTCGCCCAGCTTGGCCCGCAGCCGCCGCACGTGGACGTCGACCGTTCGGGCGCCGCCGTAGTAGTCGTACCCCCACACCCGGCTGAGCAGGGTTTCGCGGGTGAACACCTTGCCGGGATGTGACGCCAGGAACTTGAGCAGCTCGTACTCCATGTAGGTCAGGTCGAGGGGCTCGCCGTCGATGGCCGCCTGGTAGGTCTCGAGGTTCAGGGCCAGTGGCCCGTATTCGACCAGGTCGGGTCGGGTCCCCCGTCCGGTGCGCCAGAACAGGTGGTGGAGGCGGGTCGCCAGCTCGGCGGGCCGGAACGGGGTGAGGCAGAAGTCGTCGAACAGGTCGTCGCGCAGCTCGAGGTCGTCGAGCTGGCCGGGGCCCACCAGCAGCAGCAGTGGTTCGAGCGGCAGTTCGGCCTTGCGGAGGCGGCGGCACAGGGCGAAGGCGTCGTCTGGGTCGACGTCGGCCGCAACGACCGCGCCGGCCCACCCCTCATCGGGTTCGTCGGCCATCGCCCGGTCGGGGTCGCCGACCGACTTCCACGTCCAGCCGCCCAGGTCGAGGGCCTGGGCCAACTCGGGTGGCGGCGGGTCGGGGTAGACGAGGAGCGGATCCATGCCGACGGCCGTCACCAGGACGGCAGGTAGTGCTCCAACTCGAAGGGGGTGACCTGGCGTTGGTAGTCGGTCCACTCGGTGCGCTTGTTGCGCAGGAACCACTCGAAGATGTGGTCGCCCAGCGCGTCCCGGGCCAGCTCGGACTCCTCCATCTGGTCGAGGGCATCGGACAGGTTGGTGGGCAGACGCGACACCCCCTGATCGCGCTGTTCGGCCCGGGTCATCTCGTACAGGTTGGCGTCGGCCTCGGGTGGCAGCTGGTATGCCTCCTCGATGCCCTTCAGCCCGGCCGCCAACAGCACCGAGAAGGCCAGGTACGGGTTGCACGCCGGGTCGAGGGCCCGGTACTCGACCCGGGTGGAATCGGTCTTGCCGGGCTTGGTGATCGGCACCCGCACCAGCGCAGAACGGTTGTTGCGGGCCCACGACACGTAGCGGGGGGCCTCGTAGCCCTCGTTGATGCGCTTGTAGCTGTTGACCAGCTGGTTGGTGACCGCGGTGATCTCCGGGGCGTGGTGCAGCAGGCCGGCGATGAACCCGTGGGCGGCCGTCGAGAGCCCGCCGGGGGCGTCGGCGTCGTGGAAGGCGTTGACACCGTCCCGGAACAGCGACAGGTGGGTGTGCATGCCCGAGCCCTGGATGCCGTTCAACGGCTTGGGCATGAATGTGGCGTAGACGCCGCGCTCCATGGCGATCTTCTTGACGGCCAGCCGCAGGGTCATGATCGAGTCGGCCATGCGCATGGCGTCGGTGTACTGCAGGTCGATCTCGTGCTGGCTGGGGCTGTCCTCGTGGAACGAGTACTCGACGGGGATCGACAGGGCCTCGAGCATGTGCAGGGTTCGCTTGCGCAGGTCGGAGGAGACGTCGGCGGTGGTGAGGTCGAAGTACGAGGCCCGGTCGAGGGGCTGCGGGGTGGTCGTCGAGTTGTCGGCGAAGTAGAAGAACTCGACCTCGGGGGCGCAGAACATCTCGAACCCGGCGGCTCGGGCCCGATTCAGGTTGCGGCGCAGCACCTGGCGGGGATCGCCGGCGAACGGGGTGCCGTCCAGGTTGGTGATGTCGCAGAACACGGTGCCCGACGGCTCGTCCTCCCGGGCCCACGGCAGCAGTTCGAACGTTGACGGGTCGGGTCGGGCCAGCACGTCGCTCTCCTGGACCCGGCTGAACCCGTCGATGGCGGACCCGTCAAACTGGAGGCCCTCTTCGAACACGGTGTCGAGCTCGGCGGGGGAGATGGCCACCGACTTGTGCTGGCCGAGCACGTCGGTGAACCACAGGCGGATCAGGCGGACGCCGCGCTCTTCGACGGTGCGCAGCACGTAGTCCTGCTGGTCGCGGTGGCGCTGATCCTGCTCGGTCTGGGGGTTCGGGCCGTTCTGCACCCCTCCAGCATGCGGGTAAACCGGTGCGCTGCGCCACTCGGTTCTCCGGCGTTCACAATCCGTTCACAGAAGGGCAACAGGTCCGAAACCCCTGCCTGTGATCCTGCATGCGGTCCGGCATATCCTGCCGGGCGACCAGGTCGCCGATGGAGCGGCCATCCAAGCATGCACACCGCCCACGGGCGGCCGACAGTGGAGAGACGACACCCATGGCTATGAGGGCCGAGTACATCTGGATCGACGGGACCAAGCCCCTGCCGTACGTTCGATCGAAGACCAAGATCGTGGCCGACGGCACCACCGAGTTCCCGATCTGGGGCTTCGACGGCTCCAGTACCAACCAGGCGCCGGGCGACAACTCCGACTGCGTGCTGCGACCGGTGTTCTCGTGCCCCGACCCGATCCGGGGTGGCGGTGACATGCTGGTGCTGTGCGATGTGTGCCTGCCCGACGGCAACTTGACGCCGCACCCCACCAACGCCCGGGCTGCCTGCGTCGAGGTGTACGAGAAGTACGCCGACCAGGAGCCCATCTTCGGCATCGAGCAGGAGTACACGTTCTTCTCGGAGGGTCGCCCGCTGGGGTGGCCGGTCGAGGGCTACCCGGCCCCGCAGGGCCCCTACTACTGTGGTGTCGGCGCCATCGAGATTGCCGGCCGCGAGATTGTCGAGGCCCACACCTCGGCCTGTATCGAGGCCGGCCTCGAGATCTCCGGCACCAACGCCGAGGTCATGCTCGGCCAGTGGGAGTTCCAGATCGGCCCGTGCGACACGGTGGCGGTGTCCGACCAGCTGTGGATGGCCCGCTACCTGCTGTACCGCATCGCTGAGGAGTTTGGTGTCGATGCGTCCATCGCCGCCAAGCCGATCAAGGGCGACTGGAACGGCGCCGGCGCTCACACCAACTTCTCGACCAACGCCATGCGTGAGGGCTACGACGCCATCATCACGGCCTGTGAGTCGTTGGGTGCCGAGGGCAAGCCGGCCGAACACATCGCCGGCTACGGCTTGGGTTCCGAGGAGCGCCTCACCGGCCAGCACGAGACCCAGCGGTACGACCAGTTCAGCTACGGCGTGTCCGACCGTGGTGCGTCGATCCGTATCCCGTGGCAGGTCGCCCTCGACCAGAAGGGCTACATCGAGGACCGTCGGCCCAACGCCAACATGGATCCGTACGTGGTCACCCGCCTGATCACCAACACCTGTTGCGAGGCGCTGGCCTAGTCGCCCATCGCAGCTTCGCTCGTCGGCCCCGGGGTTCGCCCCGGGGCCGACGGCGTTCTGGCCTCCCCGGGTCCCTGACCGGACCGTCGCCGGTTGATCATCGTCTCCTCACATGGGCCCCCGATCGTGGTGGACGCTCCAGTCGGGAGCAGGTAATGATTGAACGTGAGGAGACCCACACCATGAAGAGAATCCTGATCGTCGGGGCCGCTGCGGCTTCGCTGCTGGCCGGTTCGCTGTTGCTGGCCACCGTGTCCCCGATCGGAACGGCGGGGGCGGAGAACGGTGCCGACGCGGACGCTGCGGTCGACGTCGAGCGGGCCCGTCCGGCCCGGGTGCTCGATGCCGCCCTGGCCAGCCTGGTCGCCGACGGCACCCTCACCGAGGCCCAGGCCGACGCCGTCAAGGCCCGCGTGGCCGAGCAGGTGTCCGATCGGCCGGGCCGTCCGGGCCACGGTGAACGACCCGATCGAGGCGAACGCCTGGCCGTCGTCGCCGAGTACCTGGGGATCGACGCCGACGAGATGCGAGCAGCTCTGGCCGGCGGTGCCTCCGTCGCCGAGGTGGCCGGCGACGACCTCGACGGCCTGATCGCCCATCTCGTGGCCGAAGCGACCCAGCGCATCGAGCAGGCGGTGGCTGACGGCCGTATCGACGGCGACCGGGCCGCCGAGTTGATCGAGGGCCTCGAGGCCAAGATCGCCGATGGACTGCAGCGCACCCGCCCCGAGCGGGGGGAGCGCCCCGAGCGCATCGACCGCCCCGAGCGCATCGACCGGGCCGAACGCATCGCCGAGCGCGTCGTGCAGCACGCCCCGGTGGACGCCTGAGCAACCTGGAGGACCACCCACTGGCCGGGCGTCCCGCACATGCGGGGCGCCCGGCCGCGTTCCGCCTCCGATGCCGGTCGGTCGGGTCGGTACGCTTGACCCATGTCCACGGTCCGGGTCGCCATGGCCCAACTGAACATGGTCGTCGGCGACCTCAGCGGCAATGTCGAGCGGGTGCTGGCCGTACTCGACGAGGTGGCCGAATGCGACATCGCCTTGTTCCCCGAGATGACGGTCACCGGCTACCCGCTCGAGGACCTGGTGCTCAAGCCGGGGTTCGTGGCCGACAGCCGGGTCGCCGTGGAGAAGGTGGCGGCGGCCAGCGGGTCGTGTGCGCTAGTGGTGGGTTTCGCCGACCGAGCTGCCGACGGCCGGGTCCACAACGCGGTCGCCGTCTGCCACGGCGGGCGCATCGCCGGGGTGTACCACAAGCGCCAACTCCCCAACTACGACGTGTTCGACGAGGCTCGGCACTTCTCGGCCGGATCCTCGCCCCTCCAGTTGTTCGTCGTTGGTGGAGTCCGGATCGGGTTGGCCGTGTGCGAGGACCTGTGGGCCGGTGACGGGCCGGTCGACGAGCTACTGGCGGGGGGCGCCGAGCTGCTGGCTACCGTCAACGGTTCGCCCTATCACGCCGGCAAGCTGGCGGAACGAGAGGCCGTGGTCGCAGCGACGGCCACGGCGTCGGGCCGCCCCCTGGTGTACGTCAACCTGGTGGGCGGCCAGGACGAGCTGGTGTTCGACGGTGGTTCGATGGCTGCCGACGCGTCGGGTCGGTTCATCGCTCGGGCACCGCGTTTCGATGAGGCGGTCGTCGTCGTCGACGTGGACGTGGCCGAGGTGCCTATCCCGGACGATGGCCTGCCGGTCGTCGAGCTGTCGGGACCGACGGCCCGCAGCGTGCGTGCGGTGCCGCCGCCCATGCCGCCGCTTGACCCGGAGGCCGAGCTGTACGGTGCCCTCGTCGTCGCCACCCGCGACTACGTGCACAAGAGCGGCTTCACCGATGTGTGTCTCGGCCTGTCGGGCGGGGTCGACTCGGCGTTGGTGGCCACCGTCGCCGCGGACGCACTGGGTGCCGAGCACGTCCACGCCGTGCTCATGCCGTCCCGGTTCTCCAGCGACCACTCGCTGTCCGACGCGCTCGACCTGGCGACCCGCCAGGGCATCGACCACCGCATCATCGGCATCGAAGACGCCCACGTGGCGTTCCGCGGGATGCTCGGTCCGTCGGTCGGCGACGATCCTCCGGGTCTCACCGACGAGAACCTGCAGTCCCGCCTGCGCGGTGTGACGCTCATGGGTCTGGCCAACGCGTTCGGCTGGCTGGTGTTGACCACCGGCAACAAGAGCGAGTCGGCCGTCGGATACTCCACGCTGTACGGCGACACCGCCGGGGCGTACGCAGTCATCCGCGACGTGTACAAGACCCGGGTCTACGACCTGTGCCGGTGGCGCAATCGGCGCGACGGCGACGAGGTGATCCCCGTCCACATCCTCGAAAAGCCCCCGTCGGCCGAGTTGCGGCCCGACCAGCGCGACGACCAGAGCCTGCCGCCGTACGACGTGCTCGATCCGCTGCTGGAGGCGTACATCGAGGGCGACCGCACCCGCAACGAGCTGGTCGCCGACGGCTTCGACCGTCTGCTGGTCGATCGGGTCGTGGCGCTCGTCGACACGGCCGAGTACAAGCGCCGGCAGACCCCGATGGGGGCCAGGGTCACCACAAAGGGGTTCGGTCGCGATCGCCGTCTCCCGGTCGTGAACCGGTACCGCGGATGACGTCGTTCACCGCGGCGGACGCCGCCCGGATACTGGGCGGTCTGGCCTGGCTGGGGGATGACCTGTTCGCCCGGTTCGGCCGTTGGTCGGCCGATGGCCTCGACGCCGTGTCGGCACCGCAGCTGGCGTCGTTGAGCCGTCGCCTCGGTGAGCATGCGGCGTGGTGGCGGGCCCAGATCCCCGAGTCGGTGCTGCTGGCCGCCGATGTGCAGGACGGCCCGGTGAACTCCGGTGTCGCCGAACTCGTCGCGGCCTTCGACGGCGTCGATCCGGCCGACCGGTTGATCGTCGCCGCGGCGGTCGTCGAGGCACTGACCGCCGACCTGACCATCCTGGCGGGCCGCCTCAACCCGGTGGGTGACGCCGCGGTGGCCCGCACGCTGCGCCTCGTGCTGGCCGACCTGATCGACCGCCCGGCCGTCGCGGCTCCTGCTCCGGAGCCCATCCGCGGACTTTTGGAGTCGGCCCGACCCGTCACCGGTTGACCGCACCGTTCTGCTTGGATGAATCGTGACACCGGTCACGTTTCGACGTTGTGGTCCGCGCAGCCGTCGATACAGTGACCGGCGAGGGGCCCGGGCGGCATCGTCCACCCCGCAGATCGACAAACCGGTGACCATCCGAGGGTTGCAGCGGAGCTCCTCCTCGATGATCCCCCGTCACGAGGAGATGCGAGGGTGGCCAAGGAGCGGGTCGAGCGGGACGAGGAAGACCTCGTCAGGCTGTATCTCACCGATATCGGGCAGTACCCCCTCCTGACCAAGGAGGGCGAGGTCCGCCTCGCACAGCAGATCGAGGACGGGGTGGCCGCCCGCAACGAGTTGGCCGCCGCCGCCGACATCACCCCGGCCCGTCGCCGCGAACTGCGTCGCAGCCTGCGCCGCGGCGAGGAGGCCGAGCGCACCTTCGTCCAGTCCAATCTGCGGCTGGTGGTGTCGATCGCCAAGAAGTACCAGGCGTCCGGCCTTCCCCTGCTCGACCTCATCCAGGAGGGCAACCTCGGCCTGATGCACGCCGTCGAGA
>CAZPGL010000038.1:0-19596 GCA_964586175.1 uncultured Microthrixaceae bacterium | reverse complement strand
GCAAACCGCCAGCAAACCGCCAGCAAACAAGGAGCACACCGACGATGCGCGCTGCCGTCCTGCACGAGTCCCCCGGAGATCTGGTCATCGAGGACCTCGCCATCGACGCCCCCAGGGGACGTGAGGTCCTCATCGACACCAAGGCGTCGGGCCTCTGCCACAGCGACCTCCACGTGATCGACGGCCACTTCCCCCTCGGCCCGCACTCGGCGGCCCTGGGCCACGAAGCGGCCGGCGTGGTCGCCGCCGTCGGCCCCGACGTCACCGCCTTCGCCCCCGGCGACAAGGTCATCACCTGCCTCACCCAGTTCTGCGGCGTGTGCCCCGAATGCCACCGGGGCCACACGTGGACCTGCGAAGGACGCCAGTCGATGGGCCGCGGCCCCGACGAACCACCCCGTCTGTCGCTGAACGGAGAACCGATCACCCAGTTCGCCGGCCTCGGCGCCTTCGCCGAACAGATGCTCGTCCCGGAGAACGGTGCCGTCGCCATCGACGCCGACATCCCGTTCGACGTGGCAGCCCTCATCGGCTGCGGCGTCCTGACCGGCGTCGGATCGGCGATCAACGGCGCCCAGATCCGTCCCGGCGAGACGGTGGCCGTCATCGGCTGCGGAGGGATCGGCCTCAACATCGTCCAGGGGGCCCGCCTGGCCGGCGCCGGCCGCATCATCGCCATCGACCTCGACACCACCAAGCTGGAGATGGCCAAGGGGCTGGGTGCCACCGACATCGTCGACGCCGGGGCCGGCGACCCGGTCGCCAACGTGCAGGCGCTGACCGGTGGCGTGGACGCGGCCTTCGAGGCCATCGGGCTGACCGCCACCGCCGAGCAGGCCGTGGCGATGGTCAAGCCGGGCCGCACCGCCTACCTGGTCGGCCTGCCCCCCATGACCAGCACCTTCCCGGTCGCCGGGGCGGCGCTGGTCCTCCAGGCCAAGGCGGTCAAAGGCCTGTTCATGGGCAACAGCAACTTCAAGGCCACCATCCCCGAATTGGTCCAGCACTACCTCGGTGGCCGCCTCGACCTGGACCGGCTGGTGTCGGCCCGCATCTCGCTGGACGAGGTGAACGAGGGCTACGCGGAGCTCCGCTCCGGTGGCACCGTGCGCTCAGTCATCGTGTTCGACTGAGGTCGGCGACCAGACCAGCGGCCAACCCGGCCACGGCCTCCGGGGCGTCCAACTCGGCGAGATGGCCCGCCCCGTCGATGGGGTCGGCCACGGTGGCGTTCGACAGCAGCGCAGCGAAACGCCCGGCGTACGACGGTGGCACCAGGGCGTCGTCGACCCCCCACACCAGCGTCACCGGCACGTTCACCCGGTGGAGGCGGTCGTCCAGCCCGTGGTCGGCCATCGGCCAGATCAACGAGGCCGCGGTGCGCCGGCGCAAGTACCGGGAGATGCCCAACTCGACCAGGTCGTCACCCTCGATGTCATCGGGATCGTGCAGGTAGACGCCCAGGTTGGCCGGATCGGCGACCAGCAGGGCCGGCTGCTCGGCGGCGACCACGGCGTACAGGTCGACCCCCGGTTCGGCGACGTCGAAGAGCCCGAACGGCCCGATGGCGAGCAGGGCCGCGGCGGCCTCGGGTCGCACCGCCATCACCTCGAGGGCCAGCATGGCCGAGGTGGACGACGCCAGCCACGGGGCACCGGTGATGCCGCAGGCGTCGGCGATCCCGGACAGGGCGGCCACCCAGTCGTGCATCGTGCGCAGGCCCGGATCGGCTGGCGTCGGGCCGAACCCGGGTAGGCACGGGGCGACGACCCGATGGGTGGCGGCCAGTCGTTCCATGCACGGGGTGGGTGCATCCAGGCCGGCCATGCCGTGCAGATACCCGAACACCGGCCCCTCACCGACCGCGAACACGGTCACCGGCCCACGACCCGTGGCCACCTCGAACCGCTCGGCGCTCACGAACCGGGCTCCGTGGCCGATGGGGCCCGGGCCGGCGAGCGCCGCCGGTCGGCCGGCAGCGGTTCAGGCCACCAGCGGTGCTCCCACTCGTCCTCGAACAGATCCCGAACCTCGGGCAGCACCTGCTCGGCGAACAAGCGGGTGTTGAACATGGTGAGGTCGCGGTCCATGTTGCCGAACTGCAGCAACAACATCATGTTGCCGATGTTGAGCTTCTCAGCGACGTGGGTCAGCTGCTCGGCCACCGACGTCGGCGACCCGATGATCACGTAGCCGGCGTCGACCATCTCGTCGAACCCCAGGTCACTGTGGAAGCCCCGCGGTCGACCCTTGCCGGTGGCCGCCTGCTTGACCATGCCCTCCACGCCGGCCCGGACGGTTGCTTCGGTGCGGTAGCCGGGCGGATCCACGAACGCCGGGTGCACATGCAAGCAGCGGTTGAAGAAGTACTCGGCCGGCTCGGCGTACAGCCTCCGGGCCTCAGCCTCGGTGTCGGCCACGCCCACGAACTGGATGAACCCGGCCTGGAACGGGTTGGGCTCCTTGCCCAGGTCAGCCATGCGGTTCCAGAACCCCCGCATCGTGGCCTCGCCGGCCTTGTAGCCGAAATAGGACAGGTACGAGTACACGTAGTCCATCTCGGCGCACCACTCCCAGGTCTCGACCGAACCGCCGCCGGGGATCCACACCGGCGGGTGGGGCCGTTGCACCGGTCGGGGCCACGGGTTGACGTACCGGAGCCGGGTGTAGGTGCCGTCGAAGGCGAACGGCTCGTCGCTGGTCCAGGCCTGCATGACCAGGTCGTGGGCCTCGTGGTACCGCTCCCGCAGGGTGAGCGGGTTCATGCCGTAGGCGTAGCAGGTGTCCATGGGGGTACCGACGGGGAACCCGGCCACCAGCCGACCGCCGGACACGGCGTCGATCATGGCCATCTCCTCGGCGACCCGCAGCGGCGGGTTGTACAGGGCCAGCGAGTTGCCCATGACGACCAGCGCCGCGTCGTCAGTGGTGCGGGCCAGCGTCGACGCCATCAGGTTGGGGCTGGGCATGAGCCCGTAACCGTTGGCGTGGTGCTCGTTGACGCAGATGCCGTCGAAACCGCATTCGGCCGCGTACTCGAGCTCGTCGAGGTAGTCGTGATACGTGTGGTGGCCGACCTCACGGTCGTAGAGCGCCGGGTCGATGTCGACCCACACCGACCGGTGGTCCTGGCGGAACCCGTCGGGCAGGTCCGGGTAGGGCATCAGGTGGAACCAGAGCACCTTCATGGGACGAACCTACCCGTGGGCTCCGACCCGCCCCGGATCGGGCCGCGATCAGCCCAGGCCGAACAACCCCGGCAGCTCGGCCAGACCGTCGACGACGTGGTCGGCGTCGTCGCCCGGGCCATCATCGTCCACCGCTCCCCGGAACCGCACCGTGCCCATGCCCATGTTCCGGGCTCCGGCGACGTCGGTGCGCCGCAGGTCGCCCACGTGCACGACCCGGGACGGATCGGTCACTCCCAGGCCGGCCAGCGCAGCCTCGAAGATGACCGGCGACGGCTTGTACACCCCGACCTCGTCGGAGAAGGCCTGATGGTCGAGGTGCTCGAGGATGCCGAACCGGTCGAGGAACGTCCGCAGGTGGCGGCCGACCGCCAGGCTGGTGTCGGACACGATGCCGACGGCCACCCCGGCTCCGGCGATGGCCGCCACCACGTCACCGGCATCGGGAACCATGGCCACCTGCAGTTCGTAGGAGGCGGCTTCGAAGGCGTCGGCCAGGGCCGCCCGGTCGGCGGCGTCGATGCGGTCGCCGAAGGCGGCGAAGCACTCGTCGAGGGCCCGTTCGGGACCGTACTGGCACCCCTGGGTCCACTCGTCGTCGAAACGGGTGGGCAGCATGGCCAGCGTCCCGTGGACCAGTTCGTCGGGGAGGTCGAGCCCCCGCTCGGCGATCACCGTCCGCCAGGCCCGGCTGCGGATCTCGACGGCACCCGGGGCGCTGACCAGCAGCGTGTTCCACAGGTCGAAGGTGACGGCGACGGGGTTCAACGCACCCGGTCCTGGACGGCCCCCACCATGGCCGTTCAGGACCGGCACACCCCGTCGGCCGACGCAGCGACGGCGACGGCCTCGGCCACCTGGAACGGCACCGACTTGTCGAACACCGAAGGCACCACGAAGTCGGGCTTGAGCTCCTCGTCGGACACGGAGAAGGCGATGGCCCTGGCCGCGGCCAGCTTCATGTTCTCGGTGATGTCGGTGGCACCAGCGTCGAGGGCGCCGCGGAAGATGCCGGGGAAGGCCAGCACGTTGTTGATCTGGTTCGGGTAGTCGCTGCGCCCGGTGGCCATGACGGCCGCCAGCCCGTCGGCGTCCTCGGGCCGGATCTCGGGGTCGGGGTTGGCCATGGCGAACACGAACGGCTCCGGGTTCATGGTGCGCAGGTCGGCGGCGTCAATGAGGTCCGGGCCGCTCAGCCCGATGAACACGTCGGTGCCGACCATCACGTCCTGGAGGGAGCCCATCCTCCGGTCGGGGTTGGTGTGTTCGGCGAACCACTGCTTGGCCGGGTTGAGGTCGTCACGGCCCTGGTAGACGGCACCGGAGCGATCCACGCCCACGATCTCTCCGACTCCGGCGTTGCGCAGGATGGTCCCCACGGCGACCCCGGCGGCACCCACCCCGGCGATCACCACCGACAGGTCGCCGACGTCCCGGTTGGTGAGGCGACAGGCGTTCCACAGGGCGGCCAAAACGACGACTGCCGTGCCGTGCTGATCGTCGTGGAACACCGGGATGTCGAGGGCCTCCTTCAGGGCCGCCTCGACCTCGAAGGCGCCGGGCGCGGCGATGTCCTCGAGGTTGATGCCGCCGAAGGTGGGGGCGAGCCGCTTGACCGTCTCGATGATCTGGTCCGGTTCGTCGACGTCGATGCAGATCGGGAAGGCGTCAACACCGGCGAACTCCTTGAACAGGAGCGCCTTGCCCTCCATGACCGGCATCGCGGCCTCGGGGCCGATGTCGCCCAGGCCGAGGACGGCCGTGCCGTCGGAGACGATGGCCACCGTGTTCTTCTTGATGGTCAGGTCGTGGGCCAGGGCCGGATCGTCGTGGATCGCCATACAGACCCGGGCCACACCGGGCGTGTAGGCCATCGACAGGTCGTGCTGGTCGCTCACCGGCGCCAGGGGCAGCACCTCGATCTTGCCGCCTTCGTGCATGGCGAAGGTCCGGTCGTGCCAGGACAGCAGCTGGCTGCCGTCGAGGTTCTCGATGGCGTCGACCACCTGGTGGGCGTGCTCGTCGTCCCTGCAGTTGACGACGACGTCGTTGACGAGCAGCTCGCCCCGGACGTCGAACCCGCCCATGGACACGATGTTGGCGCCGGCGTCGCCGATGGTGGTCGCCAGCCGACCCAGGGTGTTGGGCACGTTGTCGAGGGCGACGTGCAGCTTGATCGAGTACGCCGCGGTGGGCAGGAAGGGCATAGGGCTGGGAGCCTACGGCGTCGTTGTACCGACCAGCCGATCGGGGTCAGTCAGGGGCCCTCATACGGGAAGCCCAGGTCGGGGGCGGTGACCAGCGGCCGGAAGGCGATGCCGGCCGCGGTGGCCGCCGCCTCGCAAGTGCCGCCCCGGTCGACGATGGGCAGGATGAGCACCGGTTCGGCGCCCAGGGCCCGCACCACCTCGGCCGCCTCCAGCGGCGACGTTCCCCGGGTGACGGTGTCCTCGCAGATGACGACCCGGTCGCCCGGTTCGAGGGCTCCGGCCAGGCGGCCTTCCACCCCGTGGTCCTTGGACTCCTTGCGGATACTGAACGATCGCAAGTGGCGCCCCCGGGCTGCGGCCACCGCGGCGATGCCGAACGCCACCGGGTCGGCCCCGGCGGTGAGCCCGCCGATGGCCGTGACGTCGTCGGGGATCACCTCGAGGGCCGCGTCGGCGACGAGCAGGATGCCGTCGGGGCGGCACGCCGTCTGCTTGGCGTCGCAGAACCAGGTGCTCTTGCGGCCGCTTTTGAGGGTGAAGTCGCCGGTGCGGATCGAGTGGGCCAGCAGATGCTCGACGAGGGCGGAGTGGGGCGACATCGGCAAGGACCCTACCGGCGCAGGTCGACCTGGCCGGAGCCGGCCACCAGCTCGCCGATGACCCGGGCCCGGCGGTCGTGGGCGGCGAGGGTGGCGATGACGCCGTCGGCGGCCGAGGCAGGCACGGCCAGCACCATGCCGACCCCCAGGTTGAACACCCGGGCCATCTCGTCGTCGGCCACGCCACCGATGGCCTGGAGCTCGGCGAAGATCCGGGGCGGCTCCCAGGCACCCATGTCGACGACGGCGTCGACGGTGCCGTCGAGCACCCGGGGCAGGTTGCCGGGCAGGCCGCCGCCGGTGTTGTGGGCCACGGCGTGGACCTCGTGTTCAGCCAGGGCGGCGACGACGGCCGGGGCGTAGATGACGCTGGGGTCCAGCAACTCGTCGGCCAGGGTGGTGGCAGCACCGTCCCACGCCGGTTCGTCCAGGTTCCGGCCCGCCACGTCGAACACCAGCCGGCGGGCCAGCGAGAACCCGTTGGAACGCAGGTTCGGGGACTCCAGCCCCACCAGCACGTCGCCGACCGCCACGCGGCTGCCGTCGAGGGCGGCGTCCCGCTCGACGGCGCCGACGGCGAACCCGACCAGATCGAACTGGTCGGCCTCCATGACACCCGGATGCTCGGCCATCTCACCACCGATCAGGGCGCAGCCGGCCTGGCGGCAGCCGTCGGCGACGCCGGCCACCAGCTGCTCCATGGCGTCGGGGTCCAGTCGGCCGACCGACACGTAGTCGAGGAAGAACAGCGGTGCAGCGCCGACGCACACCAGGTCGTCGACGCACATGGCCACGAGGTCGCGGCCAATGGTGTCGTACCGGCCGGTCATTCGGGCGATCTCGGCCTTGGTGCCCACACCGTCGGTGGCCGACACCAACAGCGGATCGCGGTACCCGGAGCGGGCCAGGTCGAACAGCCCGCCGAAGCCGCCGATGTCGCCGATCACCCCGGGCCGGTAGGTCGACTGGACGTGGGGCCCGATACGCCGGACGGCCTCCTCCCCCGCGTCGATGTCGACGCCGGCGTCCCGGTACGACTCGGTCACGTCAGGTGCGGCGGAACAGCCGCTGCGCGTGCTCGGTGGGCAGGTCGGCATCGGGGTCGTCGGCCAGCACGGGCATGGCCCGTTCCGGCTCCGACGACGAGCTTTCGGATTCGAGAAGCCGTTTGGTGAGGTTGGCCGGAATCTCGATGGGGTAGTCGCCGGTCAGACAGGCGTTGCAGAACCCGGCACCGACCGCTCCGGTGGCGTCCACCAGGTGGTCGAGGGTGAGGTACGACAGGCTGTCGACGTTGAGGTACTCGCGGATCTCGTCGACGGTGAGGTTGGCGGCCAACAGCTCACCCCGGGAGCCGGTGTCCATCCCGTAGAAACAGGGCCACCGGTACGGCGGCGACGACACCCGCATGTGCACCTCGGTGGCACCGGCGTTGCGCAGCATGCGGACCATGGCCCGGGTAGTGGTGCCCCGCACGATGGAGTCGTCGACGACGACCAGGCGCTGACCCTCGATGTTGTCGCGCAGGGGGTTCAGCTTCATGCGTACCGCGGCGGCCCGCAGGGCCTGGGTGGGGGCGATGAACGTGCGTCCGATGTACCGGTTCTTGACCAGGCCCTGGCCGTACGGGATGCCCGACGCCCGGGCGTACCCCTCAGCGGCCGGAATGCCCGACTCGGGCACCCCCATGACCAGGTCGGCTTCGACGGGCGCCTGCAAGGAGAGGGCCTCGCCCATCCGGACGCGGGCGTGGTGGACGGACTGGCCGTACAGCGTGCTGTCGGGCCGGGCGAAGTACACGAACTCGAAGAGGCACAGGCGGGGGTCGATCACGGCCTCATCGAACGGTCGCAGCGACCGGTAGCCGTCGCCGTCGATGACGACGACCTCGCCCGGGTCGAGCTCACGCACCATGTGGGCCCCGATGACGTCAAGGGCCGGGGTCTCCGAGGCCAGGACCCAGCCGCCGTCGAGACGCCCCAGGCACAGCGGCCGGAACCCGTTGGGGTCGCGGACTCCGATCAGGCGGTCGCGGTCGGCCAGCACCAGCGAGAAGGCGCCGTGGAGGCTCGGCAGCACGACGGCCAGTGCGGCGTCGAGGGCCTCGGCAGGCGCCAGGTCGGGGCGGGCCAACAGCTCGGCGGCCAGCAGCTCGGCGACCAGGTCGGAGTCGGAGGTGACGGTGCCGGGCAGCATGCCGGCATCGGCCGACAGGGCCTCGGTGTTGACCAGGTTCCCGTTGTGGCCGAGGGCGAACTCGACGTGGTCGACCCCCCGGTACACCGGCTGGGCGTTACGCCATGTGCTGGACCCGGTGGTCGAGTAGCGGGTCTGGCCGATGGCCAGGTCACCGTTGAGGGCGGCCAGGGTGCGGTCGTCGAAGGCGTTGGAGACCAGCCCCATGTCCTTGACCACGGTGAGCGACTCGCCGTCGCTGACCGCCATGCCGGCCGACTCCTGCCCCCGGTGCTGGAGGGCGTAGAGGCCGAGATAGGTGAGGTGGGAGACCGGCTGACCGGGGGCGTAAACGCCGAAGACGCCGCAGGCCTCCTTCGGGGTGTCGTCGTCGGCACCCGCTGGATTCGGGTGGTCGAGGAGTTCGTGATCCGGCGTCCGGGGGCGGCTCGGCACGTCGGTCAGCCTACTCGTCCCACGGGAACCGCCCGGCTCAGCGGTTGGTGGTGCCGGCGCCCAAGGCGGCGGGCAGCCGGTCGGTAAAGGCCGCGGCCAGCTCGGCCAGCGGCACGTCCAGGAGGCCCTTGACGGTGAAGCGGTCGCCGGTGGCCAAGCCGATACGCGCCGACGGCACGCCGGCGTCGTCGATGCGCGCCATGACCTCGGTCAGGCGTTCAGGGTCGACGGACACCACGACCCTCCCCGGGGCTTCGCCGAACAGCGCCCGGTGGTCGGGGATCCGGGCCACCGAGACCCCCACCCCGGACCGGGCGGCCATCTCGGCCAGGGCCACACCGATGCCCCCGGCCGACACGTCGTGGGCCCCGTCGACCAGACCGTCGTTCACGAGGCCCCGGACCACGGCGGCCACCGCGGCCACCGCCGCCATGTCGAGTTCGGGCAGGGTGCCTCCGGGTGCACCGTGGGCCGCCCCCCAACGGGAACCGCCGAGCCCGGCGTCTGCGCCGGCATCGGCACCGATGACGACCAGTCGGTCACCGTCGACGAGGGTGGCGCCGGGGGGTCGGCGGTCGAGTGCGTCGACGACGCCCAGCAGGCCGATGACGGGGGTGGGGTCGATGTTGGTGCCGTTGGACTCGTTGTAGAGGCTGACGTTGCCGCCGATGACCGGGGCGTCGAAAACCCGGCACGCTTCGGCCATGCCGTCGACGGCCTCGGACAACTGCCACATCACCTCGGGGTGTTCGGGGTTGCCGAAGTTGAGACAGTTGACGACGGCGAGGGGGCGGGCCCCGACGCAGGCCAGGTTGAGCACCGACTCGGCGACGACCATGGAGGTGCCCCGCCGCGGGTCGACGGCGCACCAGCGGTGGTTGCCGTCGGTGGTCATGGCCAGCCCCCGGCCGGTGTCGGTGGCCGACGTCGGGTGCTTGAGGCGCAGCACCGTGGCGTCGTCGCCCGGGCCGACCACGGTGTTGAGGAACAGCTGGTGGTCGTACTGGCGGTACACCCACGCCGGATCGGCCAACAGGTCGAGTAGGTCGGCGCCGACATCGGCCGGGGCCGGGAGGTCGTCGGCCGACGGTCCGAGGGGTTCGACCGGTGCCTGGCGGGGGCGGTCGTAGAGCGGGGCGTCCTCGTGGAGGGAGGCCGCCGGCACCTCGGCCAGCACCTCGCCGTCGAAGCCGTCGAGGATGCGCAGGGAGCCGCCGTCGGTGACCCGACCGATGACCGTCGCCCGGACCTCCCACCGGTCGCAGATCTCGAGCACCCGGTCGAGGCCGTCGGGTTCGACGATGGCCAGCATCCGTTCCTGGGACTCGCTGGTCATGACCTCGTGGGCCTCCATGCCCGGTTCGCGACGCGGCACCGCGCTGACGTCGACGTCCATGCCGACGCCTCCCCGGGACGCCGTCTCGCTGGTGGCGCAGGTCAGGCCGGCGCCGCCGAGGTCCTGGATGCCGACGACCAGGCCCTCGTCGAGCAGGGACAGGCAGGCTTCGATGAGCCGCTTCTCCTCGAACGGGTCACCGACCTGGACGCTGGGCCGCTTGTCGCCGCCGTCGTCTTCGGAGAACCCGGCCGAGGCCAGCACGCTGACCCCGCCGATTCCGTCACGACCGGTGGTGGAGCCGAGCAGCACGGCCAGGTTGCCGACGCCGGAGGCCTGGCCGAGCACGAGACGCTCGGTGGGCAGCAGCCCGAGGCACAGCACGTTGACCAGTGGGTTGCCCCGATACGTGGGGTCGAACACCGTCTCACCGCCGACCGTGGGCACGCCGACCGCATTGCCGTACCCCGACACCCCGGAGACCACACCCTCGGCGATCCAACGGCTGCGGGGATCGTCGAGTGGGCCGAAGCGCAGCGGGTCCATGAGGGCGATGGGTCGTGCGCCCATGGTGAAAATGTCGCGCAGGATGCCGCCCACCCCGGTGGCCGCCCCCTGGTAGGGCTCGATGGCCGAGGGGTGGTTGTGGGACTCGATGCGGATGGCCGCGGCGATGCCGTCGCCCACGTCGATGACGCCGGCGTTCTCGCCCGGGCCGACCAACACCCACGGGGCTTCGGTCGGCAGCCGCTTCAGGTGGATGCGGCTGGACTTGTACGAGCAGTGCTCGGACCACATGACCGAGTACATCGCCAGCTCGAGCCCGTTGGCCGGCCGCCCCAGGATCTCGTCGATGCGTTCGGCCTCGTCGTCGGTCAGGCCGAGGGCGCGGTGCAGGGGTTCGGTCACGTCGGGCACGGTAGCCGTCCTTCGCCACGGGCGGACGCCCGGTCGCGGCAGCGCTCGGACCGGAATGTTTTGCATGGATTCAATGTGACATTAGGGTGCGAAAACCCGCCAATACACCGAGGAGTCCCCGTGCCCCGAACCAAGATGTCCGACGCCGAAAAGGCCGAATCGAAAGCCGTTCGCGAGTACCTCCAGGCCTTGAGCGCCAACGCGCCCCGGCGGGGTCGCAAGCGCACCGCCGAGAGCGTCAACAACCGTCTGGCCGCCATCGAGGCCAGCATCGGGTCGGCGTCGGCCACCAAGCGACTCGACCTCACCCAGGAGCGCATGGACCTTGAGGCCGAGCTGGAGGCCATGGCCGACCGGGCCAAGGTCGACCTGTCCGACCTCGAGGTGGCCTTCGCCGAGCACGCCGCGTCGTACGGCGGGCGGCGGGGCATCTCGTACTCGGCGTGGCGTGAGGTGGGCGTTTCCGCGGCCACCCTCAAGAAGGCGGGCATCCGACGCAGTTCCTGAATGGCCGGCGGCTCAGGCCGCCAGCAGCGAACCGAGCAGCACGGTGCCGTCGGCACTGCCGAGCAACGCGTTGCAGGCCCGCTCGGGGTGGGGCATGAGCCCCACCACGTTGCGGCCCTCGTTGCACACCCCGGCGATGTCGTCGACCGACCCGTTGGGGTTGTCGACGTAGCGCAACACCACCCGATCCTCGTCCCGTAGACGCGCCAACGTCTCAGGGTGGCAGGTGTAGTTCCCCTCAAAGTGGTTGATGGGGATGCGAAGTTCATCACCGACACCAGCCTGACCGGTCAGGGCCGAATTAGTGGTTTCGACCCGCAGGGTCGTGGGCTGGCACAGGAACTTGAGGCCCCGGTTCTTCTGCAGGGCACCCGGCAGCATGCCGGCCTCGGTCAGCACCTGGAAGCCGTTGCAGATCCCGAGGACCGGGCCGCCGGCGGCGGCGAAGCGGGCCACGGCGGACATGACGGGTGAGAACCGGGCGATGGCACCGGTCCGCAGGTAGTCGCCGTGGGCGAACCCGCCAGGAACGACGACGGCGTCGACACCGTGGACGTCGTCGTCGCCATGCCAGAGGAGCCGGGCCTCGCCGCCGAGCGCGGTGACCGCCTCGACGGTGTCCATCTCGCAGTTGGTCCCGGGGAACACCACCACCCCAACGGTGGTCGTCACGCCGGGTCCTCGTCGCCGCCAGCAGGCTGGACGGACACCGTGGCGTCCTCGATGACCGGGTTGGTCAGGAACGACGCCGTCATCTCCTCGGCGACAGCCCGGGCGGTGGCGATATCGGCGGCGTCGACGGTGAACCGCACCGTCTTGCCCACCGTCACCCCGGCGACACCGTCGTACCCGAGAAGCGGCAGCGCACGCTCGATGGTGGCCCCGGCCGGGTCGGCGATGCCGCCCCGCAGCTGGATGTCGACGAGAACCGTGAACTCCATGATCAGGCTCCCCCGGTGCCGGGCCAGTCGGCGAACGACCGTCCGGTGATGCGCTCGTAGGCCTCGACGTAGCGCTGCGACGTGGCCGCCACCACCTCGTCGGGCAACGGCGGGGGTGGGGGCTGCTTGTCCCAGTCGAGGCCGTCGAGGTAGTCGCGGACCGGCTGCTTGTCGAACGACGGCGGCGTGGCTCCCGGCGACCACAGGTCGGCCGGCCAGAACCGCGACGAGTCGGGGGTCAGGACCTCGTCGGCCATCACCAGCCGCCCGTCGACGATCCCCAACTCGAACTTGGTGTCGGCGATGATGATGCCCCGCTCGGCGGCCCAGGCCCGGCCCCGCTCGTAGCAGGCCAGCGAGACCTCCCGGGCCTGTTCGGCCAGGTCGGCCCCGATGAGGGTGACGGCCTCGTCGAACGAGATGTTGACGTCGTGGCCTTCGTCGGCCTTGGTGGACGGTGTGAACACCGGCTCGGGCAGGCGCTCGGCCTCGAGCAGCCCCTCGGGCAGCACGCTGCCGTGCATGGTGCCGGCCGTGCGGTACTCCTTCCAGGCCGAACCGGTGATGTGGCCCCGCACGATGCACTCGATGGGCAGCATCTCGGCCCGGTGACACAACATGATGCGGCCGGCCAGATCGGGGTCGGGGTCGTCGCCCAGCAGGTCGGCGACGTCAGCCACGTCGGTGGAGAGCAGGTGGCCGGGCACGATGTCGGCCAGCAGCTCGAACCAGAAGGCCGACATGGCGGTGAGCACCCGACCTTTGTCGGTGATGGGTTCGTCCAACACGACGTCGAAGGCCGAGAGGCGGTCCGAGGTGACCATGAACAGACGATCGCCGCCGGCGTCGTAGATGTCGCGGACCTTGCCCGAGTGGACGTGGGAAAGGGGGATGGGGCTCAACGGGGCTCCGGTGGGTCGATGAACAGGCTGGCGGGTCAGAGGATCGGTTCGGGATCGTAGGCCGCGGCGTCGGGACGGGTGGCAACCACCGCGGCGACCCGTTCGACGACGGCCGCGACCTGGCGTGAGGCGTTGCCGGTGAACACGGTGGCGTCGGCCAGCAGGCCGTCGAGGGCGGCCCGGTCGAGGGGCAGGCGGTCGTCGCCGGCCAGACGGTCGAGCAGGTCGGTGTCGGCCCGACCTTCCTCACGGCGGGCCAGGGCGGCAGCCACGGCATGTTCCTTGATCACCTCGTGGGCGGCCTCCCGACCCATGCCGGCCTGCACGGCGGCGACCAGGACCCGGGTGGTGGCGAGGAACGGCAGGTACTGGCGCAGCTCGCGTTCGACGACCGCCGGGTACGCCCCGAACTCGTCGAGCACCGTCAGGAACGTCTGGAACAGGCCGTCGGTGGCCAGGAAGGCGTCGGGGAGGGCGACCCGCCGCACCACCGAACAGCTCACGTCGCCTTCGTTCCACTGGTCGCCGACCAGGCCGCCCACCATGGCGAGGTGCCCTCGGAGCACGACGGCCAGACCGTTGACCCGCTCACACGATCGGGCGTTCATCTTGTGGGGCATGGCCGACGACCCGACCTGGCCGGGCCGGAAGCCCTCGGTGGCCAGCTCGTGGCCGGCCATGAGCCGCACGGTGCGGGCCAGGTTGGCCGGACCGCCGGCCGTCTGGACCAGGGCCGACACGACGTCGAAATCCAGCGACCGCGGGTACACCTGGCCCACCGAGTCCAGCACCGAGGCGAAACCCAGATGCCCGGCGACCAGACGTTCGAGGGCGTCGACCTTGTCGGCATCGCCGTCGAACAGGTCGAGTTGATCCTGCTGGGTGCCGACCGGTCCCTTGAGGCCACGCAACGGGTAGGCGTCGAGCAGGTCGGACAGCCGCCGGTGGGCGGTGAGCAGCTCGTCGGCCGCGGTGGCGAACCGCTTGCCGAGGGTGGTCGCCTGGGCGGCCACGTTGTGACTTCGACCGGCCATGACCAGCCCGTCGTGCTCGGTGGCCAGCCGAGCCAGCCGGGCCAGAGCGGCGACCACCCGGTCGAGCACCAACTCGAGGCCCCGCCGGATCTGGAGCTGTTCGACGTTCTCGGTGAGGTCACGCGACGTCATGCCCTTGTGGATGTGTTCGTGCCCGGCCAGGGCGCAGAACTCCTCGATACGGGCCTTGACGTCGTGTCGGGTGACCCGCTCGCGGGCCCGGATCGACTCGAGATCGACTCGGTCGACGACGGCCCGATGATCGTCGATCACACCCTCGGGGAGGTCGACACCGAGCGAGCGCTGCGCCTCGAGCACGGTGATCCACAGTTGGCGTTCGAGGACGACCTTGCCTTCGGCCGACCAGAGGTCGGCCATGACCTTCCCGGCGTACCGGGAGGCGAGCACGTTCTCGACGGTCACGAGGCGGCCGGATCGACCGGCACCATCTCGGCCCGGTGGGCCTCGAGTCCGGCGACCAGCGCCGGATCGCCGAGGGAGAGCATCTGGACGGCCAGCAGGGCGGCGTTCATGGCCCCGTCCACGGCGACGGTGGCCACCGGAATGCCCTTGGGCATCTGGACGGTGGCCAGCAACGAGTCCCAGCCGTTGATGGCGCCACCGGACAACGGCACACCGATGACCGGCAGGGTGGTGTGGGCGGCGGCCGCCCCGGCCAGGTGGGCGGCCATGCCCGCGCCACAGATGATGGCCGAGTAGCCGGCGTCACGGGCGCCGGAAACGAACGCCGACACCAGCGCCGGGCTGCGGTGGGCCGACATGACCCGGACGTCGGCCTCGATGCCGTACCGCTCCAGGGTGGTGGCCGCAGGGGCCATCTTGTCGGCGTCGTTGGGTGATCCCATGAGGATGGCGATCTTGTGGGTCATCGAGCTGGCTCCTCGAATGAGGCCGCGGCACCGGTGGTCGGCGCTGCAGCGATGTCGGTTCGGTGGTGGAGACCGGGCCACGAGATGGCGGCCGCCCCCTGGTACGCGCGGTTGCGAGCGTGGTCGATCGTAGGTCCCTGGCCGGTGACGGCGAGGACACGCCCGCCGGCCGTGACCGGAACGTCGGCCGTGCCGCCGACCCCGGCGCAGAACACGCTCACCCCGGTCATGGCCGAGGCGTCGGCCATTCCCTCGATGGGGTCGCCGGTGCGGGGAGAGGCCGGGTAGCCGTCGGCAGCGCACACCACGGTGACCGCGGCGCCGTCGTCGAACGTGGGGGCCGAGGTGATGGATCCGGCGGCGGCTCCGGCCAACAGGTCGCCGAGGTCGCTGGTGAGGCGGGGCAGCACCACCTGGGTCTCGGGATCACCGAACCGCACGTTGTACTCGAGCACCTTGGGTCCGCCGGGCGTGAACATCAGCCCGCAGTACAGGACGCCGCGGTAGTCGATGCCCCGGCCCCGCAGGGCAGCCAGGGTGGGGAGCACGGCACCGTCCATCAGACCGTCGACGGCGTCGGCGGTGGCGACCGGCACCGGTGAGTAGGCGCCCATGCCCCCGGTGTTGGGGCCGGCGTCGCCGTCGGCCAGTCGCTTGAAATCCTGGGCCGGGCTGAGGGCGACGGCGTCGGTGCCGTCGCAGATGGCGAGAACGGACAGTTCCGGACCGGTGAGGCCCTCTTCGATGACGACGGTGCGTCCGGCATCGCCGAAGGCCGCGCCCGAGAGGTAGGCCCGGACGGCGTCGACGGCCTCGGACCGGTCCTCGGTGACGAGCACGCCCTTGCCGGCGGCCAACCCGTCGGTCTTGATGACGAACAGGTCGTGCATGGTGTCGAGGAACGCCAGGGCGGCGGCCTCGTCGGTGAAGGCACCGTGGGCGGCGGTCGGAACCCCGGCCTCGACCAGTACCTGCTTCATCCAGGCCTTGGATCCTTCGAGGCGGGCCCCGTCGGCACCGGGACCGAAGACGAGACGGCCGGAGGCACGCAGGCGATCGGCGAGACCATCGACGAGCGGGGCCTCGGGGCCGATGACCGTGAGTTCGGCGTCGACGTCTTCGGGCGGGGTGGACACCGACCCGGGGATGCCCGGGTTGCCGGGGGTGACCACGACTTCGGCGTCGCGGCCGAGGACGTGGGCCAGGGCGTGCTCACGGCCGCCCGATCCGACGACGCAGACCTTCATCGGCGGCCCGGCCGTCGTGGTCGGAGATTCATCGGGCGCCGAACTGGAGCACCTGGTCGCGGCCGGGGCCGACCCCGACCATGCCGATGGGCACCCCAACCTGGTCCTCGACGAACGACAGGTAGGCCTCGGCCTCGGCGGGCAGGTGCGATCGCTCGGTGACCCCGGACAGGTCACAGCGCCAGCCCGGCAGCTCCTCGTAGACCGGCGTGGACCGGTGGAGCACCGACTGGTGGTACGGCAGCTGGCGGTGGCGCTCACCATCGGCCTCGTAGGCCACGCACACCTTGATCGTCTCGAGTTGGTCGAGCACGTCGAGTTTGGTGATGGCCAACTCGGTCAGCGAGTTGATCCGGGCGGCGAACCGCAGCATGACGGTGTCGAGCCAGCCGGGGCGACGACGACGACCGGTGTTGGTGCCGTATTCGTGGCCGACATCGACGAGGTGGTCGCCGATGTCATCGAACAGCTCGGTCGGGAACGGCCCGGCACCCACCCGGGTGACGTAGGCCTTGGCGATGCCGATGACCCGCTCGATGTCGCGGGGGCCGATACCCGCGCCGGTGCAGGCGCCGCCGGCCACCGGGTTCGACGAGGTGACGAACGGGTAGGTGCCGTGGTCCAGATCGAGGAACGTGGCCTGGGCCCCTTCCATGAGCACGTTGCCGCCGGCGTCGAGTTCGTCGTGGATCAGCCCGACCCCGTCGACGATGAGCGGGGCCAACCGGGGGGCACAGACCCGCAGGTACTCGTCGGTGATGGCGTCGGCCTCGATGGGCAGCCGGTTGAACACCCGGGTCAGCACCTTGTTGTGGTGCTCGAGGGCGGCGCCCAGCTTCTTGGCGAAGATCTTCTCGTCGAGCATGTCCTGGACCCGCAGCCCGACCCGCATGGAGCGGTCGGCGTAGGCCGGGCCGATGCCCCGCTTGGTGGTGCCGATCTTGTTCTTGCCCAGGTGACGTTCGTGGAGGGCGTCGAGTTCCTGGTGGTAGGGCAGGATCAGGTGGGCGTTGCCGCTGACCCGGAGGCGTTCGGTGGACACCCCACGAGACTCGAGCATGTCCATCTCGGCGATGAGCACCCGGGGGTCGACGACGACACCGTTGCCGATGAGCGGGGTGACGTGCGGATAGAGGACACCGCTGGGGATGAGCTGCAGGGCGAACGACTCGCCGTTGACGACCAGGGTGTGGCCGGCGTTGTGGCCGCCCTGGTAGCGGACGACCATCGACATGTCGACGGCGACGAGGTCGGTGAACTTGCCCTTGCCCTCGTCGCCCCATTGCGTCCCGACGACGACGGTCGCGGACACGGCACCACTCCTGATTCTTCGGGTCCCTTACGGATCGATCCTACCGGGCCGCGAGGGTCGTCCCGGACGGCATTTCGTGCTCGATTCGGCCGGCGACGGGCGACTCGGAGCCGGTGATCCTGAGCGATGCGCGCTCATGATCCACGATGTCCACAGTGCCTGTGGACAAGTATCTGGATCCCCACGGTTAGCGGCCTCCAGCGACCCCGGACTGGGGATTGCAACGCTGCCGTAACACTCGAAAACCCCGAAAAAAGGGCCTGAGCGGCACCGGATCAACCGTCAGGACCGTCCCTCCCGTCGGTACACGGTGACGCTCTGGCGCAACGGCACCAGGTCGCGACGGTACTGCCGGTGGACATCGGCCACCGCCTGGGTGCCTTCGGCGCGGGCCTCGGCCAGTTCGTGCTCGACACGGGCCAGCTCGGCCTCGAGTTCGAGCACCCGCTTGACCCCGGCCAGGTTCAGGCCATCGGCGGTAAGGTCGGCGATGCGACGCAACAGGAGGATGTCGACCTCGCTGTAGCGGCGGTTGCCGCCGGTCGTACGGGCCGGGTCGACCAGACCCCGCCGCTCGTAGATGCGCAGGGTCTGGGGATGCATTCCCGCCAACTCGGCGGCCACCGAGATGACGTAGACAGCCTGGTCGGGGCGGGGACGGATGGTCGCCATCAGGACCTCATCCTGTCACGTCGTCGGCGAGGGCGGCGCCGAGGGCCTCGACGGCGACCCGCTGCTCGTCGGTGAGGGCGGTGGGCACGTCGACCTCGACGGTGGCCAGGAGGTCGCCGGTGCCCCGTGTCGAGGCGACGCCGCGACCCTTGACCCGCAGGGTGCGTCCGCTCGGGGTGCCGGCCGGCACCTTGACGGTGACCGAGCCGCCGTCGATGGTGGGCACCACGATCTCGGCCCCGAGCACCGCGTCGGGGTAGGTGACCCGCACGGTGACGGTGAGGTCGTCGCCCCGGCGGCCGAACACCGGGTGCGGGTCGACGACCAACTGGATGAACAGGTCACCCGACGGCCCGCCCCGACCCGGGGCTCCGTGGCCCTTGAGCCGGATGCGCTTGCCGTCCTCGACGCCGGCCGGGATCCGCACCTTGACTTCGCGGGGGCGCCGCTCGGTGCCCGATGCCCGACATGTCCCGCACGGGTCGTCGATGAGGTGGCCGCGGCCGCCGCACCCGCTGCACGGTCGGCTGAACGAGAACGGGCCCTGGTCGTCGGCCTGGACGCCCCGCCCGCCGCAGGCGTCGCACCGGCGGGGTGTAGTGCCGGGCCGGGCCCCGGAGCCGCCACACGTCGAACACGAGGCCTCGGTGGTGAGGTGGACGGCGGTGGTCAACCCGGTCACCGATTCGAGAAACGACAGGGTGAGGTTGGTCTCGAGGTCGGCGCCCCGCCGGCCACCCGAGGCACCCCGGCCGCCACCCTGGCCGAACAGCCCGCCGAACAGGTCACCCAGGTCGAAGGATGCGCCCCCGGGGAAGCCGCCCCCGGGGAAACCGCCGCCGGGGAATCCGCCGCCCATTGGCCCCAGGCGGCGCACCTCATCGTATTCGGCCCGCTTGGTCTCGTCGCCCAGTACGTCGTAGGCGGCCGACACCTCCTTGAACCGGGCTTCGGCCGCGGCGTCCCCCGGGTTGGCGTCGGGGTGCAGTTGGCGGGCCAGCTTGCGATACGCCTTGGTGAGGTCCTTGGCCGACGCCCCCTGGTCGACGCCCAGCACCGCGTAGAAGTCCTTGTCGAACCACTCGCGTTGGGCGGTCATCGGGCGCTACCGATCCTCGACGCCGGTCAGCCGCGGACCTTGACCATGGCCGGTCGTACGACCCGACCGGCCCAGGCGTAGCCGAGACGCAGTACTTCGATCACCGTCTG
>CAZPGL010000037.1:0-19806 GCA_964586175.1 uncultured Microthrixaceae bacterium | reverse complement strand
GCTGAGAGGATTCGAACCTCCGACCTTCGGTCCCCCAGACCGACGCGCTAACCAAGCTGCGCCACAGCCCGCTGTGGAGCGGCCACTCTACCGGCCGGCCGCCGCACCGGGGCCGCCGCTCAGGTCACCAACTCGACCAGCCCCTGCACCACCCGCCACCCCAGGTAGACCACGGCGGCCCCCACGAACACCCAGAAGTGCCACGGCACCTTCTGCGAGGCGGCCGGTCGCCCATCAGCGTCCGACACCCGTTCGCCGCACTTCGGGCATGTGCCCACCACCGACACCGAGTTGGGGCTCAGGTAGCGGGCGCACGCTTCGCACCACGGCACGGCCCGTCACCGGCCCCTAGTTCTTGCGGATGGCCAGGATGGCGACGTCGTCCTCGATGATGCCCTGACTGAAGTCGTTGGCCGCGTCCAGCAGCTGCTTGCACAGCACGTCGGGGGCGATGCCCGGGTTGCGACGCAGGGCGTCGCCGATGCGGTCCTCGCCGAACAACTCGTCGCCGCTACGGGCCTCGACCAGGCCGTCGGTGTACATGAGCGCCATGTCGTCCCGACCCAGCGGTATCTCACGGCTGAAGTAGCCGCCCGTCGGATCCAGCATCAGCAGCGGGCCCGTCGACCGCAACGGACGCACCTCACGGTCATGGAACAAGAAGGTGGCCGGGTGGCCGGCCGAGGCGTACCGCAGGGTCTCGGCCTCGGTGTCGAACACCAACACGACCAGCGAGATGAACTCCTCGGAACGTTCCACGGCCGACATCTGCCGGTTCAGTTCCTCGAGGGCCTGGGCCGGGTCGCGGAACTGCCGTAGGAACGTGCGCAGCAGGTACTTGGCCTGGAAAGCGGTGATGGACGACTCGATGCCGTGCCCGGCCACATCGCCGATGACGGCGGCCAGCCGGGTCGGGGCGGCCCGGAAGACGTCGAAGAAATCGCCGGCCATCAGCCCGGTACCGGCCTGGTACACCCGGCCGACCTCGAAACCTGAGAAGTCGGGCAGATCATCGGGGGCCAGACGGGACGCCCACGCCTTGGGGGCCAGCTCCTCCTGGGCCAGGGCCTCCTGGGCTCGCCGCTCGATGTCGATGCGTTGGCGGGCCAGACGGGCCTCGCGCACCGCGTTGCGGGCCCATGCCGTCGACACCACCGCCGGAATGGCGACGAGGGCGAACACCGCGGTGACGTCGGCGAACGCGTTGAGGAGCAGCCCTAGAGCCAACAGGCCGTACAGCAGCGCCGAATGGAACTCCTTGCGGAACTGCGACCAGGCCAGCGTGTAGGCATCGGGCGCCATCTCGGGATCGATGCGGTGCACCAACCGGTAGCGGTGCCGCGACGAACGGGCCCAACTGAGGGTGGCGGCCAGACAGATCAGGCCCACGACGGTGAGAACCGGGGTGCGCATGGACCCTCAGCGTACCCGCAGGCGGCGACCGGAAACGGCGCTTCGACTCAGTGCCCGCCGGACCCCGCTATTCGGAGCGGCGACGCACCCGCAACTTCACCGGTGTGGACCCGAGACCCAGGTCCTCGCGCAGCCGTTTCTCGATGTACCGCAGCCATGTGCGGGGCACCTCACGGTTGGCGAACAGGGTGAACGTCGGCGGGTCGGTCGCCCCCTGGGTGGCGTACAGGATGCGGGCCCCGCCGGGTGCCGGATGGGCCTGCTGGGCGGCCCGCACCACGTCGTTGACCCTCCGGGTCGGGATGCGGGTGCGGTACCCCTCCAGGGTGTCGGCCAGTGCCGGCCACAGCCGCCCCACGTTCTTGCCGGTGAGGGCACTGATCTTGAGCACCGGTGCTTCCCCGACGAAGTGCAGCTTGTCGCCCACCTGTTCGGTGACGTCAGCCCGCTGCTCGGCATCGACCAGATCCCACTTGTTGAGCAGCACGACGATCGGACAGCCGGCGGCATCGACCCGCTCGGCGAGGCGCTGGTCCTGGTGGGTGACCCCGATAGTGGCATCGACGACGAGCAGGGCCACGTCGGCGGTGTCGACGGCCTTGAGCGCCCGGACCAGCGAGTAGTACTCGGTGTCCTCGTCGATGCGGGCCTTGCGGCGCATGCCCGCGGTGTCGATGAAACGGGTCGGGCCGTGCTCGGTCTCGACGATGGTGTCGACGGCGTCGCGGGTGGTGCCGGGCCGGTCGTGGACCACCGCCCGTTCCTCACCGATGAGCCGGTTGAACAGCGTCGACTTGCCGACATTGGGCCGCCCCACCAGGGCGACGGCCATGATCCGTTCGTCCTCGGGGTCGTCCTCGACGGCCGTCAGATCTTCGGTGGCCGGCTCGGGAAGCAAGGCGATCAGGCGGTCCAGCATGTCGCCGGTGCCCCGGCCGTGCAGGGCGCTGACCGGAGCCGGCTCACCCAACCCGAACGCCAGCAGATCCCAGATGGCGGCCTCGTGGCTGCGGTCGTCGACCTTGTTGGCCACCACGACCACCGAATCGGCCCGAGCCCGCAGCAGGGCCGCCACCCGGGCGTCGTCCTCGGTGACGCCGACGGTGGCGTCGACCACGAACAGCACGGCGTCGGCCGCGGCGATGGCCTGCTCGCTCTGCCGGCTGACCTTGTCGTCCAGGGAATCACCGCCAGCCATCCAGCCGCCGGTGTCGATCAGGGTGAAGGCTCGGTCCAACCAGAAGGCCTCGATCTCCTTGCGGTCGCGGGTGACGCCGGGACGTTCCTCAACGATGGCCTCGCGGCGCCCGATGATGCGGTTCATGAGCGTCGACTTGCCCACGTTGGGCCGCCCGACGATGGCGACGGTGGGATTCACGAACGACCTCCAGGGACGCCGGCCGACAATGCATGCCGCAGCGCTGCGCCGTCGGTGGCCACCACCTCCACGGGACGGGGAAGGTCGGCGGGGGTCAGGCCGTCGAGGAATCGACCTCCGCTCAGGCACACGTCGGGCAGCAGGTAGCGGTGGCCTTCAGGCTGCTCGCCCAGCACCCGCACCAGATCGTCGCCGACCATCAGGCCGGTGACACCGACGTTGCCGCCGAAGAACCGGTTCTCGACGGGCACGACGCGGGCGTCGTCGCGGCCAACCGAGGCGACCAGCGGTTCGACGATGGGTGCACCCAGGGTGCCGGTCAGCACCGCCACCGAGGCGTCGGGTCGGACGCCCAACCGGACCGGCGTACCCGAGGACACTGTGTCGTCGGTGCGGGGAGTCCGGTAGCCGTCGGCGGGCGCACCGTCCACGGAAGCGAAGAATCCGGGACGCGGCCCTGACACGGCTTCGTCCGTTTCTCCCGTGAACTCCAACTCGAAGGCCCGGGCCATGCCGATGCCGTCTTCGTGCATGTCGAACCCTTCATAGGTGTCGGCGGCCGGGAAAGGGCGGCCGGCCAGCAGGTAGTACTCGTCGGCAGCGAACACCAGCCGGTGGCCGACGAGGGCGGCGAACCGCTCCTGCCAGGCCTCGACGGTGTCGACGACCAGCGCAGCCTCAGCCGTCGTGTGGGGCCGCATTCGGGGCTCGGTGGTGTAGCGGCTCACCCCGAGCGGCACGACGCACAGGCTGGCCAACTCGGGGAATCGTTCGGCGACCCCGGCCAGGGTGTCCTCGAGCCAGCCGCCGTCGTTGATGCCGGGGCACACCACGACCTGGCCGTGCACGGTGACCCCGTGGTCGAGCAGGGCCCGCAACCACCGCAGGCTGGTCGCACCCCGGCGGTTGCGGAGCATCTCGGTGCGCTTCGCCGGATCGGTGGCATGGATCGACACGTACAGCGGGCTGAGCCCCTCGGTGACCACCCGCTCCAGGTCGGCCTCGGTAAAGCGGGTGAGGGTGGTGAAGTTGCCGTACAGGAACGACAGCCGGTAGTCGTCGTCCTTGACGTACAGGCTGCGGCGCATGCCCGGCGGCAGTTGGTAGATGAAGCAGAACTCGCAGTGGTTGTCGCAGGTTCGGACCTCGTCGAACAAGGCGCTGTCGACCTCGACGCCGAGCGGCGCCCCGGCGGCCTTGTCGACGGCCACCTCGCGCTGCAACCCGCCCGAATCCAACTCGAGGACGACGGACGGCTCGTCGACCAGCAGCTGGTACTGGATGACGTCGCGAGGCACCTGGTCGTTGATGGTGAGGATGCGGTCACCGGCGACGACCCCGGCCCGTTCAGCGGGCGATTCGGGGGCCACGGCGACCACCACGGGGGTCGACATAGGCCTCCCAGGCTACCGACGTGGGCCGGCCACACCGGTAGGGTCGTCGGCGTGAGCGTCGGTGTCGAACTGGTACTGCTGGCCGAACCCAGAGGGTTCTGCGCTGGGGTGGAGATGGCCATCAAGGCTTTGGCGTGGCTGGTGCGGGCGTTCGACGAGCCGGTGTACTGCTACCACGAGATCGTCCACAACAAGCTGGTCGTCGAGCGTTTCGAGGCACTGGGCGTGGTGTTCGTCGACTCCATCGACGACGTGCCCGCCGGGGCGCCGGTCATGTTGTCGGCCCACGGGTCAGCCCCCGAGGTGGTGGCCCGGGCCGGCGAGGTCGGCGGCTACACCGTCGACGCCGTGTGCCCGCTGGTCACCAAGGTCCACCACGAGGTCAAGACCCGGGCCCGCAAGGGCTTCAGCGTCGTGTACGTCGGCCATGCCGGCCACGAGGAGGCCGAGGGCACCATCGCCGTGGCCCCCGACGTGATGCACCGGGTCGAGCACCCCGACGAGGTGATGGCCCTGCCGGAGTTGGGTGACGACGTGGCCCTGCTGGCCCAGACCACGCTCAGCCACCGCGACTGGGCCGGGGTGGTCGACGCGGCCCGCGACCGCTGGCCGACCCTGTGGTCGCCGGGGCGTAGCGACCTGTGCTTCGCCACCACGAACCGCCAGGGGGCACTGCTGGATCTGGTCGACCGCTGCGACACCGTCGTCGTCATCGGCTCCACCAACAGTTCCAACACCCGGGCCCTCGTGAAGTTGGCCGAGGAGGCCGGCTGCGCCCGGGTGGTGTGGATCAACCGGGCCGAGGAACTGCCCGGCGACCTCACCGGCACCGTCGGGGTCACCGCCGGAGCTTCGGCCCCCGAAGAGGTGGTCGATGCCGTGGTGGCTGCCCTGGCTCCAGCGGCCGGAGTCGAGTCGGTGCGCCACACCGACGAAGACGAGTACTTCCCGCCGCCCCGCAACCTGCGCGACCTGCTGGCCGCGGTGCGGGTGTTCGCCGGGTTCGGGTTCGGTGCCCCGCCGCCGGCAGGGCATCTCGACGACCGCTCCATCGACGCCTCCGACGCCCTGGCCGCCCTCGACCGGGTCTAGGCCTGGCCCCCGTCACCCGCGTCCGGTTTCGACAGCGCGGGGCGGCCAGTGCGGCGCTGGGCCTCGTCGAACACCGTCTGCAGGCCGACCCGCAGTTCCTCGGTCAGATCGGCCACCGCCCGACGAGGCACCCGGCCCTCCACGGCCGGCGGATAGATCGGGTCGCCGACCACCATCCACACCTTCACCGGCTTGATGAACGGCGACCCGCCCGGCATGGCGTAATCGGTGCCGGCGATCCCCATCGGGACGACCGGCACCCCGGCCCGGGCAGCCACGAACGCCGGCCCCGAATGCATGAGCTCGGCCTCGACCACCGGCCCGTACTGGCGGGTGCCCTCCGGGAACATCACCATCGGCTCGCCGCCGGCCAACACGTCCTGGCAGGCCCGCAAGGCGGCCCGGTCGGCAGTGCCCCGCTCCACCGGGAACCCGCCGACGATGGTCAGGAACCGCCCGGCGAACCGGTTGCGCCACAGCGACTCCTTACCGAGGAACCGCTGCCGCCGCGCCGTGACCATGCCCCCCACCGGCGTGTCGAGGTACGAACGGTGCACCGGAGCCAGGATGTACGGCTCATCGGCCGGCAACTTGTGCTTGTCGACCACCCGGAACCGGAACCACACCTTGCAGATGATCCACAGCAGCGACCAGAAGAACCGGTAGGCGGCCCGGTCGAACCAGCCCATCGTCCTCCCCAGCTCACGCTGATCGCTCACCGGCCCTCCCCCACGTCGCCCAACAGGGCCACGACCCGGTCCACCACCTGATCGATGGTGAGGTCCGACGTGTCCACGACCACCGACCCCTCAGCCTCGACCAGCGGGCTGGCCACCCGCCCCGAATCGACGGTGTCGCGGCGACGGATGTCGGCAGCCACCGCGGCCACGTCGACGGTGTCGTCCTCGGCGGCCCGGCGAGCAGCACGCACCTCCGGCGAGGCGGTCAGGTACACCTTGAGGGAGGCGTCGGGGAACACCACCGAACCGATGTCGCGGCCCTCCATGACGCCGCCACCGTGGTCGGCGGCCCAGGCCCGCTGGCGGCGCACCATCTCGGCCCGCACCCCCGGCTCGGCGGCCACCGCGCTGACCGCCCCGGTGACCTCCGGGCCCCGGATGGCCGCCGTGGCGTCAACCCCGTCGACCACACACGCCTTGCGGTCCAGGGCCAACTCGATGTCGGCGGCCACCGCGGCCACCGCCGGACCGTCGGCCGGGTCGACGCCCCGCCGCAGGGCGGCGAAGGCCACCGCCCGGTACATGGCCCCGGTGTCCAGGTAGTCGAGGCCCAGCCGGTCGGCCACCGCCCGGGCCACCGTCGACTTGCCCGAGCCCGCAGGCCCGTCGATGGCGATGACCGTCATCCCCTCAGCCACGTCCATCACCCCGCAAGGCATCCAGGTCGTCGAGGAACCCCGGATAGCTGGTGGCCACGGCATCCCAGCCGGCCACCGTCGTTGGACCGTCGGCCACCAGAGCGGCCACGACAGCCGACATGGCGATGCGGTGGTCGTGATGCGACTCGACGGCCATCCCGGTGAGCGGGCCCCCGGTCACCGTCAGGGTGTCGCGCGTGGCGGTCACCCGGGCCCCCATGCGGCCCAACTCCCGTTCGACGGTGGCCAGCCGGTCGCTCTCCTTGACCCGGAGCTCGGCGACCCCGTGGAACACCGTGGTCCCCTCAGCGCACGCTGCAGCCACGGCCAGCACTGGCACCTCGTCGACCAGCCCCGGCACCTCGGCCGCCGCCACCTCGGTGGCGGTCAGGGCCGACGCCCGCGCCGTCAGGTCGCCGGTGGCCGGATCGTGGCCGATGTCGGCCCCCATGCGGGTCAGCACATCGACGAACCCGGTGCGGGCCGGACCCCGGTACACGTGCTCGACGGTCACCTCCGAACCAGGCACGATCGCCGCGGCCACCGCCCAGAACGCCGCCTGGGACGGGTCACCCTCCACCCTGTGGGTGAACGGGTCCGGGCGGCCAGGATGCACGGTGATGCGGGCACCGTCGGTGTCGACCCGCACACCGGCCTTCACCAACAGTTCCTCGGTATGGGCCCGGGTCGGTTCGGGTTCGACCACCGTGGTCGGACTGAAGGCCGACAGGCCGGCCAACAACACGGCGCTCTTCACCTGCGCGCTGGCCACCGGCAGTTCATACTCAATGCCCTGTAGTCCCCCACCGTGCATGGTGATCGGCGCCAAGTCACCATCACCGTCGCCTCCGATGACGGCCCCCATGGCCCGCAGTGGGTCGATGATGCGCCCCATCGGCCGCCGTCGGATCGACTGGTCGCCGTCCAGGATCGAGGTGAACGGCAACCCGGCCAGCAGCCCGGCCAGCAGGCGGATGCCGGTGCCCGAGTTGCCGACGTCGAGCACCGTGTCGGCGGCTCGCAGGGCCCCGCCGGTTATCCGCAGGGCGTCGCCGTCCTCGACGACCACCGCCCCCAGGGCCTCGACGATCGCCCGGGTGCGGGCCACGTCGTCGCCGTCGCTCAGCCCGGTGATGACCGACTCGCCGTCGGCCAGGGCGGCCAGCATCAGCACCCGGTGGGAGATCGACTTGTCGCCCGGTACCCGCACCGTGCCCCGCAGCGGCCCCCCCGGGGCGACGGTCACCGCAGCCATGGCCCCCACACTCACACCAGGGGCTGCGACGTCGGCCGGTAGCCCAGGGTCATGAGCCCGCCGGTCAGGCGTTCGGCAAGCCGGGTCTCGACCACGAGCAGCACGACGCCCCGGTCGCCCTCGGTGGAGTGGGCCACCTCGAAGTCGTAGATGTTGACGTCCACGTCGGTGGCCAGCACGGCGATAGCCGCCAGCTCGCCCTTGCGGTCCAGCACCGGCACCCGCACCTCGGACAGCTCGGACGGCCGGGGCGCACCAGTCGGCAGGCTCACCCGGGCCGCCCGGGCCGTCTCCAGGCGGCGCAACAGCCCCGGTCGGTCGGACCCGGCCACCTCGGCCCGCACCTCGGCCAGATCCTCGATGAGGGCGTCGAGCACCTCGGCGATGGCGTCCCGGTTCTCGGCGCAGATGTCGGGCCAGATCCCGGGGTGCCCGGCCGCCACCCGGGTCATGTCCCGGAACCCGCCAGCGGCCAGGCGCAGCACCGCCTGGTGTTCCTCGGAACGTTCGGCGGCCAGGCCCATGAGGGTGGCCGCGGTCAGGTGGGGCACGTGGGACACGATGGCCACCAGGGCGTCGTGGCGCTCCGGCGACACCGTGATCACCTCGGCCCCCATCGAGTTGAGGACCTGGCGTACCGTGGTGAACGCGGCGTCGTCGGTGTCCTCGACCGGGGTCAGCACCCAGTTGGCGTTGACGAACATGTCGTCACGGGCCCCGTCCACCCCCTCCTGTTCGGAGCCGGCCATCGGATGGCCGCCCACGAATCGGGGGTCGTCGACGGCCGACACGATGGGCGCCTTGACGCTGCCCACGTCGGTGACCAGGCCGTCGGGAGCGGCTGCCAGCGCCTCGGCGGCCGCGGCGGCGATGGTGCCGACCGGGGTGGCCACGAAGGTGAGCTCGGCGGCGGCGTCCCACCCGGTGGCGTCGACCGCACCCAGCTCGACGGCCCGGACCAGCCGGTCGGCGTCATGGTCGACCCCGCTGACGTGCCAGCCCATGGCCCGCAACGCCATCCCGATCGATCCGCCGATCAGACCGACGCCGACGACGGTCGCCCGACGGCTCACCGGCGTGGGATTCGGGGGCTGGAAGGGGTGGCCATGGCCGTCGATGCTACCGGCGGGTGTTCGGCCCGCCCGACGGGATTCACCCGGCCGGGTCGGCCACGGCCCGCTCGAGGGCCCGCACCTCGTCGCCGGTCAGGGCCCGCCACGCCCCTGGCCGCAGCGACCGGTCGGCCAGCGGCCCGATACGGGTGCGGACCAGCCGCAACACGGGATGCCCGACCGCGGCGCACATCCGTCGCACTTGCCGGTTGCGCCCCTCGTGGATGGTCAACCGGATCAGACGGTCGTCGACCGCCGCCACTCTGGCCGGCGCGGTGGGGCCGTCGTCCAGCTCGACGCCCTCGCGCAGCATCCGCAGCGCCGCCCGCGACGGCACCCCCTCCACCTCGGCCACGTACTCCTTTTCGACGCCGAACGACGGATGGGTCAACCGGTGGGTCAACTCGCCGTCGTTGGTGAGCACCAGCAGGCCCTCGGTGTCGACGTCCAGGCGCCCCACCGGGAACACCCGGGGCTCGGCCGGAACCAGGTCCACGACGATCGGCCGGCCCTGCGGGTCATCGGCGGTGGTCACAACCCCGGCCGGCTTGTTGAGCAGGTAATGCACCAGATCGGGGCGCACCCCGATCGGGGCACCGTCGACGGTGACCAGCGCCGTGGCCGGGTCGACCCGCCGGCCCAGCACCGCCACCTCGCCATCGACGAGCACCCGCCCTTCGGCGATGAGGTCCTCACACACCCGCCGGCTGCCGACCCCCACTCGGGCCAGCACCTTCTGTAGACGCTCGCCGTCGTGGGGGTACGGGTCGCCGTCCGTCACGTCAGGCCGGGTCGGCGGTCGCCGCCCCCTCCGCGGACTCGATGGGCTCAGCAGACTCGGCGACCAGGTCCGGGTCGGCCCGCAGCCCCCGCTCGAGGGCCTCGACCACCTCGGGGCCGGGAACGAACTCCCCGAGCGGCGGCAGGTCGTCGAGGCTGTTGAGCCCCATGCGTTCCAGGAACTCGGGCGTGGTGCCCAGCAACGAGGCGTGGCCGGGGCCCGGGTCGCGGGCCACCTCGTCGATGTAGCCCCGCTGATGCAGGGTGCGGATCACGCTGTCGACGTCGACGCCACGGATGGCCGACACCTGGGCCCGGGAGATGGGCTGCTTATAGGCCACGATGGCCAGCGTTTCGAGCGCCGCCGACGTGAGACGCGAGCTCTGACCCTCCAGCACGAAACGCTCCACCCAGGGTGCCTGGTCGGGGTGGCTCTGGAACCGGTAGCCGCCGGCCACCCGGGTCAGAACGAACCCCCGCTGCTCCGAGTCGTAGTCGGCGGCCAGGGCGTCGCACAACGCCTCGACGGACGCCGTGGGGATCTCGAACAGCTGGGCCAGCAGGTTCGGCGACACCGGGTCGATGGCCACCATGAGGATGGCTTCGATGGCCCGGCTGGTCGCCCGGTCGGCGTCGGGAATGTTCACGGTCAGCCCTCGTAGGCGTCGATCATCTCGACGTCGGCCGGGTCGGCGCCCTGGCGCCACCACACATGGATGTCGCCGAAGGCCCCCGGCTGGTCGATCTCGATCACGCCCTGCTTGAACAGCTCGAGCACGGCGAGGAACCGCACCACCACCTCGATGCGGTCGGTGATCCCGGCGGTCAACGTGCGAAACGACACCGTGCCCCGGCGCGGAATGGCCTCGACGAGCACCGCCACGGCGTCGGCCACGGTGACCCGGATGGGGGCGATGTGGTCCAGGTCGACGTGGACCACCGGCTTGGGGGTCAGGGCGTCGAGACAGGCCCGCCGCAGGTCGGTCGGGGTGATGCCGTCGAGCAGGTCGGGGGCCAGGCTCAAGAAGCGGTCCTCCAGACCAGCCCGACGAGGCCACGACCGGGAGGCGTCGGCGGCCAGGCGCCGCAGCACCACCGCAGCGTCCTTGAACGTCTTGCACTCGAGCAGCCGGGTGAGCAGCAGGTCGCGTTCCTCCCACAGCCCGAACTCGTCGTCGAGGTCGTCGCGGGCGTGGTTGGGCAGCAGCCGGCGGGTCTTGAGTTCCACGAGGATCGCCGCGATGAGCAGGAACTCGGTGGCCAGCTCCAGGTCCAGCTCCTCGAGGCGTTCGAGCTCGGCCAGGTAGGCGTCGACGATCGACGACAGCGACACCTCGTAGAGCTCCACCTCCTCCTTCAGGATCAGGTGGAGCAGCAGGTCGAACGGGCCGTCGAAGACAGAGGTGGTGACGGAGACGCTCACGGCCCCCGACCCTAGGGATTCCGGCACCCGGCGCGGTGCATGGCCACGGGAACACCCGGCCTGTCGCGGCCCGGAATCCATGCCCCACGGCCGGGTGCCCCGCCGGTACCCTGACCAGCCATGACACGTGTGTTCTCGGGCATCAAGCCCAGCGGCTCGGTGCACCTCGGCAACCTGCTCGGAGCCCTCAACAACTGGGTGGCCCTCCAGGACGAAGCCGACGCCGTGTACTGCGTGGTCGACCTCCACGCCCTCACCGTCCCCCAGGACCCCGAGGAGCTGCGGTCCTCCACCCTGTCGCTGGCCCAGATACTGCTGGCCGTCGGCATCGATCCCGAACGCTCCACGCTGTTCGTGCAGAGCCACGTCGCCGAACATGCCGAAGGCGCCTGGCTGATGGAATGTACGGCGGCCTTCGGCGAGCTGCGGCGCATGACCCAGTTCAAGGACAAGTCCGACAAGGCCGACTTCGTCTCCGGCGGCCTGTTCACCTACCCGGCCCTGCAGGCCGCCGACATCCTGCTCTACGACACCGAGCAGGTGCCGGTCGGCGAGGACCAGCGCCAGCACATCGAGCTCACCCGCGACCTGGCCGAACGGTTCAACAGCCGGTTCGGCGACACCTTCGTGGTCCCCGAAGCCGTGGTCCCCCCGGCCGGAGCCCGCGTCATGGACCTCCAGCACCCCGACAACAAGATGTCCAAGTCCGAGGACAGCCCCCAGGGGTCGATTTCGCTGCTCGACGAGCCGGCGGCCATCGTCAAGAAGATCAAGCGGGCCGTCACCGACAGCGACACCGAGGTCCGCTACGACGTGGCCGACAAGCCCGGCGTGTCGAACCTGCTGTCCATCCTGGGGGCCGCCACCGGCCAGACCCCCGAGGCCGCCGCCGCCGGCATAGAGCGCTACGGCGACCTCAAGGCGGCCACCGCCGACGCCGTCGTCGAGATGCTGGCCCCCATCCAGGCCCGCTACCACGAGCTGGCCGCCGACCCGGCCGAGACCTCGCGGCTGCTGGCCCTGGGCGCCGACAAGGCCCGCTCGGTGGCCCGAGCCACCCTCGACCGGGCCCGCACCAACCTCGGCCTGCTGGCCCCCTAAGAGCCCACGCCGGCTCAGTCGTCGTCGGCCGCCCACAGGGCCCGGGCGATCTCCGGATCCACCGTCCACGACGACGACCGCCGGTGGTGTTCTGCGGCCCACGCCACGGTCAGCGGGTCGCTGCCCGCCTCGGCGAGCAGCGCCGCCCCCTCGGCCGGATGCCGCAGGTACCGGCCCAGCCGGCCCAACGCCCCCGGCCGGCCCGCCCAACGGGCGTGCCGGGCAGACGACGTGACCGCACCGACCAGGGTGGCCCCCACCCGGCTCCACGTCCCCAGCCCGCTCGCGACCTTGCCGACGTCGTGGAGCAGAGCGGCGGCCAACACCGGCCGGTCGGCACCGTCCAGGGCGGCATCGACGCTGCTGGCCACCCCGAAGGCGTGACGCTGGTCGGCCACCGACATCCGCGACCACAATGCCGTCTCGCCGTCCAGCAGGTGACCCAACACCCATGCCGCCTCGTCGGTGGCGAGCGGCCGGGCCCGCAGTGCGCCGACGAACCGCCGGGCCAGATGGCGGCCCCGGCCCACGATCATCGCCCCAGGTGGCGCAGCACGGCCAGCAGGCCGATGACCGTCTTGGCGTCGGTCAGGGTGCCGTCGGCGATCATGGCCGCCACGTCGTCGAGCGGCACCCGTTCGACGGTGAGGTAGGCCTCCTCCACGCTGACCGCCCGGGCTTCGGCAGGCACCAGCTCAGTGGCCAGAAACACCGTGGTGAACTCGTCGCAGAAGCCGCCTGAGTTGTGGAAGCCGGCCACCTCGACGAGGTGGGGGGCGTCCAGCCCGGCCTCCTCGATCAGCTCACGTCGGGCCGCTTCGACCAGCGACTCGCCGGGTACGTCCAGCTTGCCCGCCGGCAGTTCGAGCATCTCGCGGTCGAGGGCCGGCCGGTACTGGCGCACCAGCACCACGTCGTCGCCGTCGATGGCGACCACGGCCACGGCGCCGGGGTGGCGCACCACGTCCCGATGGATCCGCTCGCCGGCCGGACCGGTGAACGAGGCGGTGACCAGGGTGATGACGAAGCCCTCATGGACCACCGTCTCCCCGGTCTGGCGGAATCCGCCGGTCACAGCGGTCAGTCGCCGGCGGCGGCGTCGACCTGGATGAGCTGCGGGTTGCGACCCTCGGCCCGGGTGAGGGCGGCAGCCACGAACCCCCGGAACAGGGGCGCCGGCCGGTCGGGGCGGCTCTTGAACTCGGGGTGGGCCTGGGTGGCCACCCAGAACGGGTGGCTGCGCAACTCGATGAACTCGACCAGCCGGCCGTCGGGCGACTCGCCCGAGCACACGAAGTCGGTGCCCTCGAAGCGGGCCCGGTACTTCGGGTTGAACTCGTAGCGGTGCCGGTGGCGTTCGGACACCACGTGCTCGCCGTACAACTCGGCGACCTGTGACCCGGGCCGCAGCTGGGCCACGTAGGCGCCGAGCCTCATGGTGCCGCCCATGTCGGTGACGTCGCGCTGCGACTCCATCAGGTCGATGACCGGATGGGGGGACGACGGGTCGAACTCGCTGGAATGGGCCCGTTCCAAGCCCAGCACGTTGCGGCCGAACTCGATGGCCATGCACTGCAGCCCCAGGCACAGGCCCAAGCACGGGATGTCGTTCTCACGGGCGTAGCCGGCGGCGGCGATCTTGCCTTCGACGCCCCGTTCACCGAACCCGCCGGGGATCACGATGCCGTCGAGGTCGCGGAGCCGGTCGGCACCGAGCAGGCCCTCGACGTCCTCGGCCTGGATCCAGTCGATCTGCACGTCGGCGCCCAGGTGGATACCGGCATGGTTGAGCGACTCGACGACGGACAGGTAGGCGTCGACCAGACTCACGTACTTGCCGATCAGGCCGATGCGCACCGGATCGGTGGCCTCGATGACCTTGCGGTTCAGCTCCCGCCACTCGGTGAGGTCGGGTGGGCCGGCGTCGATGCGCAGGATGTCGCACACCACGTCGTCGAGGCCCTCGTCGTGCACGACCAGCGGAATCTCGTAGAGGCTGCCGGCGTCGGGGGCGTTGACCACGGCCTCGATCGGCACCGACGACAGGTTGGAGATCTTGCGGGCCAGGTCGTCGCCGATGGGCTCGTCGCTGCGGCACACGATGGCGTCGGGCTGGATGCCCCGTCCCCGCAGCTCGATCACCGAATGCTGGGTCGGCTTCGTCTTGTGCTCGCCGGACGGGGCGATGTACGGCACGAGGGCCACGTGCACGTAGCACACGTTGTCCCGGCCGGCGTCGAGGCGGAACTGCCGGATGGATTCGAGGAACGGCAGGATCTCAATGTCGCCGACCGTGCCGCCGACCTCGGTGATGAGCACATCGACGTCGTCGCCGGTCAGCACCTGGATGCGGCGCTTGATCTCGTCGGTGATGTGCGGGATGACCTGGACGGTGCGGCCCAGATAGTCGCCGCGGCGTTCAGCGGCCAGGACCGTCGAGTAGATGGACCCGGTGGTGGCGTTCGAGTCGCGGGTCAGGTTCTCGTCGATGAACCGCTCGTAGTGGCCGAGGTCCAGGTCGGTCTCACCACCGTCGTCGGTGACGAACACCTCGCCGTGCTCGAAGGGGTTCATGGTGCCGGGGTCGACGTTGATGTACGGATCCAGCTTCTGGATCACGACCCGCAGACCGCGCTGTTTGAGAAGGCGACCGAGAGAGGCGGCGGTGAGGCCCTTGCCCAGCCCGCTGGCGACCCCGCCCGTCACGAAGATGTGTTTCGTCACGGGAGGTCAATCTATCGCCGTGGGTCGACGCGCGCGCGGAGTGCGTCAGAGGTCACCCGGGAAGCCGGTTCGCCGCCGCGGCAAGCAACTCGGCGGCGTGGTCGCGGGCCGTGCCGCTATCGGGGGATCCGGACAGCATCCGGGACAACTCGACGACCCGTGCCTCGTGGTCGAGGCCATGGACCGTCGTGACGGCCCGCAGGCCGTCGTCATCCTTGGCCACCACCAGGTGGTGGTCGGCGCAGGCCGCCACCTGGGCCAGGTGGGTCACCACCAGCACCTGGTGGCCGCCGGCGATGCCGGCCAGGGCGCTGCCGACGCTGTGGGCCGCCGCACCTCCGACCCCGGCATCGACCTCATCGAACACGAGGGTCGGCGGGGCCTCGGTCAGCACCCGGCGCACGGCCAGCATGGCCCGGGCCAACTCACCGCCCGACGCCACCTTGGCCAGGGGCAACAGCGGCGACCCCGAGTTGGGCGAGAGTTGCAGGGTGACGTCGTCACCGGCCTCGCCGTCGATAGCGACCGCGACGGTCGCCGACGGCATGGCCAGCTCACGCAGATGCCCCTGGATGCGCTGGGCCAGCTCGGGCGCGGCCCGACGGCGGGCGTCGCGCACCACGGTCGCTGCAGCGGCCCGGGCCGCCTCGGCGGCGACGCGGCGCCCGTCGAGCGCCAGGGCCCGGGCCTCGTGGTCGAGCAGCCGCTCGAGACGGTCGGCGGCTTCGGCGTGGAAGGCCATGACGTCGGCCAGCCGGGCGCCGTACTTGCGCCGCAGTTCGGCCAGCAGCCGGCGGCGCTCACCGACCAATTCGAGCCGGGCCGGGTCCTCCTCGACGGTCTCGGCCACCCCGCGGAGTTCGGCAGCCAGGTCGGTCAGCTCGGCGGTCAACCCGGCCAGACGGGTCGCCAGGGCCTCGAACGGCGTCCGCTCGGCCAGGTGGCCGGCGGCGAGACCCAGGGCCTCGGAAGCCGGCCCGTCGCCGCCCAGCAGGTCGAGGGCCGCGGCAGCCGCCTCGCGGTGGGCGACGGCATCGGCCAGAAGCGCCTCGGTGGCCGCCAGGCTGTCGTCTTCGTCCGGGTCGACCACCGCCGCCTCATCCAGCTCAGCGACCTGGAAGCGCAGCAGGTCGATCTCGCGTGCCCGGGCCCGCTCGTCGCCGCCCATGGCCGCCAACTCCTCGTCGATGGCCGCCACCTCGGCGACCGCGGCCTCCAACGGAGTGCAATCGACGCCGCCGAAACGGTCGAGGGCGGCCCGCTGCACGGGGCCGGCCAGCAGGCTCTGGTGGGCGTGCTGGCCGTGCAGGTCGACCAGGTCGGCCCCCCGCTCGGCCAGGGCCGACGCGGTGGCCAACGTGCCGTCCAGGTAGGCCCGGCTCCGACCGTCGCGTGGCACGACCCGCCGGACCACCAGCTCACCCGGCTCACCCAGCCCTGCCAGCCCGTCGAAGACGAAGCGGCCCTCGACCACGGCTTCGTCGGCGCCGGCCCGCACCATCGACGGATCCGCCCGACCACCCATGAGGAGCTCGATGGCGCCGACGATCATGGTCTTGCCGGCACCCGTCTCACCGGTGACCGCGGTCAGGCCGGGGCCCAGCAGCAGCGACGCCGATTCGATGACGCCGAGGTCGGTGACCCGCAGTTCGGACAACATGGTCCGCATCCTGTCACGCCGGGGTGACACGCCCCGGTGACCCGAAGGGCCGGACGGGCCGCGGTCAGCGGTCCTCGAGGCCGAATTTGGCCTTGAGCACCCGCTCGAAGTGGCGGGGTCCGAACAACACCAGACGGGCCACCCGTTCCGACGCCGTGACGACCACCCGGTCGCCCTCGTCGATGACGGCCAGCTCCCGTCCATCGGCGGTACAGCTGGCCGCCCGACCGCCCAGCACCTCGAGCCCGACCTCGGTGGCCGGGTCGAGCACCATGGTGCGGTCGAACAGCATGTGGGCCGACACCGGGGTCAGCTGAATGGACCGGTGCAGGGCGTCGACGATCGGGCCCCGGGCCGAAAAGGCGTAGGCCGTGGAACCGGTGGGTGTGGCGATGATCAGCCCGTCTGCCGCGTACGACGTGAAGAACGACCCGTTGAAGGACACCGCGGCGCGGATGGTGGGCCCCGACCGCTCGACGGCGACCTCGTTGAGGGCGTGGTCGACCGCCACGACAGCGCCGTCGCCCCGCTGGACCTCGACCCGGAGCATCATGCGCTCCTCAATCTGGTGGTCGCCGGCCAGCACCCGGCGCACAGCGTCGTGCACGTCGCCCGGCTCACAGGCCGTCAGATAGCCGAGCTGGCCGAAGTTGACACCGAGCACCGGCACCGCAGCACCGTCGAGGAGGTGCACGGCCCGAAGGATCGAGCCGTCGCCACCCAGGCTCACGACCAGGTCCAGCCGACCGGCGTCGCCGGGATCCGGAGGATGACGGACCTCGTGGCCCTCACCAGCCAACCACCCGGCCAGCTCGGTGGCCTGGGCGACGGCCTCGACACGGTGCTCGTGGACGACCAGACCGACGACGGCCATCAGCCCTCCCCTGCCCCGAGGGCTTCGGCGACCAGCCCGCCCGGATCGAGCGGCGCAGCGGCCGCGCCGACCACCGCATGGACCAGAAACTCCACGTTGCCCTCGGCTCCGGTGATCGGCGACACCATGCCCTCCATGATGGCCGCTCCAGCGTCGCGAACCGACCGATCCACGTCGATGAGCACCCGGGCCCACACCTCCGGGTCCCGGATCACCCCGTGTCCACGGTCGACCTCGGCCTTCCCCGCCTCGAACTGGGGCTTCACCAGCAGCACCATCGACACCCCGTCGGCCACCAACGCCACCAGCTGCGCCAGCACGGCCCGCAACGAGATGAACGACAGGTCGGCGACCAGCACCTCGAACGGCGCCCCCACGGCCGCGGGGTCGACGGATCGCACGTTGGTCTGCTCGCGCACGTCGACCCGTGGGTCGTCGCGCAGGCGCTGATGGAGTTGTGCCCGGCCGACGTCGAGGGCCACGACCGCCGCCGCCCCATGGGCCAGCAGGCAATCGGTGAACCCACCGGTACTCGAACCCACGTCGATGGCCCGCCGTCCGGCGACGTCCAAGGCGAACCGTTCCAGCGCCGCCTCCAGCTTGATGCCCCCCCGGCTGACGAATCGGGGCGGCGGGCCGGCCACCACCACCGCCTGGGCCGGATCGACCAGCCGTGCTGCCTTGCCGGCCGGCGCCCCGTCGACGGTGACCCGACCGGCCTCGATGACCTCACGGGCCCGGGCCCGACCCTCGACCAACCCCCGCCGCACCAGCTCCTGGTCGAGGCGGCGGCGGGTCACCCCAGCGCCTCAGCGACCAGAGCGGCCAGGTCGGGGTGCACCGTGTCCGGCGTGGGCTGGATCGGCAGATCGCCGACGGTGGTCACCCCGCTCAACACGAGCCCGAACCGCCAGCCCAGCGCCCGGGCGAGAAGCCCATCGGTGTCGGGACGGTCCCCCACCACGACGCCGTCGGCACCGGCCCGTTCGAGCACCAGGTCGCAGATCGCCTGGTGCGGCTTGCCGGCCACCTCGGGTTCAACCCCGGTGGCGGCGACCAAGGCGGCCACGATCGACCCGGCACCCGGTCGGATGCCGTCCTCGGCCGGATAGGTCACGTCCCGGTTGGTGGCCAGCAGCCGGGCCCCGCCCAGCAACGCCTGCACTCCGGCGGTCAGCCGCCAGTAGTCGAAGTCCTCATGGAACCCCACCACCACGGTGTCGGCCGGACCGTCCCGTACGACCTCGGCGCCCCGGGCCTCGAGCTCCTCGCGGCAACCCGGCCCGCACAGACCCAAGACCTTCTCGCCGGGCGACACCAGCCGGGCCGCCGCCATGCCCGACGTGACCACCCCGCCCTGGGCGTCGATGCCGTGATGGGACAGCTTGGCCTCGACGTCGACGACCCGACGGCCCGAATTGTTGGTGACGAACAGCACCGTCTCACCGGCGTCCTGGAGCGCGGCCACCGCCTCGGCGGCACCGGGGACGTCGTCGGTCCCCCGCCACACCACCCCGTCCAGATCGAGTGCCCAACCCATGGCTGCGACCCTACGGGCCGGGCGGCTCAGTCGCCGCGGACTTCCCAGGTCGGCTGGGAGCGCAGCAGGGCCCTGAGATCACCCTTGCCCCGCTTGGCGGTGACGTCGGCCACCTGTTCGGCGATGGCGGTGCCGTACTCGGCCCGCTGGGTCGCCCGGAACACACCGATCGGCGTCGGCGAGGTCGGGCCATGGGCCAGACGCGAAAGGGCGAACGCCGTGGACGGGTCGGACCGGGTCTCGTCATGCACCAGCAGGGCGTCGGCACCGACGTCGGCCACCTCCACGATCTCGACACCACCGTCCCGGCGGACCACCCCGAACTGCTGCTCGTCGCCGAACCGGATGGGCTCGCCGTGCTGCAGCGAGATCAACATGTTGTCGCGGTTGTCCCGCTTGGTGATCTGACCGAACGCCCCGTCGTTGAACACGTTGCAGTTCTGGTACACCTCGACGAGAGCGGCTCCGTCGTGGTCATGGGCCCGCCGGAACATCTCCTGCATGTGCGGGCGGTCCATGTCGTGGGTGCGGGCCACGAAGCTGGCTTCGGACCCGAGAGCCAGGCTCACCGGGTTGAAGGGCCAGGCGATGGCCCCGACGGGCGAGGACTTGGTCACCTTGCCGGTTTCGCTGGTCGGCGAGAACTGCCCCTTGGTCAGGCCGTAGATCTGGTTGTTGAACA
>CAZPGL010000036.1:0-20048 GCA_964586175.1 uncultured Microthrixaceae bacterium | reverse complement strand
TCACCAACGGCTACGCCGTCTACAACCGGTCGGGCCAGTCGCAGTGGGTCACCCTTCCGGTCGTGGCCACCGGCGTGTCGTCGTGGCACACCGGGTCCATGCACCGGGTTGACGACATGGACGGCGAGATCCTGCTGCGGACTCCCGCCCCGGAGCCGGCCGCCTCGGCGGCCAACGCGCCGACCGGTAATCGTCGGACACCACCTGCAGCGTGGGGACAGGCCCCTTCCTGCAGGTTTGCTGTCGGCGAGACGGACCGGTGTGGTTGACTGCGGTCCAGTCCGACGACGGGGGAGACGCCATGTCCGGATCGATGATCGAGTTCGCCGCCAACGGTACGACGGCCGGCGGCTACCTGGCGGTCCCGGCTGCAGGGGTCGGCCCCGGAGTGGTCGTGCTCCAGGAGTGGTGGGGTCTGGTGCCCCAGATCAAGGGGGTGTGCGACCGGATGGCCGCTGAGGGGTTCACCGCCCTGGCCCCCGACCTGTACCACGGCGAGTTCGCCGAACACACCGAGATGGACAAGGCCGGCGAGCTGATGACCGGCCTGCCCCCTGAGCGGGCGGCCCGCGACATGTCGGCGGCCATCGACCACCTGCTGGGCCTCGATGCCACCATCGGCGACGCGGTTGGGGTGGTCGGCTTCTGCATGGGCGGCATGTTGACCCTCATGATCGCCGCCGCCGAGGGTGACCGGGTCGCCGCCGCGGCACCGTTCTACGGTGCCCCGCTCGGTGACGGCGGTCCCGACTGGTCGGGGCTGACGGCGACCGTCGAAGGCCATTTCGCCGCCGTCGACGACTTCTTCCCGCCCGACGCGGTGACCGCCCTCGAAGGCGACCTGCGGGCCATGGGCAAGGACGTCACCTTCCACGTCTATGACGGCACCGGCCACGCCTTCACCAACGAGGAGAACCCGCTGGGCACCTACGACGAGGCCGCTTCGGCCACGGCCTGGGACCGCACCCTGGCCCTGCTGCGTCGCCGGCTGTAGGCGCCGCACACGGTTCTCGTCGGGCGGCCCGGGGCCGGTGGGGGACCGTGTGGCCACCAGGTGCGATCGCGGCGATGCCTGGTCAAGGGCCTGTCGTCTACCGCCCGGGCGGGTTCGGACGGGCCACCGATGCGCCCGCCACGTACGTCGGGCATGGCTGCCGAGCAGTACCCCTCAAACAATGAGCGACGGGCCGGCGCCGCTGTCACCGACGACGCCGGCCCACCGCCTTCCTGGGGGGGGACTGGTTCGGTCAGTTGGGCAGGGAGTCCCGGAGCACCCGCTGACGACGGTTCGGGCCGTGCCAGGCGTCGAGGACGGCCTGGGTCAGGGTCTTCCTGGTGACCGGCGAATGCAGCAGGGTGGTGCCCACCAACACGTCCTGATGGCGGGCCGCATGGGGCTGGGGGATCTCCACCACGATCGGGGTCCGGGGGTTGGCCCGCCGAATTTGTTTCAGGATCATCCGGTTGTGCTGGTCGGCCAGCCGGAACGAGAACAAGATGACGTCGGCGTCTTCGGCGGCCGGGCAACCGTCACCCTGGACCAGCGGACAGGAACGCCCGTCGGCGTCGTCTGGTCCGCCACAGCCGACGGTGTCGAAGCCTGCGGCCCGCAGCGTGTTGACCATGGCCTGACGGGTCGCCGGATCGTCCTCCTCGACCAGCACCCGCGGTGAGCTGCCGTTGTCGTGGACTGGCCGTGGGCCCTCGAAGTCGGGGGCGGCGATTGGCTTGTGGCGGGATAGGCGCATGTTGGTGCTCCTGGTACACGGTGGATGTGTCACAGTCTGGGGTCCATGGTGTGTTGCGGCGGGGGGGTTCCGGTAGGGCCTTAGGTCCCGATCACCCGACGGCCAGCTCAGCGACCATGCCCGAATCCCGGTGGCCGGGCACCGTGCAGTACATGACGTACCGGCCGGGATCGAGGCTGACCGACCCCTGATCGGTCTCGCCGGGCAGCGCGGTGAGCTGGAACCCGTCGACCCCTTCGATCACCAGGTCGTGGTAGACAGCGCCATCGTTTCGTAGCGTCAGCTCGACCTCGGTCCCCGACTCGATCCGACCGGGGTCGTAGGCGAACTCGGTGGCCACCAGCACGTCCCCCGATGCGGCCGCTGGCTGGTCGGTCCTGTCCCCGGCGCCGAGCAGCACCAACAGCACGGTCAGACCCACGGCCACCACGAGCAGGAACACCGCCACTCCCGAACCGGCCCCGAGCATCCACTCGTATGGGCCCTCTGCCCCTCGATGTCGCCGGCGTCGCCGGGCACGCGCATCGCTCACAGCGGCGACGGTACGGACGCGTCGCCGGTCGGCCCAGGGACCATGGTCCCGTTCACGGCACCGCCGGCGAACGGGACCTAAGGCCCTGCCGACGCCCTCCAGGTCGTTCGTAGCGTCGCCGGTGACCGTCGAATCCTGATGTCGGAACGGAGATACCAGTGCCGCTGACCCGCCGAGAATTCGTGCTAGCCGGCGCTGCCGGTGGTGCCGCTCTGGCCAGCGGCATCGTGCTCCCTGTGGGTCTGTCATGGGAGCGGGACGACTCGGGTGCCCCAACGACGGTCACCCTTGAGTACCCGGAGATTTCCCTCTCCGGGTACTCAAGGCTCGGGGTCGGCCATCCGGTCATGTTCGACTATCCCGCGGTCGACCAGACCAACCTGCTGGTCCGGCTGGGCCGCCCGGTGCCCCACGGCATCGGGCCCGAGGATGATCTGGTCGCCTTCTCCAACCTGTGCACCCACATGGGCTGTCCGATCACCGAATTCCGGGCCGAGGACGGGGTGCTGGGCCCTTGCCCGTGCCACTTCACGGCGTTCGACCTGACCCGGGATGGTCAACCGGCGTTCGGTCAGGCAACCCAGCATCTGCCGAGGGTCGTCCTGCGGCTCGACGGCGACGAGGTGATCGCCACCGGCATCCGTCGACCGCTCTACGGCCACGCCGACCCGTTGCACGGGGTCGGGGTCGAGCTGCTGGGATCGACGTGACAGCGGCCGTCCCCATCCCGCCGGCCGGCGCCGACGAACACACCACCTGCTGCGAGTACTGCCCGGTGGCGTGCGGGTACCGGGTCTACACCTGGCCCCTCGGCCAGAACGGCGGGCCGGCCGCAGACGACAACGCTCTGGGCCGGGATCTGCCGGTCGGCCCGCTGGCCGGAGGATGGATCTCGGACACGATGCACACCGTGGTCCGGGTCGACGGCGAGCGTCGTCACTGCGTGGTCCTGCCCGACCCGCACGCCGACGTGGTCAACGTCGGCGGTAGCCACTCGGTGCGTGGCGGAGCTCTCGCCCAGAAGCTCCACCGAGCCGACGGTCCAACCGCCGACCGGCTGACCAGTCCGATGCTGCGGGTCGACGGCGACCTGGTGCCCGTGCCGTGGGAAACCGCCCTGGACCTGGTGGCCCGTCTGTCCAGCCACGTGGTCACCGAACACGGCGAGCTGGCTTGGGGCATGAAGATCTACTCGTACGAGTTCTTCGAGAACACCTATGCCGGGTCGAAGCTGGCGTTGGGGGCGATCGGTACACCTAACTTCTCACCCCACCACGCCCCGGCCGACGGCGACGATGTGCCCGGCCTGAGCGACGCCGGCATCGACGCCTTTGGTGCCGCCTTCGCCGACGACCGGGCCGCCGACGTGCTCTACATCGCCGGCTCAGACCCGTACGAGACCAAGTCGGTGCGCTTCACCGACTGGCAGGCTGCCGGCGGGGCCACCATCGTCTACGTCGATCCCCGGCGGACGTTCACCGCGGCGTGGGCCGAACAGCAGGGCGGCCTCCACCTGCAGCTCAAGCCGGGCACCGACACCTGTCTCACCAACGCCATCGTGCGAGTCATCCTGGATGAAGGGTGGGAGGACCGCTCCTTCGTTGACCGGTACACCGCGTCCCGGGCCGATCTGGATGCCGAGGGGAAGTGGCGGCGGCGCCGATTCGGCCGCACCGTGGATGAACTCCACGCCGCGCTCCGGGCCGAGGACGACTTCACCCCGGAAGGGGCGTCGGCCATCACCGGCGTTCCGGCCGAGTCGATCCGCGAGGCGGCCCGACTGCTTTCGGGAGGATCCGGCGCCCAGCCCCGCACTTCGGTGCTGTTTGAGAAGGGCGTCTACTGGACGCACAACTACGAGAACACGGCGGCCATCGCCAACCTGGGTCTGGTCGTGGGCGCCACCGGTCGGGAAGGTCGGGCCACGGCCCGCATGGGCGGCCATCAGCGAGGTGGCCAGAAGGCGGCGTCCTATCCGCTGGAGAAGTCCCCCCACGAGGTCGACGGGAATCCCGTCGAGATGGACACCGAACGGTGGCTGGTCGAAGGCAACACCCGCTTCCGGTGGGTCGTGGGTACCAACTGGCTCGGCGCGACGGCGGGCACCGCAGCCCTGCGGCGGCGGGTCGATGAGCTCACCAGCACCGGCCCACAGGTCTCCTCCGCCGATCCTGAAACGGCGTACGCCCAGCTCAAGGCGCGGATCGACGCCGGCGGCCTGGTCGTCGTCCACCAGGAGATCTACGCCAACGAGAGCACCCGGTACGCCGATCTGGTACTACCGGCCGCCACCTGGGGTGAGGAGGACTTCACCCGCAACAATGCCGAGCGTCGCCTCCGGCTCTACCAGGGGTTCATGGACCCACCGGGCGACGCCCGCCCCGACTGGTGGATCTTCGCCCAGGTCGCCCAGCGCATGGGCTTCGACGGTTTCGGTTGGGCCGACACCAACGAAATCTTCGAGGAGCTCTCGGCCCGCACCGCTGGTGGCCGAAAGGACAACACGGCGGTCGTCGAGCTGGCTCGTCGCCAGGGCCGGCGGGCCCACGACGTCCTGGCCGATCTGGGCACCACCGGTATCCAGACTCCGGCCAGGCTCGAAGGTGATGGCCTCGTCGGCACGCCGCGGTTGCACGCCGACCTCACGTTCAAGACCGATTCCGGTCGAGCCAACTTCGTCGAACCGGACTGGTCCGCGGTGCAGGAACGGAACCGGATCCTCGCCCCCCGCCCGGACCGTGACGAAGTGTGGGTCCTCAACGGGCGGGTCAACGCCCTGTGGAACAACACCTCGGACTACCAGCGCCGACCGCTGGCCCGCGACCGCTGGCCCCAGAACCCGCTGGAGGTCAACCCGGCCGACGCCGCGGCCTGGGGCTTGTCCTCCGGTGACCTGGTTTCGGTCGAGTGCGACGACGTCGCCGACCAGATCGGGCGGTCGCACGCCGGTGGCTTCACCGCAGTGGTCTACGTCACCGACGTGGTGCCTCCTGGCGTGACCTACACCTACTTCCTCTATCCGGGGTCGGCGGCCAACACCGTCGTCCCGGCTGACACCTCCATCCAGCCGTTGAACCTGCGGTACGCGTTCAAGCTCGGACGAGGCCGTATCCGGCGACTGGGTCGGTCGGGCGCCGTCGAGACGATGTCGTTCGCTCCCCGCAACCTCGTGCCCGGTGGCGGAGGAGCCGACCATGTCCATGCCTGACGAGCCGGCCGTGCCGGACCGTCGACGAGGAGGCCGTCCCATGACCACCGCAACAGCAACCAGGGTCGAGACCCGTCTGGTCGACGACGATGGTGCCCGTCGGGTCCGCACCATCGTCGTGTCGACCATCTGGTCGCTGGTGGTGCTCACCGGTCTGCTGGCCGTGTTGCACCAGTGGACCACCCCGGTCCACGGATGGGGAGGTTCGTTGGCCGTCGGCTTCGGTGCGGCGATCTGGTTGTGCGTCCTGGTCGGCGGCGTGGCCGGCAACGGGATCCACGAGCTGCGTCGTGAGCGGTCGACCGGCTGACCGGCCCGGGTCGCCCGGCGGCTCGTGTGGTAGTGCTGGGAGCGTGCCCGACGAGATCAGCGTCTTTCTGCTCGACGACCACGCCATCGTGCGGCGGGGCCTAGTGGCCGTCGTCGACGCCGAACCCGACCTGACCGTGGTCGGTGAAGCGGCGACGGCCGCCGAGGCGCTGGACGTCGTCGCCGTCTGCCGCCCTGACGTGGCGGTCCTCGACGTGCGGCTGGGCGACGGATCCGGGGTCGAGGTGTGTCGAGACATCCGTTCCGCCCACGCCGAGGTCGGTTGTCTGATGCTCACATCGTTCGAGGATGACCAGGCACTGGTGGAGGCCAGCCTGGCCGGGGCCGCCGGCTACGTGCTCAAACAGGTCCAGAGTGAGGACCTCCTGGAGGCCATCCGTCTGGTGGCGTCGGGTCGGCTGCTGCTCGACCGGGCCACCACACGGTTGGCGTTGCGACGCCTCAGGGAGTCGGGGGAGGCCACGGTGGGCGAGCTTCCGCCCCGGGAGCTCCGGGTGTTCGAGTTGATCGGTGACGGCCTGTCCAACCGGGAGATCGCCGCCGAGATGTTCCTGGCCGAAAAGACGATCAAGAACTACGTGACGAACATCCTGCGCAAACTCGGGATGCAACGTCGCACCGAGGCCGCGGCCTTCGCGGCGCGTTTGGACGAACGACGGCGGACCTGACCCTCAGCCCAGGTCCAGCACCGGCACCGACCATCGGGCCACCGTGCCACCAGCCGGGGCGCTCGATGCGTTGAACGTGCCCCAGCGGCGGCGGGCCCGGTCCTCGAGGTTGGCCAACCCGCTTCGCCGTATCGACCCGTCGGGTAGGCCGATGCCGTCGTCCACGACCTCGATGGTGAGCAGATCGTCGACGGCGATGCCGAGGGTCACCGACGACGCCTCGGCGTGCCGGGCGACGTTGGTCAGCATCTCCCGCACGACGATCACCGCTTCCTCCACCAGATCGTCGGGCACGGCGGTGTCGAGCGGCCCGGTGAAGTGGCAGCGGGGTTCGACCCCCAGCATCTCGACCATCGAATCCACTATCTCGGTGGCCCGGCTCCGGAGTCCGTGGATGCTGTGGACCGGCGATGACAGGTCGAAGATCACCGCCCGGATGGTGCGGGTCGTGTCGTCGAGGCCGCGCACGATCTCGGCCAGACGATCGGCGGTGGTCGTGTCGGCGGTGGCCTGGAGTGACTGGAGGGCCAGGCCGGCGGCGAACAACTCCTGGATCACCCGGTCGTGGAGATCCCGGGCGATGCGCTCGTGGTCCTCGGCCCGGTCGCTGCGCCGTCGGGCCTCCTCAAGTTGGCGTTCGGCGTCGACCCAGGCCGTCATGTCCCGGATGGCGGCGAGGGTCAGCCCGGTATTCGGGCCCAGTGGCGCCAGGCTGACGTGCACGGGGAACACCCGACCGTCGGCATTGAGGCCCTCGAGCCGCTGACCGGTACCCATCAGCCGAGGGTGCGGATCGGCCTCGAAGCCCTGACGTAGGGAGCGGTGGCGGTCGCGGGCCGGGCCGGGCAGCAGGTCTTCGATGGTGCGGCCGACCATCGATCCGGCGGGCATGGCGAACAGGCGATCGGCGGCCCCGTTTGCGGCGATGATCCTGCCGCCCGATTCGGCCACGATGAGAGCGTCGGGCGACGTGGCCCACAGTTCGTCGGCGGTGACGGCGATGGGCAGCGACGGGTGGCTGGCCGTGGTTGGTGGATCACTGCCCATGCCCTGAGGGTAGGCAGTGGGCCGCCTCGGCGGCCAACGCGCCGACCGGTAATCGTCGGACACCACCTGCAGCGTGGGGACAGGCCCCTTCCTGCAGGTTTGCTGTCGGCGAGACGGACCGGTGTGGTTGACTGCGGTCCAGTCCGACGACGGGGGAGACGCCATGTCCGGATCGATGATCGAGTTCGCCGCCAACGGTACGACGGCCGGCGGCTACCTGGCGGTCCCGGCTGCAGGGGTCGGCCCCGGAGTGGTCGTGCTCCAGGAGTGGTGGGGTCTGGTGCCCCAGATCAAGGGGGTGTGCGACCGGATGGCCGCTGAGGGGTTCACCGCCCTGGCCCCCGACCTGTACCACGGCGAGTTCGCCGAACACACCGAGATGGACAAGGCCGGCGAGCTGATGACCGGCCTGCCCCCTGAGCGGGCGGCCCGCGACATGTCGCCGCCGCGGCACCGTTCTACGGTGCCCCGCTCGGTGACGGCGGTCCCGACTGGTCGGGGCTGACGGCGACCGTCGAAGGCCATTTCGCCGCCGTCGACGACTTCTTCCCGCCCGACGCGGTGACCGCCCTCGAAGGCGACCTGCGGGCCATGGGCAAGGACGTCACCTTCCACGTCTATGACGGCACCGGCCACGCCTTCACCAACGAGGAGAACCCGCTGGGCACCTACGACGAGGCCGCTTCGGCCACGGCCTGGGACCGCACCCTGGCCCTGCTGCGTCGCCGGCTGTAGGCCCGGCCCCGGCGGGCGATCACCGCGCCTCGGATAGCCCTCAGAGGGTGATGTACGGGAACTTGGCGTCCACGCCGCCGTCCACGACCAGCGTCCGGCCGCTGATGAACGACGACAGGTCCGAGGAGAGGAACAGTGCGGCGCCGGCCACGTCCGACGTCTCCCCGATGCGCTTCAGCGGTGCCACCTGGTTGTTCTGCTCCAGCTCGACGTCGGTGAACCGTGCCGCCATGCGGGGGGTGAGGATCGTGCCTGGGGCGACGGCGTTGGCACGGATGCCCGATGGCCCCAGCTCGACGGCCAGCGACTGCACCCACGCCATGAGCCCGGCCTTGGCCGCCCCGTAGGCCGCGTGGTTCGGTGCCGCGGTCAGGCCGCTCACCGACGAGATGAACACCATCGTCCCGCCACCGTTGGCCACCATCAGACGGCCCAGTTCCTGGGACACCAGGTAGGCGTGTCGGAGGCACAGGTCGAACGCCTCGTCCCAGGTGTCGTCGGTGATATCGAGGATCCCGTCCCAGTGGGCGATGCCGATGATGTCGACGAAGCCGTCGACTGCCCCGAGCCGGCTCGCGTCCCCGGCCAGTCGCCTCACCTCGTCGCGTCGTGTGGCGTCGCCGACCCAAGGGGTCCCGACGCCGATCTCGTCGGCGACTTCCCGGGCCCGCTGGTCCTCGATGTCGACGCACAGCACGTTCGCCGCACCGGCCTGGGCGAGGGCATGGCAGGTCTGGCGTCCCATGCCCTGACCGGCACCGACCACGACATAGTTGCGTCCGTCGAGGCGGAGGCGTCCGGGGAAGTCGGGCACGGGGAAGTCGTCGCTCGTCGTCACTGGCATCCTCCCTTCGGCATCCGGCTGCAGTCGTCCCTATCACTATGCTCGCAGGACGCACAAACACCGGTGCCGGGCCGGACCCGGCGGGGGTGCCGAATGATGAACCTCGAGGGCTGGAGCCTCCCCGACGAACGGGGCATCGGACAGGAGCCGTCGCCGGATCTGCTCAACCGGCGCGCCGGAGCCCTGGCGATGCTGGATGGGGCGGCCGTGCCCGAACCGGTGGAGGTCGCCGGCGTGCCCTGCGTGACGTGCGGGCCCGACGACGCGGCGTCGACGATGCTCTACCTGCACGGAGGCGGCTACCGGATGGGTGATCCGCGCCTCTGGTTGGGGCTGGCGTCCCGGATCTCCGAAGCGTCGGGCCATCGCCTGGTGCTGCCCGACTACCGGCTGGCGCCCGAACACCCCTTCCCGGCGGCCCTGCACGACGCGGTCAGCGTGTACGGCGCCCTGCTCGACGAGGGTTCCGGGGTTCCGTCCGTCGGAGGTGATTCGGCCGGAGGGGGCCTGGCGGCCGCGGTGGCGGTGGTGTGTGGGTCGAGCGGCAGGCCGATGCCGGCCTCGCTGGTGCTGCTGTCCCCATGGCTGGACCTGACGGCGGCCGGTGAGTCGTACGCGGTGAACGCCGCCACCGACGAGTTCTTCTCGGCGGAAGGGGCCGACGAAGCCGCCGCGGCTTACCTCCAGGGACACGACGCCGCAGATCCGCTGGTCTCGCCGCTGCTGGCCGACGTCAGCGTCTTCCCGCCCGTGATGGTCATGGCCGGCGGTTCGGAGGTGCTGCTCGACGACACGGTTGCGTTCGCCGGCCGTTTGCAGGCTGCGGGCCGGCCGGTCCGGTCGATGGTGGTTCCCGGCATGCAGCACGTGTGGCCGATGATGTTTCCGCACCTTGACGAGTCCGAAGCCGCCGTCGCGGCCATCGGGGAGTTCCTCGGCGCCAGCAGGTGACCGCCGGGCGGTTCGGTCCGGTGGGAGCGCTCAGTCCGTTTCGGGGAGGCGGCCGTGGGCCGTCTTGGTGGCCACGATCCCGAAGTCGCGGACCGCTTCTGCCCGTTCGAGGACCTGGCTGCCGGAGAGTCCCGGGGGGAATCCGATCCCGGTGACCGCCACGGTCGCCTGTCCGGCGGCGTCGAACACGGGAGCGGCGATGGTGCCCACGTCGTAGGAGGCTTGTTCCTGGACGGCGGCGACCTCGTAGCCGCCCTCGACCAGGGCTCGCAGGAGACCGGGGATCTCGGCCCGCAGGGCCTGCTGCTGGGGCTCTTCGGCCAGGCCGGCCAGCGCGGCACCGAATGCCCGTTGCACCGCGGAGCCGGCACCGATCGAGTACCCGTGGGTGCGTACGTGGTCGAGCATGGCGTGGAGTTGCTCTGCGTCGGGGCCTCCGACGGGTGAGCGTGCCGCCCACGCGGCCACGTCGGGTTCGGCTGCCCAGGCCAGGAACACGGCCCCCAGGGGTGGGGCCAGCGGGACGCGCTCGCCGATGCGGACCTGGGGGCCGTGGGGGCTCGGCGTTCCCGCACGGGCCACGAAGACGATTTCGGCGCCGGTGGCCGCGGTGACCACCACCTCGGCGTCGATGTCGGCGGCGAGCCGGTCGAGGCCGTCGACGGCGACCTGCACGGCGGGTTGGGCGGTCAGCGATGCGAGGCCGGCGGCGACCAGGGCCGGCCCGAGGGCGTAGGTCTTGTGGTCGCGGTGACGTGAGACGTAGCCGACGTCTTCGAGGACGGCGAGGACGGCGTGGGCTGACCCGAGGCTGACCCCGGTGCGTCGCACCAGCTCGGACAGGGTGAACCGTTCGGTGGGGTGGGCGACGAGCAGGTCGAGCAGTCGGATCGCACGGTTCACGGCTGGCGCTGGTCGGGCCATGGGTTGTTCTTTCGTCTGGCGTCCGGTTGACCGTCCGGCTGCCCGGCAGGTACCGTCGACTTTACATCATAGAGAAACAAGTTTCGCAATACGAAAGACTATGGGTTTGACAGCCCCGGGAAGAAGTGGCCTCGCATGAAGTTGGATGTCCTCTACGAGTTCCAGGTCCCCCCGCCGCCGTGGGACAAGCCCCACCCCTACGGGCAACGGGAGGCCGAACAGGCCACCTACTTCCAGGCCCTCGACCAGATCGCCGTGGCCGACCGGGTCGGATTCCAGACCGTCTGGATCGTCGAACACCATTTCCGGGAGATCCGATCGCACTGCCCGTCCTCGGAGGTGGTGCTGGGGGCACTGGCCACCGCCACCGACGACATCCGCCTCGGGTTTGGCGTGGTCCTGATGCCGCCCGGCTTCCAGCATCCGGTACGTGTCGCGGAAAAGGTCGCGACGGTCGACCTGCTCAGCCGAGGCCGGGTCGAGTGGGGGACCGGCCGTTCGACGCCCGCCGAACAGACCGCCTTCGGGGTGCCCACCGACGACCGGTCACGCCAGATGTGGCGGGAAGCGGTGGAGTTCGTGGTCGCGGCATGGGAACAGGAGAACATCGAGTGGGACACCGAGCTGCTGTCGTTCCCCGAGCGGTACGTCACCCCGCGCCCGTATCAGGATCCCCATCCACCGTGCTGGCTGGCCGCGGCGACCGACACATCGGCCGCCAACGCCGGCCGGATGGGGCTCGGCCTGCTGTCGTTCGCCCTGCTCCAGCCGGTCGAGGCGATGGCCCGCGCCGTCGACGTCTACCGCTCGGCACGCGACGAAGGGGTGGAACCGCTGACCCGGGTGCGTAACGACCGCATCGGCGCGTACACCCTGGTTCACTGCTGTGATGACCTTGAGGAGGCCGCCGAGTACGGCCTGTGGGAGTCGGTCCGCTGGTGGTACCAGAACCTGGCCGAGTTCACCCTCAAGTGGGAGTTCCCCAACCTGTCCCAAGCCGAACAGGAGGCGATGTTCCCACTGCTCGAACCCTCGATCCGAGGAGACATCGACGTTGAGCGGTACCTGGAACAGGACATGATCATCCTGGGCACCCCTGACGAATGCTTCGAGAAGATGCGACGATACGACGATGCGGGGATCGACCAGTTGCTCTGCTACACCCAGTTCGGCACCCTGCCCCATGACAAGGTGATGCGGTGCCACGAACTGCTGGGAGCCGAGGTGATTCCGAGGCTCGACGCCCGCGGCCACCGCTTCGACTTCGACACGATGTTCGCTTGACCGTTGTTCCCATGACCGTTCCCCGACCGACATGCCATGGATCTCATCTCACTGCTGCGTGAACAGGCCCGCCAGACGGCGGAAGCGGGCGGGGGCGTCTCTGACATCCCCGCCGAGGAACCGGTGACCGCCATCGGGGTCGCCGAGGCGTTCACGCTGCCCGACCGGGTCGCGGTGGTCACCGGCGCCGGGGGAGGCATCGGCGCGCGGGCAGCTGCCGTGCTCGCCGCGGCCGGAGCCGACGTGGTGGTGGCCGACGTCGGCGACTGTTCCGAGACGGCGGCTGCGGTGGAAGCGACGGGACGCCGCTGCGTGGACCTGACGGTCGATGTCACCGACCGGGCGGCCGTCGACGGCCTCGCCGAACGGGCGATGGCCGAGTTCGGACGGCTCGACGTGTGGGCCAACGTGGCCGGCATCATTCGCCACGGACCGATGCTGGAGATGTCCGAGGACGACGTGCGGGCCGTCGTCGACGTCAACCAGTTCGGGGTTTACTGGGGCACCGCAGCGGCGGGCCGTCGAATGTCGGCCGGCGGGTCGATCATCAACGTCGCCTCCGCGGGTGGTGAGATGGCGGGACCCGGCATCTCCGCGTACGGCATGTCCAAGGCGGCGGTCATCCACCTGACGAGGATCGCCGCGGTCGAACTCGGGCCCACCGGGGTGCGGGTCAACGCCGTCGCCCCGGGGTTCGTGGAGAGCCCGATGACCGCCCGATGGTGGACCGACGACGACGGAACGGTCGACGACGCAGCGCGTGAACAGATGCTGGCGATGCGGGCGGCCCAGTCGCCGCTGGGGCTGACCGGCACGCCTGACGACATCGCCTACGCCATGCTCTACCTGGCGTCCGATGCCTCGCGGTTCGTGACGGGCCAGGTGCTGCGCCCCAACGGCGGCGTCCACATGGCGTGAGCCGACCCGGCTGACCCGCCTGGCCCGTGAGCTGCCCGCTCGGTACCTGCTGACGGCGACCCGCTGCGGGCGGACTGAATGGGGCGTGGCATCGTGGGCGTCATGGTCCACATCGATGACGGGCAATTCCCGCTGCGCGACCACCTCGGCATGGACATCGACGAGACGTCCGAACCGGGGGTGGCCACCGCCTGGCTGGACATCGACGAGCGGCACCTGAACCCCAACGACGCCGTCCACGGCGGCGTGGTGTTCACCCTCGTCGACACGGCCATGGGCCGGGCCACCATGTCGCTGCTCGACGACGGCAACTTCTGCGCCTCGATCGAGGTGTCGGTGCGGTTCCTGCGCCCGGTGACCGCCGGGCGCCTCGTCGCCCGGGTCGAGGTGTTGAAGGCCGGCCGACGCGTCATGCACCTCGAAGGGCGGGTCCACGTCGACGGCGACGACCGGCCCGTCGCCTCCTGCTCAGGGTCGTTCGCCGTGCTGGGTGCCCCGGCCTGACGACCGGCAACGTGGCGGGGCCTGTGGAAGCCCGAGGCCGTGCGGACCGCGGGCGTGGGGCCGGCCGTTGCCTGTGCGCGGCGTGCGCCAGCGCCGGCCCTGACCCGGCTGCCCCGGCCACCTCCGCGGTGCCGGCCATCACGGCCACGACCACTCCCGTCTCGACGACCAACTCGGCGTCTTCGTGCTGCTGACCGGCTTCGCTCCCGAGGAGGCTTCCGACGCGTACCGCATGGCCCGGGCGGTCATCCACCTGGTGCGCCTCGCCCTGGTGACCTGAGCCGGAGGGCTGTTTCCTACACTGCGGCCATGAGTGACCGTAAGTGGGGGTTCCGCACCCGGGCCCTGCACGCCGGCGGCGGACCCGACCCGACCACTGGCGCCCGGGCCGTGCCCATCTACCAGTCCACGTCGTTCGTGTTCGAGGACACCGCCGACGCCGCCGACCTGTTCGCCCTCCAGAAGTACGGCACCATCTACAGCCGCATCTCCAACCCGACCACCGCGGCGTTCGAGGAGCGCATGGCAAGCCTCGAAGGCGGCATCGGTGCGGTGGCCACGGCCAGCGGGCAGGCCGCCGAGTTCCTCACCGCAGCGGCCCTGGCCGAGTCGGGCGACAACTTCGTGGCCTCGTCGTCCCTGTACGGCGGCACCCACACCCTGTTCGACGTCACCCTCGGCCGCTTCGGCATCGACGCCCGGTTCGTCGACGGCGACGACCCGGCTGCGTTCGCGGCCCGCATCGACGACCGCACCCGGTTCCTCTACACCGAGGTCATCGGCAACCCGTCGGGGGCGGTCGCCGACCTGGCCGCCCTGGCCGACGTGGCCGCGGCCCACGACCTGCCGCTCGTCGTCGACTCGACGTTCGCCACCCCGTACCTGTGCCGGCCCATGGAGCACGGCGCCGACATCGTCCTGCACTCGGCGACCAAGTTCATCGGCGGCCACGGCACGTCCATCGGCGGCGTGGTCGTCGAATCGGGCCGCTTCGACTGGGGGAGCGGCCGTTTCGCCCAGATGACCGAACCCAACCCGGGGTACAACGGGCTGCGGTTCTGGGAGAACTTCGGCGAGTTCGCCTTCTGCACCAAGCTGCGGGCCGAACAGTTGCGGGACACCGGCGCGTCGCTGTCGCCGTTCAACGCCTTCCTGTTGCTCCAGGGGCTCGAAACGCTGCCTCAACGCATGACCGAACACGTCGCCAACGCGCAGAAGGTGGCCGAGTTCCTCGACAGTCACCCGGCGGTCGGTTGGGTGGCGTACGCCGGCCTGCCCGACTCGCCGTACCACGATCTGGCGAACCGCTACCTGCCGGACGGGCCGGGGGCCATCTTCACGTTCGGGGTCGGCGGTGGCCGCGAGGCGGGGGCGGCGTTCATCGAAGGTCTCACCATGGTCAGCCACCTGGCCAACGTGGGCGACGCCCGCACCCTGGTCATCCACCCGGCGTCGACCACCCACCAGCAGCTCTCCGACGACGACCTCGCCGCCGGCGGGGTCACCCCCGACATGGTGCGCCTGTCCGTCGGGCTCGAGGACCTCGACGACATCCTGTGGGACCTCGACCAGGCCCTGACCGGGGTGCAGACATGAGCGGCGCCGCGGCGGACAACACCCCGATCCCCGGGTGGGAACCACCCAGTGCCGCCGAACGGCTGGCCATCCTGCGGGCCACCCGTACCGTGGCCATGGTGGGGGTGTCGCCCAACCCGGCCCGGCCGTCCAACTTCGTGGCCACCTACCTGGTGAGCTCGTCGGCCGACTACGAGGTGTATTTCGTCAACCCGACCACCGATGAGATCCTCGGCCGGCCGTGCGTACCCAGCCTGGCCGACCTGCCCGTCGTGCCCGACCTGGTCGACGTGTTCCGGCGCCTCGACGATGTGCCCGAGGTGGCCGCCGAGGCCGTGCAGGTGGGCGCCCGGGCGTTCTGGACACAGTTCGGGCTGTGGAGCCCCGAAGCGGCCGCCATCGTGCTCGATGCCGGCATGAACCTCGTCATGGACCGGTGCTTGAAAGTCGAGCACGCCCGGTTCGCCGGCGGCCTGCACCTTGCCGGTTTCGACACCGGCGTCATCGACTCCCGGCGCCGCCCGTCATCCTGAGGACCAGCGCCTACGCCTTGACGACCCGGCTGCGCGCCGCCTTGTCGTGCCAGGTCTCGTCGTTGTCGTCCCAGAGCATCCAGAGGTAGCCGATGAACAGGAACATGCCGGACACGATGCGCATGAAGTAACGGCCGACGCCCCGACCCAACCCGATCGGACCGCCGCCGTCCCGGTCGACGACCCGGATGCCGACGATCCGCTTGCCCGGAGTGGCCCCCTGCCGACCCTCGAGGGTGCCGTAGTACCAGAAGACGGTCACGGCGAAGACGGTCAGCCACAGCAGGAGGAGTACGGCCCAGGACCCCCCTGTGGGGGTCTCGCAGTAGTAGAGGTCACCGTTGAGTTTCTCGCAGATGGCCGGTTCCTTGGGCAGGGCGGCCCCGATGATGAACAGGATGACGCCCGGTAGAACGCCGACGAACAGGCCGTCGAGGAAAGCGGCACCGAAACGCTGTCCGAACGTGGCTGAGACATTGTCGGTCGCCGGGTCCACCGGAGCGGTGGACATGCCTTCGATGGGATGGGGACTGTAGGAGCCGGGGTCGAAGTCGCCCATGGATGTCGCCCTTTCGTTGAGAGGTCAGCGACGAACCTAGCCGGGACGGCCGTTCAACGCGGCTCGCATACGATCAGCGGGATGTCCCGATCGGTTCGGGCCTGGTAGTCGGCGTAGTCGGGCCAGGCGGCCAGGGCGGCCGGCCAGCGGGACGCCTTCTCATCGGCGTCGGCGACCCGGGCCACGAGCTGGTGCACCTCGCCGCGGTCCCGGAGCGTGAACTCGGGGTTGGCTTGCAGGTTGAGGAACCACACCGGGTTCTTCCGGGCGCCCCCCATCGACGCCACCAGCAGGTAGTTGTCGCCGTCGTGGACCCGGATGAGCGGGGTTTTGCGGGTCAGGCCCGACTTGCGGCCCGTGGTGGTGACGATGACGCACGGGGCGCCGTTGAACTCGGCCCCTTCGGCGCCATCGGTCGCCTCGTAGCGGGCGACGTGGTCGGCCACCCAGTCGACCGGGCTCGGTTCGTAGTCGTTCATGGCGGTGATGGTAGGTCGGCGACCGCGCCGAGTGCCCCACCGAGCACTTGTCCCCCTGTCACTTGGGGGAGTCAGGGCACGAGGACGGCGTGCACCGGCGGCGGTTCGGCGGTCTCGCCGGCCATGGCGGCCAGCAGGTCGGCGGCACCTTCCAACGATTCGACCCGTCGGGGGAGGGAGCGGAACGGGTAGTGGTCGGTGGCGATGAGGTCCAGGGCTTGGCGGTAGGCGGGGTAGTCGACGCCCAGCGCGCCGATGAGATGCAGTTCCTTGTAGACGACGGTGTCGGGCTCGAATCCTGGGGTCTCGGCGCTGTTGCGGGTGCCGGCCAGCACGATGCGGGCCCCGGTGGCCGCCATGCGCACCGCCTGACCGAGGGCGTCGGGGGCGTTGGCGGTGACGTCGACGACCACCGTGGCCCCGGCCCCTCCGGTGGCGGCCCGCAGGGCCCGGGTGGGGTCCTCCTCGTCGATGTCGACGGCCAGGTCGGCACCGAAGCGCCGAGCCGCGGCGAGGCGGGGATGGTCGTGGCCGCCCTTGCCGGTGACCATCACGAACGCCGCACCCGCTTCACGGGCCGCAGCCACCGCGGCCAGACCCCGGATCCCCGGCCCCAGCACGGCCACCACGTCGCCCGGTCCGGTGCCGGGCAGCTCGGCTCCCCACCGGATGCCCGCTCCGACCGGGTTGAACAAGGTGGCGTCGACGGCGTCGATCCCGTCGGGCACCGACAACAGCATGGAGTCGGGCCCGAGGACATGGTGGTCGGCCCAGCCGCCGGACAACGCCGGCTCGGTGGTCAGCGGCGACAGCCCGTAGGCGGTGCGCAGGCCGTTGCGCTCGCAGCGCCGGTACAGCCCGGCCGCGCAGGCCGAGCAGCGCCGACAGGATTGGAAGCATTCGACGGCGACCCGGTCGCCGACGGCCACCCCCCACTGTTCGGCCGCCGTGTCGCCGATGTCCTCGATGATCCCGACCGTCTCGTGGCCGGGGACCAGCGGCGTGGCCACCGGGAGGCGTCCCGTGAACATCTCGTGGTCGGTGCCGCACAGCCCGCAGGCCTCGACCCGCAGCAGGGCGGTGTCGATGTCGCCGTGTGGGATCGCCAACTCGCGGACCTCGAGGGTGCGGGGCGCAGTGAGGACCAGAGCGGTGGATGACCCCGGGCGTCCGATCATGTGCTCCTCCTCGCTGGTGCGTAGCGTACGCCGCACGCGGACAGCGTGGAGAGGCCGGTACGGATATGGGCGACACCAGGACGGCGGGGGCGAGGGGAGAGCGGCTGGCGCTGGTCGACGTCGACGAGGCCAAGTCCCGGGCCGCCGATGTCGGGGTTCCGGACTACCTGGCCGAGCTGAACGTGTTCCGGGTGCTGCTCCACAACCCCGGTGCGGCGTCGGCCGTCAACGGCATGCTGCATCAGTTGCTATTGAAGGGGGTGCTTGACGCCCGTCTGCGCGAGCTGGTCATCATGCGCATCGGCTGGGTGCACGGCGCCGTGTACGAGTGGACCCAGCACTGGCACGTCGCCCTCGGCCTCGGCGTCGACTCCGACGACGTGCTCGGCGTGCGGAACTGGGAGCGCCACGAGGCGTTCGGGGCGGTGGAGCGGGCGGTGTTGGCCGCCACCGACGAGACCCTTGCCGACGGGTCCATCAGCGACGCCACCTGGGCGGCGTGCGCCGAGCACCTCGACGCCGCCGAGCTGGTAGAGCTGGTGGTAGCCATCGGCAACTGGGGAATGTTCGCCCGGCTGTTGCCCAGCCTCGACGTGCCGCTCGAGGACGGCGTCGAGCCGTGGCCGCCCGATGGTGCCCGCCCTGGACCGGGAGGTACCCCGTGACCGCTCCCGATCTGACCGTGCACAATTCCGGCTTCATCGACGCTGTGGTCGGCCACCGGCCGGAGGGTGGTATCGACGGCTTCCTCGGAGCCGTGGTCACCGCGGCCGAGGCCGGCCGCCTGGTTGTCGAGTTCGAGGTCACCGACGACCACATCACGTTCATCGGGGTGATGCACGGCGGCTGCCTGGCCGCCCTGTGCGATCACTGCCTCGGCGTGGTGCTGTACCCGGTCATGCCGCCCCGGTCGTGGGCGGCCACCACCGAGTTCAAGATCAACTACCTGGCTCCGGTACGCACCGGGGTCTGTCGGGCCACGGCCGAGATCGTGTCGATGAGCAAGCGGTCGGCGGTGGTGACGATCCGGGTCGACAACGTGGTCGACGGTGAGGCCCGGGCGGTGGCGATGGCCCAGGGCACCTGCACGGTCAAGCTGGCCGAGGAGAAGGCGGGCTGATCAGGCTGCTTCCTGATCGCCGCCTCGTAGCGCGGCGATGCTCGTCTTCCTGATCGCCGCCCCGTAGGGCGGCGATACCATGGCCGTCGCTCCCGCCTCGTGCGGGACACGCACCGGTGCCCGAGCGGACCAAGGGAACGGCCTGCAAAGCCGTAAAGCCGCGGGTTCAAATCCCGCCCGGTGCTCGAGGATCAGCGGCGGCCCGACACCGAGGGCCGGGGTGGCCGACCAGAAGGGTGAAACACCATGACTGACGCCCGGGACGAGGGAACGGTCGAGAGCGGCCCCCCGCTGCCCCACACGCCGCCGGCCGGCATCAAGGCGGTGCGGCCCGGAGACGAGCCGCCGGTTGCTCCCAGCGAGGCCGGTCCGGTTCCTCGGGAACGCCCGGCCTCCAACTGGCCGGCCGCCATGGCTGCGTCGGTCGGTGTGGTGGCGGCGATCATCGGCACGTTCCTCCCGTGGATGGTCACTGAGGGTGCCTTTGCGGTGGAGGAGATCGGCTGGGACCGGGGCACCGACGCCGTGCTGGTGCTGGCTGCCGGCCTGGTGGCGGCCGGGGTGGCCGGCTCGTTGTGGACCGGCGTCCGGGGCCGGGTCGTCGAGGTGCTGTTGTCGGTGACCGGTGTGGCGCTCGTGGTGATCGCCGGCCTCGAGATGGGCGACGTGGCGGGGATGGCGTCGGCCAACGGGTTCGAATTCAGCATCGGCTCCGGCCTACCGGTGATCACGGTCGGCGGGGTGCTGTTGATGGCGGCCGCGCTGCTGGATCGGGCTCCCTGGCGGCGCTGACCGGGTGGCCCGCTGCGGGGCCACTGCTACGCTTTCGCCTTCCGGGGCCGTTAGCTCAGTTGGCTAGAGCACCTGCATGACGCGCAGGGGGTCGGGGGTTCGAATCCCTCACGGCCCAC
>CAZPGL010000035.1:10154-20594 GCA_964586175.1 uncultured Microthrixaceae bacterium | reverse complement strand
TCTGGTCCATGCGGCCGGTGCCCAGGGTGGTGAAGTTCAGCACCTGGGTCTCGCCCCGCTGGAACAGGCCCGAACCGTGGGCGGTGGGGATCACCGCCACGTCCGAGGACAGGGCCCGGATGTCGGCCGGGCCGCGGCCGTCGATGCGGACCTGCTCGTCGATGATGCGCTGACGCACCACCGACTTGGTGACCGACCGGACGGCGGCGCTGATCTGGCGGTCGGCCCCGTCAACGTCCTCGAACTGGCCTGCCAGCTCGTCGAGCAGAGCCGCCTTGACCTCGGCCTCGGCGGCACCGCGCTCGGACTTGTCGGCGATGGCCTGTGAGGCGGCGATGCGCTCACGGCCCGCAGCGTCGACAGCGGCGAGGATCTCGTCGGAGTAGTCGACCGACACCGTGTACGGCATGGTCGCCGGAGCGCCCACCGCGGCCACCATCTCCTGCTGGAGTTCGATGACCTCGCGGATGAACTGCTTCGAGAACTCGAGGCCGTCGGCCAGCACGGCCTCGTCGACCTTGGGGGCACCGGCCTCGTAGACCTCCCACGTGGCTTCGGTGCCGCCGGCCTCGACCATCATGACGGCGACGTCGCCGTCGTCGAGGAGACGTCCGGCGACGACCATCTCGAACGCCGAGTCGGTGCCCTCTTCGTAGGTGGGGTGGGCGATCCACTCGCCGGCCGCCGACCAGGCGATGCGCACGGCACCGACCGGACCGTCAAACGGGATGCCGGACAGCATGAGCGCCGCCGAGGCACCGTTCAGGGCCAGCACGTCGTGGGGGTTCTCCATGTCGGCGCCCATGACGGTGCCGACGATGTGGACCTCGTTACGGAACCCGTCGGGGAACATCGGCCGCAGCGGGCGGTCGATGAGCCGGCAGGTGAGAATGGCCGACTCGGGCGCACGGCCCTCACGGCGGAAGAACGAACCGGGGATCTTGCCCGCGGCGTACATGCGCTCCTCGATGTCGACGGTCAGCGGGAAGAAGTCGGCACCGGGACGGGGCGACTTGGCGCCGGTAGCGGTCACCAGCACGGTGGAATCACCGATCCGGGCCAGCACCGCGCCGCCGGCCAGGCCGGCCAGGCGACCGGTCTCGAAGGACATGGTCTTGTCGGTCCCGCTGAACGTGTGCGAGAAGGTCTGGGCAGAAGTCATTGTTTTCCTTGTGTCGTGTGCCCGGTCGGGACGTTCCCGGCCGGGACCGATGACGATCGGCGGAACGGTCGGGACCACCAGTCTCCAGTTCGATGCATCCCGACCCGCCGGCCCTTGAAGGCTCGACGCGCCGAGCGGCACGCAACTGGCACTGATGACCGCCGGTTCCACCGGTGTCACCGCTTGGGTTGTCGGTTCCGTGAAATCGGACCCCGACGCGAATCGTCACGGCGACGGGCGTCGTGACGTTCTCGAGGTGTCGTTATCGACGCAGCCCCAGCTTGGCGATGACCGCCCGGTACCGCTCGACGTCGTTTTCGGCGACGTAGTCGAGCAGGCGCCGGCGGCGACCCACCAGCATCAACAGGCCTCGCCGGCTGTGATGGTCCTTCTTGTGGACCTTCAGGTGCTCGGTGAGGTGGTTGATACGGTCGCTGAGCAGAGCGATCTGCACTTCGGGAGAACCAGTGTCGGTCTCGTGCAGCCGGTGCTCGGCCATCGTGTCGGCCTTGGGGGGCAGGTTGGTCGGCATCTCTACCTCGGGTGTCGGACCCGGCCTCGTGGCACGCAACGCGTCACCGGAAGCCATACGGAAGGGCCGGAGGTCTTCGGATCCGACCCTGAACGACCCACGTCGGGTCGCCCACAGGCGGCAAGGGTACCAGCGATGCCCCCGCCGACCACCCCACGGACCCCGACATGCAACGGTGGGGCCAGTCCCCACCGTTGCATGTCGGGGGTGGCGTAACCTCGCCCCATGCCGCCGACGTTCACCCACCTGGCCCTGACCTGTGCCGATCTGGACGCCTCGCTGGCCTGGTACGCCGAGCACACCCCGCTGCGGCCCATCCATCAACGGGACGACGACCCGTACCGGGTGGCGTGGCTGGCCGACCCGGGCACCGGTCCATCACCGTTCGTCATCGTGCTCATCGGCACGGGCGTCGGCGGCGAGGCTCCACCGCCGTCACCCCTGGGGCCCCTCGCCCACCTCGGCATCGAGCTGGACACCCGGGCCGAGGTCGACGCCGTCGCCGAGCGGGGACGGGCCGCCGGCTGTCTGGCCTGGGAAGCCCACGAGCTGCCGCCACCTGTCGGCTACATCTGCGCCCTGAGCGACCCCGACGGCAACGTGGTGGAGTACAGCTTCGGACAGGACCTGGCTCCGGTCAGCCCAGCTGGCGGATGAGCTGCACCATCTCGACGGCGGCATCGGCACAGTCGGCGCCCTTGTTGCCCCGGTCGACGGCGGCCCGCTCGATGGCTTGGGCGAAGTCGTCGGTCGTGAGCACCCCGAAAACCACCGGCACGCCGGTGTCCTGGCCGACCCGCATGATCCCCGAGGCGGCCTCGCCGGCCACGTAGTCGAAGTGCGGTGTCTCGCCCCGCACCACGGCCCCCAGACAGACCACGGCGTCGACCCGCCCCGACGACGCCATCGCCCGGGCCGCCAACGGGATCTCGAAGGCCCCGGCCACCCACACCAGGCTGATGTCGCCGTCGTCGACCCCCAGGTCCACCAGGCGGGCCCGGGTGCCGTCGATCAACGGCTGTGAAATGGCGTCGTTGAACCGGCCGGCCACGATGCCGACCCGCAGGCCGCCACCGTCGAGCACCACGTCGATCTCGTGCACGGTCAGGCCCCCTCGCCGGTCGCGTCGTCGAGCAGATGGCCGAGGCGCTCCCGCTTGGTCTCGAGATAGCGGATGTTCTCCTCGTTGGGCGCGGTGCGCAACGCCACCCGGCCGACGATCTGGAGGCCATACCCTTCCAGGCCCCCGTACTTGATCGGATTGTTCGTCATGAGGCGCATCTCGGTCAGACCCAGATCGGACAGGATCTGCGCCCCGACGCCGTACTCTCGGGAATCCACCGGTAGTCCCTGCTGAAGGTTGGCGTCGACGGTGTCGAGGCCTTCGTCTTGAAGCTCGTAGGCCCGCAACTTGTGGCCGATGCCGATGCCTCGCCCCTCGTGGCCCCGCAGGTACACGATCACCCCGGCGCCCTCCTCGCCGACCGCCCGCAGGGCGGCGTCGAGCTGCGACCCACAGTCACAGCGGATGGACCCGAGCAGATCCCCGGTCAGGCACTCGGAATGCACCCGCACCAGCGGTGCGTCGGCCGACGCCAGATCGCCCAGCACGTAGGCCACGTGCTCGTCCTCGTCGAGCGTGGACCGGTAGGCGTGGGCGGTGAACTCGCCGTACCGGGTGGGGATGCGGGCCGACGCGAAGTGCTCGACCAGCTTCTCGTGCCGGCGCCGGTGGCGGATCAGGTCGGCGATGGTGATGAACAGCAACCCGTGTTCCTCGGCGAACACCTCGAGGTCGGGGACCCGGGCCATCGTGCCGTCGTCGTTGACGATCTCGCACAGCACCCCCACCGGTCCGCGGTCGGCCAGGGCGCACAAGTCGACGGCGGCCTCGGTGTGGCCGGCCCGCTTGAGCACGCCACCGGCCCGGGCCCGCAGCGGGAAGATGTGGCCGGGACGGGCGAACTCGGTGCGGGCCCTGGTCGGGTCGGCCAGGGCGTTGACGGTCGCCGAACGGTCGGCCGCCGAAATCCCGGTGCTGGTGCCCTCCACCAGGTCGACCGACACAGTGAAGGCGGTGCGCATCGACTCGGTGTTGTCGACGACCATCAACGGCAGGTCGAGGGCGTCGGCCCGTTCGTCGGACATGGGCGCGCAGATCACACCGCTGGTGTGACGGATCATGAACGCCATCTTCTCCGGCGTCATGGCATCGGCGGCGATGATGAGGTCGCCCTCGTTCTCGCGGTCCTCATCGTCGACCACGACGAGGAACTCTCCCCGTGCGTAGGCCTCGATGGCGTCTTCAATCCGGGCCAGGGACATCAGCTCTGCTCCTCGATGGGTGAGGTCGACCGGGCGGCGACCAGACCGGCCACGTACCGGGCCAGCACGTCGACCTCGACGTTGACCCGGTCGCCGGCGGCCAGCCGGCCGAAGGTGGTCACGGACAGGGTGTGGGGCACGACGGCGATGTCGAAGGTGGCGGCCGCCCCGTCCACGGCCAGGTCGGCCACGGTGAGGCTCACACCGTCGAGGGCCACCGACCCCTTCTCGACGATCTGGCCGGCCAGGGCAGGTGGCACCTCGAAGGTCAGCCGGCGGGACCCGTCGTCGTGCTCGGACACCGCCACCACCTCGGTGACGGTGTCGACGTGACCCTGGACGACGTGGCCACCGAAGCGGCCGTCGGCGGCCATCGAGCGCTCGAGGTTCACCGGGTCGCCGGCGGAGGCGGCACCCAGGGTCGTGCGGGCCAGGGTTTCGGGCACGGCGTCGGCACTGAACCAGGGCCCGTCGTCGTCGCCGAAACCGGTGACGGTGAGACAGCAGCCGTTGACGGCGATCGACGCCCCCATGGTCACGTCGCCCAGCACGGTGGCAGCACCCACGACGAGGCGGCACCCGTCACCGACGGGTTCGACGGCACGCACGGTGCCCATCTCCTCAACGATGCCGGTGAACATGCGCCTGGGTCTTCCTTCCGGGTGGATCCACGGAGGTGGCGACAGGCGATGACCGGCCGACGACGGCCGACGCCCACGAAGGGCACCGACACGAATGGTGTCGTCGGGCGATCCTCTCCCATCCGGACTGTCACCGTCGGCCCAGGAGTCACACCTGATCGGCCCCGATCCGGCCCAAGGGCCGCACCGGGGTTCGCGGGCTGGACCGCCACCCTTGGGAGGTGGCGGCTCACCGCCGGTCGGGAATTGCACCCAACCCCGAGGATCTTGTTGTCGGCCGGAAGCCTACCGGCGAACACCGTCCGCCTCCGCAACCGGCGCGAGCCGTCAGTACAAGCCCACCAGCCGGCCCGCCAGGGCGACCACGGCGACGGCCAGCACCGGTCGGATCAGCCGTTCACCGCCCTGTACCGTCAACCGGGCGCCGAGCGCACCCCCGCAGGCGAACCCTGCGGCCAGCACCAGCGCCGGCCCCCAATCGATTCGCCCGCCGATGATGAACACCGGCAGGGCGGTCACCGTGATACACAGCACCACCACCACCTTCACGCTGTTGGCGACGACCAAATCCATCCCCGAACGGGAGAGGGCCAACACCAGCAGCAGGCCGATCCCGGCCTGGAACGCCCCGCCGTAGACGCCGACCCCGAAGAAGACCAGCGCCGTCACAACCGGCGACCAGGCCGGCACACCGTGCTCGTCGGTCCGGATCTTCGGCGGCCGCAGCGCCAGGAACAGCAGCGGGATCATCAGCACGCCGAACACCCGCTCGAACGTCTCGTCGGCCAGACCCGACACAGCGACCGAACCGACGAACGAACCGGCGACCACGGCGATCAGCACGGGCAGGGCCCGCGACACCCCCGACACCCCGAGGCGGCGGAACGAGGCCGTCGCCGACAGGTTGGAGGCCAGGATCCCCACCCGGTTGGAACCGTTGGCGACGTTGCCCGGCACCCCGGCCAGCACCAGTAGGGGCACGGTGAGCAGCGAACCCCCGCCGGCCAGCGTGTTCACCGTGCCGGCGAACAACCCGCCGGCCACCAGCAGGACGACATCGGCGGTGCTCACGAGGCGTCGGCCAACACCGTCCGGGCCGCGGCCACATCGTCGTGCAGCTGGGCCACCAGGGCGTCGAGGGCGTCGAACCGGCGTTGGGGCCGCAGCAGGGCCTCGAACCGCACCCGGACCGACTCGCCGTACAGGTCGTCGTCGAAGTCCAGCAGGTGGGCCTCGAGCAGCAGGTCGCCGTCGTCGTAGAAGTGGGGACGGGTGCCCAGCGAGATGGCGGTGCCGTGCACCGACCCGTCGGCCCGTTCGAACCGACCGGCGTACACGCCGTCCTCGGGGAGCAGTATCTCGGCCGGGACGCGGACGTTGGCCGTCGGGAACCCGAGCTCCCGACCCCGGCGATCACCGCCGCCGACGACGCCCCGCACCTCGTAGGGGCGACCCAGCATGGCGTTGGCCCGCACCAGGTCCCCCCGGGCCAGCGCACGCCGGATGAACGTGGACGACACCTGCTCGTGGTCCCGGGCCGGCGTGCCGTCGAGGCCCACCAGGCCCAGCCCCGTCACCTCGAACCCGAGATCGGCGCCCATCGACCGCAACAGGTCCACGTTGCCGAGGCGTTGGCGTCCGAAATGGAAGTCCTCCCCCACCACGACGAGCGTCACGCCGAGCGCACCCACGAGCACCTCGGTGACGAAGCTCTCGGCCGACTCGACGGCCCGGGCCTCGTCGAACGAGACGACCATGGTGAGATCAACCCCGGTCGTGGCCAACTGTTCGAGCTTCTGGTCGAGGTCGGTCAGCAGCAGCGGTGCCGATTCCGGGCGGACCACCGATGCCGGGTGCCGGTCGAAGGTGACCACGGCCGACGTCACGCCCCGCTCGTCGGCCAGCCGGCACACCTCGGCGATGACCTGGCGGTGCCCGCGATGGACCCCGTCGTAGGCGCCGATGGTGAGCACCGTGCCCGGGGCCTCGGTGTCGGCGGCTGTCAACCTCCGTCTGATCTCCACGGCGACGAGGCTACCGACCGTCACCCGGACGGTCGGCCACCGGCCCACCCCCAGCAGTCAACCGACGAGGACCACCGCGGGTTTTGCCCGACCCTTGTGGGGTTCGTAGACGGCCAGCAGGGTGCCGGCACCGTCGAGCACCGCCCACGGCCCGTCGCCGGACGGCCCGCCCAGCCGCTCCAGGTCCAGCACCTTGCCGTGCCCCACGTCGACGGCCACCTCGTCCCCCACCGTCACGGCGGCCAGATCCCGGACACCGGCCGCCGGCGGCAGCAGCACCGGCGACTCGATCGGATGGGCCTCGTCCTCGGTGAAGGAGCCGACGGACCGCCGACGCAGACCGGTGAGGTGGGCCCCACCGCCGAGGGCCGTGCCCACGTCGGCAGCCAGTGTGCGCACGTAGGTACCCGACGAGCACTCGACGTCGCACGACCATCGCAGCGGATCGTCGGTCGGCGCCACGTCGAAGCGGTACACGGTGACCGGCCGGGGTGCCCGATCCACCTCGCCGCCCTCACGGGCGATCTCGTGCAACCGGCGGCCGTCGACCTTGATGGCCGACACCATGGGCGGCACCTGCTCGATCGCCCCGGTCAACCCGGCGGCGGCCGCAGCCACCTGCTCGGCAGTCATGCCCGACATGTCGTGCACCGCGGTGACCTCGCCGGCGGCGTCGAGGGTCGACGTCTCCGTGCCGAGGACGATCGTGCCCGTGTACCGCTTGGGAAGGACGGTCAGGAAGCGCAGCAGCCGGGTCGCCCGGCCGACACCCAGCACCAGCACCCCGGTGGCGTCCGGGTCGAGGGTGCCCGAGTGGCCGACCTTGCGGGTGCCCAGCACGCCCCGGGACCGGGCGACCACGTCGTGGCTGGTCCAGCCGGCCGGCTTGTCGACCACGACGATGCCGTCGGGGCCGGCGGGGCGATCAGTCATCCTCGGACACGGGATCCTCCGGCCGGCCCGGCTCCTCCAACTCCCGCAGGATGGCCTCGATGCGGTCGGCGGAACGGACCGTGTCGTCGGCCACGAACACCAGCGGCGGCACCCGACGCACCCGGGCCTGGTCGCCGATGGCCCGCTGCAGGCGGCCCCGATGCTCGTCGAGCGCCTCGAGCAGCTCGTCGTCGGGCGCCTCACCGGTGACGAACACCTTGGCCCGGCTCAGGTCGCGGTCGGTTTCGACACCGGTCACGGTGGCCAGCAGCAGCCGATCGTCATCGAGACGCTCGAGCTCCTCGGCCAGAATGCGGACCAGCAGTTCGTTGAGGCGGTCGGTGCGGTCGTACCCGCGGGTCGGGCCGCCGGTGGAGCGTCGGTGGCGGGCCATGGGTGCGGTCAGGAGCGGGGGATCTCCCGCTCCTCATAGGTCTCGATGACGTCGCCGTCCTTCAGGTCCTGGAAGTCGGACAGCCCGATACCGCACTCGAAGCCGGTCTGGACCTCCCGCACGTCCTCCTTGAACCGGCGCAGCGAGCTGACCTCGCCCTTCCAGATGATGGTGCCCTCCCGCAGGAAGCGCACCTTGGAGCCCCGGGTGATGACGCCGTTCTGCACGTAGCAGCCGGCGATCCGCCCGATGCGGGGAATGGAGAAGATCTCGCGCACCTCGGCGTCACCGGTGACGACCTCTTCGAACTCGGGGGCGAGCATGCCGACCATGGCCGCCTCGACGTCCTCGATCAACTTGTAGATGATCTCGTAGGTCCGGATCTCGACGTGTTCGGCGTCGGCGTGGTCGCGGGCCTTACGCTCGGGACGCACGTTGAACCCGATGATCGAGGCGTTGGCCGCTGCCGCCAATTGGATGTCGTTCTCGGTGATACCGCCGACCGCCCGGTGCACGAACGACAACCGGACCTCGTCGCGTTCGAGCTTGCGGAGGCTCTCGGTGACCGCCTCGAGCGAACCGTTCACGTCGGCCTTGACGATCAGGTTGAGGTTGGCCGCCTCACCCTTCTGGATCTGCTCGAAAATGTCCTCGAGGCGGGCCCCACCCGACAGGGCGTGGGCGTCGCGGCCGATGCTGGCCTGACGCTTCCAGTGCGAGCGTTTCTCGGCCACCCGGCCGGCAATGCGCTCGTTGGGGGCGACCACGAAACCTTCGCCGGCCTCAGCGACGTCGGACAGGCCCAAGACCTGCACCGGCGTGGACGGGCCGGCCTCCTTGACCTGCTCGCCATGGTCGTTGATCAGGGCCCGGACCTTGCCCCACGCCGCACCGGCGACCAGCGGATCACCGACCCGGAGGGTGCCCCGCTGCACGAGGATGGTGGCCACCGGGCCACGGCCGATGTCGAGGTTGGACTCCAGCACCACGCCCTGGGCCCGACCCTCGGGATCGGCCCGCAAGTCCTCGACCTCGGCGATGACGAGCAGGTTGGACAACAGGTCGTCGATGCCCAGGTTCTCCAGGGCCGATACCTCGACGGTGACGGTGTCGCCGCCCCACGACTCGGGGACGAGGCCGTGTTCGGCGATCTGGGACAGCACCCGCTGGGGATCGGCGTTCTCGCGGTCGATCTTGTTGATGGCCACCACGATCGGCACCTCGGCCGCCTTGGCGTGGTTGAGGGCCTCGACGGTCTGAGGCATCACGCCGTCGTCGGCCGCCACGACCAGCACCACGATGTCGGTGGCGTCGGCGCCTCGGGCCCGCATGGCGGTGAACGCCTCGTGGCCCGGCGTGTCGATGAAGGCGATGACGTTCCCGTCCTTGGTCACCTGATAGGCACCGATGTGCTGGGTGATGCCACCGGCCTCGCCGTCGACGACGTTGGCGTTGCGGATCTGGTCGAGCAGCTTGGTCTTCCCGTGGTCGACGTGGCCCATGACGGTGATGACCGGCGGGCGCAACGGTGCGTCATCGTCAGCCTCGTCGTCGATGACGTCGAGCAACTTGAGCAGCTCGACCTCCTGCTCCTCACCGGGGTCGACGAGACGGATCTCGGCGCCGATCTCGGCGGCGAACAGCTCGATCATGTCGTCGGACAGGGACTGGGTGGCGGTGACCATCTCCCCCTGCTGCATGAGGAAGCGCACGACGTCGGCCGCCGTCCTGTTCACCTTGGGGCCGAGCTCCTGGGCGGTGGAGGCCCGCTCGATGACGATCTCCCCCTCGGGCACCTCGGCGTCGTCCGGTGTGTAGCTCGGGGCGTCCATCGGCTGGAGTTCTTCGCGGCGACGACGGCGGCGACCCTTGCGGCGGGGTGGGCGACGCCCTCCGGGGCCGCCACCGGGGCCGCCCGGTCGGCCACCGGGACCGCCGCCGGGACCACCCCCGGGGCGGGGGCCGGCGCCTGGTACGGATTCACGCGGACCGCCACCCATCGGAGGGCGGCGGCCGCCGGGGGGCGGACCAGTGCGCTGACCGGGGGGGCCGCCCGTCGGCTCGTCGACACGACGGCCGCCCATGCCCGGAGGCGGCGGAATCGGCTTGCCGGTCGTCGACACGGGCGGACCGGGGGGCGGCGGAATCGGCTTCCCGCTCGGCGACAACGGCGGCTGAGCGCCGGGGGGCGGCATGCGCACCGCACCGGTGTCGACCCGGGCGGCCGGATCGGGCACCGTCGGACCATCGTCGACGGGGTTGGCGTGCTCGGCGGCTTCGCCCGACGTGCCATCGGGTGCGTCGTCGACGATCCGCTTGGGCGGAGCCGACGACCCGCTCGACGAGATCACCCGCCGGGCCGGCTCGGGCTCGGGGGCCGGCTCGGGCTCGGGGGCCGGCTCGGGCTCGGGGGCCGGCTCGGGCTCGGG
>CAZPGL010000035.1:0-10054 GCA_964586175.1 uncultured Microthrixaceae bacterium | reverse complement strand
GGGCCGGCTCGGGCTCGGGGGCCGGCTCGGGCTCGGGGGCCGGCTCGGGCTCGGGGGCGGCGGCCTTCTTGGCCTCCGGCTCCTCGGGCTGGACCTCACGCACCAGGCCCTCGCGTACGGCCTTGCGGCGGACCCGGTCGGCCTGGGCCTCGACCATGCCCGACGAGTGGCTCTTGACGCCAATGCCCAGGGAATCGCAGAGGTCCACGACCTCCTTGTTGGTCATTCCCAGTTCTCGCGCCAGCTCGTAGACGCGGATGTTGCTCGGCACGGTGTCGTCAGTGTCCTTCGATGTCAGCGGCCGGATCGGCCGACGCCCGACGCTATCGGGGAACGGTGCCGATCACCCGCCCGGCGGCCAGCCGGCGACCAGTTCGGCCACGGCATCGGCCGTCACGGTCGTCCGCAGCGCCCGGCCGAACGCACCGCGGTGGGCCGCTGTCTCGGCACACCTCCGCTGCGGACACAACCACGCCCCACGGCCCGGATGGCCGGGTCCAACCACGAACCGCCCACCGTCGGCCCATGCCAGACGGACCAGCTCGGCGGCCGACGCGGTGCGCCGACAGCCGATGCAGGTGCGTTCGGGGCCGACTACTCCTCCTCGGAGGTGTCGGCGGGCTCGGCGGCCGGCTCCTCGATTGCCTCAGCACGCGCGTCGGTCTCCGCATCAGCGGCGTCAGCAGCGTCAGCAGCGTCAGCAACGTCAGCGGCGTCAGCGGCGTCAGCGGCGTCAGCAACGTCAGCGGCGTCAGCCGAATCATCGTCGGCGACCGCCTCATTCCACTCGCCGGCCGACACGGCCGGACCGCCCTCGGCGGGCTGCCAGACCTGTTCACCGGTGGCCTCGTCGACGATCCACTCGCCCTCGGCCCACTCGACGCTGGCGTAGGCAGCCTCTTCGGCGACCTGGGTCTCGCTCTTGATGTCGACCCGCCAACCGGTCATGCGGGCGGCCAGACGGGCGTTCTGCCCTTCCTTGCCGATGGCCAGCGACAGTTGGTAGTCGGGGACGATCACCGTTGCCGTTCCGGTGGTCTCGTCGATCTGGACCTCGTTGACCTTGGCCGGTGACAGGGCCTTCATCACGAAGTCGGACGGATCATCGGAGAACGGCACGATGTCGATCTTCTCGCCTCGCAGCTCGTTGACGACCATGCGCACCCTGGCCCCCCGGGCACCGACACAGGCCCCGACCGGGTCCACGTTGGCATCGTTGGAGCCGACGGCGATCTTGGTGCGGTGGCCTGGTTCACGGGCGCAGGCCCGGATCTCGACCACACCGTCGGCGATCTCGGGCACCTCGAGCTCGAACAGCCGCTTGATGAGCCCCGGGTGGGTGCGGCTCACGACGATCTGGGGGCCCTTGGCCGTCTTCCGGACCTCGACGATGTAGGCCTTCAGGCGGGCATTGGCCTCCGGGCGCTCGAACGGCACCTGTTCGGCCTGCGGCAACAGGGCCTCGACCCGACCCAGGTCCAGCAGGGTGTACCGGGCATCGGACTGCTGGATCATGCCGGTCACGATGTCGCCCTCCCGGCCGGCGTACTCCTCGTACTTGAGGTCCCGCTCGGCCTCCCGGATGCGCTGGGTCATGACCTGGCGGGCCGTCTGGGCGGCGATCCGACCGAAGTTCTCCGGCGTGACGTCGTACTCGTCGCCGACCGGCTCACCTTCCTCGTCCAGATTCTGGGCGAACACCCGGATCTCCATGGTGTCGGGATCGATGGTGACCCACGAGAACTCGTGGGCACCGGGCATGCGCTTGTATGCCGACTCCAGCGCATCGGCCAGCGCCGCGAACAGCGCGTCGATCGAGATGCCCCGATCGGCGGCCAGGGCCTGGAGGGCCTCCATCATCTCGGGGTTCATCGCCCCACCTCCCTCGTCGTGGGTGCACCCGATCCGGCGGTGGCCGGATCGGCACCCTTCCGAGCCGACTTGGGCTCGGGCTTCCAGTCGAAGACGGTGTGCGCCTTCAAGATCTCGTCGTACCGGACGGTCCGCGTGGAGCCGTCGTCGAGGCGCACGACCACCTCGTGGTCGTCGGCGGCCTCGAGGACACCGCCGAACCGCCGGTCACCCTGCGTGCCGGGCTGGGTCTTCACGTTGACCGTGTCGCCCAACGCCCGCAGGAAATGCCCCGCACGCTTCAACGGTCGCTCCAGGCCCGGGCTGGACACCTCGAGGGTGTACGAGCCGTGGACGGGATCCTCGTGGTCGAGCATCCGGGAGACCTCACGGGTCAGCTCGGCGATGACGTCCATGCCCACCCCGTCGGGGTGATCGACGGTGAGGCTCAGCGTGCCGCCGGCGTACTCGACATCGAGCAGCTCGGCACCCAGCCGGTCACACAGCGGCGCCACCAGGCCCTCGACCCGATCGGTCACGCTCATGTCACCTGCCCTTCACCGTCGTCCTGTGTCCGTTGCCTGCATCCATGCGCCGGCACGTTTCGCACCGACACGCGCAGAAACGTCCAGCCCCGGCGAAAACGAAAGGCGTGGGCGCAAGCCCACGCCTCGGTCGCCGAAAACTGCACGATCTACGCGAACCGGGAGCATATCGGAGAAGACGGGCCGCCGCAGCGGCCGGGTCACCGGCGGCGGATCAACTCGATGCGCGCCCCGGCGTCGTTGGCGTCATCGCCCTGCTCGGCCAGCAGGCGGTCGCGGTCGCGGGCTGCCTCCCGCTCGGCCCGGTCGGTGTCGACCCGGGCCAGGGCCGCGTCGGCCCCGTGCTCCATGATGAACTCGGCCCACTCGACGAGCGCCCCGACCATCTCGTCCTCGGCCACCACCGCGGCGTTGCGGCCCTTGACGAACAGATGGCCGCGCCGGTTGCCGGCCGCTATACCCAGGTCGGCGTCGCGGGCCTCGCCCGGCCCGTTGACGACACAGCCCATCACCGCCACCTGCAACGGGATCTCCCGGTCGGCGAAGGCCGCCATGGCCTCCTCGGCCACGGCCACCACGTCGATCTCCGCCCGGCCACAGCTCGGACAGGCGATCAGGTCGACATTCTTGCGCTCCCGCAGGCCCATCGACTCGAGTAGCTGCCGCCCCGCCCGGGCCTCCTCCACCGGATCGGCGGTCAACGAGTAGCGGATCGTGTCACCGATGCCCTCGGCCAACAACGTGGCGATGCCCGCCGTCGACTTGACCAGCCCGGCGGGCGGCGGCCCAGCCTCAGTGACCCCCAGATGCAACGGATGGTCGGTCACCTCGGCCAACTGTCGGTAGGCCTCGATCATCAGCGGCACGCTCGACGCCTTGACCGAGATCTTGATGAGATCGAACCCCACCTCGGCGAAGTAGCCGATCTCGTCGAGGGCCGACTCGACCATCGCCTCGGGGGTGACGGTGTCGCCGTACTTGGCGTACAGGTCGGGATGCAGCGACCCGCCGTTCACCCCGATGCGGATCGGGACCCCCCGGTCGCGGGCCTCGCCGGCGACGGCCCGGATGTGCTCCGGCTTGCGGATGTTGCCCGGGTTGAGCCGCAGACAGTGGACGCCGGCGTCGAGGGCGGCCAAGGCCATCCGGTACTGGTGGTGGATGTCGGCGACGATCGGCACCGGCGACCGGGGCACGATGCGGGCCAGCCCCTCGGCGGCTTCGGGCTCGTTGCACGTGCAGCGCACGATGTCCGCCCCGGCCATGGCCAGGTCGTAGATCTGCTGCAGGGTCGCCTCGTGGTCGGCCGTGCGGGTCACGGTCATCGACTGCACGCTGATCGGCGCCCCACCACCGACCGGCACGTCACCCACCATGACCTGGCGGGTGGCCCGTCGTGCGAACCCTGCCTCGACCTCCATCGTGGTGCGCAGGCTACCCGGGTGCCATCAACCGAAGTCGGGGAGGTCGACGATGTCCCGGAAAAGGGCCACGGAGGCCAGGAAGATCAGCACCACCAGCACCGCCCAGGTCAACGGCACCAACTTGGCCGCATCGGCCCGGTAGGGCCGTCCGGGTCGGGAACGCAGCCGCTCGTAGGTGGCGATGACGACGTGGCCACCGTCGAACGGCAGCAGGGGCACCAGGTTGAACACGGCGACGAACACGTTCACGAGGATCAGGAACCACAGGTAGTTGTAGACGCCGGACTCGAACGCCGCGCTCCCGAGGGCCGCCGCACCGTAGATGGACAGCAGCCGGTTCTCGTCGCCCGCCCCGTCGTCGGTGGTGGCCACCCCCCCGACCGTGGGGCCGTCGCCGGTCCCGGCGGCCCCACCGATGAAGTCGGCCAGACCGCCGGGCGTGAAGAACCGGACCAGCGCCTCGGCCGACGTGACGACCAGCTCCACGACGTCGCCCACCGCGTCGGTAGTCGCCTCGACTGGGCCGACGGTCACCAGCGGCCGCTCAGCCGACACACCGAAGAAACCCGAGACGGCCGCCTGCGGCATGGGCAACGGCCGACGGACCGCCGGTACGACCACCGTCGTCGCCTCCCCGTCGCCCCGCAGCACCTCGACCCGGTACGGACCGTCGCCGGCGAACAGGTCCGCGGCGTGGGACCAGTCGTCGACCCGCTGGCGATCGACCGAGACCAGCTGGTCGCCCGGCCGCAGACCCGGCACGGCGGCGGCACCCACTGTGGTCAGACGTTCCCCCACCGACACGCTCCGCACCAGATCGACGCCGTCACGCTCGATGCCGACCGGCACGGTTCGACCGGCCAGAGCCCGCACCACCTCGCCGAATCGACCGAAGTCGTCGACCGGGGTTCCGGCCACCGTGTCGATCCGGTCGCCGGCCTCGATGCCGGCCGACTCGGCGGCCGACCCGGGAACCACGGTACCCACCCGCCACGACGACGGATCGGGGCGACCCACCGCGCTGAACAGCACGACCAGCAGTACCCCGGCGACGAGGAACTGCATCCCCGATCCGGCCAGAGCCACGGCGATGCGTCGGGGGTAGGTCTGGGACCGGTAGGCCCGAGGCTCGTCCTCGGGAGCGACCTCGTCGAGACTGGACATCCCGGTGATGCGGACGTAGGCCCCGGCCGGAATGGCCTTCACGCCGTACTCGGTCTCCCCGCGGCGCACCGACCACAGGCGGGGACCGAACCCGACGAAGAACTCGGTGACCTGCATGCCGGCCCACCGGGCGACGAGGAAGTGGCCCAGCTCGTGCAGGGCCAGCATGGCCACGAACGACATCACGACCGCCAGCACCGAGACCCCCGACAGCAAGCCCAGGGCGACGACACCGCCCAGCATCAGCGCCAGCCGGATCCGGCCGTCGCCGACGTCGGAACCCCCGCTCACCGGACCGTCCCGGCCATCTCGGCGACGACCCGGCCGGCGACCACCCGCGCCCCGGCATCGGCCTCGAGCACCGCCTCGACACCGTCGGCCCGGCCGCCCGGCCACAGCTCGAGTGCCCGGTCGAGCACCTCGGCGATCCCGACCCAGGACAACGCATTGTCCAGGAACGCCGCCACCGCCACCTCGTTGGCGGCGTTGAGCCAGGCCGGCGCCGTCTCTCCGGCCCGACCGGCGGCGAACGCCAGGTCGAGACACCGGAAGGCCTCGCGGTCGGGGGTCTCGAAGTCCAGGCTGGCCACCTCGGCCCAGTCGATCGCCCCGTAGGCCACGTCCAGCCGGTCGGGGTAGGCCAGGGCGTACCCCATGCAGAGCCGCATGTCGGGCATCGACAGCTGGGCGACCGTGGCGCCATCGCTGAACGTCACCATCGAATGGACGATGGACTGCGGATGGACCACCACCTCGATGACGTCGTACCCGATGCCGAACAACTCGTGGGCCTCGATGACCTCGAGGCCCTTGTTCATGAGCGTCGACGAGTCGACGGTGATCTTGGGTCCCATCGACCACGTCGGATGGGCCAGCGCCTCTTCGACGGTGACCGACGCCAGCTCGTCACGACCACGCCCCCTGAACGGTCCACCGGAAGCGGTGAGCACGATGCCGGCCACCCGCTCGGCCACATCGTTGGCCCGAAGGCACTGATGGATGGCGCAGTGCTCGCTGTCGACCGGCAACAACTCCGCCCCCGGGGTGTCCCGCACCCGCTGCACCACCGGTCCAGCGGCGATGAGCGACTCCTTGTTGGCCAACCCCAGCCGCCGTCCCGCCTTCAAGGTGGCCAGCGTCACCGGCAGGCCGGCGAAACCGACGACGCCGTTGATGACCACATCGGCCTCGATCGCCGCTTCGGCCATGGCGTCCGGACCGGCCAGCACCTCGGTACCGGTGGGCACCCGGGCCGCCAGGGCACCGGCCCGGTCGGGGTCGGCGATGGCGACGACCGCCGGACGGAACCGCTGCGCCTGCTCGGCGAGGAGATCGACGGAACGGGCCGCACCCAGGGCGACCACGTCGAAGTCGCCGGGACACGCATCGACGATGTCGAGGGTCTGGGTGCCGATCGAGCCCGTCGAGCCGAGCACGGCCACCGAGGTCGCGGTCATGGGGCGATCGTACCGCCGGACTCCGGCCCGCCGGGGAGCGGGTCCGGAACGCTCAGCCGCCGAACAGGTCGAGCACCCGGGCCGTGTAGTAGGTGGCCGGCAGCACGAACAACAGGGCGTCGAACCGGTCGAGTAGCCCACCATGGCCGGGCAGGATGCTGCCCATGTCCTTGATGCCCAGATCCCGCTTGAGCATCGACTCGCAAAGATCGCCCAGCGGGGCAGCCAGTGCGGCCACCACGCCGAGCACGAACGCCGAACCCAGGTCACCGGGGGTGTCGCCGAACGGGGTGATCTGCCCGGTGACCAGCACGGTGACACCGAACGACACGGCCATCCCGCCGATCAGGCCCTCCATGGTCTTGTTGGGGCTCACCGCAGCCAGCGGTGTCCGACCGGCGATTCTGCCGATGGTCAGTCCTCCGATGTCGTAGCCGACGGTGGCCAGCACCGCAGCCAGCACCATGCCGACCCCGTTGACGTCGTTGAGCATGAGGCCCACGAACGAACCCAGCAACCCGATGTAGAGCACCCCGAACAAGGTGACCGACACGTTGAGCATCGGAGCGTCCCGGTCCACCCCGGTCAGGTACCAAAGGAGCGTGAACACGACGGTCAGCACCAGCACCAGGGGTACGGCGGACTCGAACCGCCAGTAGGCACCCAGGCTGAGCGCCCCCACGGCGACGATGCCGAGCAGCGACGCCGGCTGGTAGCCGGCCCGTCGCACCGCCATGAAGAACTCGGCGGCGGCCAGCACGAGGACCACCGTGGCCAGGGCGACCGTGGCATCGGCACCCAACTTGAAGGCGATCAGGACCAGCGCCCCCAGGCCCAGTCCGGTGGCGATGGCCATCGGCATGTCGCGCCCGCCACCGCTGCTGGCGACCTTGCCACCACCGTTGCCACCCCGCCCGCCGCCACGGGCCCGACGGCCGGCACGACGCCCCGTGGGCTCGGCCGGTGGGGCCGGCGGAGCAGCCGGGGCGGAGGTCTCGTCGGGAGGCAGCAACGGGGGATCGAACTCGCCGGTCGCCACCGGTGAGGCCGCCGGTTCGTCGTCGCCGAAGAACATGGCGGCCGTCGGCTCGTCGACATCGCCGACCGGCTGCTGGGACTCGTGTTCGGTCGGCACATCGTCGGACCAGCGCGGCGCTTCGTCATCCATGGTGGACCAGGAGTCGGCGGCCGGAGCCTGGGCCGGCGGCTCGGTCCAGTGCGGCAGATCAGACGTGGCCGGTTCATCGCCGAACACCGAGCGGCCCGGCTCGACCTCGTCGTCGGCAGGGTCCAGACCGAGTATGCGGATCTCCTCGAAGGCCTGGCCCGCCTGGCCCCCCTCGCCGCTGTTCTGCTGATCACTCATGGTGTTCTCCGTGGAGCCGGTCGAGGTTCAGACCTCGAGGAGTTCGTCTTCCTTGGCGGTTCGAGCCTCGTCGATTTCGGATTCGTACACGTGGATGAGGTCGTCGAGCTGGCCGGCGGCGTGCTTGATGTCGTCTTCGGACACCCCACCGGAGGACTCGACGTCATCGAGATCCTTGCGGGCACTCCGCCGCAGACCCCGAAGGCGGGTCTTGCCCTCCTCGGCCATGCCGTTCACCATGCGTACCAGATCGCGGCGGCGTTCCTCGGTCAGCTCGGGGAAAACCAGCCGGACGGTGCGACCGTCGCTGCTCGGCGCCAGACCCAACTCGGCCCGGGTGATGGCCCGCTCGATGGCCGGCACGTTCGCCGGGTCGTGAGGGCTGATCAGCAGTTGCCGGGCCTCGGGCACGGCGAAGCTGGCCAACTCCTGCATGCGCATCTCGACACCGTACGCCTCGACGGTGATGCGCTCGACGAGCGACGACGAGGCCCGTCCGGTCCTGATGGTCGAGAACTCCCGGCGGGCGTGGGCCACGGCGTCGGCCATGCGCTCCCCCGCCTCGTCGAGCACCATCTGGATCATCTCTTGACTCACGGTCACCCCTCGTTCAGGCGACCAGCGTACCGACCGACTCCCCGGCGAGGATGGACCGCACGTTTCCCGGTGCCATCAGGTCGAACATCACGATCGGGAGATCATTGTCCATGCACAGGGTGATGGCCGTGGCGTCCATGGCCTTGAGGCCGTCCTGGATGACCTGGAGATGGGTGACCTGGTCGAGCCGGGTGGCCGTGGGATCCAACTTCGGGTCGGCGGTGTAGATGCCGTCGGTGCCGCCGTGGGTGCCCTTGAGCACCACCCCCGCCTCGATCTCGACGGCCCGCAGGGCCGCTGCGGTGTCGGTCGTGAAGAACGGGTTGCCGGTTCCACCGGCGAAGATCACGACCCGACCCTTGTCGAGGTGGCGGATGGCTCGGCGCCGGATGTACGGCTCGGCGATCTGGGCCATGTGGATGGCCGTCTGGACCCGGGTTGGTTGACCCATCTGCTCCAGAGTGTCCTGGAGCGCCAGGGCGTTGATCGACGTGGCCAGCATGCCCATGTAGTCGGCCTGGGCCCGGTCCATGCCGGCCCCCGCCCCCGACATGCCGCGCCAGATGTTGCCGCCGCCGACCACGATGGCGACGTCGACCTCGAACGAGGCCCGGACATCGGCGATCTCGGTGGCGATACGGGACACGATGTCACCGTCGATGCCGTACCCCTCGTCGCCGGCAAACGCCTCGCCCGACACCTTCAGGACGATGCGGTCCCAGCGGGCGGGCAGGCGTTCGGTCACCGGATCAGACCCCCAGGTACGCCTGGACGAACCGGACGATCTCGCCGCCGCCCAGCGAGTCCTTCACCGCGACCTTGTCGCCGTGCAGGCCCTGCTCGAGCAGCACCGAATCGCGGAACCAGCCGGTGAGGCGGCCCTCGACGATCTTGTCCCAGGCCTGTTCGGGCTTGCCCTCGGCCTTGGTGATGTCGAGCAGTGCCGCCCGTTCCTTGTCGACCAGCTCGGCCGGCACCTCGTCACGGGTCAGGGCGCTGGGCTTGGCGAACGCCACGTGCAGCGACACCTGGTGGAGGGTGTCCTGTTCGATGGCGGCACCCTCGACGACGACCCCGTTGACACCCCGCCCGTCCTGGACGTGCAGGTAGGTGTCGAGCAGGTTGCCGTCGGCGGCCTCGATCAACTCGACCCGGCCGACCTCGATGTTCTCCTTGATGGCCAGGCGCAGGTCGTCCAACGCTGCGGCCCGGTCGTCGAGGGCTCCGGGGCCGTCGGCCAGCACGGCCTGGGCCAGGTCGTCGACGAAGGTGAGGAAGCCGTCGGACTTGGCTGAGAAGTCGGTCTCGCACTTGATGTGGACGAGCGCGGCCCGGCTGCCGTTGGCAGCCAGGGCGACGGCGCCCTCGACGTTCTCGCGGTCGGAGCGGGTGGCCGCCTTGGCCAGGCCCTTCTCGCGCAGCGCCTGGGCGGCAGCCTCGAAGTCGCCATCGGCATCGACGAGGGCGCGCTTGGCGTCCATCATGCCGGCCCCGGTGGAGTCGCGGAGAGCCTTGACGTCTTGTGCGGTGATGTCAGCCATGGCCTCAGACCTCTTCGGCGGTGGCGTCGGCTTCGGCGGCCGGAGCTTCTTCGGCGGCCGGAGCGACGGCCTCAGCGTCGACGGCCGGGGGCTCCTCGGCGGCCGGAGC
>CAZPGL010000034.1:0-21509 GCA_964586175.1 uncultured Microthrixaceae bacterium | reverse complement strand
GAGAAGTCCGAGTAGTAGCCGTGGCAGCCGACCACGTCGGTGTCCAGGGCCACCAACTCGTTCTCGCCGATCACCCGGTCGCCGGTCTCCTGGAACCACGGGTTGGTGCGGGTTCCCGACGTCATGAGCCGGGTCTCCACGTAGTCGCCGCCTTCGGCGATCACCACCCGGTGCAGCTCGGCCCACAGCTCGTTCTCGGTGAGGCCGGGCCGCAGGTGGTCGCGCACGGCGTGTACGGCCCGCTCGGTGGACCGCAGGCTCTGGGCGATGCAGGCCAGCTCGTCGGGCCCCTTGACGGCCCGGGCCCGCTCCAAGGGCGCCTGGGCGTCGACGATGGTGTAGCCGAAGGCGGCCAGCGCGGCTGCCGCCCCGGCGTTGATCCGCTCAAGGCCGACCACCCCGGTGTGGCCCACATGGTCCCGCAATACCTCGGCCACCTCGGCCGCCCACCGGCGTTCGACGTCGGCGATGCCGGGCCCAGCCGCCACATAGGACGCTGCGGTGGCCGGCCGTACCTCGTCGATCGTGGTCACCAGGTCGGCCAGGTGCAGGGCCCCGGCGAACTCGAACAGGATGACCGGCCCTTCGGAGGGCAGGAACAGGTAGCGGGACGGGTTCCGGAGATGGAACGGGGTCATGTTGCGGGCCCCGGTGGCGTACCGCACGTTGGTCGGGTCGAACAGCAGGCAGGCGTCGACACCATGCTCGGCCATCTGGCTCCGGGCCCGGCCGAGACGGAAATGGTGGAGCCGGTCCGGGTCGACGACGGGTCCGGCGGAGGACAACTCGGACATGGCGCGCAGCATATGCACGCCGGGGGAGACCGGTGGGCGGGGGTAGCATCGGGGTCGTTCCCGGTGGCCGTCGGCCGCCGCCGTCGACCCCTTCGGATCTCCCCACCCATGGACGTGCGCGACACCCTCATCGATGCTGTACGGGCCGCCCTCGTCGAGTTGGGCGTCGACCCGGTGCCGGCCGTCGTGCAACTGGAGCGTCCGGCCAACCCCGACCACGGCGACTGGTCCACCAACGTAGCTCTGGTGTCGGCAAAGGCGGCCGGCCGCAACCCCCGCGAGCTGGGTACCGAGCTGGCGGCCCACATCGAGGCCGTCGGGGTGCCCCACGTCGTCGGCGTCGAGGTGGCCGGTCCGGGGTTCGTCAACTTCCGCCTTGCCGACACCTGGCTCCACGGCGTGTTGCGCGACGTGGTGGCAGCCGGCACCGACGGGTGGGCCCGCCACGACGTGGGCGCCGACGAGCGGGTCATCGTCGAGTTCGTGAGCGCCAACCCCACCGGCCCCCTGCACGCCGGCCACGGTCGTGGCGCCTGCTACGGCGATTCGGTGGCCCGCCTCTACGAGCGGGTCGGCCACCCCGTGGTGCGCGAGTTCTACATCAACGACCGCGGCACCCAGATGGAGATGTACGCGGCGTCGCTGGCCGCCCGGGCCGCCGGCGGTGACGTCCCTGAAGGCGGCTACCACGGTCAGTACGTCGTCGACTGGGCGGCCGAGATGCCTGCCGATGCCGACCCCCTCGAGTGGGGGTACGCCCGGGCCCTGGCCGCCCACCGGTCGGTGCTCGAGGCCCTCGACATCCACTTCGACGAGTGGTTCTCCGAGCGCTCGATGATCGCCTCCGGGGCCATCGACGCCACCCTGGCCGATCTCGACGCCGCCGGGGCCTCGTTCGCGGCCGACGGGGCGACGTGGCTGCGCAGCACCGACCATGGGGACGACAAGGACCGGGTGCTCATCAAGTCGGACGGGCAGTTCACCTACCTGCTGCCCGACGTGGCCTACCACCGCGACAAGTTCGCCCGGGCCGACCGCCTCGTCAACGTGTGGGGCGCCGACCACCACGGCTACGTGGCCCGCATGCACGCCGCCATGGCCGCCCTCGGCCACGAGCCGGCCGAGCTGGAGGTGGCCATCACCCAGATGGTCAACCTGCAGCGGGACGGCACCGAGGTCCGGCTGTCCAAGCGCACCGGCGAGATCGTCGAACTGGCCGAGGTGGTCGACGAGGTGGGGGCCGACGCCGCCCGCTTCACCTACCTGCTGCTGTCGGTCGATTCGCCCCAGACCTTCGACCTCGACCTGGTGGCCAGCCAGGTCAACGAGAACCCCGTGTTCTACGTGCAGTACGCCCATGCCCGCATCCACTCGATCCTGCGTCGGGTGGCCGAGGCGGGCCTCAGCGCGCCCCCGCTGGCCGACACCGACCTCGGGGTCCTCACCCATCCCCGGGAGACGGCGCTGCTGCGGGCCCTGCACGAGCTCCCGGACACGGTGCTGCGGGCCGCCCGGGAACGGTCCCCCCATCAGGTCACCACGTGGGTGCGGGACCTGGCCGCCGCCTTCCACGGCTTCTACCACGACTGCCGGGTGATGGGCGACGGTATCGACCCGGCGACGACGGCGGCCCGGTTGTGGCTGGTTGAGGCGGTGCGCATCGGTCTGGCCGTCGGTCTCGACCTGCTGGGCGTGGCGGCGCCCGAGACCATGTGGCGAGATGACCGGGAGGACGGATCCTGATGGCCGGCCCCATTCCCCTGCACCTGCTGCCCGACTCGGCGCTCGTCACCGAGGACGGTCGCACCTCGATCGGCGGCTGCGACCTCGTCGGGTTGGCCGACGAGTTCGGCACCCCGCTGTTCGTCTACGACGAGGCCCACCTACGGGCCCGCTGCCGCGAGGCGGTGGCCGCCTTCGGTGAGGGTGTCGCCTACGCCGGCAAGGCCTTCCTGTGCGGGGCCATGGCCCGGCTGGCCGTCGAGGAGGGCATGCACCTCGATGTGGCCACCGGCGGCGAGCTCCACATGGCCCGCCACGCCGGCGTGCCCGGCGAACGGCTGGTCATGCACGGCAACAACAAGAGCGACCTCGAGTTACGCATGGCGGTCGAGGAGGGCGTGGGCCGAATCGTCGTCGACTCGTTCGACGAACTCGACCGCCTTGATGCACTCCACGCCGAGATCGGAGCGGTGCCCCGCGTGCTCCTGCGGGTCACCCCGGGGGTCGAGGCCCACACCCACGAATTCGTGTCCACCGGCCAGGACGACTCCAAGTTCGGATTCACCGCCTCCACCGGGTTGGCCCAGGCGGCCGTCGAACGGGCGGTGTCGTCGCCGTCGGTCGAACTGGTCGGCGTACACGCCCACATCGGCAGTCAGGTGTTCGAGGTCGGCTCGTTCGCCCGGGCCGTCGAGGTGGTGGCCGCCTTCGCCGCCCCGCTGGCCCTCCCCGAGCTGTCGGTGGGCGGCGGGTTGGGCGTGGCCTACGTCGAGGGTGAGACGGCACCCTCTATCACCGCTTGGGGTGAGGTCGTGCGGGCCGCCTGCGACGCCGCAGGGGTCACGGCCCGCGTGTCGGCCGAGCCGGGGCGGTCCATTGCCGCGGCGGCCGCCGTCACCTTGTACCGGGTGGGCACGGTCAAGGACCTGCCCGGGCTGCGCACCTACGTCGCCGTCGATGGTGGCATGAGCGACAACCCCCGGCCGGTGCTGTACGGCTCGGGTTACGAGACCTTCCTGCCCCGGGCGGCATCGGCCGAGCGGCCCCACGCCGTGCGGGTCGTCGGCAAGCACTGCGAATCGGGCGACCTGCTGGTCCGCGAGGGCTGGGTGCCATCCGACCTGGTGGTGGGCGATGTGCTGGCCACCCCGGTCACCGGCGCCTACGGCCATTCGATGGGCTCGAACTACAACCAGGTCCTGCGGCCCGCGGTGGTCTTCGTGTCCGACGGCGAGGCCCGGGTGGTGGTCGCCCGTGAGACCTACGCCGATCTGGTCCGACGCGAGCGTTGAGCAGCCCGAATCGACGACGGGGGCACGCGTCGTGACCGGTACCGTGGCGCCCATGGAATCGTCCTCCGTCCGCGTCGGCCTGCTGGGTTGTGGCACCGTCGGTGCCGCCCTGGCCGTCCTTGTCGACGAGCAGCGCGACGCCGTCGTCCGGCGTACCGGGCTGCGTCTCGAGATCGCCGCCGTGGCGGTGCGCGACCCGTCGATCGACCGGGGGGTGCCGCTGGCCGCCGACGTGTTCACGACCGACGCGGCCGCCGTCGTGGCCGACCCCGACATCGACGTGATCGTCGAGGTCATGGGAGGCGTCGACCCGGCCCGGGCCCTCATCGCCGCCGCGCTGGCGTCGGGCAAGGCGGTGGTCACCGCCAACAAGGAGCTGTTGGCCCATCACGGTGCCGAGCTGTTCGCCCTGGCCGAGACGGCGGGCGTTGACCTGTTGTTCGAGGCCGCGGTGGCCGGGGCCATTCCGATCATGCGGCCGCTGCGTGAGTCGTTGGCCGGTGAGCCGGTCAGCCGGGTCATGGGCATCGTCAACGGCACGACCAACTTCATCCTGACCCGGATGTCCGAGGAGGGCGCCTCCTACGCCGCCGCCTTAGCCGAGGCCCAGGCCCTGGGGTACGCCGAGGCCGACCCCACCGCCGACGTCGAGGGGTTCGACGCCGGGGCCAAGGTGGCGATCATGGCGTCGCTGGCCTTCGGCGCCGAGGTCAGCGCAGCCGACGTCCACCACGAGGGCATCTCTGGCGTCACCGTCGAGGACATCGAGTACGCCGCCCACCTGGGGCACTGCATCAAGCTGCTCGGGGTCGCCGAACGCCGCATTGCCGCCGACGGCGAGCCCGAGATCGGCGTGCGGGTGCATCCGGCGCTGGTGCCCCTACACCACCCGCTGGCCGCGGTGCGTGACTCGTTCAACGCGGTGTTCGTGGAAGGCGACGCCGTCGGCGAGCTGATGCTCTACGGCCGCGGTGCGGGTGGTCGTCCTACTGCGTCGGCGGTGTTCGGCGACCTGATCGATGCGGCCGGCAACCGGTCGCGGGGCCACGGTGCCCCCATCGGCAGCCTCCACCGGTGCCGTATCGCCTCCATCGACGATCTCGAGTCGGCGTACTACCTGGAGCTCGAGGTCGACGACCGGCCCGGTGTCCTGTCGGCGGTCGCCGCGGTGTTCGGCGACCACGGCGTGTCCATCCGCTCCATGGAGCAGGAGGGTCTCGACCACGAGGCCCGCATCGTGTTCATCACCCACCGGGCCGTCGAGCGCGACGTGCAGGCCACCCTCGCCGACCTGCGGGAGCTCGACGCGGTGCGCAACGTGGGCAGCGTCCTGCGGGTCGTCGGCGACTGAGCCCGTGCGGTACGTGAGCACCCGGGGCGTCGCCCCGGTCCTCGACTTCGCCGACGCTCTGCTGGCCGGCCTAGCCGTCGACGGCGGCCTGTACGTGCCTGAATCCTGGCCGCAGTTCGGCGCCGGAGGCCGGGGCGACTACGTGGAAACGGCCGTCGAGGTCATGGCGCCGTTCGTCGGCGACGCCATCGACCCCGACGACTTCGCCGCCATGGTCGCCGACGCCTACGCCACCTTCGATGCCGCCGACGTCGCCCCCATCGTCGACCTGGGTGGCGGACTCCACCTGATGGAGTTGTTCCACGGTCCCACGCTGGCCTTCAAGGACGTCGCCCTGCAGCTGGTCGGTCGGCTGTTCGGCCACGAGTTGGGCCGGCGAGGAGAGCGGGTCACCATCGTGGGGGCCACATCGGGCGACACCGGCTCGGCGGCCATCGAGGCCTGCCGGGACCGCGACAACGTCGACATCGTGGTCCTCCATCCGGCGGACCGGGTGTCCGAGGTGCAGCGGCGGCAGATGACCACCGTGCCGTCGGCCAACGTCCACAACGTGGCCGTCGAGGGCACGTTCGACGACTGCCAGGACCTGGTGAAGGCCATGTTCGCCGACGTGGCCTTCCGCGACGAGGTGCGACTGTCGGCTGTGAACTCCATCAACTGGGCCCGGGTCATGGCCCAGGTCGTCTACTACGTGGTGGCCGCCGAGCGGCTCGGCGGCCGGGACCGTCCGGTCGACTTCGCCGTACCCACCGGCAACTTCGGCAACGTGTTCGCCGGGCACGTTGCCCGCCTGGGCGGCCTGGAGGTGCCCCGGCTGGTCGTCGGTTCCAACACCAACGACATCCTCACCCGCTTCTTCGAGTCGGGCAGCATGACGATCACCGAGGTGGTGCCGACGACGTCGCCCAGCATGGACATCCAGGTGTCGTCGAATCTCGAACGCCTGCTGTTCGAGTTGCTCGACCGGGACGGGGCCGCGGTCGCCGCGTTGCTCGACGGGTTCCGCAGCGACGGCACGGTCGCCCTCGACCCGGTGCTGCACGCCTCGCTGGGTGCCGGTTGGGTCGGATCCCGGTTCGACGACGATGCCGTGCGCCGCTGTATCGCCGACACCGCCGACCGGACCGGCGTGGTGCTCGACCCGCATTCGGCCGTCGGGGTCCTGGCCGCTGAGGCCGCCCGCACCCGAAGGGGCGATCCGGCGGTGCCCATCGTCGCTCTGGCCACCGCCCATCCGGCCAAGTTCCCCGATGCCGTCGAGGCGGCCACCGGGGTCCGTCCGGCGCTTCCCGACCGGCTGGCCGACCTGTTCGACCGTCCTGAACGCTGCACCCGCCTGCCCAACGACCTGGCCGCCGTGCAGGCGTTCGTCGAGGAACGGGCCGGCGGACGATGACCGCCTGGACGAATGCGGCATCGGCCGGTCCTGCTGGCAGGATGTCGGCCCCATGAAGTACGTGATCTGCGTCCCCGACGGCTGTGCCGATCTGCCGGTGCCCGAACTCGACGGCCGCACGCCCCTGGAGGCCGCCGACACGCCACATCTCGACGCCCTGGCCGCCCGGGCCACCGTGGGTCGGGCCGCGGTGATCCCCGAGGGGATGTCGCCGGGTAGCGACGTCGGCAACATGTCGATCTTCGGGTTCGACCCGACCGAGTTCCACACGGGCCGGGCGCCCATCGAGGCCGCTGCCCTGGGCCTGACCCTGCGTCCCGACCAGACGGCGTTCCGCTGCAACCTGGTCGTCGTCGAGGACGGGGTGATGGTTGACTACGCCGGCGGCAACCCGGATGCCGAGGTCGCCGCCGAGGTCGTGCGCCGTATCGACCGGGAGCTGGGTGGCGATGGTCTGTCGTTCCACCCCGGGGTCAGCTATCGCCACGCCCTGGTCGGCCCGTCGTCGCTGATCGACGCCAACTGCGTGCCGCCCCACGACCTGTCGGGCGACCCCATCGTGAACCCGTCGGGTCCGGGCGGCGACGTCCTGAGCGACCTGATGGAGGCCTCCAAGGCCGTGCTGGCCGACACCGACCTGGCCGCCACCCAGATCTGGCTGTGGGGTCAGGGCTATCAGCCCCAGATGCCGTCGTTCACCGACACCTACGGGCTGTCGGCGGGCCTCGTCACCGCGGTCGACCTGGTGCGGGGCATCGGCGTGCTGACCGGCATGGAGATCTGCGACATCCCCGGCGCCACCGGCTGGTACGACACCGACTACGAGGGTAAGCGGGACATCGCCCTCCAGAAGCTGGCCGAGGGGCTGGACGTGTTCATCATCCACGTGGAGGCCACCGACGAGGCCGGCCACGCCGGCGACGTGGCCGACAAGGTCGAGGCCCTCGAGTTCTGGGACCGCCGCATCCTGGCCGACCTGATCCCGGGGCTGGACGCCATGGGGCCGTGGCGGCTGTTGATGCTGCCGGACCACGCCACGCCGCTCACCACCCGCACCCACACGCCCGATCCCGTGCCGTACCTGCTGGTTGATTCAGCGGTCGACGGGCCGGGTGGGGTGTTCACCGAGCCGGGGGTGGCCGACGCCCCGCTGGTCGCCGGGCACAGGCTCCTGCCGGCCCTGCTGGGTCGCTAGTCGAGACCGGGGGTCAGGCGCAGCAGTTCGGCTGGGCGTCGCGGCCGCTGCCGGGGCCGCTGACCACCTGGACCACCGTGTTTTCGAGTTGGTCGGTGTCGCCGGTCTTGACGTACCACTCCCAGCGCACGCCGTCGGGGCCGTCGATCCAGGTCTCGGTTTTCTCGGCGAAGCAGCAGATGGTGTCCTCGATGCCCGTGGTGTCGAGGTCCGAGTCGGCGAGGCGGGCCTCGGCGGCCACCACCTCGGGTTGGGTCTCGACCTCGACGCCGAGGTGGTTGATGGTGCCGCCGGCCCCGTTTTCGAACAGCACCAGTTTGAGCGGGGGGTCGGCGATGGCGAAGTTGGCGTAGCCGGGCTTGATCTTGGTCGGCCCGGTGGCGAAGAGACGGGTGTAGAAGTCGACGGCTTCGTCGAGGTCGCTGACGTCGATGGCGAGCTGCAAGCGGCTCATGGGCGGGCTCCTGGAAGGTGGAATATATCGATGCTGGTAAATATAGAACAATGTCGATATGATGGCAACCCATGGACATCGCCACCTGTTGCCCACCGGTCACCGCGGCCCCGCTGGCTACCGCCACCGCCGACCGCCTGGCCGCGGTGTTCGCCGTGTTGGCCGATCCGATCCGGTTGCGGTTGTTCAGCCTCATCGCCAGCCGGCCCGAGGGGGCCTGTGGTTGTGACCTGGTTCCGGCTCTCGACCGTTCCCAGCCCACGGTCAGCCACCATCTCAAGGCCCTCCACGAGGCCGGCCTCGTCGATCGTGAGCGACGGGGCCGCTGGATCTGGTACTCGGCCCGGCCCGAGGCGCTGGCCGACGCCGCGGCGCTCCTCGACTGCTGACCGTGTCGGGTACGCCGGCCGGGCACCGGCATCCCCATCTCGGGGTGGCCGTGCTCGGCCTCGTCACCATCACCGCCTATGGCTCGTGGGTGTACGCCTTCGGTGTGCTCATCGGGCCGATCCACGACGAGCTGGGGTGGAGTACCACGTCGCTGGGCATCGTCTACGGCGCCGGGCATCTCCTCGCCGGGGTGGGGGCCCTGGCCGGCGGCCGTCTGCTCGACCGCTTCGGCTGTGTGGCCCCGTTCACCCTGCAGGCGGTGGTCGGTGGGGGCGCCATGTTCGCGTCGATGTCCGCCGACGACCTCTGGGTGTTCGGTGTCCAGTACGCACTGGCCGCCGGGACCATCGGCGCCACCGGCTTCTACCAGCTCACCACGGCCGCCGCCGGGAGAATCCGGGCTTCCCGGCCCGACAAGGCCATCGCCGCCCTCACCATGTACGGCGCATTCTGCAGCGTCATCTATCTGCCGCTGTCCGCCTGGCTGGTCGAGTCGCACGGGTGGCGGACCGCGGGCAGGGTGTTGGCCGTCCTCGTCGTGGTCGGAGCGCTGGCCGCCGCGTCGATGGGCCGGGCGGGATCGACGGCCGGCGGTGAGGATGGCGGGGGCGCACCTTCGGCCCGACCCCTCGAGGCGGTGCGGGGCGCCTGGTCGAATCCGGACATCCGCCGGATGCTCACCGTCATGGTGCTGGTGTGGCTGGCCTACATCGGGGTCATCGCCTATCAGGTGCCGATCCTGACCGGTGCCGGCATCAGCCTGGCCGCCGCGTCGGTCATCGGCGGGTTACGGGGTGTCGGCCAGCTCATCGGCCGGGTCGGCCTCATCGGGCTGGTGGAGCGGGTCGGTTCGGGTCGTCTGCTCCGGATCACCTACGCGGTCAGCGCGGTGGGTGTCGGATTCCTGCTGGTCGGCACGGTGCCCGCCGGCGTGGGTTTCGCCATCGTCGGCGGAGCGGCGCTCGGCGCGTCCAGCCCGTTGCAGGCCATCTACGCCCGGACCCGGTTCGACGCCCGTGATCTGGGGCTGCTGATGGGCCTGCAGGGTCTGGCCACCGGCTTGGCGGGTGGCCTGGGGCCGCTGATCGGCGGGATCATCCACGACACGACCGGTTCATGGCGACCCTTGGTGGCGGTGGCCGTGGTCCTGTTGACCCTCGCGGCGATCCTGACCCGCGTCGACCGCCGCCCCCCAGTTCTGACATGACGTGGGGGACAGTCCCCATTGTCACTTTGGGGTGACGTGATCCGGGGTGGTTGTGGCCACGGGCGGCGGTTCGGTACAGTGATGGTGTCGCCGGGCGGGGGCAGTCAATTCGTGAAGCCTCCGAGGTTCCGGAAGTTTCGTCAGGACTGCCCGCGGCGTCGAAGGATTCCTCCCTCACAGGCGTGACGCGAACGAGCGTCGCCCGCTGAGGGGAGATCCAGCATCCGCCCCGACGCCGATCCCTTCGGATCACGTCAACTTCATCCGGCGATCCGCCGGCCGAGCAACCACACACCGCCCCCCGGGGACGGTTGAGAAGAGCAGGTGTCTGAGCATGGACTCCACCCAACTCGAACGCGATGCCCTCGAGGGCAAGGATCGCGACGAACTCACGACGATCGCCACGGCGCTGGGCGGCAAGCCCGGCTCGCGGGCGCGCAAGGCCGAGATCGTCGATCTCATCCTGGATCTGACGGGCGGAGGCTCGTCGGCCAACGGCGCCGCCGCGCCCAAGGGCGAGGAACCCGAATCGGTATCGGAGCCTGAGCAGGCCGACGAACCGCCGGCCGCCTGGGAGACCGAGATCGCCGAGGAAACGGCCACCGACTCGACCGACGAGAAGGCCGAAGCCGACGACCAGGCCACGACCGAGGACAAGAGCGGCGGCCAGGACGGCGGCCGCTCACGAAACCAGAACCAGGGCGGCCAGGGTCAGCGCAACCAGGGCGGCCAGGGTCAGCGCAACCGGCAGCAGGACTCGGCCGACCCGGGGAATCGCCGGCGTCGCCGCCGGGGCCGCGATCGGGACCAGGGCCCCGAGGAGCCATGGGACGGCGAGCCGGTGCAGGTCGACGGCCACGTCGACCTGCGCGACGAGGGCTACGGCTTCCTGCGCACCAACGGGTTCAAGCCGTCCAAGGCCGACGCGTACCTGTCGGTCAAGCAGGTCCGCCAGTTCGGGCTGCGCAAGGGCGACCGCGTCACCGGTGCCTCGCGTCCAGCCAACCGCAGCGAGAAGAACCCGGCCCTGCTGCGTATCGACACCGTCAACGGTGGCGATCCCGAGGCCGCCAAGGGCCGTCCCCGGTTCGAGGACCTCACCCCGCTGTTCCCCGACGAGAAGCTGGCCATGGAGGTCGACGGCGACTCGACCAACATGACGGCCCGCATCGTCGACCTGCTGTCACCGATCGGCAAGGGTCAGCGAGGCCTGATCGTGTCGCCGCCCAAGGCGGGCAAGACCACGATCATGAAGCAGATCGCCCGGTCGATCGAGATCAACAACCCCGAGGTGAAGCTCATCGTGCTGCTCGTCGACGAGCGGCCCGAAGAGGTCACCGACATGCGACGCTGGCTCCAGCACGGTGAGGTCGCCGCGTCGACGTTCGACCGTCCCAGCGACGAACACACCCAGGTGGCCGAGCTCACCATCGAGCGGGCCAAGCGTCTCGTCGAGTCCGGCGAGGACGTCGTGATCATCCTCGACGGCATCACGCGCCTGGCCCGGGCCTACAACCTGGCCGCCCCGGCCACCGGCCGCATCATGTCCGGTGGTGTCGACAGCGGCGCCCTCTACCCGCCGAAGCGCTTCTTCGGTGCGGCCCGCAACGTCGAGGAGGGCGGTTCGCTGACCATCCTGGCGACGGCGCTCGTCGAGACCGGCTCCAAGATGGACGAGGTCATCTTCGAGGAGTTCAAGGGCACCGGCAACATGGAGCTGCGCCTCGACCGGCGCATCGCCGAACGGCGGGTCTACCCGGCCATCGACGTCAACGCCTCATCGACCCGGCACGAGGAGCTCCTCTTCGAGCGCAAGCAGCTCAACCAGGTCTGGAAGCTGCGCCGGGTGCTCAACGGCCTGGCCGACGACTCGGGTGGTGCTGCCGCCGGCCTCGAGTTGCTGATCGACCGGCTCAAGACCTTCAACAACAACGACGAGTTCCTGACCGAGGTGGCCAAGGGCCCCTCGATCGGCTGAGCCACTCGACACGCCGACGATTCGGACTCGGGGTTGCCGACGCCCCGTCCAACCCGCAGACTGGACCCGCTATGAAGCCCGACATTCACCCGAACTACCGCCCCGTGGTCTTCCAGGACCTCACCGAGGGCGCCCAGTTCATCATCCGCTCGACCATCCGCACCTCGGACACCATCACCCTGGACGACGGGGTCGAGTATCCCCTGGCCAAGGTCGAGATCTCGTCGGCCAGCCACCCGTTCTTCACCGGCACGATGAAGATCGTCGACACCGCCGGACGGGTCGAACGCTTCGAGCGCCGGTACGGCGCCCGCCGCAAGGGCTGATCACGCCTCCACGGGCAGGCGACCTGCCGCCCTCGACGTGAGCCTCGATCCAGAACGCCGCGCCGGTCTACTCGGTGCGAAGTTGCGCTCGCTGGTCGCGTCGACCGGTCACGTCGCCGACCAGGACTCGGTGATCGCCGCCGGTGGTGCCGCCCTCGTCGACGGCGACCGGTGCTGGCTCCTCGCCGACGACGAGTCACCGGCTGACGCGTTGGGTCGGGGGATCCTGCTCGCCGCCGGCCGCGGTTGTTCCGAACTCCATGTCTGGTTCGACGACGCCGATGCCGCAGCGGTGGCCGCCCGGCGGGCCGGCTTTCTCGAACCCCCACCGCGCATCCGGGCCGTCGTCGGCCGCACCCTCGAGATCGTCGAGTCGGCTCCGCCCGACGTGTCGCCCGAGGCTCCGCCGGCGCCCGACGGCTTCGACGACCTGTGCCGGGGCGTCGGGGTGGAACCGATCGTCGAACACGGGGTATGGCGGGGCGAAGTACTGGGTCTCGAAGTCGTGCGGGCAACCGACGACGGCATCGAGGTCGGTGTCGGCCGCTTCGACCGTGAGGCCAGTGCCGTCATGCACGGCGACCGTCCACCCGCAGAGGCGCTGGCCGCCGCCGCCGATCAGGTGCGGGCCCAGCGCCGACCGGGCGCCGGCGCCCACCCGCTGGCCACCCTGGCCCGTGAACGCTGGCTGCGGCGGGATCTGGTGGCCGACCCGTCGTCGGTCGGGCTGGTCGACCTCGTTCCGGTCGATCCGGCCGACGAGCGCCTCAACCTGCGCGACCCGGCACCCGCCCCAGCGCTCGGCAGGGACGCCGACGGTGCGTCGGTGCTCGTCGTGTGCTCCGTCGGGGTCGATCCCGGACTGGTGCCGGCCGTCGCCGACCTGGTGGGCAACCACCGTCCCGAACGGGTCGTCATCGTCGTGCCCACCCGCGACGTGCTGGCCCCCGTCGAACGCGCCGTCGCCCGCCTGGCCGTGCCGGCCACCATCGTCGGCGTGGATGGCGGCTGGGGCTGAGCGCCGACCGGCGGACCGGGGTGGTCGTGCGGGCACCGCTACCCTGACCGGCATGTTGGACCAGATCGCCGCCCTCGAGATCGAGATGGCGGACACCGAGCAGCGACTGGCCGACCCCAAGGTCATCGGGGATTCCGAACAGTTGCAGGCCGCCGGTCGCCGGTTCAAGGAACTCGAGGAGGTCCTGGCCGTCGGCCGTCCTCTGCGCGCCGCCCACGACGATCTGATCGCCGCCCGCGAGCTCGTCGAGATGGCCGATGGCGACGAACGTGAGCAACTCTGGGCCGAGGTGGCCGACCTCGAGGCCACCATCACCGCCCTCGAAGACGAATTCCGTGCCCTGCTCCTCCCGCGTGACCCCAACGACGGACGCAACGTGATCGTCGAGATCCGGGGCGCCGAAGGTGGCGAGGAAGCCAACCTGTTCGCCCGGGACCTGCACGACATGTACCAGGCGTTCGTCGTCGCCCGGGGCTGGAAGGTCGAGAACCTCGAGGCCCGCGACTCCGACATGGGCGGGTTCAGCGAGGTGATGATCTTGGTGAAGGGCGACGACGCCTGGGCCCGACTCAAGCACGAGGGCGGCGTGCACCGGGTCCAGCGGGTACCAGTGACCGAATCCCAGGGCCGTATCCACACCTCGTCGGCCACGGTGAGCGTGCTGCCCGAAGCCGACGACGTCGACGTCGAGGTCGACGAGAACGACCTCCAGATCGACGTGTACCGGGCGTCGGGCCCCGGCGGCCAGTCGGTCAACACCACCGACTCGGCGGTCCGCATCACCCACCGGCCCACCGGGCTGGTGGTGTCCATGCAGGACGAGAAGAGCCAGCTCCAGAACAAGGTGAAGGCCCTGCGGGTGTTGCGGTCCCGCCTCCTCCAGGTCGAACAGGAGCGCCAGGCGGCCGAAGCCTCGGCGGCCCGCAAGGGCCAGGTCGGTGGGGGTGGCCGGTCGGAGAAGATCCGCACCTACAACTTCAAGGAGAACCGGGTCACCGACCACCGCATCGGCCTTACCGTGCACCGGCTCGACCGCATTCTCGCCGGCGACCTCGACGAGGTCGTCGACGCCCTGCTGGCCGATGAGCGGGCCCGCCAGTTGGCCGAGGGCGCTGTCGGCCCGGCGTGATGGCCGATCCAGAGGGCGAGCCGGGATCCGCCGACGGCACCGTGGCCTGGCGGGAGGTGCTGGCCGACACCACCGCCCGGCTGAGCGCCGTCGGGCTGCCGGCAGCCGAGGCCCGCTGGATCGTTGAAGAGGTGGCCGGGGTCGACGCCGGTCTCGACACCCTCGTCACCGAACGGGGCATGGCCGCCCACGACCGCCTGGTCGCCCGCCGCCTGGCCGGTGAGCCCCTCCAGTACGTGCTCGGGCACTGGCCGTTCCGCGGCCTTGACCTCATGGTCGACCACCGGGTCCTCATCCCCCGCCCGGAGACCGAGGTCGTCGCCGGGTTCGCCATCGACGAGGTCGACCGACTGGCCGGTGGGTTTGACGGGCCGGTGCTGGTCGCCGACCTCGGCACCGGCTCGGGGGCCATTGGCCTGGCCGTCGCCGTCGAACGGGTCGACACCAGCGTGTGGTGCACCGACCGGTCGGCCGAAGCCCTCGCGGTGGCCCGGGCCAACCTGGCCGGGGTGGGACGACCGGCGGCGAGGGTGACGATGGCGGAAGGCTGCTGGTTCGATGCCCTGCCCGCTGATCTGGCCGGCCGGTTGGGGGTCGTCGTCTCCAACCCGCCCTACGTCGGCGACGGCGAGGACCTGCCGGCCGAGGTGGCGGCATGGGAGCCCCCGGGTGCCCTCCGGTCAGGCCCCGATGGCGGCGACGACCTCCGGCTACTCATCGATGAGGCTCCGGTATGGCTGGCGCCCGGTGGTGCCCTGGTGCTCGAGCTGTCGCCCGACCAGGCGGCGCCGATGGCGAACCGGGCCGACGACGCCGGCTACGTCGATGTGGCCGTCCGGCACGACCTGACCGGCCGCCATCGCGCACTGATCGCCCGGGTGGGATGAAGGTGCAACACGTCGACGCCGTCGCTCACCCCGCCGAGGCGGTGCGGATCGCCGCCGAGGCCCTGCTCGACGGCCGGGTGGTCGTGCTGCCCACCGACACGGTGTACGGGGTGGCCGCCCTGCCGACCGACCGGGGCGCGGTCGACGAGTTGTTCATCCGCAAGGGACGACCGGCCGACATGCTCCTGGCGGTGCTGGTCGCCGACCCTGACCAGGCCCGGGCCCTCGCCGCCCCCGGCACGCTCCCCGAGGCCCTCGACGCCTTGTGGCCGGGGCCGCTCACCGTGGTCGTGGAACGGGCGGCCGGTGCCGATCTGCACCTCGGCGCGACCAGTGACACCGTCGGCATCCGGTGTCCCGACCACGACCTGGTTCGGGCCCTGGCCGCCCGGGTCGGACCGCTGGCGACCACGTCGGCCAACCGCACCGGTCGGCCCACCCCGCCCGACGCCGAGGCCGCGGCGGCCGAACTCGGTGACGGGCTGGTCGTCCTCGACGGTGGGCCGTGCGGCGGGGTGCCGTCGACGGTCATCGACTGCACGTCCGAACCGGCCCGGGTGCTCCGCCTCGGCGCCCTCGCCGTTGAGGCCGTCAACGCCGCCGGCGTGGCCACGGTGTCTGGCTAGCATCGACGCCATGGCCACCATCGCCGTCGGCAGCGACCACGCCGGGTTCACCCTGAAGCAGACCTTGGCCGACGAGCTACGCGCCCTCGGCCACGACGTCGTCGACCTCGGCGCCCACTCCACCGACCGCGTCGACTACCCCGACTTCGGTGCAGCGGTCGGCCGGGCGGTGGCCGGCGACGACGCCGAAGCCGGCGTCCTCGTCTGCGGCTCGGGCCTGGGCATCGCCATGGCCGCCAACAAGATCGCCGGCGTGCGGGCGGCGCCGGTCCACGACGCCACCTCGGCCCGGCTGGCCAAGGCCCACAACGACGCCAACGTCATCGCCTTCGGGGAGCGGCTTACCGGCGCCGAGGTCGCCCTCGAGGCCCTGAGGGCCTGGTTGGGCACCGAGTTCGAAGGCGGCCGTCACGAGGGCCGGGTCGCCAAGCTCGACGACCTCGGCGCCTGACCGTGGCTCCCCAGACGCCGGCCGAGCCGCTGACCGTCACGCCCACCGAGACGGTCGTCGAGCCCATCCTCGACGACGGCGACCACGACCGGTTCTCCCACTACGCCCGCAAAGCCGACATCGTCGAGTCGGCGGTCACCGGCAGACCGGTCATCGCAATCTGCGGCAAGGTCTGGGTGCCGAACCGCAACCCGGACCGCTACCCGGTGTGTCCGACGTGCAAGGACCTCTACGAGCGGAAGCGGGCCAGCGAGCAGGGCGGCTGATGGCCGGGTTGCGGGGTCTCATCCGCCTACGGCGCTTCGAAACGGACCGGGCCAACCGCCGTCTACGCACCGTCGCCTCGATCGACGATCTGCGGCGTCTGGCCCGGCGGCGCCTGCCCGGCGGGGTGTTCGACTACATCGACGGCGGGGCCGACGACGAGATCACCCTCGGGGCCAACACCGAGGCGTTCCGGCGGGCCCGGTTCCGGCCCCGGGTGTTGCGCGGTACCGAGACCGTCGACACCTCGACCACGCTGTTGGGCCGACCGACGGCCCTGCCGCTGGTGCTGGCCCCCACCGGGTTCACCCGTATCGCCCATCCGGCCGGTGAGTTGGCCGTGGTGCGGGCCGCCGGCCGGGCCGGGGTGCCGTTCACCCTGTCGACCATGGGTACCCGTTCCATCGAGGAGTGCGCCGCGGTGGCCGGGTCCGACGCCCGACTCTGGTTCCAGGTGTACGTGTGGCGCGATCGCGAGCACATCGCCTCGCTGGTGCGGCGGGCCGCTGAACACGGCTTCGAGGCCTTGGTCCTCACCGTCGACACCGCGGTGTTGGGCCGCCGGGAACGCGACGTCCGCCGGGGGTTCACCCTGCCGCCATCCATCGGACCGGGCACCCTGTTCGACGGTCTCCGCCACCCGGGGTGGACGCTGCGTCTGCTGCGTGGCGAACCCATTCGGTTTTCGAGTGCCGTGGGGAGCGATGCCGCCGACGGCAGCAGCGCCGTATCCCTAGCCGAGTTCTCCGCCGCCCAGTTCGACCCGGGGCTGTCGTGGCGGGACGTCGAGTGGCTGCAGTCCATCTGGGACGGCCCCATCGTGTTGAAGGGCGTCCAGACCGCCGCCGACGCCCGACTGGCCGTCGACGCCGGGGTGGCGGCCATCGCCCTGTCCAACCACGGGGGCCGCCAGCTCGACACCGCCCCCACCCCGCTCGAGTTGTTGCCCGAGGTGGTTGCCGAGGTCGGTGGCCGGATCGAGATCATCGTCGACGGTGGGGTGCGGCGGGGCAGCGACATCGTGAAGGCCTGCGCCCTCGGCGCCGACGCCGTCATGGCCGGGCGACCGCACCTGTACGCCCTCGGGGCGGCCGGCGAGCCCGGGGTCGACCACATGCTGGGCCTGCTGCGCGACGGCACCGAACGCACCCTGGCCCTGGTCGGCGCGGCGGCGGTGGCCGACCTCACCCCCGAGATGGTCGAGCTCCGGCCCTGATCTCCGGGGCTCGGCGGCCCTACCATCGGCGTCCATGGCCCGGCCCAACCTGCTGCTGTTCATGCCCGACCAGCTGCGGGCCGACGCCGTGGGCTGTTTCGGCAACCCGGTCGCCTCGACGCCGAACATCGACGCTCTGGCCCGGCGGGGCACCAGGTTCCATTCGGCGTGGTCCCAGCACTCGGTGTGTGGCCCCAGCCGGGTGTCGATGATGACCGGCTGGTACCCGCACACCGCCGGGCACCGCACCCTCGACCATCTGCTCCAACCCCACGAACCGAATCTGCTGCGGTACCTGAAGGACGCCGGCTACGAGGTCGTGATGGCCGGTCGACGGGGGGACGTTTTCGCCCCTGGCGTGACCGAGGCCTCCACCGACCACTGCGGCTTCCTCGTGCCCCCCGAGGTCGGATGGGCCGACATGCGGGCCAACGTCGAGCCGGACCATCCGCTGTACCGGGGCTTCTGGTTCGGGTCTCAGGGCGACGGCCCCCGGCTCGACGCCGACGAGGCCGCGGTGCGCACGGCGATCCGTTGGCTGGATGAACGCGCCGGCGATCGCCCGTGGGCCCTGTGGGTGCCGTTGTTGGCCCCCCATCCGCCGTTCATGGTCGAAGAACCGTGGTTCTCGATGCACAGCCGGGGCGACATGCCGTTGCCGCTGTCGGTCGAGGCCGGCCTGGGCAAGCCGGGTTTCATGGATGAGTGCCGGCGCCGGTACGGGTGGCACGACCTGACCGACGACCACCTGCGGGAGATCACCGCCACCTACCACGGCATGGTCAGCCGCGTCGACGACCAGCTCGGCCGTCTGCTGGCCGCGGTGGACGCGTCCGGTCACGGCGACCGCACGGTCACCTTCTTCTTCACCGACCACGGGGAGTACCTGGGCGACTACCGCCTGGTCGAGAAGTGGCCGTCGGGCCTCGACCCCAGCCTGGTCCGCAACCCGTTGATCGCCGCCGGACCGGGCGTGGGGGAGCACAAGGTGGTGTTCGGCGGCGTCGAGATGGTCGACCTGGCACCCACGTGCCTGGAGCTGGCCGGGGTCGAGGCGGCCCACACCCACTTCGGGCGCAGCCTGACCGGGCTGTTCGCCGACCCCGAGGCCGACCACCGCGATGCCGTGTTCTGCGAGGGAGGCTTCAACCCGGCCGACGAGCCGCTGCTGGAGACGGCCGCGTGGATCTACCGCCACAAGGCCGAGATCCAGCACGACCACCCCGACCTGGTGGCCAAGGCCGAATGCGTCCGGACCGCCGAGTGGACCTACGTGTTCCGCAGTCGAGAGGGCGACGAGCTCTACGACCGGGTTGCCGATCCCGCCGAGACCACGAACCTGCTGGCGACCGACCGGGCCGGCGGCGACGACGTCGCCGCGGTGGTGGCCGGAATGAAGGAACGCCTGCTGGCCTGGCTGGTCGAAACCAGCGACGTCATCCCGTGGGACAAGGACCCCCGGTTCCCCGACCTCCCGGCGTGGGACGACGGGGGCTGACCGGTCAGTCCGTCGGGGCGGTCAGGGGGCGTCGGCGGCGGGGCCACTGGACCACGCGGCCGTCGCGCATGGGGCCCACGGCCTCAGTGCGGGTGCCGTCGAAGTGCCCCGTCTCGTTCACGGACGTGATCTGGCAGAACGGCTCGGGATGGTCGTCGGTGGCCGGTGCCACGTCGACCCGGCTGATCGAGGCGTAGTCGATCTTGAACCCGGCTGACGGGTTACCGGCGATGGAGGCCAGGATCGACCGAATTGTGCCGCCGTGGCAGGCCACGGCCACCCGTTCGCCCGGCGGGTTGCGGATCAGGGCGTCCCAGGCGGCCAACACCCGGGCGTTGAACACCTCCGGGCTGTCCCACCCGATCTCGTCCCACTCGCCGGCCATGACCTTCTCCCAGAGCGCCGCCCCTTCGGTGGGGAGCAGTTCGGTGGGGTAGTAGGTGCGGCCTCTCCGGTCGATCTCGTCGAGGTCGTCGATCACCTGGTTGGTCAGCCCGAGTGCCGTACACACCGGCTGGATGGTCTCGATGGCCCGCCGCTTCGGGCTGGTCACCACGTGGTCAATGCCTTCACAGGCCAGCCAGTCGCCCAGCCGGGCGGATTGCCACCGCCCCAGGTCGGCCAGGCCCGGGTCGGCGATGCCCGGGGCGTCGACGACGGTCTCGGGGCGGCCGTGGCGGATGAGGAGGACGTGCACGGGCGGGGACCGTACCGTCAGCAGGGGTCGGGCACGCTCACCGGGGCGGTCAACACGCCGGTGAGCATGTCGGTCAGGTTCACCTCGTAGGCCCGGTCGTCGAGGCGAGGCGGGGCACCCTCGTCGATCAGACGGGCCCGCTCAGCCAGCGACGAGGTCATGAGCTGCATCATGGCCACCAGCCGTTCACTGCGGATCGCCGGGTCGAGGTCGGCGGGCCGGAGGGCCAGCACGTCGAGGGCCCGCACCAGTTCGGGCTGGTCGAGGGTGGTCGCGTCCTGGCGCCACGTCGGGAACCGGGCCGACAGCTGGGCCACGATGCGCACGTACCGGCGGCCCCGTTCACCGTCGAGGTGGGCGGTCATGGGCCGCACCAGGGCGTCGAGGATCGCCGGGATGGTGGTGTCGGCCAACGACGCGCCCAGGTCGGCCAGCAGCCGGCCTCGATGGGCGTCGATCGGCGCGCCATGCTCGGCCAGAATGCGGTCCAGCGCACCTTCCCGCGACCCGAAGTGGTACGTCAGGGCCGACGAGTTGCGCTGCCCGGCGGCGGCCACGATGCCGCCGATCGACGCCTGCCAGATGCCCTGGTCGGCGAAGAGCCGCTCGGCCTCGGCGAGGAGTCGGGCCCGGGTGGCGGTGCTGTCTCGGGGCATGCCCCGGGTCCTACGAGGCGGGGAGGATGGCCGAGGTCGGGAGGACGTCGACGTCGATGCCCTCGGGCACCGGGTACTGGAAGTCCGGGAACCGGCGCTGGGCGGTCGCCCGATACCGGTCGGTCGAGTGGGTGCGGTCCCGGTCGTACTCGGGGATCACCCGGTCACCGAAGAGCTCGATCATCTCGAGGTGCTGTTCGTGGCTCATGCCCTCGACGGGAAGACCGAACACCACCTGGTCGCAGCCGACCTCCTGGTAGCGGGCCACCTGCTCGCAGACCTCCTCCGGGTTGCCGCACAGCAGGTAGCCGCCGGCGATGAGTTCGTCGAGCAGCTCATCGGTCATCTCAAACTCGGGCACGGCCGCCGGCCAGGTCGGGATGTTGGGGTTGGGCGGCATGGTGTCGTGGTAGAGGTTGACCATCGACACCAGGTAGCCGCGGCCCGAGGACTTGGCGATGGCCCGGGCCTCCTCGCGGTCCTCGAGGCAGAGGCACGAGTTGGTCATCATGACGTTGTCGTTCTTGAACTGGCCGATCTGCTCGACCGGATCCTGGATTGCCTCCTTGTAGGCCTCGACCCGCCCCTTCAGGTTGTGGATGGGCTCGAAGTTGAAGGCGATGGCGCCGATGCCGAGCGAACCGGCCTTGGCGAACGTGGGGGGGTTGCCGCACGCCACCCAGATCGGCGGGTGCCCGGGGCCGTAGGGCTTGGGGAGGATGTTGTGCGGGGTGGGCACGGTGAAGAACTCGCCGTCGAAGTCGTAGTCCTTCTGTTCCCACATGCGGGGAATCTCGCGGATGACCTCATCCCACTGGGCCTTGGTCTCGCTGGGGTCCATGACGTTGAAGGTGCGCAGCTCGTGGCTGCCGGCGCCCCGTCCGGTGCCGAACTCGAAGCGGTTGTCGGTGACGTGGTCGAGCATGGCGGCCCGCTCGGCGATGCGGACCGGGTGTTCCTTG
>CAZPGL010000033.1:0-21703 GCA_964586175.1 uncultured Microthrixaceae bacterium | reverse complement strand
CCCGACCCCCTCCTTGTAAGGGAGGTGCTCTAGCCAGCTGAGCTACGCGCCCGGGGCGGTCACCCTACCGGTGGGACGGGAGCCGAAAGCCTCGACCGCTGGCTCGACGCTCAGGCGACGGCGCCGCTGCCGGCCATCATCAACCCCAACTGGGCCACGTCGACATCGGCCCGGTCGACAACACCCACCAAGCGACCCTCGAACATGACGCCGATGCGGTCGCTAAGCGCCATCACTTCGTCCAGGTCCTCAGAGATCACGAGGATGGCGGTCCCCCGTCCCTGTTCTTCGACGAGACGCCGGTGGATGTACTCGGCGGCGCCGATGTCGACGCCCCGGGTCGGTTGTGATGCAACCAGCACCGACGGCTCCCCTGAGAGCTCTCGAGCCATGATCAACTTTTGGATGTTGCCGCCGGAGAGATTCTTGGTCGGCGTGTCCAGCGACGGCGTCTTGACCGTGAACCGCTCAACAAGGTCAGCGGCCCGTTCGGAGATCCGGCCAAGCCGCAGCACACCGCGACTGCAGTACGGCTCGCGATCGTGGCCCACCAGCATCATGTTCTCGGCGACACTGAACTCGGCGACCACGCCGTCGCGCATGCGTTCCTCGGGGACGTAGGCGATGCCCGCAGCCCGCACCTCACTCGGATGGGCACCGGTGATGTCCCGCCCATCGACCTCGACCCGTCCCGACACTGGCCGGCGTAGACCCGCGACCGCCTCGGCCAACTCCCGCTGACCGTTCCCCGACACGCCGGCGATCCCGAGGATCTCCCCTGCGCGAACCTCCAGGCCGAAGCCGTCGACGGCTTCGGTTCCCCGATCACCGATCACCGTCAAGCCGTCGATCGACAGCCGCACCGCGCCCACGTCGATGCCCGGCTTGTCGGGTGCCAACTGCACCGGTCGACCCACCATCATGCGGGCCAGATCCTCCTTCGAGGTCTCGGCAGGCACAGTCTCGCCACTCACCCGGCCATCCCGGAGCACGGTGATGCGGTCGGACAACTTGAGGACCTCGTCCAACTTGTGGGAGATGAAGATCAACCCCCGGCCGTCGTCGGCCATCTGCCGCAGGATGACGAACAACTCGTCGACCTCCTGCGGGGTGAGCACCGCCGTCGGTTCATCCAAGATGAGGAGTCGACAGTCGCGGTACAGGGCCTTGATGATCTCAACCCGTTGCCGCTCCCCCACCGACAGCTGCCAAACCTCGGCCTGCGGATCCACCTCAAGCCCGTACTCGCGGGACAACTCCTCAACCCGATCAACCACACCGCTGGTATCGAGGAGACGACCGCTCCCAGCCAGACCCAGCGCCACATTCTCGGCGACGGTCAGGGTCGGCACCAGCATGAAGTGCTGATGGATCATGGCCACGCCGGCGGCGATCGCCGAGGCGGGTGAGACGATCCCGGAAGGTTCCCCATCCAGGAGGACCCGTCCGGCATCCGGCTCGTAGAGGCCGAACAAGATCTTCACGAGGGTGCTCTTGCCGGCCCCATTCTCGCCCAACAAGGCATGGACCTCGCCCGCGTGCACGTCAAGATCGACGGCGTCGTTGGCCAACACGCCGGGAAAGCGTTTGCTGACGCCGATGAGTTCGAGCAGCGGTGGGGTCATGATCCGGATCCGAGTTGTCAGGTCAGCGGGTCGTCGGAGACTGGGGAGTAAGGGCTGGGGGCCAGGGGGCCGGGCACCGGGTCGGCACCCAACCCCCTGACGTTCCCCACAAGGGCCTTCAGGCCGGTCAAGCCGTTTGGATCAGGCGCCCGTTGAGAGACTTCCGTCCGAGAGAGCCTCAATGGCGGCTTCGCCGATGGCCTTGGCGGCACCGGCGTCCACGGCGTCGTTGAACTCGATCACCAAACCGCCATTAGCCAGCGTGAGGGTGTGCGAGTCGCCGCCGAGATCGCCGGCCTTCACGGCGTCAACGATGCCCTGGAGGACGACCTCCCACTTGTAGACCTGGGAGGCAACCACGAAGTCCGGACCGAGAGAGGTCTGATTGGACTGCGTACCGAACCACTTGGCGCCGTTCTCGGCAGCCACACCGGTGGCACCCACGACCATCTGGGCGGTGCCGGTCAAGATGTCGGCACCGTTGGCGACATGTCCCTCAGCGGCGGTAGCGGCCAACGCCACATCCGAGAACGACTCGATGTAGTTCACGTTGACGGTCACACCGGCATCCTGTGCAGCGGCACCGTTGACGAAACCATCCACATACAACTTGGCGTCACCCACGGCGATCGGACCGACGACACCCACGATGCCGCTCTCAGTCATGGCTGCGGCCATAGCGCCCATCACGTAGCCACCCTGATCGGAGGCTGTGGTGTACGCCGAGACGTTGTCGAGCCCGAACGTGTCGACCGACGTCCCCCACGCGAAGGCGGTGTCCGGGAAGTCCTTGGCGATCGCCTCCAGCGACCCGCCGTACTGGGAGCCGTGGGCGAGCACCAGGTCGTAACCCTCTTCGGCGTAGCCGCGGATGGCGGCCGCCGCGTCATCGACGATGAACGTGCCGTCAGTGATGTCGATGGCGGTGACACCCGTCAAGGCGTTGGTGCCGTCAACGATGCTCTGAGTGAACGCCAGGTCGTTCGACGCACTCGGCGCCACAATGGCGATCCGGAAGCCGTCGCTGCCACCGTCATCGTCCGAGCCGCAGGCGCCAGCGAACAACGCCAGCACGGCCATCAGGCCGGCCAGCAACGTCAATCGCATCCGTCGTGTACCTCGTGTCTTACCCATGCGCATTTCCTCTCTTGAGTGTCTTACTTAGTTGGATACTTACCGATTTCGCCGGCACTCGCCCTGTGAGGCGGGGTCACTTACCTCGTTCGAAGGGTCGGGTCAGGGCCGACGGCGGGCCGACAGTCCTTGAGATCACCACGAGAGCAGCGATGGTCAACACAGCGGGTGCCATCGCCGTGATGCTCGACGCGGCGCCCGAGACGATGCCCAGAGTCTTCCACTGAATCACCGTAGAAGACACCAGGCCGAACAGCAGCGCTCCGACCATGACCCCGGTAGGCCGCCACGCACCGAAGTACACGAGAGCGATAGCGATGAACCCCTGCCCATTCGTCAGGTTCTGCTGAAAGATGCCGAGCTCGATGGCCAGCACGGCGCCGGCCAGGCCGGCCAGCACGTTGGCCAGCAGGATCGTCGTATAACGCACCCTGGCCACACTGACCCCGAGGCTGTCGGCGGCCGCTGGATTCTCGCCCACGGCCCGCACGTTCAACCCGAACGTCGTGCGGTTCAGCAGCCACGCCACCGCCGGCACCATCAGGAAGGTGAGGTACACGAGGATCGTGTGCTGGAAGAACATCTCGCCGATCTCGGGGATGTCGCTGAGGAGCGGGACATGCCACTCGCCGAAACCCCGAATGGGTAGCGGGGTGCCGACCTGCTTCTGGAACAGGACGTCGCTCATTCCCAGCCCGAACAGGAAGATGCCGATGCCGCTGATGCCCTGCTCGGCCCGGAACGACACGGTGATCACCGCGTAGACGGCGCCGATGAGCAGGCCCACCGCCAACCCGACGATGACACCCAGGGTGGCATTACCCGTTTCGAGGATCGTGTAATAGGCGCCGAACCCGCCGAGGAGCATGACGCCGTCGACGCCCAGGTTGAGGACGCCGCTGCGCTGGCCGATGACCTCGCCCAGCCCGGCGAGGAGCATCGGTGCGGCCAGGCGGATGCCGGCACCGACGACGAATACCAGGGAGGTCATGGTGAAGAAGTCGCTCACGGCTCACCCCCCGGATCGTTGACCGGCTCTCCTCGCGGCTCGTTCGGAGTCTCCGGGCGTTCGCCAGCAGCCCGGATTCCGGCCTGCTGGTTGGCTCGCTCGCGCAACACCCGGCGGAACTGTTCGCTGCTGACGACGAACACGACCACCAGGCCGTTCAGCCCGACCATCAGCGCCTTGGGTACCTGCACGGCCCGCTGCATCACCTCGGCACCGACGAGCAGACCACCGAACAGGAACGACGACGGGATGGTCCACAGCGGATGCAAGGCGCCGAACAGCGCGGTGACGATGCCGTTGAAGCCCGCCGAACCGGTGAAACCGACGCTGGAACCGTCGGTGACGAAGCGATGGGACTCACTACCGAACACCAGCAGGGCCCCGGCCACACCGCACATGGCACCACTCAACGTGAGGGCGGCCACGATGGTGCGCTTGACCGGCATGCCGGCGTACCGGGCAGCCGGCGCGCTGTAGCCAACGGCCCGGATCCGGTAGCCGAGGGCGGTTCGCCAGAGCAGCAGGTAGATGGCCACGGCCATACCCAGCGCCACCAGGACGCCGATGTGCAGGCGGTGGCCGAAGGGAAGTATCGGCAGGTCGGCGTTCTCCGAGAGTCGCTCGGTCTGGGGGATACGACCCATCGCCTTTTCGGCCGGATCCATGATCGGGTCGCGCAGCAGGAAGTTCATGAACTGCACAGCGACGATGTTGAGCATGATCGTCGACAGGATCTCATTGACGTTGCTGTACGCCTTGAGCACCCCTGGGATGGCACCCCATATGGCACCGCCGACGGCTCCGGCCACCAGAACCAGTGGCACCAGCACCGGTCGAGGCAGGCTGGCGGCGTTGAGAGCCACCAAGGTCGACACGATCGCTCCGGCGATCATCTGGCCCTCCCCGCCGATGTTGATGACCGAGGCTCGAAAGGCGATGCAGATCCCGACCCCGACCAGCAGCAGCGGAACCGCTTTCATCACCGTATGGGACAGCGCCTTCGGGCTACCAAACGCCCCTACGAGCATTTCGGCGAAGCCCTCGACGGGATTGGCTCCCAAGGCGAGGAGCATGACGGCACCGATCAGGAACGACGCGAGGACAGCGGCCAGCAGCACCAGCGGCCCGCCGAGTCTCGGGCCCACGATGTGGGCCACCCGGTAGTTGAGACTCACCCCCATTGCGGCGAGATTCTGGTCGGTTCTGGCGAGTTTCTCAACACCTCGTTGAAATCCATCCAGAAACAAGGTCAGCTGGCGAGGCCCCGGACATCCGATCCGGCATCCCAATTCGACTGACCCCCGGTGGGTCTGGCGTCACGGCGACGCCGGTCTGTCCCCGCCGTGGCGGGTCAACAGCGTCTTCACCAACCCAGGCGGAAGGCCACCAGGTCCTCGGTGACCGTTCCCACGCCGGCGACCGGGGTGCGGCGGGTCGCCACGTCGAGCACGCACAGGTTGCGGCCGTGCACGTCGACGACATCCACGCCAGCCTCGGCACACACCAGGGCCGCCCCAAGGTAGTCCCACACGGCCAGCGAGTCGTCCACGCACTCAACGAACCCGTCAAGACCACCGTCGGCCACCGCGCACAACTCCAGCGCCGCCGCCCCCAACGCCCGGAACTGGGCCCAGCCGCCGTGCTCGGGGGCCAGGCCATTGCACGCCACCACCGCATCGGCCAGCACCGGCGAATCGTCCCGGCGCAGCGTCACACCATCGCGCCGGGCACCACCGCCCCGCACCGCCTCATACCGAGCGCCGCCGGCCTGATCGGCAACCACGGCCACCCACGGACCCTCGACGTCGACCACGCACAGGCTCGTGGCGAACCACGGCAGCCGCCGCGACGCGTTGGTGGACCCATCCAGCGGATCGACCACCACCGTCGGACCCGGCCCCGGCGTTAGCCCCGACTCCTCGCTCAACACCTCGTACCCCAAGGGGTCCAGCACCAGGTGCACCACCCGGTCGGCGACCACGTCGCTGGCGTACTGGTCGGGCCGCCCCACCTCCCCTGACGGACCCCAGCCGCCGTCGCCCAGCCCAGCGAACGCCTCGGCCACCGCGTCGGCCACCCGGTGCAGGTCGGCCAGCACCTGGTCGTCGGAGCGGTTCCACGTCACGGCCACAGTCAACCACCCCCGGGTGCCGTACCCTGTGTCCCGGACCATCCCGCCGAACGAGGAACCCCGAGTGGCCGTCATCGACGTCGCCGGCTTCATTGCCGACCTGAAGAACCACGCCGCCGAGCACGGCTTCCACGTGCACGACGAGCGCCACTTCGTCGAGACCTACACCATGCGCCAGGCCTTCGAGGTCGACCTGCACCCCGAAGCGGCGTGCGGCGGCCCGCTCGACCTGCACCTCACCCTCGACCTGGAGCCCCGCACCCTGCTCGCCTTCGAGGACGAGATCATGACCATCCCCGAGGACGACGACCCCAGCGACGACCTCACCATCTCTCTGCTGTTCACCTGGGCCCTGCCGCCCCTCGACCACGGCCCCGACCTGCTGGTGCTGGCCACCGAACTGGGCGGCCTCGGCGGCACCGACCTGCCCACCGAGGTCTCGGCTGTCGACTCGTTCGAGGCGGTCACCGACGCCCCCCAGCGCTCCCTCGGCGTGGTCGCCCGCCTCGAGATCCCGCTGGCCCACCTGTTCCGCGGCGACGAATCCAACGGCATGTGCGATGCCTTCGAGCGCTGCCGGGAGATCAGCGAGTTCCTGCTCGACCGGGCCCCGGCCTGGCTGGGCGACCTCTAGGCCGGACCCCCGCCGCCCGCGTCCGATCCCGCCCGCTCCCGGCGGGCCGCGATGCGGAGGCACGACCACAGGTCGTCGGCGTCCACGTAGCAGCCCTGCAAGTGCCGCCCCCCGGCGTCGGGGTCGAAGCCGGCCCGACCGTGCAGGATGCGACCGTTCATGAACGCCACCAGGTCGCCGGCCCGCCAGTGCGTCTCGATCCGATAGTCGGTGGCGGCCACCGCGTCCACCATGTGGCGCAAAGCGGTGTAGGCCCGGGGCAGGTCGTCGTCGGCCATGTCGGGTAGGGCCCGGGTGCCGTTCGACAGCCGGATCTCGGCCGGCCGCCCGTCATCGTCCAGTACAACCACCGGCGACGAAGCCCGCAGGTCGGTGACCGTCGACCGGTTGGTGTGCACCCACACCAGCGTGGTCAGCGCCTCGTACACGCCGGGGTCGGCGACCCGGATCGCCTCGACGACCGAGAACCCGTCGACCATGGTGCTCACCCCGCCCGGGTTGTCATTGACCAAGCAGTGCAGGAGTTGCAGCCCGGGCATCGACGCCCGGGTGGCGATGTCGACGTGCGGGGTGAGGGGCAGTGCCGTGTATGCGTTGGACTCGTTCTCCGGGGCGATCACCACGTCGAACCGCCGGCCGAAGTGGGTGGCCCGCACCACCCCGAGGCGCTCGGCCACGGCCAGCACGGTGTCCGGCCCGGCATGGAGCCCCTCCAGCCGACCCAGCCCATGCACGGCGACGGCCGCCGCCCATTCGGCCAGGGCCTCGTCATCGGCCAGCACGGCCGGCCCGTCGAACGTCGGCAGCCCGGCCAGCCCCGACGTCGACCAGCACACCGGCCGGGGCCGCCCGACATCCGGCCGGTGCCCGCCGGTCACCACGTGGTGCAGCCAACCCGGATGATGCCGGGTGGTCGGCCCTCCGGCCCATGACACGACGAGCGCCCCGGCCCCGTCGACGTCGGCCCCGACCGGATCGTCCATCCGCACCTGCCGGGGCTCCAGTTGCCGCTGGCGGGTGTCGGGCGACGTCACCGACGGGTCGAACCAGTTCTCGTGCAGGAACGGGCCGTAGAACCGGTCGGCCGACCCGTCGTCCCATGCCACATGGACCCAGGGCCCCTCGGTCCGGGCCGTCGTCAGATGCCGCACGACCGGGTGGGTCTCGAAGTCCGGATGGCCGGGCAGCACGGCGTCGTCCACGGACGCGCAACCTAGACGGCCACCGACGGGCACCGCGCCCGAAGCGACCGGTCGCCGGGTCGTGTGCTGGACTCGGCCCCATGCCAGACGCCCCGTCCGACACCCCATTCGATACCGCGACGACCGACCGGCTGCTCACCACCACCCGCAGCGTCCGCCGACGCCTCGACCTCGACCGCCCGGTCGACGACGAGGTCCTGCTCGACTGCATCGATGTCGCTGAACAGGCCCCCACCGGCGGCAACATCACCAGCCGCCGCTGGATCATCGTGCGCGACCCCGACAAGAAAGCGGCGATCGCCGACCTGTACCGGCAGGCCGGCGGCCAGGTCATCATCGACAAGGCAGCCGAGTTGGCCGGCACCGGCGGAGCCCGCGAAACGATCATGGCTTCAGGTTCCAGCCTGGCCACCAACCTGCAGGACGTGCCGGCCATCGTGCTCGTCGCCATCCACGGCGTCCACGACGGCTCCGGCAACCCGGGCCTGTTCGACTCGGTGATCCAGGCCGCCTGGAGTTTCTGCCTGGCTCTGCGGTCCCGTGGGCTCGGATCGGCGTGGACGACCCTGCACATGGGTCGCAAACAGGAGATGGCCGACCTGCTCGGCATCCCCGACGATGTCACCCAGATCGTGCTGCTGCCCGTCGCCCACACCGTCGGTACCGACTTCAAACCGGCCCGTCGCCGAAGCGCCCGGTCCATCACCTGGTTCGACCGGTGGGGCCGCACCCTGCAGCACCCGTCGCCTGGACCGGCGGTCCACGCCGACGGCCCCGGCGTCACCGTCGAGGTCGACGTCGCTGCCCCACCCCACATCGCGTGGCCGTTCGTGTCCGACATCGACCTGCCGGGCCGGTTCTCCGACGAGTTCCAGGGCGCCGAGTGGCTCGACCCCGAGCCGGCGGTCGGCGCCCGCTTCGAAGGCCGCAACAAGCGCGACGACCTCGGCGAGTGGTCGGTGGTGTGCACCCTCGTCGACTACGAACCGGAACGGGTCTTCGCCTGGCACGCCGGCGACGTCGACGACCCGGCCGCCCAATGGCGTTTCGAGCTGGACCCGATGGCCAACGCCACCCGTCTGCGGTTCGCCATGACCCTCGGCCCCGGCCCCTCGGGGCTCACCGCGGCCATCGACGCCATGCCCGACAAGGAGGCGGCCATCGTCGCCAGTCGGCAGAAGCACCAGACGGCCAACATGCGACGCACCATCGAAGGCATCAAGGACCTCGCCGAGCAGGCGTATGCCGAACAGCGGGCCGCACCCCCCGCGGACTGACCCGACCCACGAACCAGGAGTCTTCCCATGACCACCCTCGGGCTCAGCGCCGACGAATTGCTCTCCACCACCCGGGCCGTCCGCAAACGGCTCGACCTCGACCGCCCGGTCGACCCGGCGCTCGTCGAGGAGTGCCTCGAGTTCGCCGTACAGGCCCCCACCGGCTCCAATCGGCAGGGCTGGCGGTTCCTCGTCGTCACCGACGCCGATAAGCGGGCCGCCCTCGGCGACCTCTACCGCAAGGGCTGGAGGTCCTACGCCGCCATGGCCGGCAGCGTCGTCGCCGACGCAGCGGCCGACACAGGCGACGGGCCGCCGAGCCAGCAGATGCGGGTGCTGTCGTCGGCGTCGTACCTGGCCGAGAACTTCCATCGGGTGCCGGTCATGCTGATCCCGTGCCTGCCGGGGCGCATCGACGGCGCCACCATGGGTGCCGCCTCCTCGCTGGCCTCCATCATCCCCAGCACCTGGTCGTTCATGCTGGCCGCCCGCGAGCGGGGCCTGGGCACGTGTTGGACGACCATCCACCTCATGCACGAACGCGAGGCCGCCGAGGTGCTGGGCATCCCCTACGACGAGGTCACCCAGGTGGCCCTCATCACCGTGGGGCACACACAGGGAACCGACTTCAAGCCGGCAACCCGGATCGGCGGAGCCGCCGCGGTGACCAGTTGGAACGAATGGTCGTAGGCCTCTGAGCCTGCTCAGGCTGTGGCCGCCGCGGCGGCCAACGCGTCCAGGGTGGCTTCCATGGTCGCCCGGTTGTGAGTGGCGCGGTCACCCACCCCGCTGACCAGCAGCCCGACCTTTGACAGCAGCCACGACCGGCCGTCGACCCACGATTCGGTGACGCAGCAGCCGTCGCCGGTGGCTTCGATGTCGTACCCCCAGTCGCACCACCCCAACCGGCCGATCCGCAACCGGAACACGAACCGTCGGGGTGCCTCGCATTCGACGACGGTCACCCTGGTGCCCCAGCGTCGCCAGCCGTTGCGGTTCTTTCCTGCGAACACCGCACCGATGGCGGGGCCGGTGGCGTCGCCGACCCAGCGGCCACCCTGGTTCTCCGGTGACCACTCCCCCATTCGGGGCAGGTCGGTCACCAACGTCCACACTGATTCCGGGGACGCGGCGATGTTCCTGCTGACGGTCACCGTGGTGGCCATGACGGTCGCTCCTCAGTCGTGGATCGGCACGGTCAGGATCGCGCCGTCGGGCTGCACCAGCACCATCAGGGTTCCCGCTGTCGACGCCGCCACTTCGGCGACGAGTGCGTCGAGGTCGACAGCAGCCAGGGCGGCGTCGGTGCGGCGCACCACTTCGATGGTGGCACTGGTTGCTGCGCCGAGGGCGACGACGAGCGGCGCAGGGTCGGCAGCCACGACGGTGATGCGGGCCGGCCCCGACGTGTCGCCGACCGGGACGGCGACGGGGACGGCGGGTGCGATAGCGGGTGCCGCCTCGACGGACGCCAGCAGCCTCCGGTCGGCTTGGAGCACCCGGCCGTGGTACCAGGCGACGACACCGGCCGTCACCACCAGGGCGATCGGCACATGCATGTCCCACATGGTTCGGCGGCCGAACGTCGAATCGAAGATGGCGTCGAACACCATGGTGACGAGCACCAGCAGGTCGACGAGGGCGACCAGAGCCGACACGCCGAACACGACGTACACGTAGATGCGGCGGCTGACCGACCCGACTTCGGCGGGGTCGTCGGCCAGGGGACGCAACGCCCCCCAGTAGTGGCGCCATACGGGCACCCCGACGGCCAGGAACGGGAACGAGACGATGACCAGCATGGTGGCTTCGCGTTCAGCACCCGCGGGGGCCGGGCTGACCAGATGGAGCAGCACGTAGGACACGGTGGTGACACCGACGGCGATGGCGCCCAGACCCACCCATGACGCCAGATAGTCGGCGGCCCGGTCGACTTCGATCCGGGCCCGTCCTTCCCGCGGCGGAATGGTCGCTGCGTGGTGGCGCCACACCGCCCAGGCGGCGACAGCGAGCACCATCATGATCGACAGCCGATGGAAGTACACCCCGGCTGGTTCGGCATCGGCGTCGCCTATCTCGAACACGCGGTTGATGCAGATGGCCAGCGTGCCGATGGCGACGGCCAGCAGACCGCCGAGGCCGCCGAGCACACCGACGATCAGGCTGTACCCGTGCCGCAACTGGTTTTCGGGCGCCGGGCGGACCTGGCGCAGCCAGTACCACCACCACAGGGCTCCGAACACGACGAGTTGTGCGGTGGCGTTGCGGGCGTCGCCGGTTGTCGGATTCCAGTCGTCGGTCCCGGTGAGCGCCTCGTAGGCGGCAACGGTGCCAGTCGTCGCCAGGCCGATCGAGGCGACAATTCCACCGATCAGGCCGCTGGCTGCACCGGCCATCGCGACCAGCGGATGCCGGACCTGCCGTCCGGCCACGGCATGGTCGCCGAGACGCACGTGTAGCCACCACAGCCCACCCCACAGCGCCAGCCGGGGCACGCTGACGCCATCGAAATCGTGGGTGCCGATGACGCCGTGCAACAGGTCCGTGGCGTGGAACGCGGTCATCCCGAGGGCAACAAGTTCGAAGAACCCCTGGTAGCCCATCCACGCCAGCGACGCCCGGTCGTCGCCGGATCGGGCGAACCGGGCCCGCACCGAGCGCACCAGGGCGAACAGGGCGGCACCGCCGACGATGATGCGGGCCAACGCCCACGAGGCGTTGCCATCGGAGTCGTCGAATGCCTCGTCAGGATGATCGTCGGGGAACGTATCGGGGTCGGGCGGGTCGTCGAAGATGCGGCCCAGCAGGTCGTCGACACCGGTGACGAACAGCAGCAGCAGTACGGCGAGGAATCCGAACACGAACAGGCGGCGCACCGACTGGCCGGCGTCGTCGCTTCCACCGTTGCGGCCCCGCCGCACCAGCACGATGATGCCGACGATCACCGCGATGGGGATCAGGTTGCCGAGGATGGCGAAGAGGATCATCGCCGGAACGCTACGGGCTGGGCCGGAATTCTCCCCGGACCCTTTCCATCAGTCCCGGTGGCGGAACAGGAAATCGCGTACCGGAGGCAGCACGGCGTCGGCGCCCTCGACGAGGATCGAGTGCTTCAGGTCGTCGAGGATCACCAACTCCGAATCGGGTAGGGCCTCGTGGATGAGACGGTTCAACCGGGGGTTGCAGCCGCCGTCGAACTCGCCGGTCATCACCAGGCACGGGTGGCCGACGTCGCTCAGCCAGGCCGCCATCTCGGTGGAGGCGTACACGTCGAACACCGAGAGGAACACGTCCTCCGGTGTTCCCAGCACCTGGACGATGCGGTGCTCGATGGCGTCGGGCCGGGCCGCGATGAACTCGTCGGTGTACCAGCGCTCCACCAGGGTGGTCAGCACCGCCTCCACGCCCTGGGCCCGCATGGACGCGACCACGCCCTTGACCTTGGCGCTGTCGTCGTCGGTGCGGAACGCGGCCGTGGACAGCATGGTGACGGTCAAGGTGCGGTCGGGGTGGGCCCGGGCGTACGCCGGCCCGATCTGGCCGCCCAGCGAGTGGCCGATGACGTGGATCCGCTCGTGGCCCAGGCGGGCCCGCAAAGCTTCGACGTCAGCGACCAGTTCGTCCAGCGAGTACGGAACCGGCGGCACCGGGCTGTCGCCGTGGCCCCGCAGGTCAAGGGTCACGCAGGTGAAGTCGCGGGACAGGTCGGCGACCAGGGCGTCCCAGGTGCTGCGACGCGACCCGATGCCGTGCACCATGTAGAGGGGTGGCCCGTCACCGGTAACGGTGTGGGCGACGTCGACGGCCGGCACGACGTCAGGCCGGGTCGGGGAACCGGTCGGAGCTGAGCTCGCCGCCGACCCCCCAGTCGTCTTTGTCGACTTCGGTGATCACGACGTGCAACGCGGCCTTGTTGCCGCCACACGCCCGTTCGAACCCGTCGGTCAACTCCTGGACCAGGGCCTTCTTCTGGTCGCGGGTGCGACCGGGAAACATCTCGACCCGGATGATCGGCATGGTGGACTCCTGGGGTTCAGTGACGGACAAAGCGAATGAAGCGGCCGTTGCGGATTCAGGCCGCGGCTGGAGCGGTGGCGCCGGTGAAGTGTGGCATGACGTCGGTGGCGAAACGCTCCATGGCCTCGATGTGTTCCTCCTGGGGTTGCCCCAGGTTGGACGACAGGATTGTCTCGTCGATGCCGGCGTCGGCGTACTCGCCGAGCCGGTCGACCATTTCGTCGGGCGGGCAGATGATGAGGTTGGCCGCCAGCTCCTCAATGGTCTGGGCTCGGGGCAGCGGCTCGATGCAGCCGTTGCGCACGATGCCCGGCCCGGTGAACACATTGTCGAAGCGGCTGTAGTAGTCGTGGGCCATCTGGACCTTGTGACGGGCGTCGGCCTCGTCACGAGCGCAGTAGATGACCCGGGACATCATGATCCGCAGGTGCTCGCCGGCCGCCCCCATGTCGGCCTTGGCCTCCTTGTGGGCGCCGATCTGGGCCCGGAACAACTCGGGTTCGCCGGCCAGCGGCGTGGTCTGGATGTGGAAGCCCCGCCGGGTGCAGGCGGCGATCCCCGGGGGGTTCATGACGGCCACCATCATCCGGGGCATGGGTCGGGTGAGGGGCCGGGGCATGATCGTGAGGGGCTCGAAGTCGTAGTGGTCGCCGTGCCAGGACACCTCCTCCTCGCTGAGCAGGGCGATGAGCACGTCGAGGCTCTCGTCGAACTTGGCCCGGGACTCCTCGATGGGGCTGCCAAGGCGGGCCATCTCGTACGCGAAGGCCCCCCGGCCCACGCCGAGCACAAGCCGGCCGTCGGTCAGAATGTCGGCCTGGGCGACCTCACCGGCGAAGACCCGCATGTCGCGGATCGGCAGCACGGCCACTGACGTGACGATTTCGAGCTGTTCCGTTTCGCACGCCACTTTGACGGCCATCTGCAACGGCGACGGGGTGAGCAGCAGGTTGACGAGATGGTGCTCCGGGATGGTCACACCCCGGTAGCCGAGCCGGTCAGCAGCCCGGGCCTGGTCCACCATGTCGGCGAACAGGCGCCGGCCGCCGTAGGCAGGGTCGGGCAGGTAGCTGGAGAGGAAGTGGTTGAAGTCCACCGGCGGGCCTCCTGACGGTCGCCACCAGTATGGACGGCACCAGGTGTGTTCCCCATCGTTTCCTGTAGCACCGTGTCGAGTGCAACAGCCTCGTTTTCGGTGATGTGGCCGATAGGCCGACTGTTTCGGCCGGTGCGGCTAGCGTGCGCGGCCATGAGCGTGATCCCCGACTCCCACCGCGACCTGTTCGACCTGCCCGCTGTGTGGCACGTCGCCACCATCGGCCCCGACGGCGCACCCCACGTGTCGCCGGTGTGGGCGGACTTCGACGGCACCCACGTGCGGTTCCCCCACGCCGTCGGCCGTCAGAAGTGGCGCAACCTGTGTGCGGACGACCGGGTGGCCATGTCGGCCACCGACCCGTCGAACGCCGAGCGGTATCTCGAGATCCGGGGCCGGGTCGTCGCCTGGGAACCCGACGGCGCCGTCGAACTGTTGGACGAACTGGCGGGCCGCTACCGGGGCGAGGACCGGTTCCCCCGGGAGAACCTGGGTCCGCTGGAGGATCGGGTCAACGCGGTGGTCGAGCCGTACCGCTGCACGACGATGGGGTGAATGGGTCCGTTCAGTCGGATCGATAGCCGCTGAATCGGGCGGCCAGATCGGCCCGGAACAGCGGATCAGCCAGCAGCGCCTCGGGAGCGGCGGCCGACCACTCCACCGCTTCCGCCAACCGCCGTACCGCCTCATCCACCGTCACGCCGCTTTCGCCGGCGTCGGCCGCGGCTCGGGCGGCGTCGTCGGTGTACACCTTGGCTTTCCACGACAGCGACAGCCGCACGTCGTCGTCGCCGAATTCTGCGAGGGTCGTCCCGTCGTCGACGACCCGCCACACACCGTCGGTGTGCTCGAGGATCGTGTCGATGGTGAGGCCGTCGATACGTTCGGCGTCGACAGGCCCGACCCGTTCGACCTGGTGGTGCATGAAGTCGTTGTCCCCGACCACCGCGGTATTCCACACGTTGTCGTGGCGCACGCTCGGGGCGTCTCGGCCGTCGGGCCAGTAGCGGAAGAACCCGCGTTCGCCGGTGTAGAACCAAGCCACCGCGGTGACACAGGAGATGCGGGCCGCCTCGAACAGCCCGGACGAGCCCATGGCTTGCAGCAGCCAACCCGGTGCGTTGCTGCGGTCGACTCCCACGAATTCGGCGATGTCGACGTGGGAGAAGCCGGTGCCTGGCATGGGGGTGTTGAGGTTGACGTACACCTGCTCGGGCACCACCACTTCGGCGTCGAACATGCTGTGGGCCGCAGCGGTGAAATCCGGGTGGTGCAACAGGGTGTCGGCCCCGTCGACGAGCGGCCGGCCGCCGACCGCCCAGTCCCCCCGCCAGGTGGGGCCCACCAGGCCGGCGGGCACCGCTGCGGTGCGGTGCGAGGTGCCGTCGGCTGCGGTGTCGGCCGCCCGGTCGGTGACCAGGTACCGAGCCGGCATGAAGTACGGCCCGTTGGCCCGGGCCATGGCCCGGATGCGTTCCGGGTCGGCGACGACGGTGTCGACGGGAATCGGGGTGAGGCAGCCGGCAGGGCGTTCGACGAGGGTCGTCACGCCGGCGACCCTACGTCACCGGAGTCGACTACTCGTTGACAGAACCGTCGATCCAGGTGCCTGAAGTGGCGCCAGATGTCCATTTGCGTTGACGGAGCGGCTGGTCCGGATTCCTGTGGTCGCGGGGACGGTGTCGGCTGGTCCGGTGGTCGCAACGAAGGCGACGTTGCGATGCGTGACACGGGTACTGCGACACGTCGGTGACGGGCGGTGGTTCGCACGTTGACCAATCCGGGTCGCGTGTCGCCCCGGATCCGGGACGGTGGCCGAGGTCTAGTGGCAGACGTCCAACCACAAGGTGCCCGATGCCTCACCGCGCGCGGTGCGCACCATCGCTGTGTGGTCGAGGCCGACCACGAATGCCAACTCGCCAGGGTTGGCGGCCTCGATGGCGACCACCTCGGTCACGTTGCCGGCGTCGGGTGCGGGGATCCGGTCGGGGCCCGTATCGGTGCCGGTCCACCCGGCCATCGTCACCAGGTAGTGCGACGAACCTTCGACGTCGACGCCGTAGAGCCCCTGGGGATCGGATCCCAACTCCCCCACCATGTGAATCTGGAATCCGGATGTGGCGAACTGAATCCGGTCGAACCCCGGCATGGCGATGAACGTGACCCCCTCGGGTGGGTTCGCCGACCCACCGTGGCCCTCGGGGAACAGGTCGCGCTTCCAGTCCTCGGTGCACACATCCTCGGCTGGTTCGAGGATCGGGGCGGCCGTCGTCGTGGGTGAGGCCGCGGTGGTGGATGCTGTCTCGTCGTTTCCTGCATCGTCGGCCGACGTTGCAGAGTCGGTGGTGCTGGTAGACGCGGTGATCGTTCCACCGTTTCCGCCGCCGCACGCCGCAGCGACGAAAGCAACCATGATCGTCCAGCACGCAACCTTGCTTCGCATGCTGAGAACCTTAAAGGAGGTGACCCGGTCCTGTCCCGAAAGCAGGCGACGGCGGCCCGGCGTGCCACCATCGGGGTGTGAACGACGACATCCCCGATCCGGCCCTCGAACGGGTGCTGTCCGGCGAGGCATGGGCCGAGTTCTGCGACACCCTCAAGGCTTCGGGTCAACTGGTGTTCGACTACACCGACGGCGATGACGTCCAATCCCGCATCGAAGGCTTCCGCCTCCTCAGCCGTCTGGCCCGTGGCGGCCTCGAGTCCTACCTGGAGGCCGGCGACCCCCGCTTCCCTCTGGTCCACACCCTGCCGAACCAGGTCAAGATCGGCAGCGACAACCCGGACTCGTACTACCAGTCGGTGGCCATCGACGGCCGCCACGACTACCGCCTGTGGGGCACCCGAGGGACTGTGCACTATCTGGGTTTCGGGGCCTACACCGGCAACTACGGCGCCGGGGCGGCCCGTCTCGGGCACATGGGTTCACTGGACGGCTCCGACCTGATCGTCGACGACGACGGCCGTTTCGAGGTAATTCTCAGCCAGCAGGAGCACCCCGGCAACTGGATCCCCCTGCTTGCTGAACGCGGCACCCTCATCATCCGCCAGTTCCACCTCGACCGGGCAGCCGAGGAGCCGGCCCGCCTACACGTCGAACGCGTCGACGCCGACGATCGTCCACCGCCCCTGTCGGCGGAGGCTCTGCTGCGGGGACTGGCCGGCACGAACCTGTTCGTCGACGGGGTGGTGCGCCGGTTCACCGGCAAGGTCCACGAGTGGATGGAACGCCCCAACACCCTCGAGGTCGACGACGGCATGGGTACCGGCGTGTGGGGCGATCCGAACCAGATATTCCGTCACGGCTACTGGCGGCTCGAACCCGGGCAGCGACTGGAGATCACATTCAACCCGCCGCCGTGCTTCTACTGGAATTTCCAGCTCGACAACCTGTGGATGGAGTCGCTCGACTACCGGTTCCACCCGGTCACCGTGAACGCCTCCTCCGCGGCCAGCGAGGCCGACGGCTCGATACGGATCGTGGTCGCCGACGAAGACCCCGGGTACGGCAACTGGATGTCGACATGCGGCCACCGCCACGGTGCCATGGGCCTGCGCTGGAACCAGGCCGAGTTCGACGTGCAACCCGACTGTCGGGTGGTCGACCCCTGACCCGCTCCGGCGGTCCGCCCCCGGAAAAACTGTCCAACCGACGACGACCGCTCGTCCTCATGGTGGCCGCTACGACCCGTGGCGAGCATCCATCGACGAGAGGACCCGTCATGTCGACCCCCCGGCCCACCCACCGCTCGCACATCCGCACCGGCCTGGTGGCCATCGTGCTCGCCGTCGCCGCCACGGCGTGCGGTTCCGACACCCCGGACGAAACTGCGGACACGGCCCCCGCGCCGACGGTCGAGCCCGCGGTGACCGAGCCGGTCGCCGATCAGCAAGCCGACGCCGACGCGACCCTGGCCACCGTCCAAGAGGACCTGGCGGCCGCCGAAGCAGCCCTGGCGGCCGCCGAAGCAGACCTGGCCGATGCGCACGAGGCCGTATCCGCCGCTGAAGCTCAAGCGGCCGACAACCGTCAGGAACTGGCCGACTACCTCGACGAGGTGATCGAGACCCAGCGGGAGCGGGACGATGCGGTCGAGAGCCTGCGGGAGGCCGAACGGGCCAACGCCACCCTGGCCGCAACCAACGACGAACTGCTCGCCGACCTGCGCGACGCCGAGTACACCGCTCGAGATCTCGAAGAGTCCGAGGACGTGGTGTCGCTGCTCCAGGCCGAGGCCATTGAACTCAGGATCGCCCTCGACGAGCTTCTGGACCTGGCCGCTTCCCTCGACGACACCGAATACCCGGACTGCAACCCGGTCCACCAACAGGACCGCTCCCTGTTCGGTCTCCCCACCGGCGCCGACATGGACGAGGTCATTGCCGTGGTCACCGAACGCTGTGGACCGGCCGACCCGTTCGTCCCCACCTACGACAGTTGGGATTACACCCCCGATCGCGACCAGTGGAACGCGATGTGCGTCGCCGATGACACATGGACCAGACGGACCTGGCGCAACGCAGACCGCGTCATCACCGTCAACTTCTACCGGGGCATGGACGACGGCGGGAACCCCATCGACGCCGGCTGGATGTTCGGCTGGACGGGCGGCGACCTGCCCGCCGGCATCGAGATCGGCATGACCAGGGACCAGGTGACCGACATCCTCGGCCTCGATCCGGACCGGTTCGTCCACGAGGACCTGTCCGACTACGGCATCGACATGCCCGACCACACCTACTACTGGGGTGAGGGCGACGGCTGGGGACCGACGGCCAGCACCCACGGACAGCCCTACAACTCGTCGGTGCTGTACTTCGACGAGGGCCTGTTCGTCGGGTTCGCCAGCACCGACTACAACATGTGCCAATAGCGGTGGGCCGGGTGAGAATCGAACTCACGACCGAGCGATTATGAGTCGCCTGCTCTGACCACTGAGCTACCGGCCCACCGGCAGTCTGGCAGGTGGGGCTCAGGGTGCGGCGACCCCGCCGATGGCGAAGTCGTCCCACAGGACGTCCAGCACCAGGCCCCTGGCCCGCAGCTCGCACACCAGGGTGCCCGAGGTGTACAGCTTGATCGGGTGCAGGGCGGCGAACCCGTCGGGCCCCGCCGACCCGTGGGTGACCCCGACCATGTCGATGCCGTGGGTGGCTCCGTCGTGCTCGGTGACCTCGAACGACACCCGCCCCGCCTCTGCATCTCCCTCGACCACCGCCACCCGCATCGTGAACCACTCCCCGATCGGCGCCGGCTCGCCCACCACCCGGCCTCCCGGCCAGGCCTCGTGCCAGGTGGGGTCACTGTCGTCGGCCTGGTGGTCGGCACCGAGGGCGAACCGCAGCGGCGCCTCTTCGCCGGCCTCCTTGACCAGGCTGAGGGTGATGCGGAACGTGCCGTCCTCGCCCGGCGAGTTGTTCCAGAACTCACCCAGGGTCAACCACGTGACCTCGTGGGGCGACCCGACCACGGCCTCGAACGCCTCACCGAGCCGCACCCGCACTGAGTACCCGAAGGCGCTGACCGCCTGGTTGTCCTTGAGCACCCCCTGGACCCGGCCCTTGCGCTGTCCCGAGCCGAACGGCTCGTTGCAGGCCACCCCGTCGTCGTCGGCCACGTCCTCGCCCGGTTCGGCCAGCCAGGTCCGCAGCACCCGGTTGCCGGGTCGGAGCGGATCGTCGACCAACTCGACGCCGCGCTGATCGGGCGTACCACCGCCGAAGCAGATCCGGAAGAACCCGAACAGCCCGCCCTCCAGGTTGGCTTCCCAGCCGCCTCGATCGGCCACCGAGGTGTCCCGCCCCACCAGATCGGCGGGGCACGGCGCCCCGGAGCCTTCGGCGACCACCACGGTCGTGCCCGCCTCGAAGCCGGAGCGGAACACCAGATTCTCCACCGGTTCGGGAGCGGAGACGCTGGTGGCCGACGTCGTGCTGGTCGCCGGAACCGTGGTGGTCGGCGGCACCGTCGTGGTCGGCGGCACCGTCGTGGCCGGCGGGACCGTGGTCGTGGCCGTCGATTCCCGGCTCCCGGTGTCGGCGCACGCCGCGGCCAACGAGGCGGCGCACACCACGGCCCACACCCACCGCTTCATCGGACCGCCACCCCGCCGACCCGCATCGCCTGCGGGGTGCCGTCGACCACGGTCACCCCGGTGCGGATCCGGCTGGGCCGACCCACCTCCACTCCCTGGACGGCCTCGACCACGGCCACCCCGCTGCCGTCCTGGCGGTCGTACTCGTCGGAGCCCAACACCGGCGGCCCTCAGTCCCAGTACGGGTAAGTCGACAGCGGCACCACCCCGTCGGCGGTCACCTGCACCATCTCCTCGAGCTTCACCCCCTGATTCCCGCCGACCCGGCCCACATAGCTCTCGACACACAGCACCAGCCCGTCCTCGACCTCACCGTCGTACCCGGTCCTGGCCCAGTCATCCGGATACGGGATCTTCGGGTACTCGTCGCTCATGCCGACCCCGTGGAAGGCGCAGGCGTAGCGCTGGGCCCGGATGTCGTCGGGTTGGCGGAACACGGCCCGAGACAACTCCTCGAACGAAGCGCCGACCCGTAACAACGCCGTGTTGTGCTCGACCTCGTCGCGGGCCCGGTCGTAGAGGTCGCGCTGTTCGGCCGTCGGGGGCTGGTCGCCGCACAGGAATGTGCGCGAGATATCGGCGCAGTAGCCGAACGGGCCGATCATGTCGGTGTCGAACGGCACGAGGTCGCCTGTTTCGATCACCCGGTCACCGGCCTCCTGATACCACGGGTTGCTGCGGGGCCCCGAACACAGCATGCGGCCGTCGACCCAGTCCCCGTCGTGGCTGATGTTGACCTCGTGGAGGATGGCCCACAGCCGGTTCTCGGTGATGCCGGGCTCAAGGCTGCCCTCCATGGCCGCCATGCCGTGCTGGCCGACCGCCACCGCGTGCCGCAGGGCGACCATCTCCCGAGCCGACTTGCGGCTCCGGGCCAGTTCGACGGTCGGCTCGGCATCGACGATGCGCAGACCGGCGTCGGCCAGGGCGCGGTGTCCGCTGGGCACGGTGCGTTCCACCCCGACCACCGCGCCGGCCGGCAGGCCGACCTCCGCCAAGTAGGCGACCACATCGGCGGCAAACCCGGCCGCCCGTCCGGCGAGGTCGAGGCCGGCGTCGAAGGACGTGACCGAGTTGGCGGGACGGCTGTCGTCGATGGTGTCCAAGGGGCCCGAGTACGCGCCGTACAGGACGACCGGACCCTCGACGGGAACCGCCACGTGCGTGGTCGGGATGTGGCCCTGGAAGGCCGCGTAGGCCCGATAGTCGACGGCGTAGCGCATGCTGATCGGATTGGTGAGCAGGCACACGTCGACGCCGTCGTCGGCCATGGTGGCCCGCAGCCTCGCCAGCCGGTCGGCCCGCAACGCCGACAGGTCCAGGTCGGGTGGGGTCAAGAGGCCGGCCACGGCGCGGAGCCTAGACCGGACGCCGGCCCCGCATCGCTGGGCGGGTGGCCCGCCGCCCGTCCCCGCTGCCGACGGAGGCAGCGCTTGTATGGCTCCGGGGGTGGGGCTCGAACCCACGACCTGCGGATTAACAG
>CAZPGL010000032.1:0-23481 GCA_964586175.1 uncultured Microthrixaceae bacterium | reverse complement strand
TCATGGCCTCGACCTCGAGGCCGGCGTAGATGTCCTCGGTGTTCTCCCGGAAGATCACCATGTCGACCAGCTCGGGGTGCTTGACCGGCGACGGCACCCCTTCGAACCACCGCACGGGCCGCAGGCACACGTACAGGTCGAGGATCTGGCGGAGGGCCACGTTGAGGCTGCGGAACCCGCCGCCGATCGGGGTGGTGAGGGGTCCCTTGATGCCGATCAGGTACTCCTGGAAGGCCTCGACGGTGGCCTGGGGCAGCCAGTCGCCGGTCTCGTTGTAGGCCTTCTCACCGGCCAGGACCTCCATCCATTCGACCTGGCGGCCGTGCTTGGCCGCTGCGGCGTCGAGGACGAGGCGGGCCGCCGGCCAGATGTCGACCCCTGTTCCATCGCCTTCGATGAACGGGATGATCGGGGTCTCGGGCACGACCAGGTTCCCGTCGGCACTCATGGTGATCTTGGTTCCCATGATGTCGACCCTATCGACCAGCCGGGTCGAGCGTTCAGCCCGGCTCGGTGGTCGTCGTCGTGGTGGGCGTCGTGGTGGTCGTCGTCGTGGCGGGCGTCGTGGTGGTGGCCGGCGGGTCGGTGGTCGTCGTCGTGGTCGTGGTCGTGGCCGGCGGACGTCCCGGCGGGTCGTGGCGGGCACAGTCGCCACCGACGACGTCGATGATTCGATCGTGGCGGAACCCGCTGGTGACCGGGCTGGGCAGGCCGGGATCGATGTAGACGTGAGGATGGACGTCCCAGCCCACCAGATCGTCGTCGACGAACCGCACCTCGAGCACCACCGTCTCGCCGGCCACGTTGTGGCGGGGTGGGAACACGAAGTTGCCGAGCGAGTAGGCGACCAGCCGACCGTCACCGTGATCGATGATCGGCTGGAGCACGTGCGGATGGTGCCCGAGGACGACCGTCGCCCCGGCGTCGAACAGGCGGTCGGCCAGAGCCACCTGGGTGGCGTTGTGGCATGTCTCGTACTCCTCGCCCCAGTGGACGCTCACCACGACCACCGGCGCAGCCTGTGCGGCGACCCGCACGCTGTCGAGCACCCGTTCCTGCTCGGTGCGGGCCAGGGCCACGCCCGGTCGATCGGCATCGGCACCGAACCCGTAGGGCTGGATGTGGGTGGCGGCCACGAAGGCCACGGCCGGACCGCCGGGCACCTGCATGATGCGGTGGGTGTAGGCCTCGGTGTCGTCGAGCCCGGCACCGACCACGGCCACTCCGACGGCCTCAAGCGAATCCAAGGTGTCGACGAGGGCCACCTCGCCGTAGTCGCGGGCGTGGTTGTTGGCCATCGAGACGATGTCGATGCCGGCGTCGGCGATGGTCTGCGCCGCGGTGACCGGGGAGCGGAACACGATCTGCTTGGCGACAGCCGTACCCCGCTCGGATATGGGGGTCTCCAGGTTGATGAAGGCGATGTCGGCCGACGCCAGCGCCGGCTCCAACAACTCGAACGGCGCGACGCCCCACCATTCGGGACGCTCCATCAACACGTCGCCACCGGCGAGCAGCGTCCAGGCCCTCGGCGGCGCGGTCGTGGTGGTGGAGGTCGTCGTGGTGGTGGAGGTCGTCGTGGTGGTGGAGGTCGTCGTGGTGGTGGTGGAGGTCGTGGAGGTAGACGAAGTGGTGGACGAAGTGGTGGACGAGGAAGTCGTGACCACCGGGACCAGGGCCTCCTGGCGGAACAGCGGGCCGGAGAGGTCCGCTGGGCGGTCGACCCCGAACAACCACAGGGACGCGAGGCCGCCGACCAGTACAGCGATCAGGACCTTGGCGCGGGTCGTCGCCAGAAAGGCGGAGAAAGCGCCCACGGAAGAAAGTCTACCGAGGGCTCCCGGCGCGTTCGGGTCAGGTCACCCGCTCCAGCCCGCCGTCGCCGAGGGCCTCGAGCACGCCATCGACGGCGACGTCGACGTCGACGTCGACGACTATCTGCCGGGTTCGCCCCCGGTCGCTGCCCCCGGCACCCTCGGTCACCGACACGAAATCGGGTCGACGCCCGGCCAGGCGGACCACGGCACGCAGTGCCCCGAGGCGGGCCGGGCCGAGAACCGGCGGGAAGTACTCCAACGACACGGTGGGGCCAGCGGCCAGCAGATCCGGGATGCGGGACATGGCGATCGACCGAAGGTGGACCGACCCGCCGGCCCCGACGCCTCGGGACCAATCGTCACCCGAGGTTCACACCGTTCCCAACTGTTGGGAACCCACCCGGCACGACTTCCTGACCAGCGGGAAGCCCGGCCGGTCCCGGCTCAGCCGTCGGCCCGTTCCGCAGCCTCGACGGTGTTGCGCAGCAGCATGGCCACCGTGGTGGGGCCCACGCCGCCCAGGCGCGGGGTGATCCAGGACGCCACCTCGCCGACCGACTCGTCGACGTCGGCCAGCAGCTTCTTGCCCTCCCAGCTGATGCCGCCGCTCACGACGACCGCACCGGGCTTGACCATGTCAGGGGTGACGAAGCCGGGGACGCCGAGCGCCGCGACCACGATGTCGGCCTCCCGGGTCAGGTCGGCCAGGTCGGGCACCGCCGAGTGCACCACGGTCACCGCGGCGTTGGCCCCCGGGGCCTTGGTGGTGAGCAGCAGCGACAGAGGACGGCCCAGGGTGGGGCCCCGGCCGATGACCACCACGTGACGCCCCGAGATGTCGACGTCGTAGTGGACGAACATGGCCTGGATGCCAGCCGGGGTGCACGGCACCGGGCCGTCCTCCTGGAGCACCAGCTTGCCGAGGTTGGTGGGGTGGAGCCCGTCTGCGTCCTTGGCCGGGTCCATCGCCGACAGGGCGGCGTTGAAGTCGAAGCCGTCGGCCACCGGGTGCTGGATGATGTAGGCGTGCACCGCCGGGTCCTCGTTGAAGGAGCGGACGGCATCGTCGAGGGCCGACGGAGCGGCATCGGCCGGCACCTGGATGTGGTGGGACTCGATGCCGACCGTGTTGCACGTCTCGTGCTTCTTGCGGACGTAGCCGGCGCTGGCCCCGTCGTCACCGACGAGGATGGTTCCCAGACCGGGAGTGACCCCGCCGGCCTTGAGAGCGTCGACCCTGGTGCGGACGTCATCGAGCACGGCCTCGGCGACCGGCCCTCCTGCGAGCAGTTGTGCGGACATGGGGTGGCACCCTACCGGTCCCTCCAGCCGGCAGGAATCGCCATGGCCGGCCCCGGTCGACTCAGTGCTTGAAGTGGCGTTCGCCGGTGAACACCATCGCCATGCCTGCCTCGTCGGCGGCGGCGATCACCTCGTCGTCCCGCATCGACCCGCCAGGCTGGATGACCGCCGTCGCCCCGGCCTCGGCCGCGGCGTCCAGCCCGTCCCGGAACGGGAAGAAGGCGTCGCTGGCACAGGCCCCGCCTGCAGCTCGGCCGGCGGCCTTGTCGGCGGCGATCCGTCCGGCGTCCCGGCGGTTCTGCTGGCCAGCGCCGATACCGACGGCCCGACGGTCCTTGACGAGCACGATGGTGTTGGACGACACCCGGGCCGCCACCCGCCAGGCGAACTCCAAATCGGCCCATTCGGCGTCGGTTGGTGCCCGCTCAGTGGCGACGGTCCAAGCCGCCCGGTCGACGGTGACGGTGTCGGTCGTCTGGACGAGCAGGCCGGCGTCGATGCTGCGCACCTCGAGCTCGGGCCACAAAGGCGTCGGCGCCTCCAGAATGCGCAAATTCGGCTTGGCCTGTAGGGCCGCCAGGGCGTCGGGCTCGAACGACGGGGCCACCACGACCTCGGTGAACACCTCGACCAGCGGTTCGGCCATGGCCAGGGTCACCGGCCGGTTCACGGCGACGATGCCACCGAATGCCGACACCGGGTCGCATTCATGAGCGGCGACGTACGCCGAAGCGATGTCGGGTCCGACCGCGGCCCCACACGGGTTGGCGTGCTTGATGACCACCGCGGTGGGCTCGTCGCCCAGGGTGTGCACCAGCCGCCACGCCGCCTCGGTGTCGAACAGGTTGAGGTACGACATGGCCTTGCCACCGTGCACCGTGGCGTCGTCCCACCAGCCCCGGCGACCGACCTCCCGGTAGCGGGCCCCCACCTGATGGGGGTTCTCGCCGTACCGCAGTTCCTGGACCCGGTCGAGGGCCAGGTGGAGCGAGTCGGGTAGCGGCCCGGCGGCCCCGACCTCGTCTGACCCGTCGGCACCGTCATCGAACCAGGCGACGATGGCCGCGTCGTAGGCCGCGGTGTGGGCGAAGGCCGCCCGGGCCAGCCGGTGGCGGGTCGCCGTCGAAAGCCCGCCATCGGCCCGCAGCTCGGCCAGCACCCCGTCGTAGTCGGCCGGATCGACCACGATGCCGACGTGGGCGTGGTTCTTGGCCGCGGCCCTCACCATCGTGGGACCACCGATGTCGATCAGCTCGATACCGGGGTCCGAGGTGAATGGATACAGGTTGCCGACCACCAGGTCGATCGGCGCGATGCCCCGTCCCTCAAGGTCGGCGAGGTGGGCCGGGTTGGAGCGGTCGGCGAGGATGCCGCCGTGGATGACCGGATGCAGGGTCTTGACCCGGCCGCCCAGCATCTCGGGGGCCTGGGTGATCTCGGCCACCTCGGTGACGGCCACACCGGCGTCGGCCAGAGCACCCGCCGTGCCGCCACTGGAAACGATCTCCCAGCCGAGGTCGACGAGGCCCCGGCCCAGGTCGACGATGCCCGTCTTGTCGTAGACGGAGAGCAGGGCACGGTGGCTGGTCATGGGGTGGAACCTCCCGGTTCGTCGGCCGCCCCGTCCAGCAGGCCGCGGATGGTGTCGATGTAGAGGCGCCGTTCGACACCCTTGATGCGTTCGTGGAGGCTGGCCACGTCGTCGTCGGGCAGCACCGGCACAGCCTCCTGGGCCAGGATCGGCCCGGCGTCGACCTCGAGGGTCGCCACGTGCACCGTGCAGCCGGTGACGGCGACACCATGGGCCAGGGCGTCGTCGACGGCGTGCCATCCCGGGAACGACGGCAGCAGCGCCGGGTGGGTGTTGAGAATGCGACCCGCGAACCGGTCGTACACCGGCTGTTCGAGGATGGTGCCGAACCCGGCCATGGCGACCAGGTCGATGCCCGAGTCGTCCAGAGCGGCGACCACCCGGCGGCTGTACGCCACCCGGTCGAAGTCGCCGCCGAACGAATCCCGTTGGATCATCCGGGTATCCAGGCCGTGTCCGGTGGCCCGCTGGATCGCCGGACAGTCCCGGTCGGCCAGTACCAGGGACACCGGCAGCCCGGCGTCGACCATGGCGTCCAGAATGGATCCTGTCCCCGACACCAGCACCGCGAGCCGCATGGTGGCGACCGTAGCAGTGGGGCGGATCAGGCGGTCCGGGCTCAGCCTGCGTCCAGACCGGCGACGATGTCGGCCATCAGCTCGCCGGCTTCGGTGGGGTTCAGGCCGACGTGCACACCGGCGGCCCGCAGGGCGTCCATCTTGGCCGAGGCCGTGCCCTTGCCTCCGGACACGATGGCGCCGGCGTGGCCCATCTTCTTGCCGGGCGGTGCAGTCACCCCGGCGACGTAACTGCTGACCGGTTTGGTCATGTGGTCGGCGATGAACTCGGCGGCCTCCTCCTCGGCCGATCCACCGATCTCGCCGATCATCATGACGGCCCTGGTCTCGGGGTCGGCTTCGAAGGCCCGCAGGCAGTCGATGAACGACGTGCCCGGCACCGGATCGCCGCCGATGCCGACGCAGGTCGTGCAGCCGATGCCCTTCTCCTTGAGCTCGTAGAGAGCCTGATAGGTGAGGGTGCCGGAACGGCTGACGATGCCGACCGGTCCGCCCGGCAACGCGATGTGGCCGGCGGTGATGCCGATGTTGCAGCGCCCGGGCGAGATGATGCCGGGGCAGTTCGGGCCGAGCAGCTGCACGTCCGGGTGGTCGCGCCGCAGCCGGTTGTAGAACTCCGCCTCGTCGTGGGCCGGCACGCCTTCGGTGATGGCGACGATGAACTCGACCCCGCCTTCGGCGGCCTCGAGCACGGCGTCGCGGACCCCGGGGGCCGGGATGAAGATGCAGGACGCGGTGGCTCCGGTGGTGGCGACCGCCTCGGCCACGTCGGCGAAGATCGGGACACCGTCGACGTCGGTGCCCGCCTTGCGGGGGTTCGTGCCGGCCACCACCTGGGTGCCGTAGTCCCGGTTGAGTAGGCCGTAGTAGCGACCCTGGCTGCCGGTCAACCCCTGGTAGACGACCTTGGTGTGCTCGTCGACGAAGATGCTCATGCGTCGCCCGCCGGTTCGTCACCCGTGCGTTCGGCCAGGGCCACCGCGGTCCGGGCGGCATCGAGCATCGTGGGGGCCATCTGGAGGGCGTCGGACAGGTGGGGTTCGAGGATGGCCCGGCCCTCGTCGGCGTTGGTGCCGTCGAGGCGAATCACGATCGGCGCATCGATGGTGACCCGCTGAAGCGCCTCGATGATTCCATTGGCCACCTCCTCGCCCCGGGTGATGCCGCCGAAGATGTTGATGAAGATGGACCGCACCGCCGGGTCGTTGTTGATGACCTCGAGGGCCCCGGCCATGACGTCGGCGTTGGCGCCACCGCCGATGTCGAGGAAGTTGGCCGGGCTGCCGCCGACCTGGTTGACGACATCGACCGTCGACATGGCCAGCCCGGCGCCGTTGGCGATGACACCGACCGTGCCGTCGAGGCCGACGTACTGCAGGCCCTTGGCGTGGGCCGCCGTCTCGCGTTCGTCACGGGTCTGGGTCTCGTCGAAGGCGGCGTACGACTCGTGGCGGAACACCGAGTTGCCGTCCAGGGTGACCTTGGCGTCAAGCACGTGCACCTGGCCCTCCGGGGTGAGGATCAGCGGGTTGATCTCGACGAGATCGGCATCGCCGTCGACGTAGGCGGTGTAGAGCTGCTGGACGATGGCGACCGCGCCTTCGACGGCGGCGTCGGGCAGGGCGGCGGCAGCCACCCAGTCTCGGGCCGTGGCCTCGTCGAGCCCGTCGACCGGATCAACCCAGATCTTGGCGATGGCGTCGGGGTTCTCCTCGGCGACCGTCTCGATCTCCACACCCCCCTCGGCCGAGAGCATGCCGAGGTGCATCTTGGCCGAACGGTCGAGGGTGAAGCTGGCGTAGTACTCCTCAGCGATGTCCGAGGCCTTCTCGATCCAGACCCGGCCGACGACATGGCCCTTGATGTCGAGGCCGAGGATGTTGCCGGCGTGTTCACGCACGTCGTCGACGGTGGCGGCGAACTTGACCCCACCGGCCTTGCCCCGCCCGCCGGTGTGAACCTGGGCCTTGACCATCACCGGGGTGCCGAGCCGCTCGGCGGCCGCCACCGCCTCGTCCACGGTGAAGGCGATCTCACCCGGCGAGACGGGCATGCCGTACTCGGCGAAGAACCGCTTGCCCTGGTACTCGAACAGATCCACCGCGAATGGCCTCCTGGTGCATCGGCGGGTGCGGCCCGGCGGGGCCTCGGCGATACTAGGCGGGCCGCTCCCGGGCTGACCCCACCGCGTGGGCCGATCGGCGGCCAACGAGACAGGAGTCACACCATGCCCGTCGCCCGCGGCGTGAACATCCAGACCGGACGGGCCGTCGTCATCGGCGTGCTCGGGCTGGTCTCGACGGCCGGGGTGCTGGCCCTCATGTTGTGGCTGGCCGGCTCCTCAGACCAGATCGACGTGAAGTTGGGCGACAGCGACTTCCGGGGGATCGACGCCGCCGACCTGGCCGACGAGATCGCCGACAACGGCCCCGTGCCGTTCCCCGACCTGGTGGGACGGGACCGCCCGATCTGGATCACCCACGCCGGCGGCGACCCGACCGTGGGCTGGTCGGCGTTCTTCGCCCGGGTCCCCGACCGCAGCGCCGACTGCCTCATCCAGTGGGAGCCCGACGACCGGGTGTTCGTCGACTCGTGCGATGCGACCAACACGTTCCCCGCCGACGGTGCCGGCCTCGACCAGCTGACGTGGCGGGTCGTCGGCAACGAGCTACGGGTCCAGATCAACGACCTGGACGGCTGACCGCTCACCGATGACTGAGAAGCTGTACCTCCGGGACGCCGACCTGCGGTCGTTCGACGCCGTGGTGGTCGACGTCGACGCCGACCGCGTCGAACTGGACCGCACCGCCTTCTACGCCACCAGCGGCGGGCAGCCCCACGACACCGGCCACCTGGTGTGGAAAGACGGTGCAGCGTCCGTGCTCGACACGGCCACCGTCGGCGGTCGGCTGTGGCACACCCTGGCCGGGCCCGTACCGACGGCCGGCACCGTCGTCACCGGAAACGTCGACGACGAGCGACGCCGGCACATGATGCGCACCCACACCGCCATGCACATCCTGTGCGGGGTCATGTGGCGGGACTGGCGGCGGGTCGTCACCGGCGGGAACATGGACGCCCTGGCCGGCCGCATGGACTTCGAGATCGACCAACTGCCCGCCGGGTTCGCAGCTGACATCGAGGAGCGGTGCAACGCCGAGATCGCCGCCGACCGGCCGATCGAGGTGTCGTTCATCGCCCGCGGTGACGCCGTGCTCGACCGGGACCTCATCCGGACCAAGGTGAACCTGGTCCCCGAGTCGGTGGCTGAGATCCGGGTCGTCGACATCGTCGGCCTCGACCGTCAGGCCGACGGCGGCACCCACGTGTCATCGACCGGTCAGGTGGGCCGCATCGAGGTGGTCAAGACCGAGTCGAAGGGCAAGGGGTTCAAGAGGGTCCGGTTCGTGGTCGTCGATCGCTGACCACTGGTCGCGATGGTCATGCCGGGGCGTCAGGGGCGTGGCCGATCACGCACACCGCGTCCACGCCGCCGAAGGCCCGGACCTGGACGGCCACGTCCACGAACCCCGAAGCCGCCGTCTGAGCGGTGATGCGTTGGGCGGCCGATATGGCAGGATGCCGCCATGCGCCTGGACGGCAAGATCGCCCTCATCACCGGTGGTGCTGCCGGTATCGGCCGCGAGACCGCCACGCTGTTCGCCGCCGAAGGCGCCCGGGTGGCCGTTGTCGACATCGACGGTGACGGTGCTACGGCGGTCGCAGCCAAGATCACCGCGGCCGGTGGCCAGGCGATCGGGTTGCAGGCCGACGTGTCGTCCGACAGCGACACGGCGGCCATGGTCGCCGACACCGAAGCGGCGTTCGGTGGCCTCCACGTGCTGTTCAACAACGCCGGGATCATGCACCCCGACGATGGTGACGCCGAACAGACCCCTGATGACGTGTGGCAGCGCACCATCGACATCAACCTGAAGGGCGTGTGGCTGGGCTGTCGCCACGGCATTCCGGCCATCCGGCGGTCGGGTGGCGGATCGGTCATCAACACGGCCAGCTTCGTCGCCATCGTGGGTGCCGCCACCCCGCAGATCGCCTACACGGCGTCCAAGGGCGGGGTGCTGGCCATGACCCGAGAGCTGGCCGTCGTCCATGCCCGGGAGAACATCAGGGTCAACGCCCTGTGCCCCGGGCCACTGCGCACCGAGTTGCTCATGTCGTTCCTCGACACCGAGGAAAAGCGCCAACGCCGCCTGGTGCACGTTCCGATGGGTCGGTTCGGTGAGGCGTCCGAGCAGGCCCGGGCCGCACTGTGGCTGGCGTCCGACGAGTCGTCGTACACCACCGGCACCGACTTCGTGGTCGACGGCGGCCTGACCGCCGCCTACGTCACCCCGGAGGGCTGAGCCCGGTCACCGGCCGGTAGGCCCGGTGGACGAACCGCCCCTATCGGGCGAGCGCCGGCAGGTCCAGGAACAGCCCCTGGAGCAGCAGGGTCTCGTTGGGGTTGCGCACCAACTCAGCGGTTGCCGCGGTGATCCGGGCCGGCGCGTCGAGCAACCGGACCGGCGGACCGGCACCGTCGGCTGCTGCATCCAGATACCGGCGGGCCAGCGTGGCCAGGCCGAACCGCAGGTCGTCGTCCCGGAGGCGACGGATCTCCCGCTTGTGGCGGTCGACCAACTGCTGGCGGCCGGATCCCCGCGTCCCGAGCGCCGTCTCCCGTTCGGCCAGATCGTCCAGCTCGGCCTGTTGGCGTTGGGCCAACGGACCCTGGGCGTCGTCGATGAGACCCTGAAGTTCGGCGACCAGTACTGCGACCGCCGCTCCGGTGCCGTCGAGCCGGTCAGGGACCGACCACCAGGCCTGTCGCCGGCCGGCCACCGCCGGGTCGTCGACGAGCAGGCGGGCTCGGCCGATGTCGCCGGCCGCAGCCGCCGCGGCGACCGCCGCCCGGTCGGGGTCGACACCGTCGGCGACCAGAGCGTCGACCACCGTGGCCTCGGGTAGGGGCGGCAGGTCGACCCGGATGCAGCGGGAGGCGATGGTGACCTGCCATTCGGGCACCTCGTCGGCGAGCAGCACGAACACCGCGGTCGCCGGTGGCTCCTCGATGGTCTTGAGCAGGCCCGCGGCCGCCTCGGGTTCGGCGGTGTCGAACCGGTCGATCACGATCACCTTGCGATCAGCCTCGATCGGTGACCGGAATCCTTCGACGGTGACGGTGTCGGCCTCGGCGACCAGCATGGCCCGACCCTTGGGTTCGATCCAGACCAGGTCGGGATGGCGCTCGGCCACAGCCAGCCGTCGGTGCCGGTCGGCGTCCCCGCCGGACGTCCCGCTCGACAGGATGGCCCCGGCGAAGGCGGCCGCCGCCTGGCGCCGGCCGGCACCTTCGGGGCCGACGAACAGATACGCGTGGACCGGCGCCCGGGACGCCGCTTCCAGCAGGGCGACGGCCGCCGTCTGCCCGACGACGGCCGACCAGAGCTCGTCGTCGGTCATGCCAGGCGCCCGTCGACCGCGCCGGCGACCCGCACCGCCACCTCCTCGATGGTGCCGGTCCCGTCGACGATCAGCCATCGGTCCGGATCGGCGGCGGCCAGCGCCCGGTAGGCGGCGGCCACCCGGGCATGGAAGCCGTCTCCGGCCTGTTCGATCCGGTCGAGCGGCCGGTCGAGCCGGGATGCGGTCGTCGCCGCATCGACCTCGATGAGAACCACCAGGTCGGCGTCGAGTCCGTCGGTGGCGAACGCCGACAACCCCGCCACGGCCTCGACCCCCAGACCCCGCCCGATGCCCTGATAGGCAAGCGACGAACCGATGTAGCGGTCGGTGACGACGTCCCGGCCGGCGGCCAGCGCCGGACCGATCACCTCGGCCACGTGCTGGGCCCGGGCCGCCGCCATCAGCAGAGCTTCGGTGCGGGCGTCGGGAGCGCGGCCCTCGGGGTCGAGCACCAACGACCGGAGGTGCTCACCGATCGGCGTGCCACCCGGCTCCCGGGTGAGGACGGCGTCCAGATGGTCGGCCAGGCGGGCCGCCTGGGTCGACTTGCCCGAACCTTCACCTCCTTCGACGGCGATCAGCCGGCCGGTCACGGTCCGGACTCCTCTTCGGCGTCCGCCGCCGACTGGGCACCGGCCCGCAACGACATGACGGCCAGCGCCCCTGCGGCCATCAGGATGAGCGCCGCCAACCACAAGGTGAGGCGGACCCCGGGAACGAAGAGGTCCCATCCGGCCAGTTCGATGTGGCGGTCCCAGAATCGCTTCGACAGCCGGTCGAACGTCTCCTCGAGAAGAGGCCCGACGGCCAGCGCCAGCAGCACGCACATGCGCACCAGCAGGTACAGCGTCGAGAAGATCCGCCCGCGCAGGTCGTCGGTGACGTTCTCGTGCAGCAGGGTGAAGCCCAGCACGTACACCGCGCCGGCACAGATGCCGATGCCGAACGTCAGCACGGCCGAAACGTGGATCTGGCCGATGCTCGACGAGCCGGCCAGACACAGGCCGGCAGCGACCAACGACCAGGTGAACACCCGGGTCTTGTTGAGGTGCCGCTGGCCCCACGACACCATGCCGACACCCGTGGCCACGCCCAGACCCAGCGCGGTGATGAGGAAGCCGTAACCCGATTCGCCGGCGCCCAACACCTCGGTGGCGTAGATCGCACCCAGCGGCACGAGCATGCCGCCGCCGATCAGGCCGGTGGCCAGGCCCATGTTGACCGTCCGGACCACCGGGTTGATGAAGGCGAACTCCCACCCCTCCCGCAGCTCGGCCAGCGGGTCGGCCAGCCGGGCCTTGAGCGGCAGGGAGGTCTCGACGGTGCGCTTCTCACGGCGGGGCAGCGACAGGGTGAAGATCAACCCGGCGGCCACGAGGAAGGTGAGGGCGTTGGCGTAGAAGGCCAGGCCCTCCTCGTGGAGCCGGAAGCCGTCGGCCCATTCGGCACTGAAGAGCGCAGTGGACAGCCGCCCGAACAGCACCATCAGGCCGGCCCCGATGGGGAACGTGCCGTAGGCGGCGACGATCGACAGTGAGTTCGCCGTCGTCAGGTACGACTCAGGCACCACGTTGGGGACCGACGCCTCCTTGGCCGGCGACCACAACATGGTGAACGCCTCGAGGATCAGCGAGGCGATGAACAACCCGAGGATGGTGTCCACGAACGGCAAGGTCACCATGACGACCGCCCGGCCGATGTCGCAGGTGATCATCAACCGCTTGCGATCCCAGCGGTCGACCAGCACCCCGGCGATCGGCCCGAAGAAGAACCCGGGAGCGATCCGGGCGGCCAGCACCAGGCTCAGCGACGCCCCCTCGGACCCGGAACCGACCCGGATGGCCAGCAGGCTGATGGCCAGCAGGCCCAACCAGTCGCCGGTGGCCGACACCACCTGGGCCAGCCACAGGCGGAAGAACTGCGACGACCCGAACATGCGCACGTGCAGGCCGGGTCGGTCGCCCCCCTCGGGCACGAGCAGGCTGGGCTCATCGCCCAGCACGAACTCGTCCCGCAGCTCGTGCGGTTCGTCCCCACCTGGCTGACCGGACATCGCTCCCACTCTATGGGAGGGGGCGTGGCCGAATCGCCACGACCACGGTCAGGAACGCTTGGCGCGCCCCTTTGCCTTCCGGCCCTTCGCCGGGGCCGGCCCCTTGGCGCGCCGTTCGGCCAGGAGTTCGAAGGCCCGTTCGGCGCTCAACTCCTCGACCGAATCGCCTCGCCGCAGCGAAGCGTTGTACTCACCGTCGGTCACGTACGGCCCGAACCGGCCGTCCTTGAGCAACACGGGACGGCCGCTCGCCGGGTCGTCGCCCAGTTCAGCCAACGGGGGTCGGGCCGCCGCCCGGCCCCGCTGCTTGGGCTGGGCCAGCAGGGTCAAGCAGTCGTCGAGGGTGATGGTGAACAACTGCTCCTCGCTGCTGAGGCTGCGGCTGTCCTTGCCCTTGCGCAGGTACGGCCCGAACCGGCCGTTCTGGACGGTGATTTCCTCACCGTCGGACGGGTCGACGCCCACCACCCTTGGCAGGCTCAGGAGCTGCAGGGCGTCGTCGAGGGTGATCCGTTCGAGGGTCATCGTGGAGAACAGCGACGCGGTTCGGGGCGGCGGGGTGTCGTCGACCACCTCCAGAGCGTCGAGTTGGGCGCACACGTCGGCCACGTCGGCGAAGCCGTCGAGCGCCTCGATCAGCTGCTCCACGTTGGCCAGCCGCAGCTTGCCTTCGGAACCGTCGGACCGCAGGCTCTTGGCGTACCCCGATCCCGACATGGCCGAGGCCACGACGGCGCCCGGACCTTCGGCGACCTTGCGTTGCAGACGGGCCCGCAGCTTCAGGAACTCGCCGACACCGTTGCGGGCGCGGCCGGCGATGCCGGTCTCGTCGACCCGTTCGAGGGCCTCGAGCAGGCCGATCCCCTCGGCGGCCCGGAAGTCGGCCAAGGCGTCACGCGCCCCCTTGCCAATCCCGCGGGGCGGCGTGTTCAGGATCCGGTCGATGACGGCGTCGGAGACCGACGGAGCGGTCAGTCTCAGGTGGGCCAGCGCCACCCGGATCTCCTTGCGGTTCAGGCCCAGCGCCGTCACCGCCTGCAGTTCCGGCGACGGCTTCAGCGGCTCGGGCAGCCGACCCAACGAGACGTACGGGCCGAATCGCCCGGATCGGGCGATGACCTCGAGACCGGTGTCGGGATCGACCCCCAGCACCTGTTCGAGCGGGGTGTTGAGGAACTCGAGGGCCATCTCGACCGTGAGTTCGTCGGGGGCCACGTCGTCGGGGATCGACCGGGTAGCGTCGCCGGCCTGGACGTACGGTCCGAACTTTCCGAAACAGGCCATGACCCGCTGGCCCTCGTGGACCCCAAGCTCGACGGTCGACACCGCCTTGGCGTCGATGTCGCCGAGGCGGTCCGAGACCTTGGCCTTGAGGCCCGGATCGTCGTCGCCGCCGAAATAGAAGGCATGCAGCCACGGCACCGACTCGGCCGAACCGTTGGCGATGGCGTCGAGGTCGTCCTCCATGCGGGCGGTGAAGTCGTAGCCCACCAGCTTCGGGAAATGGGTCTCGAGCAGGGTGGTGACGGCGAAGGCCGACAGGGTCGGCACCAGTGCGGAACCCTTCTTCCACACATAGTCCCGGGCCTGGATGGTCTCCATGATCGAGGCGTACGTCGACGGCCGGCCCACCCCGAGCTCCTCGAGGCGCTTGACGAGGGACGCCTCGGTGAACCGGGCGGGCGGCTGGGTGGTGTGACCGTCGGGTGCCACCTCGTGCACAGCGACCAGATCGCCGACGGCCATCTCGGGCAGCACAGCCTCCCGGTCGGACGCGTCGGGCGCGTCGTCGGCCTGTTCGACGTACGCCCGGCGGAAGCCCAGATGGGTGATGACCGTGCCGCTGGCCCCGAGCAGGCACGACTGACCCGACGGCACAGCCGCCGCGAACCTCACCTGGACGGTCTCCCCGACGGCATCGGTCATCTGCGACGCGACCGTGCGCTGCCAGATCATCTCGTACACCTGGGCCTCGGTGCGGGGCAGTTGGTCGGCCACCTCGTCGGGGTGGCGGAAGGCGTCGCCCGCCGGCCGGATGGCCTCGTGAGCCTCCTGGGCATTGCGTACCTTGCCCGCATAGCTGCGGGACTCGGCAGGGACGAACTCAGGACCGAACCGGTGGGCGATCTCGGTCCGGGCCGCGGCGAGGGCCGTAGTCGACAGCGTGGTGCTGTCGGTCCGCATGTAGGTGATGTAGCCCTTCTCGTACAGGCCCTGGGCGGCGTGCATGGCCAGCGACGACGACAGCTTGAGCCGCCGGCCGGCCTCCTGTTGGAACGTCGACGTGATGAACGGTGCCGCCGGCCGTCGCCGGTACGGCTTGCTCTCGACGGAGGCCACCGCGGGGTCGGTTCCCGTCAACTCGCCGGCCAAGGCCCGGGCCGACGCCTCGTCGAGCACCGTGACGTCGGCCGTCTCGGCGGCCTCGACCAGGCGGCCGTCGTCGCCGAAGTCGCGCCCGCCGGCCACCCGACGTCCGTCGACCTCGATCAGTGAGGCGGGGAACTCGTCGCCGTCCGACCGCAGGGTGAGATCCAGGTCCCAGTAGCCGGCGGGCACGAAGGCCATCCGGTCCCGTTCCCGCTCGACGACGATGCGGGTGGCGACGCTCTGGACCCGACCGGCGGAGAGCCCCGTGGCGATCTTCTTCCACAGCACCGGCGACACCTCGTACCCGTACAGCCGATCAAACAGGCGGCGGGCCTCCTGGGCGTCGACGAGGTGCCGGTCGAGCTCCCGCACGTTGGTCAGGGCCTCGGCGATCGCCGTCCGGGTGATCTCGTGGAACACCATGCGGTGTACCGGCACCTTGGGGTTCAACACCTCGAGAAGGTGCCAGGCGATCGCTTCGCCCTCCCGGTCCTCATCGGTGGCGAGGAAGAGTTCGTCGGCCGAGGCCAGCAGGCCCTTTAGTTTGGCGATCTGGTCCTTCTTGTCCCGGTTGACGAGGTACAGCGGCTTGAAGTCGTTGTCGACGTCAATGCCCAGGTTGGCCCACGGTTCGCCCTTGAACGCCTTGGGGACGTCGGCGGCCCGCTGTGGCAAATCGCGGACGTGGCCGATCGACGACTCAACGACGAAGTCGTCGCCGAGGTAGCCCGCGATGGTCTTCGCCTTGGCCGGCGACTCGACGATTACGAGCTTGGTCATCGCATCAACCCAGGAAGATCAGGGACACGACACGGTCAGGAAGCATGCGTCAACCCCTCGACTCGGCACCGGCGGCCGGCTGGATGGGTGACGGTGGCGCGGTGGCGAGGATCACCGAGCCGATCACAGCGGCGGCGACCGAGGCCACGAGGATGCCGATCTTGGCTTCATCGCGCAACAGCGGGTTGTCGTAGGCCAGCCCGGCGATGAACAACGAGACGGTGAACCCGATGCCGGCGATGGCCGACAACCCGACGATGTGCCGTGACGTGGCCCCGGCGGGCAGGGCACTCCACCCCAGCTTCACCGCAACCATCGTGAACAACGAGACGCCGACGATCTTGCCGACGACCAGCGCCAGTGCGACCCCGAGGGTCACCCCCGACGACACGGCCTCGCTGACCATGCCGCCGTGGATCACGATGCCCGCGTTGGCCAGGGCGAACATGGGAATGATGACGAAGCTGGTGATCGGGTGGATCAGGTTCTCCAACCGTTCGGCTACCGACACCGACTCATTCAACATGAACAGGGCCCGGCGCACCGAGTGGGCGTCGACCTCGCCGCGCAACACCGGGCTGACGGCCCGCTTCGTGTGTTCGGCGACGACCAGTGGTCGGGCCGGCGCCAGCAACCCCATGGCCACCCCGGCGATGGTGGCATGGATGCCCGACTCGAACACCGTGTACCAGAGCAGGATGCCGAGCACCACGTAGATCGGCGAATACCAGACCCGCAGCTTGGTGAGGATCCGGACCAGCACGAGAATGGCCGCGGCCAGCACCAGCCACTCGGCGACCAGATGTTCCGTGTAGAAGATGGCGATCACGAGGATGGCCCCGATGTCGTCAACGATGGCAAGGGTCAGCAGGAAAATCTTGAGCGGTGTCGGCACCTTGTCGCCGAGCAACGACAACACCCCGACGGCGAAGGCGATGTCGGTGGCCATCGGGATACCCCAGCCGGCTGCACCGTCGCCGCTGCCGTTGAAGGCGAAGAAGATGAGGGCTGGCACGACCATGCCGCCCAACGCCGCGGCGGCCGGCAACATGGCGGCCCGGGGACGGCGAAGTTCGCCGGCGACCAGTTCTCGCTTGATCTCGAGCCCGACGATGAAGAAGAACACGACCATCAGGACGTCGTTCACGAACTCGACGAGGGTCAGCGGTTCACCGCCGTGTTCCAGGCTCAACGGACCAATCGACAAGTGGACCTCGGCGTGCCAGAAGTCGTGATAGGCCCCCGACCACGGCGAGTTGGCCCACACCAACGCGACCACGGTGGCGACGATCAGCAGGATGCCGCCGGCCGCCTCGATGGAGAGGAACCGCAGCATCGGACGACCGATCACGCGGGCGAGCGGACGGTCGCTGCCGAGCCAGGTCAGCGATGAAGGGGGTGGGGATCCAGCCATGGGAATGAGTTCACCGGGAGGCGAGCGGAGGGAACCGTAGTGGTCGCCGGCCCGGCTCCCACCCGTCGGTTCCGGTCGGCGGCTGCATCAGGTTCCGGCGGAACCCTCACCGAACTTGATGATGAGGCGCACCGCGGTACCGGATTCTCCGGCCTCGATGACGGTTTCGTCGGCCAGTTGGCGCATCAGCGACAACCCCAGCCCGGACTCGTGGTCGAGCCGTTCGGCCGACTCGACGCTGGGCAGATCGGGCACGTCGGCCGGGTCGAACCCGGCACCCCGGTCGGTGACCTCCAGCTCGATACGGCCCGCACCGACGTTGCATCGGATCACCACCCGGTCCTCGATCCCGGAGGTTCCGTGGGCCTCGATGGCGTTGGTGGCGGCCTCGGACACCGCCAAGCGCAGGTCGGCGACCCGGTCGGGGCCCAGGGCCGGATCGGTGGACGCAGCCGCACCGACCACGGTCCTGACCAACTGGAGGTACTCGGGGCGGGCGGGGACGTGGAGTTCGACGACCTCACTGTGGTGATCGCTGGAGGTCATCGGGTGACCACCGGTGCGTCGACCGCCCCGTCGACGTCGGTGTGCAGTTCGAACACCCGATCCAGGTCGCAGAGTTCGAACACCCGGCGTAGCCGCGGCTCGGGACACACGACCCGCAGGTCGCCGTCATGGCTGCGGGTCCGGCGCAGCGCCCCGACGACGGTGCCCAGGCCGGCCGAGTCGACGAAATCGACGGCGGTCAGGTCGAGCACGACATGGTGGCGACCCCCCGCCACCACCTCGACCACCTCGGACCGCAGCCGGGGGGCGCCGGCGAGGTCGAGGTCTCCGAGCACGGTGATTACCGTCCAGGAACCGCGATGGGACCGGTGACACTCGAGCTGCACCCATCCCTCCTCGGTGATCAGGCACGGCGGCTCGTGTCCGCCGTGGTGGTCTGTCGATGTCAACCTAGACGAACCCCGCGCGGCACCGGCGGCGACCGCTCATCCCGACTCCCGACGCATGGTGGCCCGGCCCGACACCACGATGTCCGGGAACAGCCCACCGATCAGCGGCACATCGGTCGGATCGGTGAAGTGGACCCAGACGGTGACGCGGTCCCCCCAACTGCTGGACACGACCCTCGTCGCCCGAGGTGAAAGCCCGGTCGAACCGATCACCGCGTCCTCGATGCGCCGAGAGGACTCGCCGACGGCCGCCACCCGGACACCTTCCCGAGCCGCATGCTGGACGAGTACGAAGCTGCGCACCACCAAGCCGACCTGCACCAACGCCAGGGCGAGCACCACCACCACCGGCAGCATCAGCGCCATCTCCACGGTGGCCTGGCCCCGGTCGTCCCCAATGCGGCCCCGTCGAACCGTGCACATCGCGTCACGCCGCCGGGCCGGCAGGGAGACCGTCGGCCACGACCACCGGTCATGCCACCTTGTTGATCAACGAGGTGAGCACCTTGTCGAACAGGCGGGTGATGCGGTCGGTGCCGGTGGCCCAACTGGTGACCAGGATGGCGATGGTCGCTGCGCCGAGGATGAGCAGCACGTATTCGGCGGTCGTCTGGCCCCGATCGTCAAGGGTCATGAGGGTGCTGTGGATACGGACCATGAGTCGTTGCATGGTGTGGACGGCCTTTCACTGGATGGCACAGGAGCAGGTGGAAGCGGAGAACAGGGGGGCGGAAACCTCACAGGTCCAACTGCAGGTCGTCGAGGGCGTCAAGCACCATCGGGGCGACCGACAGCAGGACGAAGGCGGGGAGGATGCACAAGGCGAGAGGGAACAGCATGCGGACCGGAACCTTGCGGGCCCTGATCTCGGCTCGCCGGCGGGAGTCGGCCCGCAGCTCGGCCGAGGCGGCGTCGAGCGCCGGACCGATGGGCGCCCCCATCCGGATCGAGCCGGCGAGAGCGGCGACGAACGGGCGCCCGGGCTGCCCGAGCGCCACCCGCAGATCGGCCACCGCCTCGGCCAGCGACACCCCCCGTGTCGTGCGGTCCATGGCCGCGGCCAGCGCCCGGGACGCCGGCCCGTCGCCCCGGCGGGCCGCCTCGGCCAGGGCGCGGTCGATGGGTAGCCCGGCACCCACACCCAGGCGGACGAGCCCGGCGACCCACGGCAACTCGGCGGCCAGTGCCTCCCGGTGGCTGCGCCGGGACCGGCGGCGACCCAGCACCGGTGCCGACCACACGGCGACGCCGACCACCACCGCAGCCACCGGATGGACGAGTACCAACGGTGCAGCCGGGCACACCGCCCGCCCGACACGCCGGTCGGCAGCAGGATCGGGTGGCCGGTGGAGCCGCCCCCGACACCAGGACCCGACGGCGGCGACCGGATCCCGTGCCGAACGACGTCCGCGACGGCACCGGAGGCGCGGCTCGGGTCGGCCCACGGCCCACGCCCCCCCGACCACCGCAGACATCCAGACCCAGCCGGCCGGATTCATCAGCCCGGACCTCCGGTCAGGCGCCACATCCACCAAAGCCCGACGGCATCCAGCGACAGCCCGGCGACCGCCAACCAGACCACGGCCCCGGAGCCGATGAGGCCACCAGAGCGGAACGGAGCGGTCAGCACAGCGAACGCCAGCGGGGCCAACGCCACGACGGCCGCCGACGCCCGGGCCTGGGTGGCCAACGCCCGGGCCTCGGCAGCCACCGCCTGGTCGTCGCGGAGCGAATCGGCGACGCCGGCCAGCAGATCGGCCGGTTCGCCGCCGGCCATCACCGCCAGATCGACCGCCGCGGTGACCAGACCCACGTGCGTTCCGGGGCGACGGTGCCGCCAACGCTCGAGGGCCTCACCGATCGATGCTCCGGCATCCAGTTCGTCGGCCACCGCCGCCAGGTCGGCGGCGACCAACCCCGTCGCCCCGCCGGCCCGGCCGGCCTCCCCGAGGGCCCGGGGCAGCGTGGCCCCCGAGGTGAGCGAACGCACGATCTCGTCGAGCGCGGCCGGGAGGGCAGCGTCGAACCGGTGTGGCGACGCCCGCACCCGGTCGACCAGGCCTCCGACCAGCCCGCCAGCCAGCCACCGGTCCGGCCAGGCCGTCGGGCGACCGGGTCCCGCCGTGTCCGGACCACCCGGTCGTCGAACCCGCTGGGGCCGGGGCAGCACCGCGACCGCGACGACGACCACCAGACCCGTCGACGTCCACGCCGGGTTCATCGCCCCCACCGTTCGCCGGGGCGGCGGTCGACCTCGACAGGGCGGCCGTCGGCCACCGCGGGACGGGTGGCCGGCTCCGAGCCGGGAGGACGGATCTCGAGGACATCGCGGACGAAGCGACGTGGGCCGCACCGACCCATATGGACGATGCAGTCGACGCTGCCGGCCACAAGGGCGTCAGCAACCAGCGGAGACAACCCCGGTGCCGCCACCAGCACCATGGTCGAGAGCCGCCGGAAGGCATCGGCGGCGCTGTTGGCGTGACACGTGGACAGTGATCCGTCGTGCCCGGTGTTGAGCGCCTGCAGCATGTCGAAGGCCTCGGCGCCCCGCACCTCGCCTACCACGATGCGGTCGGGGCGCATCCGCAGGGCGTTGCGCACCAGGTCACGCACCGTGACCTCGCCCACGCCTTCGCAGTTCGGAGGACGGGCCTCGAGCCGCACCACGTGTGGAGCGTCCATGGCCAACTCGGCCGCGTCCTCGACGGTCACCAGGCGTTCCACCGGGTCGACCTCGCCGGCGAGGGCGCCGAGCAGCGTGGTCTTGCCGGAACCCGTGGCTCCGCTGACGACGATGTTGGCCCGCTCCCGGACCATGGTCCGCAACAGTTCGACCACCGGCAGTCCAGCCAGGTCGGCGAGGGTGAACCGATGGGTACCGAACCGCCGGATGGTGACGCACGCACCGTCGATGGCGATCGGGGGAACGACCACGTTGACCCGCGAGCCGTCGAGGAGGCGCCCGTCGGCCCACGGGCTGGACCGGTCCACCCGACGGCCGGTCGGCGCCACGACCCGCTCGACCAGTCGGCCCAGCTCGCCTTCGTCGAGGTGCACCGTGGTGCGTTCGATACGACCGTTGCGTTCGACGTACACCGGCCCGCACCCGTTGACCATGACCTCACTGACCGCGGGGTCGGCCAGCAGCGGTTCGAGAGCACCCAGGCCGCTGATGCGGGCCAGCACGGCCTCGACGACGGCGAGGCGGGCCGCCGTCCCCAGCAACGGATCATGGGCGACGACCAGCGCCTCGACGATGCCGGCGTCGACCCCTGGGTCACCGGTCAGCCGCTCCAACACCGCGGCATGGATGGAGGCCACCGGATCGCTCACGTCGCCTCCCCGACGCTGCGCAGCAGCACCCGGGGGGGTCGGCGGCCGAGCAGGCCCGAATCGACGGCCCGGGCCACCGCCGGATCGACCGGTACCCGGATGGTCACCGGCGCCCCCACCACCTGTTCGATATCGGTCCGGCCCAGGGCCCGACCCGGTTCGGCCATCAGCGCTACCTCGGTGGGGCGCCTTGTCTGGACCGGCACCCGCCGCAGGGCCAGGTAGCAGGCCCGGGTGACGAGGATCGACCGGTCGGCCACGTCGAGGAGGGCGTCGGCCGGGGCCGGGCCGACGCCGGGAGGACCCTGCAGGTTGCCGGCATCGACGACGACCGGCCGATCCATGTCGGCCAGGTAGGCGACCAGGGCCGCGACCCGCGCCGGCACGGCATCGGACCACACCGCCGCGCCTCGGGCGACGACCCGCACCCCGCCCGCTTCGGCCGCCAGACGGTCGACGGCCTCCGGGCCGGGGCCGTCGACGGCCGAGCACCAGTCGGCCAGACCCGGGCCCCCGCCGTCGACGCCGAGGGCCGCCGGCAGATCACCTTCGAGGTCGAGAAGCCAGGGCTGATCCCCCCGGCGAGCAGCGGCGAGGGCCAGACCGGCCGCCACCACCGTGGTTCCCATGCCGCCCTTGAGCGACCAGCACACCACCACCATGACGCCTCCCGTCACGGACGTTCCTGCGGGGAAGCGGGACCGGGGGACTCGGGAGAAGCGTGCGGGAAAGTCAGCCGGAGAGCCAGTGGTCCAGACCGGTACAGCGGGCCGGACCACCGATGTCGGCACCCTACCGTCGACCACCCGCACCGGCACCGGGCCTCGTAGGGTCGGCGGTGTGCAAGCGGCGTTCTTCGACCTCGACAAGACAGTCATCGCCCAGGCGTCGCTGGCCGCCTATGGGCCGGCACTCCACCGGGCCGGCTACCTGAGCGCGTCGATGGCCCTACGGGCCATGTGGGGACAGATCCTGTTCCGGTTCTTCGGCGCCGACGAGCGCTCGATGGACCGGGCCCGGCGGACCGCCCTCAAGCTGGCCGCCGGATGGGAGCAGGACGGCCTCCGCCGCCTCGTCCACGACCACCTTGACCTCGTCATCGCCCCCATCGTCTACGACGAGGCCCTGGAGTTGTTGTCGCACCACCGAGCCGAGGGCCGCCTGCTCGTCCTGGTGTCGGCGTCACCGTCCGAAATCGTCGAACCACTGGCCGAACACCTCGGGGTCGACGAGTTCGTCGCCACCACGGCGGCCATCGACACCGACGGCCGCTACACCGGCGAGGTTGAGTTCTACGCCCAGGGGCCAGGCAAGGCCGAAGCGGTCACCCGGATGGCCGCCGACCGGGGCATCGACCTGGCCGGCTCGTGGGCCTACTCGGATTCGGTGACCGACCTGCCGATGCTGGAGTCGGTCGGCAACCCGGTGGCCGTCAACCCCGACCGGCAGCTGCGCCGCGAGGCGACCCAGCGCGGCTGGGAGGTGTTGACGTTCGCCCGGCCGGTGGCCCTCGGGGACGGTCGCCATCGGGCCCGCAATCGACTGGTGGCAGGTATCGCCGCCGGACTGGTCGTCGTCGGCGTGGCGATGGTGTGTCATCGACGGCGACGGGCCGTCGACCGGGTCAGATCGACCGGACCTTCTTGACCGCAGCGGCGATCAGCCCGGCCAAGATCGCCAGCATCAGGAGCTTCTTCATGGCCGGCACTCTACCGACTCGATCGGGCATGGCCATCCGGGCCTCCACGCCCTAGCGTGCACGGTGGAGGTGTCCGAGTACCTGGTGGGCTCCCCCGCCTTCAAAGCGGGTGGGACGGG
>CAZPGL010000031.1:0-23866 GCA_964586175.1 uncultured Microthrixaceae bacterium | reverse complement strand
TGCGAGATCGGCCCTGAGCACATCGCCCACATCGCCTCCGAACTGCACTGACCCGCCGCTGCCTGATCGAAGCAAGATCCGGGCCGGACGCACCGGCGCCCGCGCCTCATTTCCTAGGGTGATGGCATGAGCGGGCGACGCTACGTGGTGTTGGGGTTGGCCTCCGGATCGCCGACCTGGATGGCCGAGGCCACCCGACGTCTGGCCACCGCGGGAGTGGCCGGCGAGTTGCTGGTGTGTGCCGGGGTCGCCGACCTGGGCAACCGGCTGGCGTCGGGGCGGCCATTCTCGGCGCTGCTCGTCGACCACCGGACCGTCGGACTCGACCGTGAGCTGATCGACCGGGCCAGCGCCGCCGGCTGCCCGGTGGTCGTCGTCGGCCGTACCGGCGACCGCGACCGCTGGCAGGGGCTCGGGGCCGTCGACGTGCTCGACGACTCGCTCGACCCCGACGACTTGGCCCAGACCCTCCGACGCCACGGCCACCCGATCGGCAGCGCCCGATCGTTCAACGACGACGATCATCTCCCCCTCCCCCGAACCCCGGTCGACGTCGCCCCGTGGCAGGGCCGGATCGTCGCCGTCACCGGACCCGGTGGCACCGGGGCCTCCTCGGTCGCTCGAGCGCTCACCGACGGCCTCGGCCGGGACGTCCGCTTCCGCGAGTCGGTGGTGCTCGTCGATGCCTGCCTCGAAGCCGACCAGGCCCGCCTCCACGGCCTGACTGCCGACCACCGGGACCTCCAGAGTGCCGTCCAGGCCCACCGGGGCGGCGACCCCGACGGCGATGGCCTGACATCGCTGCTCGTCGCCGACGCAGATTGGCCGTACCGGCTGCTTCCCGGCATCCGGAGACGGCGCGACTGGCCGGCAATCGGCGGTGCCAGCCTGCGGGCCACGCTGGCCAATCTGGCCCGGCACCATCTGGTCACCGTGGTCGACGTCGACCCGTTCATCGATCTGGCACCTCCCGACCAGCCGGTCGGTCCCGCCACCCCCGGCGAGCCGGCACGGGTCGTCATGGGCCTGGCCGACCTGGTCATCGTGGTCGGCCGACCAGGGACCAAGGGCACCATGGCCGCCTCCCGGGTGGTGGCCAACCTGGCCGACGACGGCCTGGCCGACGAGCGGTGCCTGACGCTCATGTTGCATCCCACCGTGAGGCCGCGCCGGCGGCTGTGGCGGCGTCCCGACCCCCCGAACACGCTGCCCATCGACGGCATCGCCGACCCGGGCACCGCACCCCTTCCCTCAGAGTCCCGGCTGCTGGCCCGGCAAATCGTCGCGCACCTCGATCCACTCCCCCGACGGAACCCGGCCGCGACCCCACCGCTGCCGCCAGGCTCCTTGGGCACCGAGGGCGGCCTACGGCGGTGAGCGGTCAGCATTCCATCCGTCGAGCCGAGGACGCCACTGCAGCCGACGCCCTCGAAGCCGAGGCCGCACTACTGACCCGGCTTCACTTCCCCGGGATCGTCGCCGTCGCCGGGTTCGAGCGCTCCGGCGACCGCGCTGAGCTGCGCTACACCGATGACGGCCATCGGGCCCTTGCCGACCGGCCGGCCACCGGGGCCGGGGAACTCTGCGACCTGGGTGCCGCGCTGGCCCGCACCCTCGGTGAGGTCCACCGGGCCGGGGTCGTCCACCGATCCATCTCCGGCGAGTCGGTCATCGTCGACCTGCACGGCCGCCCCCTCCTCACCGGGTTCGCCACGGCGCATGCCTCCACCGACCATGCGCTGGTCCGGCAGGACGTCGAAGCGCTGGTCGACGTGCTCGAGGGCCATCTCCGGGGGCTCCCCGGCGACGTCGACTCCACCGAACAGCGTCGACGTCGGCGGTTCCGCCGAGTCTGCGGGCGTGGACGGAGCCTCGACGCCAACGCTCTCGCCGTCCATCTGGCCGAGTTGGGGGCGTCGTTCGCCGGTGAGCGACCAGCCGAGACGGCGCAGTCAGTCCCCTCCGCAGCGACGCGCATCGCCGTGGCCGCCGTGGCGGTCGCCTCGGTCGTCGCGGTGGTCCTCCTCCGCAGCGGCGACCCGGTCGTCGCCCCGGTGGCCCCCGTCGACCCGACGGGCCCGGTCGTCGAACACGACGGTGACCGCTACCAGGTGGGTCGACCGGGCGACATCGTCGTGGTCGGGCGCTGGTCGACCACCAGCGGTTCGGGCTGTGGCGCACCCACCGCCGCCCTCCTCCGGCCCGCGACGGGTGCCGTCTACGTGTTCTCCGGGTGGGCCGACACCGAGCTGCTGGTCGCCGAGCCGGTCACCGTCGTCGACGGTGCGAGCGACCTCCAGGGGACACCGGTCGACGACTGCAGCCGATTGGTGGCGGTCACCCCTGACGGAGTGGTGCCGGTGCCCCTGGGCTGAGGTCAGGCCTCCCGGGTCCAGACACCGTGAGGTGCCGACGGGAACCAGGCCATGGACCGCTCCTTCAGCAGTCGGAACCCCAGTCGCCGGGCCACGGCCTGCGACGCCACGTTGTCGGGCAGGATGCAACTGAACAACCGCTCGTCGCCCCGCACGTCGAACGCGTAGTCGCGGGCCGCCGCGCCAGCCTCGGTGGCATAGCCCCGCCCCCAGTGATCGGGGTGGAACGTCCAGCCCAGCTCGACGCCCGGCCAGTCCACCCGCACCGGATGGTGGAGGCCGGCCCGGCCGAGGAGCACGCCCGAGGAACGCTCGACCACCGCCCATTGGCCGGTACCCCGCAACGCCCACTGGCCAGCGAAGGCCGCCATCTGCTCCCAGGCGGTGTCCCGGTCGAAGTTCTCGGACAGATGTAGCCACCGCCGGACCTCGGGCGTGTCCATCACGGCGAAGTAGGCGTCGAGGTCGTCGTCCCGGAAGGGCCGGAGGGTCAGACGCTCGGTCTCGAGCACGGGAGGCTGCATCCACCCATCATGGCCGCTACCTGGCCCGTCGTGGCAGTCGCCGTTGCCACCTGCTGGACTCGGCGCCCATGCCACGGATCGAGCTCGAGACCCCAGTGACCGGCACGGTGTGGAAGATCGTCGCCGCGGTCGGCGATCGTGTCGACGCCGGCCAGGCCGTGCTCATCATGGAGTCGATGAAGATGGAGATCCCCGTCGAGGCGCCGGCACCAGGGGTCGTGACCGAGTTGCTGGTCGCCGAAGGCGACGCCGTCTCCCAGGACGACCCGGTAGCCGTCGTCGACGCCGGCTGACCGGGGGTCAGGGCCGATACGGGAACCGGGCCGGACCCGGGGTGCGCAGTGGTGCCGCCAGGTTGGCGAACTCGCACAGCAGCGGACGGGTGTCGCTGGGGTCGATGATCTCCTCGACCAAGAACGCCTCGGCGGTGCGGAAGGGCGATCGCACGGCGTTGAGCCGCTCGGTGATCTCGGCCAGCAACGCCTCGGGGTCGTCGGAGGCCTCGAGGTCGGACCGGTAGGCGGCCTCGACGCCACCCTCTACCGGCAGCGACCCCCAGTCGCCGGACGGCCACGCATACCGGTACTGGAACCGGTGGGCGGCTGAATGGGCGGCTCCGGCCACCCCGAAGGCCTTGCGGACCAGCACCGAGCACCACGGCACGGACGCCTGGTAGACGGTGGCCAGCGCCCGCGACCCGTGGCGGATGGTGGCCGCCTTCTCAGCCTCGCTGCCGATGACGAACCCCGGGTTGTCCACCAGGTGGACGACCGGCAGATGGAACGTCTCGGCCAGATCGACGAACCGGGTGACCTTCTGGGAGGCGTCGGCGGTCCATCCGCCCCCGTAGTGGTACGAGTCGCCGGCCAGCACGGCCACCGGCCAACCGTCCAGCCGGGCCAGCCCGCAGATCGCCGATCGCCCGAAACCGGCGCCCATCTCGAACCATGAACCCCGATCGACGACCGACTCGATGGCGGCACGCATCTTGTACACCTGTCGCCGGTCTCGGGGCACGAGATCGCGCAGTGTGTCGTCGGTGCGCTGCGGGTCGTCGTCGACCGGTCCGCGGGGCGCCAGTTCGTGGACCGACGACGGCAGGTACGACAGGAACTGTCGGGCTCGTGCGAAGGCCTCGTCTTCGGACGCCACCTCGTCGTCGATGGCACCGTTGCGGGTGTGGATGCGGCTGCCACCGAGGCTCTCCTTGTCGACCTGTTCGCCGCCCAACCGGTTGACGACCGGTGGCCCGGCGACGAACAGCTGCGACAGGCCCTTGACCATCACCGAGTAGTGGCTGGTGACCGCCCGCGCCGCGCCGAGTCCGGCGACCGGCCCCAATGCCAGGGCCACCACCGGCACGGTGGCCAGGTTGGCGACCACGTGTTCCCACCCCGGGTTGGCCGGCACGTAGGTCCGGGACCCCCGTCCGTACCCGACCGAGGAGGTCTCGGACTGCTTCTGCGGGTCGGTGTCGAGGGTCTTGACCGAACCGCCGCCGCCCGTGCCGTCGATGAGGCGGACCAGCGGCAGCCGCAGTTCGCCGGCCATCTGTTCGGCGGCGATCTGCTTGGTGATGATGGAGGCGTCAGCGGCCCCGCCACGCACTGTGAAGTCGTCGCCGGCCACGACCACCGTGCGGTCGTCGATCCGCCCCCGGCCGAACACGAAGTTGGAGGCTCGCAGGTCGACCAGGTTGCCGTCGGCGTCGTACTCGGGGGTGCCGGCGATCTTGCCAATCTCGTGAAACGACCCGTCGTCGAGCAGCTGGCCGATCCGATCACGGACGTCGAGCTTGCCCTGCCCGCGCTGGCGGCCGACCTTCTCGTCGCCACCCATGCGCTCGGCGAACGCCTCCCGTGCCGCCAACTCGTCGAGTTCGGGCTGCCACCCTTCGCCGCTGCTCACACAGGCCGCAGCTCGTTGAGGGTCCGCACGTTGTCGCGCAACACCAGTTGCCGGTCGGCGTCGCTGAGCCCCTTGAGCTCGACGACGTAGTCCAGCGGATGGGGCATGCCCTCGATGTGGGGCCAGTCGGAACCGAAGATGACCCGGTCGGCACCCATGAGGCCCACGATCTCGTCGACGTCGTCCTCCCAGAACGGGTTCATCCACACGTGCTCCCGGAACAGGGCCACCGGATCCTCTTCGTACCACTGGGGCGTCTTGGCCGCCTGCTGGACGAGCTTGCGGAACAGCAGGCCCAGGTAGTCGGAGCCGTTCTCGACCGAGGCGATCCGCAGGTTCGGGAAGCGGGTGTACATCTTCTCCATCGACATGGTGATCAACCAGTCGTGGGCGGCCCGCTCGATGTTGAACGCCTTGATCGACGGCTTGTACTTCCCGGTCATGCGGGAACCGAAGCCGTCTTCCGCATAGCCCTGGGTGGTGTACCCACTGTCGCCGGCGTGCACGACGACGGTGATGCCCGCCTCGTTCACCCGGGCCCAGAACGGGTCGAACATGGCGTCGCCCGGCGAACGGGACCCGTCGGCCGTCCACACCGGTGCCGGACGCATCACGAGCGTGCGGGCCCCGTTGTCGAGGGCCCAGTCGACCTCGGCGCACGCCAGGTCGACGTCGGCCAGCGAGATGTACGGGGCAGCGAAGATGGTGTCCCGGTAGTCGAAACCCCAGTCCTCGAGCATCCAGCGGTTGAAGCCGGTCATCAGGGCACCGACGGCCTCGATGTCGTGCTTGAGGGGTTCCTCGTAGAGCACACCGAGGGTCGGGAACAGCCACACCGCCTCGAGGCCCTGCTCCTCGACGACCCGCACCCGGGCGTCGCGGTCGATGTATTCGGCCCGCAGCGGCTCGCGGTCACGCAGGTACTCGATGGGGCTCTTGCCCTCCGGGTTGCCCCGAAAATAGGCGTTGAGGGCCCCCGGTTTGGCGATCGGGTCCCAGGTCGGATTGACCACCGCCCGGCTGACCTTGCCGCCGACTACATGGTGATGCCGGCCGTCCATCTCGCACCACTGCACGACCCGGTGCTGCATGCGTTCGGGGACGTGGCGCGTGAAGGCGTCGTGGGCCTCGTAGTAGTGGTTGTCGCAGTCGAACGGCCGGTAGCCGAGGTCATGATGGTCGCTCACCGTGCTGGCCCTCCTCTCCGGGGACGCGGGCCCCGTTGGCCCGTCCGACACGCCACGACGGTACCGCCCAGGACCGGGCGACGGCCCACGCGGGCGCCACGGCTATGGTCAGGGCATGGCCGACTACGAGACCATCCGCGTCGACACCGCCGACCACGTCGCCACCGTCACCTTGAACCGGCCCGAGGCGCTCAACGCCTTCACCGCCACCATGCGCCACGAATTCCGCGACCTCTGGACGACGGTCAAGTCCGACGACGACGTGCGGGTGGTGGTGATCACCGGCTCGGGCGACACCGCCTTCTGCGTCGGCACCGACCGGGACGAACCCTTCACCGCGCTCCACGGCGGTCCAGCGCTGTTCGGCACCTCCAACAACTTCATGTACGACGACCCCGGCGACTGGCTGGGGCCCAAGTCGAACGACGTCTGGAAGCCGGTGGTCGGTGCCGTCAACGGCATGGCGTGCGGCGGAGCCTTCTACCTGCTCGGCGAATGCGACATCCTGATCGCCGCCGACCACGCCACGTTCTTCGACCCCCACGTCACCTACGGCATGCCGGCCATCTACGAGCCGATGAAGATGCTGACCAAGATGCCGTTCGGCGAGGTGATGCGCATGTCGCTGACCGGCAACGCCGAACGCATCTCGGCGGACACCGCGCTGCGGATGGGCCTGGTGTCTGAGGTCGTGCCCGGCGCCGAGCTGGACGAAGCGGCCGCCAGACTGGCGGCGGCGATCGCCGTCAACGACCCGTGGGCCGTGCAGGGCACGCTGCGGGCCCTGTGGGCCGCCCAGGACCTGGGTCGGCTCGGCGGCCGCTCGATGGCGGCGTCCCTGCTCGCCACGTCGACCAACCCGGCGGCCATGGCCGACGGCGTCGAGCAGTTCTCGTCGGGCACCCGTCTCGAGCCCCGCACCCGCTAGGCGCAACCGCAGGAACGGCCCCCCGGGTGACGCGTGACCGCGGCTCAGGCCGACACGTCGCCCAAAACGGGCGGTGACCCGGGCAGGAGGGCCCGGATCTTGGCCAGCCACAGGTCGGACAGATCTACCTCGCCGTAGCCCGAGCCCTCGAACACCGCTGCGGTGAGGATCATGCGGTGCAGCATCCACAGCACGGTCACATCGACGTCGTTGCGGAGCTGGGCCAGCGAGTGGTCGGTGACCCCGGCGGCCACCAGCCGGGTGTGGTACCCGGCGATCAGGCGGTCACGCTGGGCGGCGACCTCCGGGCCGTCGGCCAGCGTGCCCGACAGCAGGTAGCCGACGTCCCAGCCCGGCCGGCCGCTGGAGATCAGCCCGAAGTCGATCATCACCAGCCCGTTGTCGTCGAACAGCATGTTGTCGCTGCGGGCGTCGCCGTGCAGGAGAGCCAGCGGCTCGTCGAGATGGTCGACGGCGGCGACCAGGTTGGCGTCGATCCAGTCGGCCAGAGCCATGACGTCCGGGGTCAGCAGATGGGACCGTTCGGCCACCACCCGGTCACGGAACACCGCATACGTCCCCTGCAGGATGTTGGGCACCTGGGTGCCGGTACGCCATCCGAACGGCTCGTCGTCCCGGAGCAGCGGCGAACGCCAATGGGCGGCGTGGATGCGGGCCTGGGCAGCCAGCACCTCGACGAGATCCGATTCGGTCGGGGTGGCGTCCAACGGGGTCAGCCGGGCATTGTCCACGTACTCGAGCACCATCACGACCCGCCGCCGGGTGGGCCGGGCGAACGTGCGGCTGTAGCGGCCGATGAACCGTGCGGCGAACCCGGGCACGGTGTTGGCGAACCGGAACTGGCGGGCCATGGACCTCCAGGACCGACCCGGGTCCTGGGCCGCGTACAGGCGCCGAGGGATGCGCACCGGGAAGTCGTCAGCGAACCGCTCGTAGAACTGGTACTCACGGTCGTACCCGCCTTCGCTCTCCACCAGCCCCCGGTTGGACCGGTTGGTTGTCGGCACCTTGACCAGCACCCGACGGGGCGGGTCCTCGCCCGCCGCGGCGTCCCAAGTGAGGTCGACCCGGATTGCGTTGCTCGAGAAGCCGACGCCGGCCCCCGGTGCATGGCACGAATGTCCGACCACCGTCGAACCGGTGAGCCCGCACGACGGTCGCAACACCCCGGTCAGCCAGGCGTCGGTGATGGCGTCCGGCGACTGGGGGATCTCGACGGGTAGACGTCGGGGCACGCCGGATGCTCCTAGACGAGCCTGATACGGCCGCCGCCGTCCGTGAGCCGCCCGACGACAGCCGCCGTATGCCCCGTTCCGGTGAGCGTCGCCACGGCGTCGGCGGCCCGGTCGGGGGCGACGCCGAACACCAGACCCCCCGAGGTCTGGGCATCGGCCATCAACAGCACGTCGATCTCGTCATGGCCACCCCGGTCCAGGCGGTCGTCGATCCAAGCCAGGTTGCGGCGGCTGCCTCCCGGTACCGCTCCGTCCTCGGCCAGCGACCGGACCCCGGGAAGCAACGGCACGGCAGCGACCTCGATCTCGGCATCGACACCCGATTCGAGGACCGCCCGACCCAGATGGCCGAGCAGGCCGAACCCGGTGACGTCGGTGGCTCCGGTGGCATCGGCATCGAGGGCGACCCGGGCCGCGGCGGCGTTGAGCCGGGTCATGGACGCCAGGGCGGCTTCGACGGCGTCGTCGGTGCCGTCGCCGCGCTTGATGGCGGTGGTGACGACGCCCACGCCCAGCGGCTTGGTCACCACTAGCACCTGGCCAGGCCGGAAGCCGGAGTTGACGAGCATCCGGTCGGGATGCACCTCACCCACGACGGCCAGCCCGAACTTGGGTTCCGGGTCGTCCACCGTGTGCCCGCCCGCGATGACGAAGCCGCCTTCGGCGGCGATGTCCTGGGCGCCGAGCAGCACCTCGGCCAGCAGGTCGGTCGACAGCTCCTCGCTGTTCCATCCCACGAGGTTGAGGGCCAGCAGCGGCCGGCCCCCCATGGCGTACACGTCGGACACCGCGTTGGCGGCAGCCACCCGGCCCCACACGCGCGGGTCGTCGACCACCGGCGTGATGAAGTCGGCGGTGACGACCAGGGCCCGGTCGTCGTCGAGTCGCCACACGGCGGCGTCGTCGCCGCTGGCCGCGCCCACGAGCAAGGCCGGGTCGTCGCTGGGGGTCAGGCGGCGCACGACGTGCGCCAGCTCGCCGGGAGCGAGCTTGCAGCCTCAACCGGCGCCGTGGCTGTACTGGGTCAGTCGCCTGGTCATCTCTCGCCCCCTCTCGGGTCTCGTTCTGGTCGTGTCGACGGTGCCGGCCCGTCGTCGAGGACGGCGGCGTCCGGATCGACCTTAGAGCCCGGCCACCGCTTCGAGGAGCCGGTCGACGTCGGCGTCGTCTACGTAAGCGACCACACCGGCCCGTACGGCACCGGCTTCGGCGTCGAGCCCCATCGGGGCCATGGCCTCGACGGCGTAGTTGTGGCCGTCCCATACCGCCACTCGGGCCTCGGCCAGCCGGTCGGCGACCGCCAGGGGGTCGTGCCCGTCGACGAGGAACATGCAGGTCGGGGTGCGGTCGGCGAGGTCGTCGGGGCCGGTGGAGGCCATCACCCGCACCTTGGGCAGACCGTGGAGGCCGTCCATCAGCCTGGCGAACCGCGGTGCCTCGTGGGTGGCGATGGCCTCGAGACCGGTGTCGAGCAGGAACCGGGCGGCGGCGTCGATACCAGCCAGGGTCTCCCACGACGGGGTGCCGTACTGCCAGCGGCCGCCACCCGTCGACGGCGCCGGTCGGACCTTGTAGGCGGGCAGGGTGTCGCGCAGGTCGGGGTGGATCCACATGATCCCGGCGTGGGGCCCATACCACTTGTACGACGATGTGGTGTACACGTCGCAGCCGAGGGCCTCGATGTCGACCGGACCGTGGGGGGTGCGATGCACGCCGTCGACGACCACCCGGGCTCCGGCGGCATGGGCGGCGGCGGCGATGGCGCTCACGTCAGGCATGATCCCGACGGCGTTGGAGGCTCCGGTGACCGCCACCCAGCGGGTGCGGGAGCTGAGGAGGTCGGTGACGGCGTCGACGGCCAGCCGGCCCGTCGACCCGTCGATCTCGGCGAACCGCACGACGGCGCCAGTGTCCTCAGCGACGAGTAGCCACGGCGACACGTTCGAGTCGTGGTCCAGGCGCGTGCAGATGATCTCGTCGCCCGGCGAGAGGGTCCGGGCCACCGCCCGGGTGAGCGCCATCATGTTGGCCGTCGTCGACGGACCGAACACCATGCCGTCGGCGTCACCGCCGATCAGCTCGACCATGGTGGCGCTCACCGTGTCGACAAGGGCGTCGCAGGCACCAGCGGCCGGGAACGACCCGTGGCTGTTGGCGTTGTTGCCGCTGCGCTGCCAGGCGGTGACCGCCTCGATCGACACGTCGACCACCTGGGTGCCGGCCGGGCCGTCGAAGCGGGCCCATCCGTCGGCCAGGCCGGGAAACCGGTGGCGGATGTCGGTGAGCGGGGCCATGTTGGGGCACGCTAGTGGGGTCCAGTCAGTGACCGACGCCCCGGAGGGCCGTGATGGAACCATGGGAGATCGAGGCTCGAGCGGCAATCGGGCACATCGTGGCGTCCTACAACGCCTTCGGCGACCGAGGCCGATTCGATGACGTGGTGGACCTGTTCGCGGCCGACGCCACCATGGACATCGGCGACGGGCGCTTCTACACCGGCCCCGGTGAGATCCTCGAGATCTTCACCGCCACCCGTGATTCGGTGGCCGACGGCCCCGGGCCGGCCTACATCCAGCACCACACTTCGACGGTCAGCATCACCGTCGACGGTCCCGACGCGGCGAGCGGCCACGCCTACTTCACCGTGTTCATGGACCATGGCGTCGACCACTGGGGCCGCTACCAAGACACCTACACCCGGGTCGACGGCCGGTGGCGCTTCGCCTCCCGCCGGGTGCGTACCGACGGCTGCACGCCCGGCGGTTGGGCCGACCGGCGGCTGAACCCGTGAGCGGAGAAGCCGTCGACCGGCTGGTCGCCGAAGCGGACATCCGCCAACTCGTGGCCCGCTACGCCGTGGCCACCGACCAGCGCGATCTCGACACGCTGGTCGCCCTGTTCGTGCCCGACGTGCGCGTCGGCAGCGACAGCACCGGCCGCGACGCTCTGCGCGCCTCGTTCGCATCGCAACTCCGGAACATCGGAATCTCGGTGCTCAACACCGGCACCCACCAGATCGACCTGCACGGCCCCGACGGCGCCACCGGCCACGTGTACTGCAAGGCCGAGATACAGGACGGTGACCGGTGGATCCACCAGGCCATCCGGTACGACGACACCTACCGGCGGGTCGACGGCGAGTGGCTGTTCGTCCGGCGGATCCACCAGCTCTTCTACGGTGCCGATATCGGCGTCAACCCCCTCGGCCTGGAACCGGCCGACTGGCCGGCCAGCCACACCGGCCGGGGCACCCTGCCCGGCGCCGACGCCAGCTGGCAGGCCTGGCAGGCCGACGACGACGGACAGGGTTGACCGCCCGTGAACCACCCGTCATGAGCGAGCAGGGCCCCCGGAACCCCGACGACGCCGCCACCTGGATCTCCGACACCATCCACGGGGGCTACGTCGGCTACATCGCCGCCTTCCAGACCGTCACCCGGCGGGCCCAGGTGCACTTCGACCGCCAGGAATGGACCGGCCAGGACGCCGACGCGCTGCGCCGCCTCAACCTGCATTCCGAGTACATCAACGACACCGTCGAGCGCATCCGCAACGTCCTGCACCGTTCCGCCGACCGTCGGGGAACCTGGCGGACCGCCCGCCTCCACTACCGCCGCCGCATCGCCGGACGCTCCGACCTCGACCTGGCCGAGACGTTCTTCAACTCGGTCACCCGACGGGTGTTCACCACCATCGGGGTCGACAACGATGTCGAACTGCGGTGGTTCGGTGCGTCCACCCTTCCCCGGGGTCTGGCCCGTTCCGACCTCTTCTCCACGTCCACCCGCACACGCGACACCGCTGCGCTGGTGCGCTCCGTCCTCGAAGCACCCGAGTTCACGACCCCGTGGGCCGACCTCGAAGCCGATGCCCGCCGGGTCGCCGCCCGCATCGACGCCTTCCTGCTCGACGCCTGGGACAACCTCGACCTCGACGGCATCGACATGCTCCGGCCGGTGTTCTACCGGAACAAGGGGGCCTACCTCGTCGGCCGACTCCGCTACCTCAACCGGGTGACCCCGCTGGTGATCGCCGTCGTGCACGGCGAAGGAGGCCTCAATGTCGACGCTGTGCTGCTGACCGAGTCGCAGGCCAGCCGCCTGTTCAGCTTCACCCGCTCCTACTTCTTCGTCGAATGGCCGAAACCGGCCGAGTTGGTGGGTTTCGTCAAGTCGATGCTGCCCATGAAATCCATCGCCGAGCTGTACACGGCCATCGGATTCAACCAGCACGGCAAGACCAGCCTGTACCGCTCCCTGTACCGGCACCTCCAGAACTCGAACGACAAGTTCGTCACCGCCCGGGGCACCCCCGGCATGGTCATGAGCGTGTTCACCCTCGTGTCGTTCAACGTGGTGTTCAAGGTCATCAAAGACCGCTTCGACCCGCCCAAGAACACCACCCGGCGGGCGGTCCAGGACCGCTACCGACTGGTGTACAACCACGACCGGGTGGGACGCATGGTCGACGCCCAGGAGTTCGAGAACCTGTCGTTCGACATCGACCGCTTCGACCCGCAACTCCTCGAGTCCCTGCTCGCCGAAGCCGGCCAGACGGTGCGCGTCGATGGCGACCAGGTGGTGTTCGGCCACCTCTACACGGAACGCCAGGTGTACCCGCTGAACCTGTACCTGCGCGAGATGTCCGCCGATCGGGCCGAAGCGGCGGCCCTCGACTGGGGCGAGGCCATCAAGGACCTGGCGGCCGCCAACATCTGGCCGGGCGACCTGTTCACCAAGAACTTCGGCGTCACCCGCCACGGCAGCGTCGTGTTCTACGACTACGACGAGATCGGCCTCATCGAGGACTGCCGCTTCCGGATCATGCCCCAGACCGACGACTACCACGACGAGATGCGGTCCCAGCCGTGGTTCGCCGTCGAGCCGGGCGACGTCTTCCCCGAACAGTTCCCGACGTTCATGGCCTTCCCGGCCGACGTGCCGACCGAGATCTGGGAGCGCTTCAAGACCGTGCACGGCGACCTGTTCACCACCGACTTCTGGAAGGGCGTCCAGACCGAGCTGGCCGCTGAACGGCTGCCCGACTTCTACCCGTACGCCGACCGTCTCCGATTCCGCCGCCGAGCCGTCAACGCCCGGGAGTAGGGTTCGCACCATGCCCCGTCCGGTCGCCATCGCCCCTTCGGTCCTCCCGGCCGACTTCTCACGTCTCGGCGACGAATGCATCGCGCTCGAAAAGGCCGGCGTCGACCGCATCCACTGGGACGTCATGGACGGTGTGTTCGTCCCCAACCTGACGTTCGGCCCCGATGTCATCGCCTCGACCCGGAGCCTGGTCGACATCGAATTCGAAGCCCACCTGATGGTCGTCGAACCCGATCGCCTGGTCGACCGCTATGTCGACGCCGGCTGCTCCACCATCCTCGTCCACGCTGAGGCCTGCACCCACCTGCACCGCACGCTGGCCCACATCGCCGACCTCGGCGCCACCCCGGCCGTGGCCCTCAACCCGCACACCCCCGCCGACGTCATCACCCACGTGCGCGACCTGCTCGGTCTGGTCCTCGTGATGACCGTCAACCCGGGGTTCGGCGGCCAGGCCTACATCCCGGCCATGGAGGCCAAGATGGCCGAGGTTGCCGGCCTTCTCGACGGGTACGACTGCGACCTCGAGGTCGACGGCGGCATCGGCCCCACCACCATCGAGGCCGCAGCGGCCGCCGGCGCCAACGTGTTCGTGTCGGGCAGTGCCCTGTTCCGCGACCCCGAGGGTCCCCGTCACGCCACCGACGAGATGCGGCGGCTGGCCGAGGCGGCTCAGGCCTGACCCGGGTCCGGCACCGTCCGGTCCAGCCACCAACCGGCACCCCAGCGCCGCTACCCTGCCCCCCCATGACCGGATTCCCCGCAGGCCCGTCCCCCCTCGCCGCCGACCCCGACCAGCACGAGTTGGGGCGCTTCGACGTGTTCAACCGCCTCCTCAAGGACCGCGTCGTGGTCCTCGGCACCGACGTCAACGACGACGTCGCCAACCACATCATCGCCCAGATGCTGTTCCTCGAGGCCCAGGACGCCGACAAGCCCATCTGGCTGTACATCAACTCGCCTGGCGGTTCGGTCACCTCCGGCATGGCCATCTACGACACCATGCAGTTCGTCGGCCCCGAGGTCGGCACGATCTGCATGGGGCTGGGCGCCTCCATGGGGCAGTTTCTGCTGTGCGCCGGCGCTCCCGGCAAGCGCTACGCCCTCCCCCACGCCCGCATCATGATGCACCAGCCGCTGGGCGGAGTCCGGGGACAGGCCTCCGACATCGCCATCCAGGCCGAGCAGATGGCGTACACCAAGAAGATGCTCCAGGAACGGATCGCCGAACACACCGGCCAGCCCGTAGAGACCATCGAGGCCGACAGCGACCGCGACCGCTGGTTCACCGCCGAAGAGGCCCGCGACTACGGCATCATCGACCAGGTCATCGTCCGCCGCGGCGAGATGCGCTGAGCCCGCCACCCGTCCGGACTCCAACGACCCGTACCGCTCCCGTAGGCTCGTCTCCTGCGGACGTGGCGAAACTGGCAGACGCACCGGCTTTAGGAGCCGGCGCCGAAAGGCATGGGGGTTCGAATCCCCCCGTCCGCACGTGACCGACCAGACCCCACCATCGCCCACCGGGGGCGAGGCCCTCGCTGGGCTCGTCGCCGCGTCACCCGCCGGCATGCTGCTGGTCGACGGCGACCTCGGTTGCGTCGCGCTCAACGAGCGCTGGACCGCGGTCACCGGACAGCCCGAGGCCGACGCCCTCGGTGACGGCTGGTCCCACCACATCGATCCGGACGGTCGGGAAGGGTTCCTCGACGACCTGGCGAAGCGACTCGGCGAAGGCCGCGGCCTGCGAGGTCGCCTTCGGCTACGCAACCTGGCCGGCGACCCCTGCTGGATCGACCTGTCGGCCACACCGGTGGACGACGGGGCCCTGCTCACCTTCACCGACGTCACCGCCCAACTCGACGAGGCCCACCGCGCCGAGGAGCTCACCCGCGTCCTGGAAGCCTCCCCCGACCTCGTCGCCATCCTCGACCCGCTGGGGCGCACCGTCCGCTGGGCCAACCAAGCCCTACGCCTGAGGCTGCCCGATGCGACCGGCGCCCGGCTGCTCGACCTCCTCGACGGGTGGTCCCAAGCCCGGTATGCGGCCACCGCGCTGCCGGCCGTCCGTGCCGGTGGCACCTGGCGGGGCGAGCTACGCCTCGGGATACCCGCCGGCGGCCACGACACCCTGCCGGTCTCGGCGCTGTTGGTCGCCCACCGCGACGAGGGCGACCGAATCGACGCCATCTCCATGGTGGCCCGGGACCTGAGCGACCTGCACGCCGCCCAACAGCGGGTCGAGGCCTCCGAGGTCCGGTTGGCGGCCCTGGTCGAGCACGCCTCCGACCTGGTGGCCGTGGTCGGTGAGGATGGCCGCTTCATCTACGCCAGCCCGGCGGTCGGCCGGGTGCTGGGCCTCGACCCCGTCGAGTTGGAGGGAGCGCCGGTCATCGACCTCGTCCACCCCGACGACCGCGAGACGCTCATCGCCGAGGCACCGGCCATCACCGGATCGCCCGGCATGTCGCCGGCGTTCGAGGCCCGCATCGCCCACCATGACGGCGGCTGGCTGCACATGGAGGTTGTGGCCACGAACCTGCTCGACAACCCAGCGGTGTCCGGAGTCGTCGTCAATGCCCGTGACGTCACCGAACGGGTCGAGGTGGCCGCCCAGCTCGAGGAGCGGGCGTTCCATGACGAGCTCACCGGACTCCCCAACCGTGCGCTGTTGCTCGATCGCCTCCAGGACGCCCTCCACCGGGCGTCCCGCCACGACCGGATGGTCGGGGTACTGTTCCTCGACCTCGACCGGTTCAAGGTGGTCAACGATTCGCTGGGCCACGGTGCCGGCGACGACCTCCTCCGCGAGGCGGCCCGACGACTCGAGCAGACGGTGCGACCCGGCGACACCGTGGCCCGACTGGGCGGCGACGAGTTCCTCGTCGTGATCGGCGACATGGCCCGCACCACCGACGCCCTGGTCGCCGCCGAGCGGGTCCGCCGGGCCCTGGCCCTACCGGTGACGCTGGGCGCCGAATCGGCGGTGGTCACCACCAGCATCGGCATCGCCGTGGCCTACGGCCAGGAGACGCCGGCCGACCTGCTGCGCGATGCCGACACCGCCATGTACCGGGCCAAGGAGCACGGTCGTGACCGGGCTGAGGTGTTCGACGACCGGTTGCGGGACCAGGCGGTCCGCCGCCACAGCGTCGAGCAGGAGCTCCGCCATGCCCTCGACGACGACCGCATCGAGGTGCACTTCCAGCCCGTGGTGCAGGTCACCGACGGCCGGGTGACCGGCGCCGAGGCCCTGGCCCGGATCAGGGCCGAGAGCGGCGACCTGCTGCTCCCCGACCAGTTCATCGACATCGCCGAGGACACCGGCCTCATCGCCGACCTGGGCGGCCATGTGCTGCGCCTCGCCCTCAGCCGGCTCGCCGCCTGGGACGCCGACCGGAACCTGAGCATGGCCGTCAACGTCTCGGCCCGCCAGCTGGCTGACCCGGCCTTCCCCCGGCTGGTCGGTGCCGCCCTCATCGACAACGGCCTGGATCCGGCCCAGGTGGCGCTGGAGTTCACCGAGAGCGCCCTCATCGCCGCCAACCCGGTGACTGAGCAGGTACTCCTCGACCTCACCGCACTCGGCATACGCATCGGACTCGACGACTTCGGCACCGGGTTCTCGTCGCTGGCCTACCTGAAGCGGTTCCCCATCGACTTCTTGAAGATCGACCGTTCATTCGTGTCGGGGCTGGGGTCCGACGACGACGACACGGCCATCGTGACCGGCACGGTCGCCCTGGCCCACAGCCTCGGCCTCCAGGTGGTCGCCGAGGGAGTCGAGACTCCGGAACAGCTGCACCGTCTCCAGCAACTGCGCTGTGACCTGGCGCAGGGATTCCACTTCTCGGAGCCGGTCACCGACGCCGAGTTCGATCGTTTCCTCGAGCGGTCGTTCAACCCGGCCCAGGTGTCCCCCAACTGACCCGGGCGCCGCAACCTGCAGGATGGGGCCTGGCCCCGCGCTGCAGGTTGTCAGGTACGGGCGACGCCCAGGCGGCGGGCCAGGTCTCGGAGGGCCCGTCCGCGATGCGAGATGTCGTGCTTGTCGTCGCCCATCTCGGCGAACGAGCGGCCGTCGCCCTCGACGGGCACGAACACCGGGTCGTAGCCGAACCCGCCATCGCCCCGAGGGGTTTCGGCGATATGGCCTTCGACGGTGCCGGTGGCCACCACCTCGCTGCCGTCCGGATACCGCACCAGGGCCACGGTGCGGAAGCGAGCCGACCGGGTCGCCGGCCCGTGCCCGTCCAGTTCGGTCAGCAGCTTGGCCACGTTGGCGGTCGCGTCGGCCGCTTCACCGGCGAACCGGGCCGACCGCACACCGGGGGCACCCCCCAGGGCGTCGACCTCCAGGCCCGTGTCATCGGCCAGTGCCGGGAACCCGGTGGCCGCGCACACCGCCACCGCCTTCAGGCGGGCATTGGCTTCGAGGGTGTCGCCGTCCTCGACCACGTCGGGAACGTCGACAGGCCGGGGAGCCAGGTCGACCAGCCCGTCGAGCACGACGGCGAACTCCGCCACCTTGTGCGGGTTGGCGCTGGCCACGACCAACCGGGGGCGGACCATCGGTTCAGGTGGCGTCGGCGGAGTCAGCCGCGTTGGGGCGGCGCGTCGGCGAGAGCCGCCTGTTGGGCGGCCACGATCTCGGCGATACCGCCCGATGCCAGGTCGACGAGTGCATCCAGCTCCGAGCGGTCGAACGCCGCCCCTTCGGCGGTGCCCTGCACCTCGACGAACCGGCCCGAGCCGTTCATGACCACGTTGAAGTCGACCTCGGCCGCCGCGTCCTCGACGTACGGCAGGTCCAGGCGGGCCTCGCCATCGATGATCCCCACCGAGATGGCGGCCAGGGAGTCGGTGAGCGGGCTGGCCGGCATCTCGCCGGCGGCGACCAGCCGGCTGCAGGCGTCGTGGAGCGCCACGTAGCCGCCACAGATCGACGCGGTGCGGGTGCCGCCATCGGCCTGGAGGACGTCGCAGTCGACGGTGATCTCCCGCTCGCCGAGGGCTGGCAGGTCCACCACGGCCCGCAACGACCGGGCGATGAGACGCTGTATCTCCTGGCTCCGCCCCGATTCCCGGCGTCGCACCCGTTCGGGGCTGGATCCGGGCAGCATCGAGTACTCGGCGGTCACCCAGCCCCGCCCGCTCCCCCGCATCCATCGGGGCACGTCGTCGGTGACCGATGCGGTACACAGCACCCGGGTACGGCCGAACGACACCAGGCACGAGCCCAGGGCCATCTCGGTGAAGTCGCGCTCGAACGACAAGGGGCGGAGTTCGTCAGGGCGACGACCGTCGGGGCGCATGTGAATCCTCGGATGGGTGAAGGGTGGGAACGGGTCAGAAGTAGATGATGTCGGCGGCGTTGGCTGCGGCCTCGTCGAGGTCGGTGGTCCAGGCCCCGGTGGAAAGGTACTTCCAGCCGGCGTCGCTGACGATGATCACGATGACCGCCTGCTCACCGTCCGGGAGGCGCTCGGCGATCCGCTGGGCCCCCGCCACCGCGGCACCGGCCGAAATGCCGGCGAAGATCCCACACTCGTCGGCCAGGCGACGGGTGCATTCGAGCGATTCACGGGGCCGCACGATGCGCTTGCCGTCGAGCAGCTCGTTGCCGCCCCACTTCTCGTAGACGGGGGGGATGTAGCCGTCGTCGAGGCTGCGCAGGCCCTGGACCAGCTCACCGGACGGGGGTTCGACGGCCAGGATCTGCACGTCGGGCTTGTGCTCCTTCAGGTATGTACCGACCCCCATGAGCGTGCCGCTGGTCCCCAACCCGGCGACGAAGTGGGTGATGTCGGGCACGTCGCGCAGGATCTCGGGACCGGTCGTGGCGTAGTGGGCCCGAGGGTTGGCTTCGTTGGCGTACTGGTACAGGAACACCCACTCTGGGTGCTCGTCGGCCAACCGGCGGGCCAGACGGACCGCACCGTTCGAACCCTCCCCGCCGGGCGACAGGACGATCTCGGCGCCGAACACCTCGAGCATCTGCCGGCGCTCGGCGGACACGTTCTCGGGCAGCACGATGGTTATCGGGTACCCCTTGATGCGGGCGATCATGGCCAGGGCGATGCCCGTGTTGCCCGACGACGGCTCGATGATGCGCCGGCCCGGGGTGAGGGTGCCGTCGGCCTCGGCCTCGTCGATCATGGCCCGGGCGATACGGTCCTTGACCGAGCCGGCCGGGTTCTGACCCTCCAACTTGGCCAGGATGCGCACCGCCGGGTCGGGGCTCAGCACGGAGACGTCGACGATCGGCGTCTCGCCGATCAGTTCGAGTACCGAGGAGTACACCGCCATGGCGGGTCCGGCCTTTCCGGGTTGGACGGGAGTGGTTGAGCAGGTGTGCCCGCGTCTCCGGGAAACACGACCCAACAGGTCGGGATTCTAACCCGCCTCGACCTCGACCGGCACCTCGGTGATGTCGCCGTCCAGTATCCGGTAGGCCCGCAGCGCCGGATCGGGATGCTTGAGTGACACGATCACGAAGATCCAGGCCCCGAACGGGTCGAACCGGGCGGCATCGGCGACGTCGGTCGGCGACGGGTAGGCCGTGGTGTGGGTGTGGCTGTGCATGACCCCGACCACCAGTCCTCCGCCGGCATCGACGGTGGCCTCGACGTCGAGCATCTCCTGCCCGTCGAGTAGGTACAGCTCGCTGGAGGCTGCCGTGTTCTCCATCGGGAAAAACCGGTCGACCACCACCAGGCCGTCGGGCTGCTCGGCCGGCCCGGCGAACAGGCCACACGCCTCATGGGGAAGCCCGGCCAGGGCATGGGCGACCATGGCCGTGTGCACGGCTTGGTCCAGGACCACACGCGGCTCGGTGGCGGGCTCACCCATGGCGTCGAGGCTAATCCCCGGTCCAGTCCCGGCGGTACGCTCCACGGGTGACCGATGCACGAGACCGGGTGATCGCCACCAACCGACTCGCCCGGCGCAACTACGACCTGTTCGACACCTGGGAGGCCGGCCTCGTCCTCCAGGGCAGCGAGGTCAAGTCGCTCCGCGAGTCGAAGGTCCAGATCACCGAAGCGTTCGGCCGGGCCGACCGGGGCGAACTGTGGCTGGTCGGGCTGTACATCGCCCCCTACCGGGGCAGCGGCAGCGACGTCTACGGCCACGATCCCGACCGTCCCCGCAAACTGCTGCTGCACCGGGCCGAGATCGTCCGCATCCTCGACCGTCTGGACCGGGACGGCCTCACCCTGGTTCCGCTGTCGCTGTACTTCTCCAACGGTCGCGCCAAGGTGGAGGTGGCGCTGGCCCGGGGCCGGGCCCTCCATGACAAACGCCAGGCCATCGCCCGCCGGGATGCCGACCGGGAAGCCCAGCGGGCCATGGCCCGCCACCGCCGGCGCTGACTCCCGGTCTCGGACTCCGAGGTCAGACCCCCAGATCCATGCTGGCGAACACCGAGAGCAACAGGGCGCCGGCCTTCTGCAACTCGGCCGGGGTTACGTCGTACAGGGCGGCGGTGGCCACCAGCAGCTCGTGGTCGGCGGGCTGCCAGATGGTGGTGACGGCGTTTGGTCCACCGACGTCGGGCCGGGGCCTGATGGGGGCCACGGGCTCCGGGCTGGAGTCGGCGAATCCGGCAAGCACCTGCACGCCGAACCACTGCATGTCCTCGACGGTCATCCCCAAGAACCCGGCATTGTGCACGAGGGTTTCGTACTCGTCGTTCTCGTATCCGGATGTCACGCTGTAGTCGGCCGGTGGCGGCGGCTCCTGGACACCAACCCGGAACGAAGCGTCGGAGCGGTCGGCCACCACACCGGCCACCACAGCCTCGAAGTCACCGGCAACCAGATCCGTCGGCGTGGACCAGACGACCGACCCCTGCGCCGGGTCGACATCCGAAGCCACCGGGATGAGGTCGCTGGTCACCTGCAGGTCAGCGCAGTGCACCGCACCCTGGTCGTAGTACCAGTGGTCGTGGATCTCGAGCCGCCACATGCCGGCCGCGTCCCTGGCGTCGAACACCGACATCGGGTTGTACGGCCGGTACTCGCCGGCAAACGGTGCCTGACCGTCCCGGATGGACACGTCGGCCGCATCGGTGAACCAGGTGAGGTCGCCGGTGCAGTCGGCCGCGCCGGTACCGAAGTCGTTGCCCCATGACCCGTTGTGGAAGGCCATGGTGACCCGGGTGCCGTCCGGATGGACCAGGGTGATCTCGAGATCCGCCGTGTAGGTGTGGTCGAGGCGCAGGCCCAGGACGACGTCGTCGACCGTGCCGTCGCCGATGACCGGCAGGTCGATGATCGTGGTCTGGTAGTCCTGGATCGGCAGTCCTTCGTGATGCTCGACGGTGGCCCCCGCCTTCCGGCGGACCCCGATGTCGAGGAGCCCTACGTCGCCGGCCGCCGTCCAGTCGATGGCGATGTCGTCGCCGATGTCGAAGGCCTCGCCTCCGTTGGGGGCGACGACCTCGATCTCCGGATCGACCGGCGGTGTCGTGGTGGTGGTCGTGGACGTCGTGGTGGTGGTCGTGGACGTCGTGGTGGTGGTCGTGGACGTCGTGGTGGTGGTCGTGGTGGAGGGCGGTGCCGCACCGTCGACGTGGAACGGGGCATCCGACCGGTCGATGGCGGCCGCGGCGGCCACCTCGATCTCGAAGTCGCCGGCGACCAGGTCGGCAGTCGGCGTCCAGGTGACCGGCGAGGCGTCGGCGGCGACGTCCTCGGCGATCAGGATCCGCTCACCGTCGGCACGGAGCGTGACGCAGTGGAGGGTGCCCTGGTCGAGGCTCCACTCGTCGGCGATGCGCAGCGTCCAGATACCCGCCGCGTCGACCCCGTCGAACACGGACAGGTCCTGGTCGGGTCGGAACGAACCGGCGAACGGGGCCCGACCCTCGCCGATCGAGCGCTCGGCATTGTCGCTCAACACGGTCAGGTTGGCCGAACAGTCGGCGGCCCCCGAGCCGAAGTTGTTGCGCCAGCCGCCGTGGCGGTCGGCCAGCTTGGCCGAGGTGCCGTCGGGAGCCACCAACTCGATGACCAGATCCCCGGCGTAGGTGTGATCGAGCCGCAACCCGACCGACAGGTCCTGGATCGTGCCGGTCGCCGACACCGGCAGGTCGACCTCGAGCACCTGGTTGTCCAGGATCGGCTGGCCCGCGATGTCCTCCAACTGCTCATCGACGATGCGGATGGCCGACACGTCGACGGTGCCCGGGTCGCCCTGAGTGCTCCACGACACGTCGATCGCCTCGCCGATGGCGAACGACTCACCGCCGTTGGGCGCCACCACGAGGACCTCGGGTTCGGCGGGCGGCACGGTGGTCGTGGTGGACGGCGGGAGGGTGGTCGAGGTGGTCGTCGTGGTCGTCGTGGTCGTCGACGGCGGGGTCGCCGTGGTGACGGTGAACACCCCGTCGGAGGCGTCAGACACCGAACCGTCGTCGACGGTGACCAGGTAGTCACCGGAGACCACGCTCTCGTCGATCGTCCAGGTCACCGGCGAGGCGGTCACGTCGGTGGCGATGCTGAAGCCGCTTCCGGTGATCCGGAGCTCGACACAGTGCAGCATTCCCTGGTCGAGGGCCATCTCGTCGGTGATCTCGATCTGCCACGAACCGGCCATCGGTCGTCCGACCAAGTCGCCCAGGTCGTCCTCGGGCCGGAACCGGCCGGTGAACGGCGCCTGGCCGTCCTCGATCGAATGGGCGGCGTCATCGGCGAACACGGTCATCGTGCCTGCACAGTCGGCGCTGCCGCTGCCGAAGTTGTTGCGCCAACCGCCTTCGTTCTCGACGAGGGTGACCGCCGTGCCGTCGGGGTGGCGGAGGAGGATCTCGAGATCGCCCGTGTAGGTGTGCTGGATCCGGAGGCCGACCTGGAGGTCGGCGATGTCGCCACCGTCGGGGATCTCGATGCCCGCCACCAGGGTGGAGAAGTCGTGGATGGGCAGCCCGTCGGGTCCGGCGAACTCCTCAGGGGCCACGACGGCCGGCACGGCGACGATGTCGAGCGGGCCCACGGCACCGGTGGTCGTCCACGACACGACGACCTCGTCGCCGGTGACGTACGACTCGCCGCCGTTGGGGGTGAGCAATTCGACGGTCGGCGGGATGGTCGTCGTCGTGGTGGTGGTCGTCGGGGGCGGCGTGGTGATGCTGAACGGCGCATCGGACCGGTCCTCGGCGTGGGAGTTGCCGACCAGGGCGACCAGGTCCCTGCCGATCATGGAGGTCGGGACGGTCCAGACGACCGAGCCAGCGGCCACGTCGACGTCGTCGGCCACGAGGGTGGTGGCACCACCGAGGTCGAGCACGACGCAGTACAGGTCGCCGGTGTCCCAGCCGGCCGAGTCGGTGACCCGCAGCTCCCACTGACCGTCGGCGGTTCCGCCAGCCAGCCCGGACAGGGCGTCGACCGGTGTGTAGCGGCCATCGAACGGGGCCGAGCCGTTGCTGATCGACTGGTCGGCGTCGTCGGCGAACACGGTGAGGTTGCCGCTGCAGTCGGCAGCCCCGGTGCCGTAGTTGTTGCCCCAGGAGCCCGCGTACGACGACAGGGTGACCGACGTGCCGTCGGGGGCGACCAGATCGATCTTGAGGTCGCCGG
>CAZPGL010000030.1:14979-25166 GCA_964586175.1 uncultured Microthrixaceae bacterium | reverse complement strand
AGACGTAGTCCTCCTCGTCGCTCCAGCCGAGCTTGTAGCGGCTGAGGTCGAGTCCGAGGTCGGTGGGAGCCATGGGGCGGTGCTCCTAGTGGGCGGGTGTCGGGCGGGATATCTGGGCAGGCAGGGCCTGCCGGCATTTCTCCTATGGAGATAGTAACAATCCCGAGGCCCGCAGCGGACGGTTCCCGACGGCGGGTGGCGCTCAGCCGGCTTCGACGAGGCGCCGCTGCCGGTCCAGCCAGCCCAACAGCAGGGCGACGGCGCGGGGATCGTGGCGCAAGTGGTGGCCGGCACCGCCGATCAGCCGCAGATCGGCCGAACCGTGGGCGTCGGCGACGACCCGGGCGTCGAGGGGCGGGACGTGGTCGTCGTCCGTGCCGTGGATCAACAACAGCGGCCTCGGGGCAAGGTCGGGCACCGCCTGTTCGGCGGACACCAGGCGGAGCGCCTCACGCCACCGGTCGAAGTCGGCGATCTGGGGCGAGTCCTCCACCAGGCCGGAATCGCGGGCGAACAGGAGCAGACGCCGCGGGTTCTGGGCCCAGTCGCTGAAGTCGGCCGGTGCAGCCAGGGCGGCCGCCCCCCGGACCCGGGGGTTACGGGCCGCGGCACAGATGGCCAGGGCGCCCCCGGTGCCGAAGCCGGCCGTCCAGACCCCGGTGACGTCGTCCCGGGCCAGCAGGTCGTCGACGGCGGCCACCATGTCGTCTCGCCAGCCGTCGAGGCTGAACGACCCGTCGGAACCGGGCATGCCCCGCAACAGCGGCGCCATGGCCCACCACCCCATCTCGGTGGCGATCCGGTCGGCCAGCTCGGGGAACGTGGCCGGCGAGTTGGCCCCACCGCCGGGACCGCTGGGGAACCCGTGGGCGATGACCACCGCCGGCCGGCCAATACCGGCGTTGGCGCCCGTCGGGGCCGCCAGGTGGGCGGCGAGGTGCAGGTCGCCGGAGACGAACCGATAGGCGGACACGGGCGGCTCCGGCTGCTCAGTCGACCCGCCGGAGCCGGTCGCGGAACTCCCGGCCCCGTTCGACGTACACCATGGCGTTGACCATGTTGGCATCCTCGGGCACCACGCCCTCGCGGACGGTGGCCGGGACCCCCAGGGCCATCGACAGCGGCGGAACGACGGTGCCGTTACGCACCATGGCGTTGGCGCCGACGATCGACCCCCGGCCGATCACCGCTTCGTGGATCACCACGGCCCCGACACCCACCAGGGCCCGGTCCTCGATGATGCAGCCTTCGAGGTGGCAGAGGTGTCCGAGGGTGACGTCCTCGCCGACGATGGTCGGCAGGTGCGACGTGCAGTGCAGCACCGCGTTGTCCTGGACGGAGGTGCGGGCGCCGATGCGGATCAGGTTGTCGTCGGCCCGGATCACGGCGTGGGGCCAGACGCTGGCCTCGGGGCCGATCTCGACGTTGCCGATGACGACGGCGTCGGGGTGGACGTAGGCCGTCGGGTCGATGCGGGGTTCGATGTCGCCGAGGGCGTAAACGGCCATCAGCCGTCCTGCCCGAATCGGCCGTAGGCACCGCCGAGGAAGACCAGCGGCGAACCCTCCTCGACGCTGGTGACCTGCTCGACCCGGCCCATAACGAAGACGTGGTCGCCGGCGTCGACAACTTCGTGGATCGAGCAGTCGATGGACGCCAGGCACGACGGGATGAGCGGCGAACCCGACGCCGCCGGCACCCAGCCGGTGCCCTCCCATGGGTCGCCGTCCTTCCGGAAGAAGCCGTTGGACAGTTCGGCCTGCTCGTCGGACAGCACGTTGACGCAGAACGACCCCGACGCTTCGATACGCGGCCAGGTGTACGAGCTCTTGCCGGGCAGGAACCCGACGAGCGGCGGATCCATCGACACCGACACGAACGAACCGATCACCATGGCCAGGGGTGCGCCGCTCCCCCCGTCGGTGTCACCAGTGCCGTCGAGCCCAGTGACGAGGGTGACCCCGGTCGGATAGCGGCCCAACACCTTGCGGTACAGGTCGCCGTCGATCTCGCCGTGTTCGGACACTCGTCACCCCTTCGTGGTCGTCGGGCGCCGAGGCTAGCGGTCGAGGTCCGTTCAGGCCGCGCCGAGTCGCACGATCCGACCCTCATGGGCCGCGCTGACCGTACCGACGTCCAACCCGGTAGCCACCTGGCGGGCCTCGGCCAGCAGGCCGTCGACGGTGTCGTCGCAGTGGGCGGGGTCGTGGTGGAACAGCACCAGCTCACCGACGCCCGCCTGGTGGGCGACCTCGAGCGCGTAACGCACGGTGCAGTGTCCCCAGTCGGACCGCAGGGCGAACTCCTCCGGCGTGTACTGGGCGTCATGGATCAACAGATCGACACCGTCGGCGAGGGCCAGCACGGACTCATCGACGTGGTGGGGGTCCTCGGGTGGCTCCTGATGGTCGCTGACGTACGCGACGCTGCGGCCACCGACGTCGATGCGGTAACCGTTGGTGGCACCCACATGTGGCACCAGACGGGAGGTGACGGTGGCGGCCCCGACGGCGAAGGTGGCGTCGCCGACGTCGTGGAAGACGATGTCGCCGGCCAGGTCCCGGTGGCCGATCGGGAAGTAGGGCGGCGCCATGAAGGCGTCGAACGCCGCCTCCATCGAGCATCCGTCGTGGACGGGGCCGTACACGTCGAGTCGGGCACCCGGTTGGTTGACCGGGGTGAAGAACGGCAGGCCCTGCACGTGGTCCCAGTGCAGGTGGGTGACCAGCGCCGTGCCTCTGAAGGGCCGGCCCGCGGTCCGCTCGGCCTCCTGCTGCCCGTAGGTGCGCAGGCCGGTACCCAGGTCGAGCACGATCGGGTCGATGTCGGGGCTGTCGACGACGACGCACGAGGTGTTGCCGCCGTACCGCTGATTGGCGTCACAGGCGCACGGGGTCGAACCCCGGACTCCATGGAACGCGACGTCGAGTGAATCCCCCATCGCCTCGCGAGGGTACGGACGCCTCCGGGGGGGTACGCCCGTGTTGTGACCGATATCTCAGGGCACGGTCGGACCTGACAGACTCGGTTCGTGGCTGGTGCACCGCTCCTCCCCGACGGCGTCGTGGCCGTGGTCAAGTCGGACTGTCCGGCGTGCACGCTGGCCGCCGGCGTCCTCGCCGACCTCGGCGACGCCGGCCACCTCACCGTGTACACCCAGGACGATCCCGCCTTTCCGGCCACCGCCGACTGGGTGGTCGATGACACCGACCTGGCCGTCAGCTGGCACCACGACGTCGAGGCCGTCCCCACCCTCATCCGGGTCGTCGACGGTGTCGAGGTCGAGCGCATCACCGGCTGGGAGCGGGGCGCCTGGGAGTCGATCACCGGCGTCGCCGGACTCGGTCGCGACCTGCCCGACTTCAAACCCGGTTGAGGTTCCCTGTCGGTCGACCCCGGGCGGGTCGACGAGCTCCTGGCCCGCTACGGCGACTCGGGCCTCACATCGCGCCGCATCGAGGTAGGCGCCCTCGAAGACGAGATGGAGGCCATGTTCGACCGCGGCTGGTCCGACGGCCTGCCCGTCGTGCCCCCCACCGAGGCCCGCGTGCTGCGCATGCTCGACGGCACCTCGCGGGCACCCGACGACGTCGTCGCCGTGGTCGGCCCCGACCTCCGCGAATGCACGGTCGAGAAGGCGGCGGTCAACGCGGTCATGGCCGGCTGCCGACCCGAGTACCTGCCCGTGGTGCTGGCCGCCGTCGAGGCAGTGTGCGACGAGGCGTTCAACATCCACGGTGTGCTGGCCACCACCATGTCGGTCGGCCCGGTACTGGTCGTCAACGGGCCGGTCGCCGCCGAGATCGGCATGAACAGCGGTATCAACGCCCTCGGCCACGGCAACCGGGCCAACTCCACCATCGGCCGGGCCGTCCAACTGATCGTCCGAAACGTGGGCGGCGGCGCGCCGGGCGGCGTCGACCGGTCCACCCTGGGGCACATGGGCAAGCAGGGCTTCTGCTTCGCCGAACATCCGTCCGGGGCCTGGACCACCCTGGCCGAGTCCCGGGGCTACACCGCCGACCAGAACACGGTCACCGCCTTCTGCGGCGAGGGCCCCAGCCTCATCCTCGACCAGGCCAGCCGTAGCCCCGAGTCGCTGACCCGCATGATCGCCCAGATGCTGCGCACCACCATCTCACCCCGGGTGGTGTTCGGCATGGACGCCATGCTGGTGCTGTCGCCCGAGCACCTGGCCCGTTACATCGACGCCGGCTGGGACCGCGACCGGTTCATGGCCGAATTGGGCGAGTTGCTGATGGTGGACACCGACACCATCGTCGGCGGGGTCGACGGCGTCGAGGAAGGCCTGCCGCCCGAGTTGGCCGGCAACCACATCCCCAAGTTCCGCCCCGGCGGGCTGCTCGTCGTCCATGCCGGCGGCCCGGCCGGCCTGTTCTCGGCGGTCATCGGCGGCTGGAAGAATGGACCCACCGGCTCCGACCCCGTCACGAGGGAGATCATCAGATGAGCGTCGTCGTCCTCGACCCGACCGCCGAAGCGGTCCCATCGACCCGCCCGCTGGTCGCCCGGCCCGACGATCTCGACGGGCTCACCGTCGGGCTGCTCGACATCTCCAAGCCCCGGGGCGACGTGTTCCTCGACCGGGTGGAGGAGCGCCTGACCGGGCTGGGTGCCCGGGTGGTTCGCTACATGAAACCCACGTTCACCCGGCCGGCCCCCGCCGACCTGCGCCACGAGATCGCCACCACCTGCGACGCGGTGATCGAGGCCCTCGCCGATTGAGGCTCGTGCACGTCGTGCAGTGTGCACGACATCGACGACCTGGAACGGCGGGGCATCCCCGGGGTGATGGTGGCCTCGGCACCGTTCGACGACGCCGCCGACACCCAGAGCGCGGCACTGGGCCTCGAGGTGGCCCGGGTCCTGACCCCCCATCCCATCCAGGACCGCACCGACGACGAGATGCGGGCCATGGCCGACGACGCGGTGACCGCCCTGGTGGCTGCCCTCACCGCCGACTGAGCCGGTCCGGGCTGCCGGGCAACCACCACTCCGAACCATCGTGTTCGGCCAGGCCGTCGGCGACGAGGCCGGCGGCCACCCGGTCGGCCCGTTCGGGATCCCCCGACCAGCCCATGACCGTCGCCAACCGGTCGTCGGGCACCGGGCCATCGGCCAGCGCCGCAACCAGACGGCCCCGGCCCTGCCGGTCCGACCCCTCGAACCGGGTCTGGCCACCGGCCACACCGGCCGACCCTGGCGCCGGGTCGGGTCCCCGCCCCCGCCACGCACAGTCGGCAGCCAGCGGGCACACCGCACAGTCAGGGTCGCGGGACCGGCACACCGTGGCCCCCAGGTCGAGCAGCACCTGGTTCCACGCCCAACCCTCCCCCGGCGGCACCGAGGCGTCGGCGGCCCGCTGGGCCTCACCGGCGGTGAGGCGACGCCCCGACCATCGGGCCAGCACCCGGCCGACGTTGGTGTCGACCACCCCGACGTCGGCCTCGGCGGCGAAGGCGGCCACCGCCCGGGCCGTGTAGGGGCCGACCCCCGGCAGGGCCAGGAGCGCCGGTACCTCCGTGGACAACTCGCCGCCATGGTCCGTTGTCACCCGCGTGGCGCAACGGTGCAGGAACACGGCCCGCCGGTTGTAGCCCAGCCCGGACCACTCCCTGACCACGTCGGCGACCGTCGCCCCGGCGCACGCCGCCGGTGTCGGGAACCGTTCGAGGAACCGGGACCAACGGGGAACCACCCGGTCGACCTGGGTCTGCTGCAGCATCACCTCGGCCACCAGCACCGCCCACGGGTCACGGGTGGCCCGCCACGGAAGATCGCGCAGACGGGGACGGCCCCAGTCCAGCAATGCCGCGGGCAGTCGGGTCACGACGAGCCGGAGTACAGGCCGAGGTCGACCGGGCACGTCGACCGGCCGACCAGTGTCTCCACCGGTGCCGCTCCGTTCGGACCGACGGCCCGGGCCACCCCGTCGAAGCCGATCGGGTCCAGGCCGGCCAGGGCCCGCTCGGCCATGACCGCAGGAAGCACGGCACCCTCGCCGACGGCCAGCCACACCGGCACCTCGTGGTGGGCGGCCTCGTCCAGCAGGTCGACCACCCCTTCGGTCCACCAGCCGGCAGGGCCGGCGACCGCCGGGGCGACCACCAGCACGTCGGCGGCGGCGAGGGCGGCCCGATCGGTGGCCAGGGTCAGATCATCTCGGATTGTCGGCAGGTCGACGCCCGGGCCGCACACCACGACGGCTTCGGCGGGCAGGGCCTCGACCACCCGACCGGCCACCGGGTCGGACCGCAACAGCTCGATGGACCCAACGAGCGACACCCGGGGATCGGGGGCCGTGGTCGCCCTGGCACACACCCAGACCAGCGGGCCGTGCCCTCGGTGCCGGTCGACGAGACGGCGGGCCGCGGTGAGCAGCCCGCCGGGCTGATCGGCGACGGGCAGCAGGGCCTCGGCGGCACCGATGGCCAGCGACCGGGGCGGACCGCCGGAGCGGGCCACGAGACGGAGCCGTTCCATGGGGTGCACGGCCGCGACCGTAACGCCAGGGTCGTCGGCGCTTCGACCCCACCCCGGATCTGGGGTCTGTCCCCAGATCCGGAGTGTCACCTCTAACCGCGCCAGAACCGGCCTGCGCTTGCTAGCGTCAGCCCTCGTGGCCGACGACATCGCACCCGACGTTCTGCTGAGCACCGAGCTCCATCCGGTGGGCGGCGACGCCCGCCCGCTGTCGCAGCTGCTCACCACCTTCCCGCTGGCCCTCGTGGTGCTCGACCCGTACACCCACGAGAGTTCCTGGCTGCTCGACACCGGCCGCCGGGTCCTCGAGGTGTTCCGCGACGCCGACGTCCGGGTCGCCTACCTCGTCACCGACACCGACACCGCCGGCGCCCAGGCGTTCCTCGGCCCGCTGGCCGACGAGATCCTGGGCCTCGCCGACCCCGACCGCACCCTGGTCCGGGCCCTGGGCCTCGAGAGCCTGCCCGCCTTCGTGGTGATCCGCCAGAACGGCACCGTGCTCGGAACTGCCGAAGGCTGGGATCCCGAGGCATGGCGGGCCGTCAGCGACGCCCTGGCCGACCTCACGGCGTGGTCGCGCCCCGAGGTGCCGGCCGCCGGCGATCCGGCCCCCTACGCCGGCACCGCCGCTCTGGGCTGATCCGGAGCGGCTCGGCGTGAAGATCCGGGTCGGCTTCGGGTTCGGCGGATCGGCCCGCCTCGACGACACCGACCTGTTCGGCCGGATCGTCGACGACCTCGAAACCCACAAGTTCGATTCGCTGTGGGTCAGCGAGCGGGCCACCGGCCTGACCCTCGACCCGATGGTCGCCATGGCGTACGCCGCCGGCCGCACCGAGCACCTCAAATTCGGACCGGCGGTCATGGTGCTGCCGGGCCGCAACCCGGTGCTGTGCGCCAAGGCAGTCGCCAGCCTCGACGTGGTGTCGGGCGGTCGGGCCCTGCCGGCGTTCGGCCTGGGCATCGCCGACGCCGCCGAACACCAGGCCTTCGGGGTGACCCGGGGTGAGCGGGCCGCCTGGTTCGACGAGGCCCTGCCGCTGATGCGTCGCCTGTGGGACGCCGGCGAAGACGCCGTCGACCATCGGGGTGAACGGTTCCACCTCGACGGCGTGCGGGTGGCCCCCAAGCCGATCCAACAGCCCATCGACGTGTGGCTGGGCGGGTTCGCCCCATCCGAGCTGCGGCGCTGTGGCCGACTGGGCGACGGCTGGCTGCCGTCGTTCGCCACCCCGCAGATCGTCGCCGACGGCATCACCGTGGTGCAGGCCGAAGCCGCCGCCCACGACCGCCACATCGACCCCGAGCACTTCGGCGCCCTCGTCCCGTTCGTGCACCGGGCCCTGCCCGACCGCTTCGTGGAGCGTCTGCGCCAACGCCAGCCCGATGTCGACCCCGGCGAGGTGGTGGCCACCGGTGTGGCCGGGCTGGCCACCCGCCTCACCGAGTTCGTCGACGCCGGGGCGTCCAAGTTCGTGGTGTTCCCCCTCGACGAACCCGACGACTGGGCGTCCACCGTCGGGGCGGTGGCCGACGAGTGCCTGCCCCTCCAGACGTGACCCGGCCGGTCGCCGTCGTTCCGGCCAGCCGCCCGGCCATGCACGAACGGCTGTGTGCCGCCGTCGAGGCCGGAGGCGGATCGGTGGTCGAGCCGGTCGATGCCGAAGGCCTGATCTGGGCCGACCCGTTGCACACCGACGCCTTCCCCGACCTGGTCGCCGACGCCGCCCGGCTCGAATGGATCCAACTCCCCTACGCCGGCATCGAACCGTTCGCCCACCACCTCGACGACCGCTGGCGCTGGACGTGCGCCAAGGGCGTGTACGCCCCGGCGGTGGCCGAAACGGTGCTGGCCATGATGCTGGCCGGCGCCAAGCACCTCCACGGCTACGCCCGGGCCGACTCCTGGGGGCCGCCGGTAGGGCGCTACCTGGCCGGGTCCCGGGTCACGTTCCTCGGCGGCGGCGGCATCACCCGGGCCACCATCGACCTGCTGGCCCCGTTCGACTGCGACATCAGCGTGGTACGCCGCTCCGGTTCACCGGTCGAGGGTGCGGCCCGGACGGTGGGGCCGGCCCGGCTCCACGAGCTGCTTCCCCGCACCGACGTGCTGGTCCTGGCCCTGGCCCTGACCGACGAGACCCGGGGCATCGTCGACGCCGCGGCCATGGCCGCCCTACCCGACCACGCCTGGATCGTCAACGTGGCCCGGGGCGGCCACATCGCCACCGACGACCTGGTGGCCGCCCTCGATGCCGGTCGTCTCGGCGGGGCGGCACTCGACGTGACCGACCCGGAGCCGCTGCCCGAAGGACACCCCCTCTGGTCGCAGTCGAGTTGCCTCATCACCCCGCACATCGCCAACACTCCGGAGATGGGCCTCGACCTGCTGGCCCCGTTCGTCACCGAGAACGTGCGCCGCTTCTGCGCCGGCCAGGAGTTGCTGGCCGGGGTCGACGTGGCGCTCGGCTACTGACGTGCCCGGCAACGGGGCACAGTGGGCCGGGTTCATCCTGGCCGCGGTCTTCGCCGTCGCCGGTATCGCCAAGCTGCGCGCACCTCTCGACACCCGGCGGGCCCTCCGCGACCTGAGGCTCCCCCGCCCCGACGTGCTGGCCGTCGCCCTGCCGGTCGTCGAGCTGGTGGTGGCGGTACTGCTGGCCGCCGACCCGGCTACCGGCGGTCCGTGCGCCGTGGCCCTCCTCGTCGCCTTCACCGTTCTCATCGTCGGCCGCCTGGCCGGCGGCCACCGCGACGGCTGCGGCTGCTTCGGGGCGTGGTCGACCCGGCCGCTGTCGTGGTGGGACGTGGCCCGCAACACCGCCCTCATCGCCCTGGGCGCGGTAGCGGCGCTCGGCTGAATACGCGGCAAGGCCATTTGGTACCTTGCACTCCAACCCGCTGTAGGAGACCACCCGCCCATGGATGCACGTACCGCCGCACGGTCACTGGCGGCGCCGATCGGTTCGCTCGGCGCCAGGTTCATGCTCGACGGAGCGTCCTTCGGGCGCGGCGCCGAACTGGGTCTCCCGCCAGGCGTCGGCACCTACGTCCTCGGTCGCCTCGGCGTACTCGGCGACGTCGACGCCGACACCGCATGCGAGGCAGCCCACTTCTTCACACCGGAAGTCATCCGCGCCAACTGGGCGCCGACCGACGACCTGCCCGCCAGTCAAGCCGCAGCCATCTACGGCCAGATCTGCGTCGAGATGGGGCGCACCTACCTCGACGGTTTCGAGGGCGCCGGCCGCCTCGCCGAGCTGGCCGCCTCGGTGGCCGACGACGCCGACCCGACCGACGCCGCCCTGTTCGCCGGCTGGCGTGACCAGGCTCGACCGGACGACGACACCGGCCGGGCGTACCTGCTGGTCACCGCCCTCCGCGAGCTGCGCTTCTGCCGGCACGTCGTCGCCGTCAAGGCCGCCGGCGCCGACCCGCACGGGATGCTGATCGCCAACAAGGGCCTGGTGACCCTGTTCGGCTGGCCGGAGGACGGCACGGCCACCGACCCGGAGATCCGCGATGCCATCGAGGACGCGACCGACGAGGCCTCGGCCGTCGACTACGCGACCCTGGGCGACGACGAGCGGGCCGAGTTGGTAGCCCTCGCTTCGGCAGCCTTCGAGCACTGCACCTGACCCTCATCCCCCGACGACCCCGACGACCCCGACGACCCCGACGAC
>CAZPGL010000030.1:0-14879 GCA_964586175.1 uncultured Microthrixaceae bacterium | reverse complement strand
CCCCGACGACCCCGACGACCCCGACGACCCCGACGACTAGGAGCCCCGCCATGGACGGCCTCATGATGGACACGCCGCTGTCCCTGATCCACCTGTTCGACAGGGCCGAACGGCTCTTCCCGGAGAAGACGGTGGTGACGGCCACCCCGAACGGCAAGGAGCGCCTCACCTACGGCGACTGGGCCGAGCGCACCCGCCGGCTGGGCGGTGCCCTCGACGGCCTGGGGATTTCCGACGACGGCCGGGTGGCCACCTTCGCCTGGAACACGTCCCGCCACCTCGAGCTGTACTTCGCCGCGCCGTGTACGGGCCGGGTGTCGCACACCCTGAACCTGCGGCTGTTCCCCGACCAGCTCACCTACATCGTCGACCACGCCGAGGACGAGGTCATCTTCCTCGACCATTCGGTGGCCGGGCTGATCTGGCCGCTGATGGACCAGTTCTCCACCGTGCGCCACGTGGTGCTCATGGACGACGGGGCCCCGGCACCCGACGCCGACGCCATCGGCCCCGAGGTCCACGACTACGAGACGCTGCTGGCGGCCGCCTCACCCGTCGAGTGGACCCGGGTCGACGAGAACCGGGCCGGCTCGATGATGTACACGTCGGGCACCACCGGCAACCCGAAGGGTGTCGTGTACTCGCACCGCTCGATGGTGCTCCACACGTTCGGGGCGATGATGGCCGACACGCTCGGGGTGTGCGAGCACGACGTCGTCCTCCCCGTGGTGCCGATGTTCCACGCCAACGCCTGGGGCCTGGCCCACGCCGCGGTGGCCACCGGGGCCACGGTCGTCATGCCGGGCGCCAATCTGACCGCCCCGGCCCTGGCCGACCTGATCGAGACCGAGCGGGTCACCCTCGCCGCCGGCGTGCCCACCATCTGGATGGGTGTGCTGCCAGAGCTCGAGGGCCGCGACGTGTCGTCGCTGCGGGCCATCCCGTGCGGCGGGTCAGCTGTGCCCCGTTCCCTGTCCGAGGGCTACCGGGAGGCCACCGGCCTGCCGATCCTCCAAGCCTGGGGCATGACCGAGACCAGCCCGCTCGCCGCGGTGTGCGGCGTCAAGTCCAGCCTCGACGGGCTCGACGACGACGCCAAGGCCGACCTTCGTACCGCGGTCGGGCTGGTCAGCCCGGGCGTCGACTTCCGCATCACCGAGCCCGAGACCGGAGAAGAGCAGCCGTGGGACGGCGAGTCGCGCGGCGAGTTGCAGGTGCGGGGTCCGTGGGTGGCGTCGACCTACTACAACGACGACCGGGCGTCCGATTCGTTCACCGACGACGGCTGGCTCAAGACCGGTGACGTGGCCACGTGCAGCCCCGAGGGTTACATCAGCCTCGTCGACCGCACCAAGGACCTCATCAAGTCGGGCGGTGAGTGGATCAGCTCGGTCGAGTTGGAGAACGAGATCATGGCCCATCCCGACGTCACCGAGGCCGCGGTGATCGGGGTGGCCTCCACCAAGTGGGGCGAGAGGGCCATGGCCTGCGTGGTGCCCGCCGAGGGGGCCGAGATGAGTGCCGACGACGTGCTGGCCTGGCTGGACGGCCGGATCGTCAAATGGTGGATGCCCGACCGGGTCGAGTTCATCGACGAGGTCCCCAAGACGTCGGTCGGCAAGTTCTCGAAGAAGACCCTGCGGGAGCGCTTCGCCGACGTGGTCGTCGACTGAACACTCCCTTCGCGGGCAATCCGACTACCAGGCGCAGGGCAGGTGCTTGACGCCGTTGATGAAGCCGCTGGTCAGCCGGTCGGGCGCCGCGGTGGCGTGGATGCCGGGCACCCGCTGGGCCAGCTCCCGCCACATCACGGTGACCTCCCGGCGGGCCAGGTGGGCGCCGAGGCAGAAGTGGGGGCCGGGGGCACCGAACCCGTAGTGGTCGTTGCGGATGCGGGTCAGATCCAGGGCATGGGGGTTCTCGAACACCGCCGGATCCCGATTGGCGGCCCAGTAGTAGAGGACCATCTTGTCGCCTTCGGCGAACTCCCGCTCCCCGAGCCGCACCCCGTCGTGGGTGGCGGTGCGGCGCATCGAGATCACCGGTGAGGCCCAGCGCACGATCTCCTCGACGGCGGCCGGGGCCCTGGCCTCGAAGTCGGCGAACCAGGCGGCCCGCTGGTCGGGATGTTCGGTCAGCAGGTGGAGGGCCCACGAGATGGCGTTGCGGGTCGTCTCGTTCCCGGCGACCAGCAGCAGGATGAAGAACGAGGCGATCTCGTCGTGGGTGAGGCGCTCGCCGTCGACCTCGGCGTGGATGAGCGCCGAGGTGAGATCGTCGGCCGGGTGGTCCACCCGTTCGGCGATGAGATCGCCCATCAGGCCGGTGAGCTGCATGGCGGCGAGGAACAGACGGGTCCCGGCGTCCAGCCCGTCCTGGCGGTACTCGTCGTCCTGTCCACCGAGGATGATGTTGGACTGCTCGAACACCATCGACCAGTGGGCCTCGGGGACGCCCATCATCTCGCAGATGATCTGGAGGGGCAGGCGGGCAGCCACGTCGGGCACGAAGTCGCACGGCCCCCGATCCAGCAGGTCGTCGACGATCTCGACGGCGATCCGCTGCACCGAGTCCTCGAGGGCGGCCAGTCGTCTCGGGGTGAACCCGGCCGACACGATGGACCGCAACCGCTTGTGGCGGGGGTCGTCCATGGAGATCATCGAGCCGAAGTAGCGGGCCAGCTCCTGGCTGGGCACGTCCACCGGGCTGGTACCGCCGTGACCGCTGCAGAAGTCCTCGGGGCGGCGGCTGGCCTCGGCCACGTCGGCGTGGCGGACCAAGGCGTGGAACCCCTTCTGGGGGAACCGCTCGGTGATCTCGTCCGGCAGGTCGAAGTAGCGGTACGGGTCGTCGACGCGTAGCAGGTCGAACGCCGCGGCCCGCTCGTCGAGCGGCCGGTCCCAGAACGCGGTGTCGGCCAGGTCCACGTCGTCGATCAGCATGCCCCGATCGTGCCATGGTCCGCGGCCGGGTATCCCGTCGGGGCCGGATGTTTGGCCGGATCGGGTCGGCATGCCATGATCGGGCCTGAAACGGATGCGCCGCCCGCCGGGCGGGCCGGGACGACTGGGGAGACTCGCGTGGAACTGTTCGATTGGATGGGCGGCAGCGGTGGCGGCCAGGCCGTGGGCCGGTACGTGCACTACCTGGCCGGCGTGGCCTGGATCGGCCTGCTGTGGTTCTTCAACTTCATCCAGGGGTCGGCGTTCGGCGAGATGAGCGACGGGGCCCGTGGCGAGGCGCTGCGCAAGATCACCTGGCGCACCCTGTGGTGGTTCCGGTGGGCAGCAATGTTCACGTTCCTGTCCGGCATCTGGATCCTGGCCCACCAGGAAGTGCTGTTCGAGATGGACTACTACAAGTCGGCCAGCGGTATGGGCATCGCCATGGGCGTGCTGTTCGGCACCACCATGGCCGCCAACGTCTGGATGGTCATCTGGCCGGCCCAGCAGATCGCCATCGGTTCGTCGGTCAAGGTCTCCGAGGGCGGCGAGGCCGACCCCGCGGCACCTGCAGCCGCCAAGCGGGCCGCCCGGGCCAGCCGGGTCAACACGTTGTTCTCGATCCCGCTGATCTTCCTGATGATGTGGCCCAGCCACTTCGGCGTGAACTTCGACCCGGCGCCCGAGGGCGGCTCCCGTGCCGTCATGTGGATCGTGTTCGGCCTGATCTGGATCGTCATGGAGTTGTCGGCGCTCGGCAAGCTGGGTGGCTACGACAACGGCCTCAACAAGGTGGTCCTCGACAAGCACCAGGACACCATCAAGTACGGCCTCGGCATCACGGTCGTCATCTGGCTGCTCTTCGAGCTGGTCATCGGCGCCGCCTGAGTCCTAGTCCCCGGACGCGAAACGACCCGCCCTTTCGGGGGCGGGTCGTTTCGCGTGGTGCAACAGATGGTTCAGCCGACGAGCAACTGGGCCTCCATGCCGCTGGTGCGGTGGCCGGCGATGTCGCAGTACAGCCAGTAGCGGCCCGGCTCCAGGGTGACCGATCCGGTGGCCGGGTCGCCGTCGGTGACCTCGAGGCGCATGGCGTCCTCGTGGCCCTCGACCACGAGGGTGTGGGCCTGCATGCCCTCGAGCACGAGTTCGAAGGTGACCTCGCCGGCGGGAACCTCGTAGCGGTCGGCGTCGTAGTCCTGACGGTCGTAGGCGATGACCCGGGTGACCCCCTCCTCGGCCGGCGGTCGGTCGCTGCCCGATCCGGAGGAGCCCCCGCAGGCGCCGGCCAGCAGGGTGACCCCGGCGAGGATGGCGGTCAGGCGGGCGGGGACACGGCGGCTGGTCATGGTGCGGAGGCTACCGACCAGCCATGATGACGGCGATGTCACATGTGGCACTGCTCGTGAACCCGAGGGCCGGTGGCGGACGGGCCGCCGAAATCGGCGACGCGATCGTCGACCGGCTGGCCGACCACGATGTCACCGCCGAGGTGTTGACCGCCGATTCTCCAACTGCGGTCACCGCCGCGGTCGCCGCGTCGAGCGCCGACCGGGTGCTGGTCGCCGGCGGCGACGGCGCGGTCCACCATGCGGTCGCCGCCCTGGCCGGCTCCGGACGGGTGTTGGGCCTGGTGGCCGCCGGCACCGGCAATGACGCCGCCCGGGCGTTGGGACTGGACCACGGCGAACTGGCCGATCGCGTCGACCGGGCGCTGGCCGACCCGGTGCCCGTCGACGTGATCACCGGCGGGCCCCGGCCCGCCCTGACCAGCGTGGCCGCCGGGTTCCCGGCCACCGTCAACGAGCGGGCCGACGCCATGGCATTTCCGAAGGGCCCCGCCCGCTACACCCTGGCCACCCTGGCCGAGATCCCCGCCATGCGGACCGCCCGCTACACCCTGGCCCTGGACGGGAAGACCGTCGAGCTCACCGCGGCGGTGGTCGTGGTGGCCAACACGGCGTTCTTCGGCGCCGGGATGATGATCTGCCCCGACGCCGACCCGGCCGACGGCCTGCTGGACGTGTGCATCGTCGGCGACGTGAGCCGTCTGGAGTTGTTGCGGTCGTTTCGGATGGTCGGCACCGGCGCCCACGTCGACCACCCGAAGGTGTCGATGTTCCGGGCCGCCGAGGTGGCCGTGAGCGGAGTCGGCCGGTACCGGGCCGACGGCGAAGCCATGGCCGACCTCCCGGCCACCCTGCGGGCCGACCCCGGTGCCCTGCTGGTGGCCGGGGCGTCGACCCGTCCGCCGGACCGCGGCTAACGTCGGCACCATGAGCCACCGCATCACCATCACCTACTGCGTGCCCTGAGACTATTCGGACCGTGCCGTGCGCACGGCCGGCGACCTGCTGGGCGACTACCAGCACGTCATCGACGAGTTGACCCTCGTCACCGGGGACAGCGGGGCCTTCGAGGTGGTCGTCGACGGTGACCTCGTCTATTCGAAGCACGCCACCGGCCGGCACGCCGAGCCCGGAGAGATCCTCGGAATCTTCGACAGCATGGTCGCCCCCGGCACCCCCCGCTACGCCGACCAGTAGCCCGGTGACCGAGGGTGTTGCCGCCACGCCAGTCGGCCTAGGATCGGCCCCCAGAACCCGCCAACCCGCCCAAGCAACCAGGAGACCCCGTGAGCCTTGACGGCAGCCAGACCATCGAGAACCTGAAGGCCGCCTTCGCCGGCGAGTCGCAGGCCAACCGCCGCTACCTCTACTTCGCCAAGGTGGCCGACGTCGAGGGCTACCCCGACATCGCCGGAAACTTCCGCGACACCGCCGAAGGCGAGACCGGCCACGCCCACGGCCACCTCGACTACATCAAGAAGGTCGGCGACCCGGCCACCGGCCTGCCCATCGGCGACACGGCCGAGAATCTGGCAGCTGCCGTCGCCGGCGAGACCCACGAGTACACCGAGATGTACCCCGGCATGGCCAAGACCGCCCGGGAAGAGGGCTTCGACGAGATCGCCGACTGGTTCGAGACCTTGGCCAAGGCCGAGAAGGCCCACGCCGGACGCTTCCAGGCCCTCCTCGACGAGGTCGGCTGAACCCCGGCGGCCCGCCCGGGTCGCCATCCACGAGACCCAACGTGTTGCGGCGCCGGTCGTTCCCCACGGGGCGACCGGCGTCTCGCATCCCGGCCCCGACCACGGACCTGCGCCCATGACCGGCAACATCCCCTACCAGCCGACCCCGGGCCTCACCTACGACCCAGCCGACGAACACTACTGGGATGCCGACGCCCTGGCCGGCGAGATCGAACGGACCTTCGAGATCTGCCACGGCTGTCGCATGTGCTTCAAATACTGCGACAGCTTCCCGTCGCTGTTCTCGTTCATCGACGACCGCCACGACGGCGACGTCCGGCGCCTCACCGACGCCGAGACGACGCAGGTCATGGGCGAGTGCTTCCAGTGCAAGCTGTGCGAGGTGCAGTGCCCGTACACCGTGCGCGACGGCCACGAGTTCCAGCTGGACTTCCCGAAGCTGGTGCACCGCTTCAAGGCTCAGCGACGCCGGGCCGATGGCGGCAGCCGCCGTGACCACCTGCTCGGCGACCCCGACCGCACCGCCCGCCTCGCCCGGGCCTCGGGCGGGCTGGCCAACACCCTGAACTCGCGCAGCCGGCTGCACCGCCGCTTCCTCGAACGGCTCGTCGGCATCCACCCCGACAAGGACCTGCCGTCGTTCGCCCGCCGCACCTTCACCGCCTGGGCCAAACGGCGGGGTCTCGTCGGCGACCCGGCCGACGGCGAGGTGGTGGTCTTCCCCACCTGCTACGTCGACCACAACGAGCCCCAGGTCGGACAGGACACCGTCGCCGTCCTGGAACGCAACGGCGTGGACACCAGCTGCGAGACCGGGCTGGTGTGCTGCGGCATGCCGGCCTGGGAGTCGGGCGACCTCGACACCCTGCGAGCCAAGGCGGCCACCAACCTGGACCGGCTGGGCCCCCACGTCGAAGCCGGCAAGAAGGTCGTGGCCGTCAACCCGACCTGCTCGATGATGCTGCGCCAGGAATACCCTGAGCTGGTGGCGCCGGCCGACCGGCCCCGGGCCGAGGCGCTGGCTGCCGCGGTCACCGACCCCGGCGAGTTCCTGTGGTCAATCCGTAACGAGGACCGATTCTCCACCGACTTCGCCTCCACCCCCGGCGACGTCGCCTACCACGCCCCGTGCCACCTGCGGGCCCAGGCCGTCGGGTTCAAGGGTCGGGACCTGCTGCGGAAGATCCCGGGGGTCAAACCGGTCACCACCATGGAGTGCTGCGGCCACGACGGCACGTTCGCCATGACCACCGAGGGCTTCGAGGTGTCGGTGCGTATCGGCCGGAAGTCGTTCGACGAGATGGCCGACGCCGACGCCGAGGTGTGGGCCACCGACTGCCCCCTGGCCGCCATCCAGTTCGGCCAGCACGCCGGCCGTCGGCCCATGCACCCCATGAGCATCCTGGCCCGGGCCTACGAGCCCGACGGCTTCCCCACCCCCGTCGAGCAGCCCGAGGAGCCCACATGACCGGGCCGGCCCCCCATCACGTAGAGCGCCACGAAATCGTCGACTACCAGACCTACGACGACGCCCGCGACACCCTGCGGGCCGCGGCCATGGCCGCCAAGGCCCCCCGCCGCATCCACGTCGGCGAGCACCTCACGTTCCTGTTCGAGAACCACGACACCATCCGATACCAGATCCAGGAGATCATGCGGGCCGAGCGCATCGTGCGGGAATCGAGCATCGCCGACGAGCTGGCCACCTACAACGCCATGTTGGGCGGGTCCGGCCAGCTGGGCTGCGCCCTGCTCATCGAGATCGAGGACGAGGCCCAGCGCCGCCCCCTGCTCGAAGCCTGGCTGGGCATGCAGGAGCGCATCTACGCCGAGACCGCCGACGGCACCCGGGTGCACGCAGAGTACGACGAGACCCAGGTGGGCCGGGGCCGCCTGTCGGCGGTGCAGTACCTGACCTTCCGACTGGACGCCGCCCCGGTGGCCATCGGATGCGACTTCCCCGCCCTCACCGTCGAGGCAAGGCTGACCGACGAGCAGCACGCCGCCCTGACCGCCGATCTGGCCGCCACCCGAGGCTGACCGGGCGGGCCGGGTTCGGCATCGGCCGACGTCCGGTGACTACCCTTCTCCCATGGCGATCACCGAAGACACACAGGCATACACCGACCTCCTCCATGCCGTCGAGGCCGAGTTCGACACCCTCTACACCTGGGACTACGAGCGCAGCCGTGACGGCCTGAACCGGCTCTACGAGAAGGCCAAGCGCTCCCAGTGGAACGTCAGCGACGACCTCGACTGGTCGATCGACGTCGACCCCGAGCGCATGATCCGCCTCCAGGCCGAGGTGACCGGCGTGCCGGCCGGCTTCCCGGCCCGCAGCCTGCTCGACGTACCCGGCTCGCCGGTTGCCGGCTGGAACGACGACAAATGGGTCGAGTTCGCCATCGCCAACCAGTGTGCGTCGCTCAGCCAGTTCCTGCACGGTGAGCAGGGCGCCCTGCTGTGCACGGCCCGCCTCGTCGAGGCCGTGCCATGGATCGACGCCAAGTACTACGGCTCAACCCAGGTGGTCGACGAGGCACGGCACGTCGAGGCCTTCGCCCGGTATCTCGACGAGAAGATGCCGACCACCTTCCCGATCAACGACAACCTGCGGACCCTCATCGACCAGGTGCTGGGCGACTCCCGCTGGGACCTCGTCTACCTGGGGATGCAGGTGGTCATCGAGGGCCTGGCCCTGGCCGCCTTCGGCATGATGCTGGGCACCACCCAGGAGCCACTGCTCAAGAACATGCTGCGCTACATCATGGCCGACGAGGCCCGCCACGTGGCCTTCGGCATCCTGTCCCTCCAGGAGCTCTACGACGACCTGCCGGCCAACGAGTTCCGGGAACGCCAGGAGTTCTGCTACGAGGCCTGCCAGATGATGCGTCGCCGCACCCTCAACGCCGAGCTGTGGCCGTCCTTTGGCATCGACAACGCGGAGATCGAGGCCGTGCTGCCCGACCAGCAGGCTCAGCGGCGCATGCAGACCATCCTGTTCTCCAAGATCGTCCCCAACTGCAAGAAGCTGGGCCTGCTCGACCACCGCGACGGCTGGTTGCGGGAGCGGTTCGAGGAGATGCACATCATCCAGTACGAGGACTGGGAGAACACCGCCGAGGCCATCACCATCGGCGACGCGGTCGAGACGATCGCCATCGAGGACCAGACCGACTTCGCCCCCGTCGACTCGTAGCCGACGGGCGGAGGCCGTCAGAGCCCTTCAGCGGCCTCGACGGCGGCGTCGAGGATCGGCAACACGACGTCGGCCTCGTCGGGCGGCAGGGCGAACACCACCCGCTCGATGCCGGCCTCGGCCATGGCGGCCAGCCGGTCCCGGTCCACCGGGCTGTTGTAGATGCTGATCTCCACCTCGACGGGGTCGCGTCCGGCCTCCTCGCAGGCCCGGTCGCGGGCAGCCACCATGGCCGCTGGGTCGCTCTCCCCCCGGCCGGAGATCGGGATCCAGCCGTTGCCGTAGCGCACGGCCCGGTGGAGTCCGCCAGGCAGCACCCCGCCGACGTGGATCGGCGGATGGGGCGCCTGGACCGGCTTGGGGTTGGCGATGATCGGGTCGAAGTCGACCTGTGCCCCGTGATACTCGGCCTCGTCGCCACGCCATATGGCCTTCATGGCCTCGATGCGCTCTCGCATCAGGCCGAAGCGGCGTTCGGGGTCGGTGCCGTGATTGGCCATCTCCTCGAGGCTCCAGCCGGCGCCGATCCCGAACAGGCACCGTCCTCCGGAGATCACGTCGAGGCTGGCCACCGACTTGGCCGTCTGGATGGGGTCCCGCTGTATGACGAGGCAGATGCCGGTGGCGACCTTGAGCCGGGTGGTTACCGCGGCGGCGGCACCGAGCACCACGAACGGGTCCATGGCGTCGTAGTACATCTGGGGCAGCACCGGGCCGCCGGGCCACGGGGAGGTGCGGTGCACCGGGATGTGGCTGTGTTCGGCCACCCACAACGAATCAAACCCCCGTTCCTCGAGGGCGACGGCCAGCTCGGTCGGTGGGATCGTGTACTCGCAGGGGAAGATGTTGACGCCGAGTTCCACGGCTCCTCCTTGGTCTGACGGGGTGTCGGTCAGTGATCAGGTGTCGGATCCGAATTCCGGCCGACCCAGCTGTTCCCGTACCGGGACGACGGGCGGGTTGGTGAGGCTACGACGCTGCCAGTTGGCCCCGTCGACGACGAGCGTGTGGCCCGAGATGAACCCGGCGTACGGCGAAGCCAGGAAGGTGGCCGCCCAGCCCAACTCCCGGCGCTCACCGACCCGCAGGGCCGGCTGGCGGCCGGCCAGCCCGTCCGGATCGCCCAGCCCCCCGGCCGTGGCCGTGAGGCTCCCCTGGATGTCGTCGGTCATGTCCTCGTGGGGGAACAGGCCGGGCACGAGGCCGTTGACCCGGATCCCGTAGGGGCCCCACTCGACGGCCAAAGTCTCGACCAGGTTCTTCACCCCGGCCTTGGCCGCCGCCGAGTGGGCGAACCCCGGGCCGCCGGTCCAGGCGTAGGAGGCGCCGACGTTCAGGATCGACGCCGGGCTCCCGGCGGCCAGGTGCCGTCGGGCGAACTCCCGAGCCACGTAGAAGGTGCCGTTGAGGGTGATGTCGACCACAGTCCGCCAGGCGTTGGGCGACAGGTCCTCGGCCGGCGACGGGAAGTTGGCCGCCGCGTTGTTCACCAGCACGCCGGGCAGGCCGAACCGGGCCTCGGCGGCGTCGAGGGCCCCGGTCACGTCGTCGGGCTGACGGATGTCGCAGACCACGGTCTCGACCTCGGCCCCCTGCGCCTCGAGAGCGGCCCGGCCGGCGTCGAGGTGGTCGGCGCTCCGGCTGGCGATCACGACGGCCGCACCGAGCCGGGCGAACTCGGCGGCCATGGCCAGGCCCAGACCGGTACCACCGCCAGTGACCAGCACGGTCTGCCCGTCGAAGGTGCCGGCCGGCAGGGCCGACGCGCCAAGCGGCGGGGGTCCGGGCAGGCCCACCGGCGCCACGTCAGGCCCCGGCGTCCCGAGCCGCCCGCCTGGCCGCCGCGAAGTCGGCGAAGTCGGCGCTGCGGTTCACCGTGGTCTGTCCGACCCGCTCCTCGTCCATGGACGACCGCTGTTGGGGCCGGGCCAGGTTGGCGATGATGCTCCGGGCCGTGTCGACGGTCGTCTTGGGTGCGGCGGCGATGCGCTCGGCCATCTCGCGGGCCGTGGCGTCCAGCTCGTCGGCGGCGACGACCCGGGACACGATGCCGTGGCGCAGGGCCTCGTCGGCCGACAGCCGCCGTCCGGTGAGGACCATGTCGCTGACCAGGCCGTGGCCACACATCTGGTACAGCACCCCCATGCCGCCGGTGTCGGGGATCACCCCGTGGCCCAGCTCGGGCAGCATGAACCGGGCGTCCTCGGCGGCGATGCGCACGTCGCACAGCAGGGCCCGCTGGAACGAGCCGCCGATGGCCCATCCGTGGAAGGCGACGATGATCGGCGCCTCGAGGTCCCACACCTGCTGGATGCCGGCGTGGCCCCGGGCCATGAGCTCCTCGTGGGTGAGCTCGGTGCGGTTGGTGCCGATGGCCGACACGTCCCGGCCCGACGACCACGACGGCCCTTCGCCCCGCCAGATGACGGCCCGTACGTCGGACCGGTTCTTCAGCTCGCCGAGGATCTCGAAGAGCCGGACGTCCATCTCGTCGTCGAAGGCGTTGTGCTTGGCCGGGTGGTCGTTGGTGATGGTCGCCACGGCGCCGTCGACGTCCAGGCGCACCCGGTCGGTCATCGGTGTCCCCTCTCCGTCACGGTGCGGACCCTAGACCGCCGCCCTCGCCCATCGCCCCACGGGCGCCGACCCCGTGAGAAGGGGGCCGTCCACCCAATACGGGTTCGCCTCACCTCCCCGACGACCCACCTGCTAGACCGGTGGGCCATTCGTCGAACGAGGGGGATCGATGCAACAGGACGTGGCAGGCTGCTACTTCGTGGGAACGGCGCCCTCGGCCCGCTACCCGCTGTGGACTCGGGCCAACGTGGGCGAGGTGTTCCCCGACCCGGTGGCCATGGGGAGCTTCGACGTGGCCTTCCAGAACGCCGACGGCCTCGGGGTGGCCGAGCTGGGCTTTCGCGACGCCTACATCAGGATCGGGGCCTTCGAGGAGGCCGAGTTGGACCCCGACCACCCGGTGTTCCTCGCCGTGTTCGGCGGCTACGCCTACCTGAACGCCTCGCTGTCCCGCATCTTCGGCGAACGGGCGCCCGGCCTGTCAGCCGAGATGATCGACGCCCAGTTCTTCGGCGCCCAGCCCGGCATTCCGGCCTACGAGCCCCACCCCGACGACCCTTCCCCCGAGGCCACGGCACGCATCGGCGCCACGTTCCAGTGGGCGCTCACCACTGACGGGTTGCCCGACGTGCTGGCCGACCAGGACCGGGTCCGGGCCCTGCGCGACGCCCGGCCCGACTTCGGCGCCATGGAGGACCACGATCTGGTGCACCACGCCGAACGGTGCATGCAGGACCATTTCCGCCACCTGTTCGGCCAGCACATCTTCACCACCTTCGTGGCCACCGTGCCGGCCGGCATCATCACCGACGTGTGCACCGCGGTGGGTCGGCCCCAGGACGCCCTCAAGCTGATGGCCGGCCTCGGCGACGTCGAGTCGGCGGCCCCGTCGACGGCCATGTGGAACCTCGGTCGGATCGCCAACGCCTCGGCCGAGGTCACCGCGGCGTTCGACGCCGGGATCGACGGTCTCCACCGGCGGCTCCTCGACCTGGGGGAGCCGGCGGCAGCGTTCAACGAGGCGTTCACCACCTTCCTCCACGCCTACGGGTCACGCGGCCCCAACGAATGGGAGTCCAGCTGCCCCACCTGGGAGACGGCACCCGACCTGGCCCTGGCGGCCATCGACCGGATGCGGCTCTCTCCCGACAGCGCCGAACCGGCCGGCCACAACGCGGAACTGGCCGCCGACCGGGAGCGCCTGGCCGCCGAGATCACGGCCATGCTGGACGGTGACCCCGAGGTCCAGGGCCAGTTCCAGGCCGCGCTCGGCGCCACTCGGATCTTCATGCCCGGCCGGGAGCGCACCAAGACCAACTGCGTGGTATTGGTCCACGAGATCCGCATGGCCGCCCACGAGTTGGGCCGCCGGATGGTCGACCGGGGCGTGTTCGAGGCAGCCGACGACTACGGCATGCTCACCTTCGCCGAGATGCACGCCATGATCGACGACCCCTCCGGGTGGCCGGAGACCATGGTCGGCCGGCGCCAGCTCTACGAGGCCGCGGCGGCCCGCCAGGAGCCCTTCGTGGTCGTCGAGGCACCCCCGCCCGCCGACACGTGGCCCGACCGCGACGCCGTCGAGTACGAGACGCTGGAGGCCGGCGAGTCCATCCAGGGGATGCCCGGTTGCCCGGGAATCTCCCAGGGACGGGCCCGGGTGCTTCTCGACAGTTTCGATCCGACGGCCCTGGAACCGGGCGACGTGCTCGTGGCGCCTTTGACCGACCCGTCGTGGACACCGCTCTTCGTTCCGGCCTCGGGCGTGGTCGTCGACGTCGGCGCCCCGCTCAGCCACGCCATCATCGTCAGCCGGGAGCTGGGCATCCCGTGCGTGGTGTCGGCCACCGCGGCCACCCGGCGCATCCCGGACGGGGCGCTCGTCGAGGTCAACGGCGAGACGGGCACCGTCACCGTCCTCGAAGGCTGAGCCACACCGCCCCTCGATCAGGCCCCAGGCTTGACACGGTGATAATGACCATTATTATCAGGCCATGGCCCTCGACCTCGACCCGCGGACGGTCCTCGACCACGGCAACGCCGGCGACGACCTCACCCACCGGTTGCTGCACGCCGCGGCCGAGGTATTCGCCGAGAAGGGCTACGAGAAGGCCGGGGTGGCCGAGATCGCCCGACGGGCCGGCGTCACGACCGGGGCCATCTACAGCCGCTACGCCGGCAAGGCCGAACTCCTCCTCGACGCCGTCGACCACCACGTGCCCGATCGCATCGAGCGTCTCCTACGGGCCGACGACCCGGCCGACTCGCCCACCGAGGTCCTCTCGTCGCTCGGCGACCACCTCCTCGACGACCTCCCCGAGGGCTACGGCCTCTTCCTCGAGGCCATCGTCGCCGCCCGCCGCGACCCCGGCCTGGCCGAGAGCCTGCGCCGCAGGGTCGACGAGGAGGAGCGCCAGCTCGGCGGGTTGATCCGCCAGGCCCAGGCCGACGGCCTGGTCGACACCGAACTCGACGAATTGGCCGTGGTCCGGCTGGCCCATGCCATCGGCTTCGGCATGACCCTCACCCGGGCCATGGGCCTCGATCTGCCCACTGCCGAGGGATGGCACGCGGTGATCGGCGGCGTCATCGCCGGCCTGGCCGTCCAGCCGACCGACGGCCCCGATTCGACCACGACCGACCCAGCAACAGGAGACCCGGCATGACCGCCACCGAGGACCCGGCGAACGAGGAGTACTCGATCGCCGCCTACGCCAACGACCCCGAGCGCATCGCCGAGTTCTCGGTGTGGAACGACGACGTCACCTCGGTCATCCACGCCGTCGAGGACAACGCCGACGCCATCTACACCTGGTGCTACGACAAGGGCGAGCGCCAGGCCCTGGACAAGCTCTACGAGAAGGCCAAGACCTCGCAATGGAACGGCCAGACCGACCTCGACTGGTCGATCGACGTTGACCCGTACAACACCTTCACCGCGGCCGACCCGCTGGAGATCCAGTACTTCAAGGAGAATCCCGAGTCGCCGCTGCGCAAGCTCAACGAGGACGAGTGGACCGAGATGGGCCTCGAGTCGTTCAAGTGGAGCCTGGCCCAGTTCATGCACGGCGAGCAGGGTGCCCTGCTGTGCACGGCCAAGATCGTCGAG